>DATKPD010000012.1:0-105954 GCA_035524315.1 Caulobacteraceae bacterium
GGCGGTCGAGGAATATTCGACTTGATAGCCGGCCACGAGCTCGGATTCGGCTTCCGGCAGGTCGAACGGCGGGCGGTTGGTTTCGGCCAGGAACGAAATGAAGAACACAATCGACATGGGGAACATGACGATGATGGTCGGCAGGTTCTTCAGCCCGCTGCCGAAGGCGTGCCAGTTCCAGAACCAGCCGGCCTGATCCTGCACGATGGTGGTCAGGTTCATCGAGCCCGAGAGCAGGATCACCGTGATCAGGATGAAGCCGATCGAGACCTCGTAGGAGATCATCTGCGCCGCAGAGCGGAGCGCGCCCAGGAACGGGTACTTCGAGTTCGAAGCCCAGCCCCCCATGATGATGCCGTAGACGCCCATCGACGACATCGCCAGCAGATAGAGGATGCCGACGTTGAGGTTGGAGATCACCCAGCCCGGCGCGAAGGGCATCACCGCCCAGGTGGCGAAGCAGCAGATCACGCTGATCACCGGCGCCAGCAGGAACACGAACTTGTCGGCGCCGGAGGGGATCACCAGTTCCTTGAGCACGAACTTGATCAGGTCGGCGAAGGACTGGAACAGGCCGAACGGGCCCACCACGTTGGGGCCCTTGCGCCACTGCACCGCCGCCCAGATCTTGCGGTCGGCCAGGATGACGTAGGCCACCGAGATCAGGGTCACGACCACGATCAGCAGGATCTGGCCGAGCGTCAGCAGGGTCCAGGCCAGGGGGTTGTTGAATCCCCAGCTTGTAGGGTCGGTGAAAGAGATGCCGCCCATGGTCCCCTACTCCGCCGCAGCCGGCTTGGACCGCAAGGATGCGGCCAGGGCGGAGCATTCCGCCATGGTCACGCTCGCCCGCGCGATCGGATTGGTCTGATAGAAATCGCTCACCGGGCTGGTGAAAGCCGCGCCCGCGATCTCGCCCTTGGCGCCCAACGCCTTCAGATCGAGCGCCGCGGGCTTGGAGCCCGGCGCATAGCCCACCTGGCCGAAGGTCGGATGGTCGGCGATCAGCTTGGCGCGCAGGGCGTTCAGGCTGTCGTAAGGCAGCTTGGCGCCGACCTGTTCCGACAGCGCCCGCAGGATCGCCCAGTCTTCCCGCGCCTGCCCCTTGGGGAACACCGCGCGGTTGGCCATCTGCACCCGGCCTTCCATGTTGACATAGAGGCCGGCCTTTTCGGTGTAGGCCGCGCCCGGCAGGATCACGTCCGCCTTGTGCGCGCCCGCGTCGCCGTGCGTGCCGAGATAGACCGTGAAGGCGTCGCTGTCGGCCAAGTCGATCTCGTCGGCGCCCAGCAGGAACAGCACGTCGAGCGCGCCCTTCTTGACCATCTGGGGCGCGCTCAGGCCGCCGGGGCCCGGCACGAAGCCCATGTCCAGGCCGCCCACGCGCGAGGCGGCGGTATGCAGCACGTTGAAGCCATTCCAGCCATCCTTGACCAGGCCGAACTTGTCGGCGCCCGCGCCGATGGCGCTGAGGATCGCCGCACCGTCCGGCCGGGCCAGCACGCCCGAGCCAACGATGAACACCGGCTTTTGCGCGGCGATCTGGTCGTGGCCGTCGAACATCGCCTGCAGGCTGGCCATGCCGGCGCCGACATAGTGGTAGCCGTAATTCAGGTCGGCCTGATCGCCGATGACGCCGATGCGCACCCCGGTGGCCAGCCACGCCTTGCGCAGGCGGGCGTTGACCAGCGGCGCCTCCAGGCGCGGATTGGTCCCGATCAGCATCACCGCGTCGGCCTGCTCCAGGCCCGCGATGGTGGTGTTGAATAGCCAGCTCTCGCGCGGGCCATAGCCCAGGACCGAGCCGTCCTGGCGGCAATCGATGTTGGCTGAGCCCAGGGCCGTGAACAGATCTTTGGCCGCCTTCATCGACTCGGCGTCCTGCAAGTCGCCGGCGATCACGCCGATGCGCTCGGGCGAGGCGGTCTTGAGCTTGGCGGCGATGGCGGCGAAGGCCTCGGGCCAGGTCGCCTCGACCAGCTTGCCGCCCTGACGGACGTAGGGCTTGTCGATGCGCTGGCGCATCAGCCCGTCGCAGGCGTAGCGGGTCTTGTCGTCGATCCACTCTTCGTTGATCGACTCGTTGGTGCGCGGCAGCACTCGCATCACTTCGGCGCCGCGCGCGTCGACGCGGATGTTGGCGCCGACCGCGTCCATCACGTCGATGGTCTCGGTCTTTTTCAGCTCCCACGGGCGGTAGTTGAACGCCCAGGGCTTGTGCGTCAGCGCGCCGACCGGGCACAGGTCGACCACGTTGCCGGTCATCTCAGAGTGGATGGCCTGCTCGAGATAGGTGGTGATCTCGGCGTCCTCGCCGCGGCTGATCATGCCGATTTCAGGAACGCCCGCTATTTCAGCCACATAGCGCACACACCTTGTGCACTGGATGCAGCGGGTCATCACCGTCTTGACCAGCGGCCCCATGTACTTCTCTTCGACCGCGCGCTTGTTCTCATGATAGCGGCTGTCGTCGCGGCCGTAGCCGAGGGTTTCGTCCTGCAGGTCGCACTCGCCGCCCTGGTCGCAGATCGGGCAGTCGAGCGGGTGGTTGATCAGCAGGAATTCCAACACGCCCTCGCGCGCCTTCTTCACCATGGGGGTGTTGGTGAAGATCTCCTGGTTGTCCGCCGCCGGCAGGGCGCAAGAGGCCTGAGGCTTGGGCGGCCCCGGCTTCACTTCCACCAGGCACATGCGGCAGTTGCCGGCGATCGATAGGCGCTCGTGATAGCAGAAGCGCGGAATCTCTTCCCCCGCCAACTCCGCCACCTGCAGCACCGTCATGCCGGGCTCGAACTCGACCTCGACGCCGTTGACCTTGGCCTTGGGCATATCCGTTACTCCGCGGCCGCCAGCGACACGCCCTGAACGTGGGGCTTGCCGCTGCGATAAAGGGCGATGCGTTCTTCGATTTCGGGACGGAAGTGGCGGATCAGGCCCTGGATCGGCCAAGCCGCCGCGTCGCCCAGGGCGCAGATGGTGTGCCCCTCAACCTGGGTGGTCACTTCCAGCAGCATGTCGATCTCTTTGGGATCGGCCTCGCCGATGGCCATGCGCTCCATCACCCGCCACATCCAGCCGGTGCCTTCGCGGCACGGCGTGCATTGGCCGCAGCTCTCGTGCTTGTAGAAATAGCTGATGCGGGCGATCGCCTTGATCAGGTCGGTGGACTTGTCCATCACGATCACAGCGGCGGTGCCCAGGCCCGACTTGAGCGCCGAGAGGGCGTCGAAGTCCATCGGCAGGTCTTCGCAGGCTTCGGCCGGGATCATCCGCACCGACGAGCCGCCCGGGATCACCGCTTTCAGGTTGCCCCAGCCGCCGCGAATGCCGCCGCAGTGATCCTCGATCAGCTGGCGGAACGGGATCGACATGGCCTCTTCCACATTGCACGGCCGCTCCACGTGGCCGGAGATGCAGAACAGTTTGGTGCCCGCGTTGTTGGGCCGGCCAAAACCGGCGAACCAGGCGGCGCCGCGGCGCAGGATGGTCGGCACGACGGCAATGGATTCGACGTTGTTGACCGTGGTCGGGCAACCGTAGAGGCCCGCGCCGGCCGGGAACGGCGGCTTCAGGCGCGGCTGGCCCTTCTTGCCTTCCAGGCTTTCCAGCAGGGCCGTTTCCTCGCCGCAGATATAGGCTCCGGCGCCGTGGTGCATATAGACGTCGAAGTCGTAGCCGTGGACGTTGTCCTTGCCGATCAGCTTGGCCTCGTAGGCCTCCTTGATCGCCGCCTCCATCACCTCGCGCTCGCGCACATATTCGCCGCGCACATAGATGTAGCAGGCGTGCGCCTGCATGGCGAAGCTGGCGACCAGACAGCCCTCGATGAACAGGTGCGGATCATGGCGCATGATCTCGCGGTCCTTGCAGGTGCCCGGCTCGGACTCATCGGCGTTGACCACCAGATAGTGCGGACGGCCCTCTTTGACTTCCTTGGGCATGAACGACCACTTCAGGCCGGTCGAAAACCCGGCGCCGCCGCGCCCGCGCAGGCCCGAGGCCTTGGTGTTGTCGATGATCCATTGGCGACCGCAGGACAGGATATCCTTGGTCGAGTTCCACGCGCCGCGCCGCTTGGCCGCCTCCAGGCCCGGATCGTGCAGGCCGTAGAGGTTGGTGAAGATCCGGTCCTTGTCTTCGAGAATGCCGACCATCGCCTTCAGACGCCTTTCCCGAGCCGGCCGTCCTTGGCCAGGCCCGCGATGAACCAGATTTGCGCCGCGAACCCGACGATCAGCGCCGCGGCGAACGCCGGCAGGCCGAAGGTCAGGTGCAAGCTGAGATCGCCCACCAGGGCGGCGATGGCGATCATCACGCACATGGCGTCGACCACGACCATCGTCATGAAGCGTTGCTGAGCGGTCATGCCGGCTCCGGCGCGTTGGGAATCTTGACCGGCTCGGCCTTGGAGCCGTCGAACAGCGCCGGGTCGGTTAGGGTGGTGATCCCGCCGGCGGGCTCCGACGAGTGGCGGCCAGCGTAGGAGCCGGGCTTGGGCGCCTTGCCCGCGCGGAAATCGTCGATGATCTGGCCCAGGCTCTCGGGGGTCAGGTCCTCGTAGTAGTAGTCGTTGATCTGGGCCATCGGCGCGTTGCAGCACGCGCCCAGGCACTCGACTTCCTGCCAGGTGAACAGGCCGTCGTCCGACAGATGGTCCTTATGTCCGATCTTTTCGGCGCACAGCTTCATCAGCTCCCCTGCCCCGCGCAGCATGCACGGGGTGGTGCCGCACACCTGGATCAGGGCGGCTTTGCCGACCGGCTCCAACTGGAACATGGTGTAGAAGGTCACGACTTCGAGAACCCGGATTACCGGCATCTCGAGCATCTCGGCCAGCTTGCGGATGGCCGGCTCGCACACCCAACCGTCCTGCTTCTGGATCAGCCACAGGATCGGGATCACCGCCGACTGCTTGCGCTCGGCCGGATATTTGGAAATCCACCAGTTGGCCTTGTCCAGCGTGTCGGGCGCGAAGTCCCACGACGCGGGCTGTTCCTTGGCGAGGCGGCGTACGCTCAACGGTCGATCTCCCCGAACACGATATCCAGCGACCCGAGGATGGCGGACACGTCGGCCAGCATGTGGCCGCGATTCATCCAGTCCATCGCCTGCAGGTGCGGGAAGCCCGGCGCCCGGATCTTGGCGCGGTAAGGCTTGTTGGTGCCGTCGGCCACCAGATACACGCCGAATTCGCCCTTGGGCGCCTCGACGCAGGCGTAGACCTCGCCCGCCGGCACGTGGAAGCCCTCGGTGAACAGCTTGAAGTGATGGATCAGCGCTTCCATCGAGCGCTTCATCTCGCCCCGGCGCGGCGGAGCCACTTTGCCGTCGTCGGTCAGCACCGGCCCCTTATTCTCGCCCAGCTTCTTGACGCACTGGCGGATTATGTGGGTCGACTGGCGCATCTCTTCCATGCGGCACAGGTAGCGGTCGTAGCAGTCGCCGTTCTTGCCGAGGGGAATCTCGAACTCCAGGTCCGAGTAGCACTCGTAGGGCTGGTTACGCCGCAGGTCCCAGGCGATGCCGGAGCCGCGCACCATCACGCCCGAGAAGCCCCAGGCGTAGGCTTCTTCCTTCGTCACCACGCCGATGTCGACGTTGCGCTGCTTGAAGATGCGGTTGCCGGTGATCAGGCCTTCGATGTCGTCCAGCACCTTGGGGAAGGCCTCGGCCCAGGCGTCGATGTCGGCGATCAGCGCTTCGGGCAGATCCTGGCGCACGCCGCCGGGCCGGAAGTAGTTGGCGTGCAACCGCGCCCCGCAGGCGCGGTCGTAAAACACCATCAGTTTTTCCCGCTCCTCGAAGCCCCACAAAGGCGGGGTCAGGGCGCCGACATCCATCGCCTGCGTGGTGACGTTGAGCAGGTGATTGAGGATGCGGCCCATTTCCGAATACATCACCCGGATGAGCTGGGCGCGGTACGGGATCTGCAACTCGAGCAGCTTTTCGATCGCCAGGCACCAGGCATGTTCCTGGTTCATCGGCGCCACATAGTCGAGGCGGTCGAAATAGGGCGTGTTCTGCAGGTAGGTGCGCGCCTCCATCAGCTTCTCGGTGCCGCGATGCAGCAGGCCGATATGCGGATCGACGCGCTCGACGATTTCGCCGTCGAGCTCAAGGACCAGGCGAAGCACCCCGTGCGCGGCAGGGTGCTGCGGGCCGAAGTTGATGTTGAACTTGCGCACCAGCACTTCGGGCGATTGGCCCGTGGGCAGGGTCAAGGCCCCGCCGTCCTCGTCGATGGTGCGTTCGGCCAGCTTGGGCGGCAGGTCCACGTGATCGTCGGCCATTACTTGGTCGCCTTCTCGTCGCCTGGAATGATGTATTCGTAGCCCTGGCCCGGCAGAGCGCTTCTGGCGCCTTCCCACGGCGACAGGAAGTCGAACTGGCGGAACTCCTGGGTCAGCTTGACCGGCTCGTACACAACCCGCTTCAGCTCGTCGTCGTAGCGCACCTCGACATAGCCCGTCATCGGGAAGTCCTTGCGCAACGGGTAGCCGTGGAAGCCGTAATCGGTCAGCAGGCGGCGCAGGTCGGGGTGGCCATCAAAGAAGACGCCGTACATGTCGAACGTCTCGCGCTCGAACCAGTCGGCGTTGGGATAGACGCTGACAGCCGTCGGCACGGGCGTGTCCTCGTCGGTCTGCACCTTGACCCGGATGCGGTGGTTCTTGGTCAGCGACAGCAGGTGGTAGACCACATCGAAGCGCTTGGCGCGCTCGGGATAGTCGGCCCCGCACAGATCGACCAGCTGCTGGAACCGGCAGTCCGGATCGTCGCGCAGATACTTGAGCACCTCGCAGATGCGGGCGCGCTCGGCGAGCAGGGTCAGCTCGCCATAGGCGACCTTGAAGCCATATACCGCCCCGCCGGAATTGGCCTGGATCAGCTGCCCCAGCGCCACCAGCGGCGGGACCGGCGCCTCGGCCGGCGTTTCGGTCTGGACCGGATCGGTCATCGCTCGATCGTCCCCGTACGGCGGATTTTCTTCTGAAGCTGCAGCACGCCGTACACCAGCGCCTCGGCAGTGGGGGGGCAGCCTGGGATGTAGATGTCGACCGGCACGATGCGGTCGCAGCCGCGCACGACGCTGTAGCTGTAGTGGTAATAGCCGCCGCCGTTGGCGCAGCTGCCCATCGAGATGACGTAGCGCGGCTCTGGCATCTGGTCGTAGACCTTGCGCAGGGCCGGGGCCATCTTGTTGGTCAAGGTGCCCGCCACGATCATCACGTCCGACTGACGCGGGCTGGCGCGCGGCGCGAAGCCGAACCGCTCCAGGTCGTAGCGCGGCATGGCGGAGTGCATCATCTCGACCGCGCAACACGCCAGGCCGAAGGTCATCCACATCAGCGAGCCGGTGCGGGCCCAGGTGATCAGGTCATCGGCGGCCGCGACGATGAAGCCCTTGTCGGCCAGCTGGTCGGACACGCCGTCGAAGAACGGATCGTGCAGCTTGGGGTCATAACCTTCCACGGTGGAACGACCCGCGGCGCCGGCCGGAACTACTCCCATTCCAGGGCTCCTCTTTTCCACACGTAGACATAGCCCAGGGTCAGATCGATCAGGAACAGCAGCATCGCTTCAAACAGACTGACCTGGCCGGTGTGAGGCAGCTTCATAAGAGCCACCGCCCAGGGAAACAGGAACGACACTTCCAGATCGAACACGATGAACAGGATCGCCACCAGATAGAAGCGCACGTCGAACTTCATGCGGGCGTCGTCGAACGCGTTGAAACCGCATTCGTAAGCCGACAGCTTTTCCGGGTCCGGCGCCTTGGGCGCGATCACCGCGGCGGCGATCAGAAATCCGACGCCGATCACCAGGGCCAAGCCCAGCAGAATGACGATCGGAAGATACTGCAAAAGGAAGGCGTTCATCAGAGCCTCTGCGGCGGAATCGCGCGGTTTGTAGCCCATGGCGCAGCATGCTTCCAAGGCCCCCGAGCGGATTTCTCGCTGTTGCGAAAGAATTGTTTTGGAATGCTCCCGCCGCGAGCGCAAGGCACAGTTTGCAGCCTAAGCCACTAAGGGCGCCAGGATCGGGAAACGACGGGCGGTTGGTGGGCGGCGAGGGGTTCGAACCCCCGACCTTCTGGGTGTAAACCAGACGCTCTGACCAGCTGAGCTAGCCGCCCTCTCCTCGCCGCTTCCTAGCCGAAAAGCCCTAGGGGCGCACCGGCCTTGGACGACGATCCTCGTCGATCGCCACATAGGTGAACACGCCGGAGGTGACCTTCTCGGCCTCGGCGGACTTGCGCGCGCGGCGCCAGGCCTCGACCGCCACCGTCACCGAGGTGCGCCCGATGCGCACGATCTGCCCGTAGAGGCTGACTTCGTCGCCCACGAACACCGGCCGGATGAACACGATCTGGTCGGCCGCCACGGTGGCGCAGCGCCCTCTGGCCTCGTTCAACGCCAGGGTCGCCCCCGCCAGGTCCATCTGCGACATGAGCCAGCCGCCGAAAATGTCGCCTTCGGGATTGGTGTCGGCCGGCATGGCGATGGTGCGGATCACGACCGGTTCGTCAGGACGCAGGATCGGATCGGTCATCGCTCAAGCTCTCCTGGGGGCGCCGCTCAGGGGGCGCGCACGCTGCCCAACCCACTGTGTTCGCAGAAAGCGTCAGCGCCAAGTCCCGCTAAATTTCACGATCGAAACGGAATGGCGCGAATGACGGGGCTCGAACCCGCGACCTCCGGCGTGACAGGCCGGCGCTCTAACCAACTGAGCTACATCCGCGTGCAAACCGGACGGGCCGGTCGCGTGAGGGGCGTGACATAGGTCGCCTGCGGGCCGCGTGTCAACTGCTCATCCGCATCGGAAAACACCCGCGCATACGAAAAGGGACGACCCCTTTCGGCAGCCGTCCCCTCGATCTTCCCTTTGAAGCCGGGATCAGTTCAGAGCCGTCTTCAGCCCCTCGCCGACGCGGAAACGCGCGGTCTTGGACGCAGCCCGCTTCACGGTCTCACCCGTGCGCGGATTGCGGGCGGTGCCGGCCTTGCGTTCCACCGGAACGAAGCTGCCGAAGCCGACCAACCGGACTTCCTGGCCATCCTTCAGCGAGGCGGTCACCGAGTCCAGAACCGCGTCCAAAGCGTCCTTCGCCTGGGTACGGTTCAGACCGGTCTTGTCCGCAATCGCGGCCACCAGTTCGGCCTTTGTCATTCTTTCCTCTCCCAACCCTGTGAGGCGGCTTTCTTGCTCGTAAGTAAGGTCCGTGCCGCAAGGCCGGGATTATTGTGGCGCCGGAAAGGCCCCGTCAAATGCCCCGAAGCCGGAAAATGTAAGCTTCGGCGACATTTGAAGGGGCCTGGAGCCGGTTTAGTGGGTGATAACCGCTTCCCCGTCGACATCCGGCGCCGCCGCCGGGGTCAAGGCGGCCTCGTCCGCCTCGGTCCAGTCGATCGGCGTCAGGGGCTCGGTCAGGGTCCGGGCCAACACCTCGTCCACCGTGGAGACGGGCACGATCTCGAGCTCGTTCTTCACGTTGTCGGGTATGTCGGCCAGGTCCTTCTCGTTCTCCTGGGGAATCAGCACGGTCTTGATGCCGGCGCGCAGCGCCGCTAGCAGCTTCTCCTTCAGGCCGCCGATCGGCAGCACCCGGCCGCGCAGGGTGATCTCGCCCGTCATGGCCACATCCTTGCGGATGGGCACGCCGGTCAGGACCGAGATCATCGCCACCGCCATGGCCACGCCCGCCGAAGGACCGTCCTTGGGCGTGGCGCCCTCCGGCACGTGCACGTGCACGTCGGTCTTGTCGAACAGCGTCGGCTTGATGCCGAATCGGGTCGAGCGCGCCCGCACGTAGGAATTGGCGGCCGAGATCGATTCCTTCATCACGTCCTTCAGGTTGCCCGTGATGGACATGCGGCCGCGGCCCGGCATCTTGACGGCTTCGATCGTCAGGATTTCGCCGCCGAACTCGGTCCAGGCCAGGCCCGTGACGATGCCGACCTGGTCTTCCTCGTCGGTCACGCCGTAGTGGTAGCGCCGCACGCCGGCGTACTTGTCCAGCCGTTCGGCGTCGACCGTGATCGACACCACCTTCTCGCGTTCCAGGTCGCGCACGCTTTTACGCGCCAAGTTGGCCAGCTCACGCTCCAAGGAACGCACGCCCGCCTCCCGCGTGTAGTAGCGGATCAGGTCGCGAATCGCTTCGTCCGGCACGATCCACTCGCCTGCCTTCAGCCCGTGGTTCTCCATGAGCTTGGGCAGCAGGTGGCGCTTGGCGATCTGGATCTTCTCGTCCTCGGTGTATCCGGGGATGCGGATGATCTCCATGCGGTCCATCAGGGGCTGGGGCATGTTGAGGCTGTTGGAGGTGGTGACGAACATCACCTGCGACAGGTCGTAATCCAGTTCCAGATAGTGGTCGTTGAACGTGGCGTTCTGTTCCGGATCGAGCACCTCCAGCAGGGCGCTCGAGGGATCGCCGCGCCAGTCCGCGCCCAGCTTGTCGATCTCGTCCAGCAGGAAGAACGGATCGGTGGCCTTGGCCTTCTTCATCGACTGGATGACCTTGCCGGGCATTGAGCCGATGTAGGTGCGCCGGTGGCCGCGGATCTCGGCCTCGTCGCGCACCCCGCCTAGGGACAGACGCACGAACTCGCGGCCGGTCGCCTTGGCGATGGAGCGGCCGAGCGAGGTCTTGCCGACGCCCGGAGGGCCCACCAGGCACAGGATCGGGCCCTTGAGCGTGCCGGTGCGCGCCTGCACCGCCAGGTACTCCAGGATGCGTTCCTTGACCTTCTCCAGGCCGTAGTGGTCCTCGTCCAGGATGCGCTCGGCCTTGGCCACGTCGATCTTCTTGGCCTTAGCCTTGCCCCACGGAATGGACAGCAGCCAGTCCAGATAGTTGCGCACCACGGTAGATTCGGCGGACATCGGGCTCATGTTGCGCAGCTTCTTCAGCTCCGCGTCGGCCTTGGCCCGCGCTTCCTTGGACAGCTTGGTCTTCTTGATCCGCTTCTCGAGCTCAATCAGCTCGTCGCGCGAGTCGTCCTGCTCGCCCAGCTCGCGCTGGATCGCCTTCATCTGCTCGTTCAGATAATACTCGCGCTGGGTCTTCTCCATCTGGCGCTTCACGCGCGAGCGGATTTTCTTCTCGACCTGCAGCACGCTGATCTCGCCCTCCATCAGGGCGTAGACCTTCTCCAGGCGCTTGACGACGTTGAACACCTCCAGCAACTGCTGCTTGTCGGCGATCTTGACCGACAGGTGCGCGGCGATCGAATCCGCCAGCTTGCCGGGTTCGGCGATCTGGGGGATCGAGGCCAGGGCTTCGGGCGGCACCTTCTTGTTCAGTTTGATGTAGTTCTCGAACTGCTCGACCACGGCGCGCGACAGGGCTTCGGCCTCGTGCGCCTGGCCGCCCTCCTCCTCGACCATCACGGCCTGGGCCTGATAGTACTCGGTCTCGCCGGTGAAGTGCTCGATGCGCGCGCGGGCGCGGCCCTCGACCAGCACCTTGACCGTGCCATCGGGCAGTTTCAGCAGTTGCAGGACGCTGGCGATCACGCCGATGTCGAAGATCGCGCCCGGAGCGGGATCGTCGTCCGACGAGTTCTTCTGCGTCGCCAACAGGATTTGTTTGTCGCCCTTCATCACCTCTTCGAGGGCGCGCACGGATTTGTCGCGGCCGACGAACAGCGGGACCACCATGTGCGGAAACACCACGATGTCCCTCAAAGGCAACACGGGCAGTGTCTTGGTCTCTTGCATCATCCACTCCTTGGCCGCGCCGGCAGGTCCGCGCGCGGCTGGCCGAACGGCTTTGGCCCGCTGACAATGCGGGAAGTCCGATCGGTCCGCCGGATTCGGCGTTTATTCGGGCTCTAATGTGGGCCTATTGGCGACAGGTTCAAGCGCTGCCGGTCAGGCGTCCCCAGGAAGCGGCGCCGCGGCTCCGCGATCAGGACGCACGAAAAAGCCCCGGAGATCATCCGGGGCTTGCTCATGCGCCAGAACCGGCGGGCTTTAGCCCGCCGCCGCCGGCGGCTTGTCGTTGCGGCGCTCGGAATAGATCATCAGCGGCGCGCCGCGGCCATCGACCACCTCGGCGTTGATCACCACTTCCTCGACGCCCTGGTAGGTCGGCAGCTCGAACATAGTCTCGAGCAGGATGCCTTCCAGGATCGAGCGCAGGCCGCGCGCGCCGGTCTTGCGGCCGATGGCCTTCTTGGCCACCGAATGCAGGGCGTCGTCGGTGAAGGTCAGGCCGACGTTCTCCATGTCGAACAGGCGCTGGTACTGCTTGACCAGGGCGTTCTTGGGCTCGGTGAGGATCTTGACCAGGGCGACCTCGTCCAGGTCCTCCAGGGTCGCGATAACCGGCAGGCGGCCGATGAACTCGGGGATCAGGCCAAAGCGCTGCAGGTCGTCGGGCTCGACGTCGCGCAGAATCTCGCCCGTGCGGCGGTCTTCAGGATCGCGCACCTGGGCGGCGAACCCGATCGAGGTCGACTTGCCACGCGAGGAGATGATCTTCTCGAGGCCCGCGAAAGCCCCGCCGCAGATGAACAGGATGTTGGTCGTGTCCACCTGCAGGAACTCCTGCTGGGGATGCTTGCGGCCGCCTTGCGGGGGCACCGAGGCGACCGTGCCTTCCATGATCTTGAGCAGGGCCTGCTGAACGCCCTCGCCCGACACGTCGCGGGTGATCGAGGGGTTGTCGGACTTGCGGCTGATCTTGTCGACTTCGTCGATGTAGACGATGCCGCGTTGGGCCCGCTCGACATTATAATCAGCGGCCTGCAACAGCTTGAGGATGATGTTCTCGACATCCTCGCCCACATAGCCGGCTTCGGTCAGGGTAGTCGCGTCGGCCATGGTGAACGGCACGTCGATGATGCGCGCCAGGGTCTGGGCCAGCAGCGTCTTGCCCGAGCCAGTCGGCCCGACCAGCAGAATGTTCGACTTGGCCAGTTCGACGTCGTTGTTCTTCTGGGCGTGGTTCAGGCGCTTGTAGTGGTTGTGAACCGCCACCGCGAGCACCTTCTTGGCGTGCTCCTGCCCGATCACATAGTCGTCCAGCACCTCGCGAATCTCGCGGGGCGTGGGCACGCCATCCTTGGATTTGACGAAGGCGATCTTGTGCTCTTCACGGATGATATCCATGCACAGTTCAACGCACTCGTCGCAGATGAAGACGGTGGGGCCGGCGATGAGCTTGCGCACTTCGTGCTGGCTCTTCCCGCAGAACGAGCAATACAGCGTGCTCTTGGAATCGCCGCTCGCGGCTTTCGTCATGGTCCGTTCTCACTCTTCGCGACCGCTGCGTAAGCGCGCCGCTGCGTCAGCCTGGCCTCTCATGAATCCCGAGAGGCCCGAGCCATTCAAGCAGGATACATGCCGCTAGTTGTCTAATCCTTGACATTCCCCGATTGTCGCGGGGATCACAAGCGGGTTTGAGGGGTCATAGAGCAAAACATGGGATCCCCCGATCCAGAAAGCCAGCCCCTTGATCAAAGGCCTGTGGTGGCGTTCGATTTCGACGGAACCTTGACCGTAAGCGACAGTTTCACCGGCTTCCTGGTGTGGAACGCGGGACCTTGGCATGGGTTCACTGGCGCCGCGCGCCTCGCCCCGGCGCTTCTCAGCTATGCCGTCCGGCCCGATCGCGGACGCCTGAAAGCCAAGGCGGCCAAGGCGTTCCTGTCGGGCCTGACCCGTCCGGAACTGGCGCTCAGAGCCGAGGCCTTCGCCCGCGACCGTATGCCGACGCTGATCCGGCCTGACGCGCTCAGGACCTGGAACGCGTGGGGCGAAAAGGGCGTGCGGCGCGCGATCGTATCGGCCTCGCCCGACGAGATCCTGGCGCCCTTCGCCCATCGGCTGGGCGCCGATTGCCTGATCGCTACGCGCCTGAAGTGGGGGCCGGACGGCCGCCTTACGGGCGAACTGGACGGCCTTAACTGTCGCGGACCAGAAAAAACGCGCCGTCTGGTGGCTCAATTCGGCACGGGATTCGCCTTGGCGGCCGCGTACGGCGACACCGCCGGCGATCGCGAGATGCTGGCGATGGCTGAGACCCCCGGCTATCGGGTGTTCACCGAAAGGCCCCAGCGGCAAGGTGGGCAGCGAGATGTCTCAAGGCCCAGCGGGTAGCTGATCCGCTTCATAAAGGATCGTTTCAAAATAAGCGATCGCAAGCGCGCCTACTCCCTTAGGTGAGGCGTCTGAAATTTTGACGCAAAGGTGTACCTCCGGCGGGGGGTATGCGTCGCCGTGATCATAAATGCCGATCAACTTACCTTTGGCCTCAATGACGATATTGATGCCTGGATCCGCGTCGATTTGAATATTGGGAGATCCATCCTCATGCCAGTCGAAACTGGCACGTCTAATCACGCCATTTCCGCCCACAGCAATCGAGCTTGCATTGCTGGTGACCGGCTCGATGCCGTGTTCATCGGCGTTCCTAGCGTGGTGCAAATAACAAAGAAGCTGATCTTTTTTTCGATCATGTTTTTTGCGACCAAACCACGCCTCGCTTTTACCGCAACCCTTGGCACCTTGTTCTAGCTTGGCGTAAATGCCGTTGGCAGCGACAAGAAAATCGGACCAAGCTCGTACAAAGCTTGGATAGCTATCCGCCATGTTTAGCCTGGAAAGTGCTTCTTGGGCCGCCTTAAGGCGCTGATTAGCCTGGGCTAGTGCGACTCTTTTCATTAGCTCATCCTGAGCCGGTGTGGCGCGCCCTGCTGGGTTCGAACCAGCAACCCCCGACTTAGAAGGTCGGTGCTCTATCCAGTTGAGCTAAGGGCGCGGACCAAGTGACATCGACAGCCTAACGATGAGCACGGCAAAGCCTAGTCCGCCGCCCAGCTCATCATGGATATAGGTAGGCTATCCATCCATGGTTGACGCTCAATCACAGTGCAACCGGATCAGTGCGTCCAGGGCTGCCGGCGGCCCGGCGCGAAGTTGTCGGCATAGGCCTTGATGATCTTCTTGCGGTCCTGCGGCTCGATCAACTGGAACGGAATCTGGTGCGCCTGGGCGTAGGCCACCGCCTCGTCCGAACTGTCGAAGCTCAGCCGAACCTGGCCGTTCATGTCGGCCGAGCTGGTCCAGCCCATCAGGGGATCGATCACGCGCGCGCTGGCCGGTTCGAACTCCAGCACCCAAGCCGAGGTCTTGGCCATGCCCGACTGCATGGCGGATTTGGACGGACGATAAATGCGCGCGAGCATGGCGAAATCCCCTTTGGCCCTTCCCTACCCGGCTTTGCGCGGCCTGAAAATCCCGCGAGCAAGCCGGAGAACCGGAATCGAGCGAACCGATGGTCGGGGCGGCAGGATTCGAACCTGCGACCCTCTGCTCCCAAAGCAGATGCGCTACCAGGCTGCGCTACGCCCCGTCATCGGCTGGCGGTCTTGCCACGCGCGGGCGCGGGCCGCAACGCACTTGAAGGTTTCAACGCCGTTCGCCTACTTCGGCGGCGGGACAAGCTTGATCTGATAGATCGCCGACCAAAGCTTGCCGGTGACGAACAGACGGTCGGTCTTGGCGTCGTAGGCGATGCCGTTCAGCACCTTGTCGGGATTGGTGTCGGCGTTGGCGCTGACCAAGGGCGCCAGATCGATCCAGCGCACCACGTGGCCGGTCTTGGGGTCGATGCAGGCGATGCGGCTGGTCTGCCAGATATTGGCGTAGATCAGGCCCTTGACCCACTCGACCTCATTCAGTTCCTCCACCGGCTGGCCGTCGTCGGTCACGTGGAGTGTGCCGATCTGCTTCAAGGTGTCGGGATCGAGGAAGCGGATATCGGCGGTGCCGTCGCTCATGATCAGGCGATGGTCGTCATGGGTCAGGGCCCAGCCCTCCCCCGGATAGCGGAAGGACGCTTTGGGGGCGAAGGTCGCCAGGTCGTAGACGAAGCCAATCTGCGAGCGCCAGGTCAGCTCGACCAGCTTGCCCTTCCACGCCACGATGCCTTCGCCGAAATAGGCCGGCGACAGGTCGCGTTGCTGCAGCACCTCGCCGGTGTCCAGCTTGACCTTGCGGATGTTGGACCGGCCCTCCAGCCCCGTGCTCTCGTAGAGATAACCGTCCAGGTAGAACAGCCCCTCGGTGAAGGCGCTGGGATCATGGGGATAGGTGCGCAGGACCTGGTAGCCGTAGACCGGCGCCGCGACGGCTGGGGCGAGGCTCGCCGCCGCGCTCAGCAAAACCGCCATGGCCGCCGTGGCTACGGACCGAACACCACTCAACATGCCTGAAATCCCCGACCGTCAGGGCGCTTTCGCAAACGCCTTGCGCCCAGTCAACATGGGCGGTGTGGCGAGAACGGGGCCGCCGACAGCGCCGCTCAGTGCGCCTCGATCTCGGCCACCACCAAGCCCTTGGGCCCATCGGCGAACCGCACCATCACGTCTTCACCCGGTTGCAGGTCCTCCAGACCGGACCGACGCAGGGTCTCGATATGCACGAAGATGTCGCCCGGCTCATTGTCGCGCACCACGAAGCCGTAGCCCTTGGTTCGGTTGAACCACTTGACCTTGACGTGTTCGAGCGGACCGCGCGGCGCGGGCGGGCGGCGGGGGCCACGCGAGATGTCGCGAGGCTCGCCATAGCCGCTCCGGTCGTCGCGGCGCGGCCCGCTGTCGGCGCGCGGACGTGCAATCGGCGCCGTCGCAGCGGAGTCGTCGAATTCATGGATGTCCGAAACCTGCCAGCCCTTGGCCCGTCGCACAGCGTCGCACACGATCACGGCGCCCTCGGGTGCGGTTTCCCGGCCGGCCTGTCGCAAACTGGAAATGTGCAGCAGAACGTCCTTCAAACCGGTCTGACCCGGGTCATCGGGCACGATGAAGCCGTATCCCTTGCCAGGATCGAACCACTTGACCCGGCCGCTGATGCGCACCGACGTTTCGGCTGCGACATCGTCTTCAAAATGATAACTCGACATAAGCCCCTTCCAACCACCCAAGGTTCTGGGCGGACCTCCCTTTTATGAACAGTGTTCTCCTAATTTCACACACGTCAACGGCTATTTAGCCGAGAGACATTTCGCCGCATTGCGCGGGGCGAGTGAAATCGTTGGGGAGGTCGGCGCGTTCGCGCGCGGGCGTGGCGATGGTAGTCCCTAGGGGAGTCGAACCCCTCTTCCCAGATTGAAAATCTGGTGTCCTAACCGATAGACGAAGGGACCACGGTCGCGAGGAAGGCGCATATATCCGCCTTGGAACGCCGGTGCAAGCCGGCTTTTGCGCGTGGGCGGATCAAGCGGCCGCGCGCGGGTCGAACCCATCCTCGATCTCGAATTCCACGCCCTTGCGCCCGTTCCAGTCGTCGGCCTTGAGCCGCCCGGCCAGGCGCAGGCCGCCGCCGGCCGCCAGCAGACGCCGCCCCAGAGCCGTATCGCCCGCCCGCCACGCGACAGCCTTCAGCCGCTGGCCGGTCCCGCTCGACAGCAGGCAACGCACGTGTCCGCCGTTGAGCAGCCGGGGCTGCTCGACCGATACGTCGCTCAGGGCGAACATCGGCTCGGGATTGCCAGGGCCGAACGGGGCCAAGCGCTGGAAATCCTCGTAAAGCGCGCGGTCGGCCGACGCCGGCGTGATCAGGGCGTCGACCTCGACCACGTCGGCCGCGGCCGCTGTCAGGCTTTCCGCCGCCAGGGCGTCGATGAGGAAGGCCTCGAAGCGCTCGACCGCATCGATCCTGACGGTCAGGCCGGCCGCCATGGCATGGCCGCCGCCGGCCAGCAGCAGGCCCTGTTCGAACGCCGCCTGCACGGCCCGGCCCAGATTGACGCCGGGCTGCGAGCGGCCCGAGCCCTTGCCCACGCCCAGGGCCGGATCCAAGCCGATCACGATCGTGGGCCGGCGATAACGTTCGCGCAGGCGGCCGGCCACGATGCCGATCACACCCGGATGCCAACCCTCGCCGCTGACCACGATGGCCGGCAGGTCGGCGGGGACGCCGCGCCGCTCGATCTGTTCCATCGCCAGGTCCGCCACCTGACGCTCGACCTCGCGGCGCGAGAGGTTGAGCGCATCCAGTTCCTCGGCCAGGGCGCGGGCTTCCTCGGGGTCATCGGTCGACAGCAGGCGCGCGCCCAGGTCCGAGCGGCCGATGCGGCCGCCGGCGTTGATCCGAGGGCCCAGGATGAAGCCCGTCTGGAACACGCTGGGGGCGCCGTCGGCCTTGGCCGCCGCCATCAGCGCCTTCAGCCCCGGGTTTCGCCAGGCGCCCATGACCTTCAGCCCCTGGGCCGCCAGGGCGCGGTTGAAACCGGTCAGGCGCGTCACGTCGCAGATCGCGCCCAGCGCCGCCAGGTCCAGCCATTCGCGCAGGTCCGGCTCGGCGCGCGCGGCGAACAGGCCCCGGCGGCGAGCCTCGCGGTTGAGGGCCGCCAGCAGCACGAACGCCACCCCGGCCGCCGCCAGCACTCCCTGCCCCGAATTGCAGCCCGGCCGATTGGGGTTGACCACGGCGGCCGCGGCCGGCGGATCCTGGCGCATCAGGTGATGGTCGATCACCACCACCTCCAGGCCGATCTCGGCCGCCGCCGCGATCGCCTCGTAGGCCGCCGCGCCGCAGTCGACCGTCACCACCAGTTCGGCGCCCTGCTCGCGCAGCCGGCGGAAGGCGGCGGGGCTCGGTCCGTAGCCCTCGGCGATGCGGTCGGGCACGTAGATCGGCAGGTCCTTGCCCATGGCGCGGAACCACCGCACCAGCAGGGCCGCGCTGGAGGCGCCATCGACATCGTAGTCGGCGAACACCGTCACCGGACGGTCGGCCTCGAGCGCGTCGATCAACAGCTCGGCGGCCCGGTCCATGTCGAGGAACGAGGACGGATCGGGAAACAGCGCCTTGAGCGTGGGGTTGAGGAAGGCGTCGGCCATGTCCTCGCCCACGCCCCGCGCGGCCAGGGCGCGCGCCAGGGGCTCGGGCAGGGCGTGACGGCGCATATGGCCGCGCACCACGGCCTGGGCGGCCGGCCGCTCGATCCAGGCGCGGCCCGACAGAGACCGCGCCACGCCCAGGAAGGACGGGCCCGCGCCGACCAGGCCGGCCTGGCCGTCGTCCATGGCTAGATCGGACGCTTGTTGCGCACTTCGCGCACCATGCGGGTGGAGGAGTGCATGACCAGGGTGTGGGTCTTGATCAGACCGTTCTCGATCCGCACCCCGTCAAGCAAGGCGCCCTTGGTCACGCCCGTGGCGGCGAAGATGGCGTCGCCCTTGACGATCTCGTGCAGGTCGTACTTGCGGTCCAAGTCCTTGATACCCCAGCGCGCGGCGCGGGCGCGCTCGTCGGCGTTACGGAACACCAGCCGGCCCTGGAACTGGCCGCCGACGCACTTGAGCGCCGCGCAGGCCAGCACGCCCTCGGGGGCGCCGCCCTGGCCGATGTAGAGGTCCACGCCCGTCTCCGGATCGGTGGTGTTGATCACGCCGGCCACGTCGCCGTCGGTGATCAGATAGACCCTCACGCCCACCGAACGCAGGCTGGCGATGATCTCGGCGTGACGGGGACGGTCCAGCACGCAGGCGGTTATCTCCTCGGGCTTGACGCCCTTGGCGCCGGCCAGGGCCAGGGCGTTTTCCGCCGGCGTCTTGTCCAGGTCGATCAGCCCGGCGGGATAGCCCGGCCCGATGGCGATCTTGTCCATATAGGTGTCGGGCGCGTTGAGCATGCCGCCGTGGGGGGCCCAGGCCATCACCGCCAGGGAGTTGGCCATGGCCTTGGCCGCCAGGGTCGTGCCTTCCAGGGGATCGACAGCGATGTCGATCTTGGGGCCCTTGCCCTTGCCCAGCGCCTCGCCGATGAACAGCATCGGCGCCTCGTCCCGCTCGCCCTCGCCGATCACGATCCGGCCCTGGATCTCAAGGGTGTTGAGGGTGTCGCGCATGGACTCGACGGCGGCCCGGTCGGCCTCCTTCTCGTCCCCACGCCCGACCATGCCCCATGAGGCGATCGCCGCCGCCTCGGTGACTTGAACGGCCGAGAGGACCATATGGGCGGGCAGTTCCGTGTCACTCATGGGACTCTCCTAGAGACGCATTCAGGCGGTTTCGACCGGGCGGAAATTATCTGAGGATTCTCAGATACGTGCGATTCGTATCATGCGGGGCGGCTGGATTACGGCGGGCAAGTCGCCAATGCGCCTCACCGCGTTCAACAATACCGCTTCGGGCGCCGCGTGGGTGGTCAGGACGATGGGCACGCCCTCGCCCTCATGCGCCGATTTCTGCAGGAAGCTATCGATCGACACCCGCTCCTCGGCCAGGGTTTCGGATATGGCGGCGATCACGCCGGGCTCATCGCGCACCTGCATGCGCAGATAGGCCCGGCCCTGGCGCTCGGCCGCCGCGACGGGCGGAAGTCGAAGCAAGTCCTCGGCCGGCGCCTGGAAGACCGGACGTTGCGCGCCCGCCATCACATCGGCGATGTCGGCGGCGACAGCGGCCGCGGTCGGCCCCGCGCCCGCGCCGCGGCCCTGAACGAACATGCGCCCAACTCGCTGCCCCTCGATGAACAGGGCGTTGAGCGAGCCGGCGGTCTGGGCCAGCGGATGATCGAGCGGGGTCAGCGCCGGATGCACCCGCACCGACACGCCCGCCGCGCTGCGCTCGGCCGAGGCCACCAGCTTGATGCGATAGCCCAGGTCGCGCGCCAGCCGGATATCGACCAGCTCGATCTGGTCCAGGCCCTCGATCTCGGCGCTGGCGTAGTCGGGCGCGCAATTGAAGGCCAGGGCCGAAAGGATGACGATCTTGTGGGCCGCGTCGAAGCCGCCGATGTCCATGGTCGGGTCGGCCTCGGCGTAGCCCAGGCGCTGGGCGTCCGACAGCACGTCGCCGAACGACCGGCCCGAGGTCTCCATCTCGGTCAAGATGTAGTTGCAGGTGCCGTTGAGAATGCCGGCCACGCTGATGATGTCGTCGCCCACGAGGGCTTCGCGCACCACCTTGACCGCCGGCGTCCCGCCCATGACCGCCGCCTCGAACAGGAGGGGCGCGCCCTTGGCCTCGGCCAGGGCGGCCAACTCCGCGCCGTGCTCGGCGACCAGGGCCTTGTTGGCCGTGACCACCGGCTTGCCCAGGGCCAGCGCCGCCTCGACCGCCGCCTTGGCCGGTCCATCCGAGCCGCCGACCAGCTCGACGAAGATGTCGTTGTCGGGGGAAACCGCCAGAGCCACAGGGTCGTCGAACCAGCTGAGGGCCGAAATGTCCACCTCGCGCTTGCGCGAACGCGAGCGGGCCGACACGCCGGTCACCACCGCGCGTCCGCCGGCCGGGGCGAAGTTCGGCCGGTCGGCCAGGAACTTGAGCAGCCCCCCGCCGACCGTTCCCAGCCCCGCCACGCCGATACGCCAGACTTTTTCGCTCATCGCTACACGGCCGCTTGATTGTGGTGGCGGGCGAGGATCTCGTCCGCGTTGGCCAGGAACTTGCGCACGTTGCGCGCGGCCTGGCGAATGCGGTGTTCGTTCTCGACCAGGCCCACGCGCACATAGCCTTCGCCGTACTCGCCGAAGCCCACGCCCGGCGCCACGGCCACGCCGGCTTCCTCGACCAGAAGCTTGGAGAACAGCATAGAGCCGGCGGCCTTGAACTGGTCGGGCACCGGCGCCCAGGCGAACATCGAGGCCGGCGGCGCGGGAATGTCCCACCCGGCCTGGGCCATGGATTTGACCAGGGTGTCCCGGCGCGACTTGTAGATGCCGCGGATCTCGTCGACGCAGTCCTGCGGGCCGTTCAAGGCCGTCGCGGCGGCCACCTGAATCGGCGTGAAGGCGCCGTAGTCGAGGTAGGACTTCACCCGCGCCAGGGCTGCGCACAGCTTGTCGTTGCCCACCACCATGCCCACGCGCCAGCCCGCCATGGCGTAGGTCTTGGACAGGGAGTTGATCTCGACGGCCACATCCTTGGCCCCATCGACCTGCAGGATCGAGGGCGGCGGGTTGTTTTCGAAGTAGATCTCCGAATAGGCGACATCCGACAGCACGATCAGGTCGTGCTTCTTGGCCAGGGCCACCACGTCCTTGTAGAAATCCAGGTCGACCCACTGGGCGGTGGGATTGGACGGATAGCTGACGATCACCGCGATCGGCGGCGGCACCGAGTTGTGCACCGCGCGGCTGATGCCCGACAGATACTGCTCGGGCGACAGGGCGGGCACATGGCGGATCACCCCGCCGGCCATGATGAAGCCGTAGGCGTGGATCGGATAGGCCGGGTTGGGGCAAATCACCACGTCGCCGGGCGCCGTGATCGCTTGAGCCAGGTTGGCGAAGCCCTCCTTGGAACCCAGGGTGGCGATCACCTCGGTGTCGGGGTTCAGCTTCACCCCAAAGCGGTAGTTGTAATAATTGGCCATGGCCCGGCGCAGGCCCGGGATGCCCTTGGACGCCGAGTAGCGGTTGGTCTTGGCCCGGTTGACCGTCTCGATCAGCTTGTCGGAGATGTGCTGCGGGGTGGGCATGTCGGGGTTGCCCATGCCGAAGTCGATGATGTCCACCCCGTCGGCGCGCAGGCGCGCCTTGATGCGGTTGACCTCTTCGAAGATGTACGGCGGCAGGCGCCGGATGCGGTAAAAATCTGTATTCATTGGCCTGTCGGTCCTCAAAGACCGCTCAAGAGGGCTGGATAGCCTGGATAGACTGCGTTCACGACAGCTCCAAGCGCGCGAATGGAATGCGCCTTCGCCGCCTATTGGGACGGCGAAGGCGGAATAGCTCGATTGCGCTGGGCCTTGGCGTAGTCCTCGCCTTGGGCGGCGGGGGCGGGCGGCGCGGGCGGCGGAACCGCCTTTTCCCGGTTGGCCTTGGCGAAGCCTTCGGTGTCGAACAGGGTCTGCGGATAGAGCGCCGCCAACGCCCGCTGCTGCCGGCGCAGGTTCAGGGTGTCATAGGTGTTGTTCGACCAGGCCGAGCCGGGTCGGATGTCGGCCGGCGGGGTCGCCGGAACGTCGACGAACTTGGGATAGGCGCCGGTCGCGGCGCTGGCGGCGGCGATGTCCTTGGCCAGCGGCGAGGTCAGGGCCACCGGCGGCGGCTGGAACACGAGGCGCGTGGGGTCGACGCAGCCGCCGAGGCTGATAAAGGCCAGGCCGAACGCGCAGGCCGGCGCCAGCGCGGACATCGCCCGCACCCTCCTGCCTTGCGTTCCGGAAATCCTGGCCGTCGTCAAAATCGCCGCCTGTAGCCCGTTCAAATCGTGCTTCGTCTTATGCGATGATGGCGTAAAGCGAAAGGGTGGCCCGCTGGGCCTGGCAAAGGGCGATCGATGGCTGACCACGCGGCGAAGACCAAGAGCAAGGCCAAGACGAAAGGCAAGCCCGGCAAGACGCCCAAGCCCGCAAAGGCCGCCAAGGTGGAAGCCGCCCCCGCGCCGCCCGAGCCCGCCCCCATGCCGGTCCTCAAGCCGCCCGCGCTGAAGGCGGTCAAGCCCTCCGCCCCTCGCCCGCCCGCCGCCGCCAAGGCGCCCGAAGTCTCAGCGCCCGACGTTAAGCCGGCGGCGATTGTGCCCGAGGCGCCCAAATCCAAGCCGGCGGACAGCAAGCCGGAGCCCAAGCCGCCCGAGGAGATCAGCGCCCTGCTGACCCCGTCCAATGTCGCGGCCATGGAGCGTCTGTCGGCCAATCTGGCCAAGGCGGCCTTGACGGCGCAAGGCGCATTGACCGGCGCGGCCCTGCGCCAGGCTGAAAGCCCGACTGCGCCCAACCCCGATCCGTTCAACGCCGCGCCTGCCATGACCGAGGTGATCGGCAAGCTGGCGATTGAGCCCGAGCGCCTGCTCAAGGCTCAGACCGAACTGCTCTCGCGTTACCTGGAGCTATGGCAATCGGCGGCCAAGCGGCTGGCCGACGGCGAGATTTCGGCGCCGATCGTGCGCCCGGCCCCCGGCGACCGGCGTTTCAACGACGCGGACTGGGACAACAATCCCCTGTTCGACATCATCAAGCAGTCCTACCTGCTATCGGCTAACTGGATCAACGACCTGGTCGGCCAGGTGCAGGACGTCGATCCCCAGACCAAGCGGCGGGCGGAATTCTTCACCAAGTTCATGACCGACGCCATGGCGCCGTCGAACTTCCTGATGAGCAACCCGGCCGCCCTGCGCGAGGCGGTGCAGACGGGCGGCGAGAGCCTGCTGCGCGGGGCCGAGCAGTTCGCCGCCGACCTGGAGCGCGGCGATGGCGCCCTGC
The DNA here is from genome assembly GCA_035524315.1 of Caulobacteraceae bacterium. Classification (GTDB taxonomy): domain Bacteria; phylum Pseudomonadota; class Alphaproteobacteria; order Caulobacterales; family Caulobacteraceae; genus BOG-938. Next base: position 24,172 of record DATKPD010000012.1, read on the forward strand.
ACATCAGCCAGACCGACACCACCAAGTTCGAGGTGGGCCGCAACGTCGCCTCCACGCCCGGCAAGGTGGTGTTCCAGAACGAGCTGATCCAGTTGCTGCAGTTCACACCGACCACCGATCAGGTGCGCGAGACGCCGCTGCTGATCTTCCCGCCGTGGATCAACAAGTACTACATCCTCGATCTGCGGCCGGATAACTCCATGATCCGCTGGCTGACCGAGCAGGGCTTCACCGTATTCGTGGTGTCGTGGGTCAACCCCGAGCCCAGCCTCGCCACGCGCACCTTCGAGGACTACATCCTGGACGCCGCCTATCCGGCGATCGACGCAGCGCTGAAGCAGTCTGGGGCCAAGCAGGTCAACACCGTTGGCTACTGCATCGCCGGCACCATGCTGTCGTGCCTATTGGCCCACATGGCCGCCAAGGGCGATCAGCGCGTGGCCTCGGCCACCTTCTTCGCCGCCCAGCAGGACTTCTCCGAGGCGGGCGACCTGACCCTGTTCACCGACGAGGACTGGCTGCGGGTGATCGAGGTGCGCATGGACGAGGCCGGCGGCGTGCTGCCCGGCAAGGTCATGTCCGACACCTTCAACATACTGCGGCCCAACGACCTGATCTGGTCGTTCTTTGTCGGCAATTACCTGATGGGCAAGGAGCCGCGGCCCTTCGACTTGCTGTTCTGGAACTCCGATCAGACGCGCATGCCCAAGGCGCTGCATCTGTTCTATCTGCGCCAATTCTATCAGAACAACGCCCTGGCCAAAGGGGCGCTGGAGTTGGACGGCCAGACCCTCGACCTCGGCAAGGTGCAGACCCCGATCTACGCCCAGTCGAGCAAGGAGGACCACATCGCGCCCTTCCGCTCGGTCTATCGCGGCGCCAGCCTGTTTGGCGGACCCAAGACCTTCGTGCTGGCCGGCTCGGGCCACATCGCCGGGGTGATCAACCACCCCGCCGCCGGCAAGTACCAGCACTGGACCCATCCGGGCATGGAAGACTCGATCGACGCCTGGCTCGACAAGGCCCAGATGCACCCCGGTTCATGGTGGCCGCACTGGGCGGCGTGGCTGGGCGAACGCTCGGGCGAGATGGTCCCGGCGCGCGACCCGGCCAAAGGCCCGCTTAAGCCGATCGAGGACGCGCCGGGCAGCTATGTGCGGGTGAAGAGCTAACCGCTCTGCGCTCATCCCGGCCAAGGCCGGGACCCAGATCACGACGCGCGACGTTCGCGAGGCGTAGAAAAAAGAAAAGGCGCCAAGGTTTGCACCCTGGCGCCCTTTGATCTGGATCGCGGTTTTCGCCGGGTCCAGCCGCTGAAATCAGCGCTTGGAGAACTGGAAGCTGCGGCGAGCCTTGGCGCGGCCGTACTTCTTGCGCTCGACCACACGGCTGTCGCGAGTGAGGAAGCCATGCGGCTTGAGCACCGGGCGCAGGCCCGGCTCGTAGTAGGTCAGCGCCTTGGAGATGGCATGGCGGATCGCGCCGGCCTGGCCCGACAGGCCCGAGCCTTCGACCGTGGCGATCACGTCGAACTGGCCCACCCGCTCGGTCACGGTCATCGGCTGGGCGATCATCATGCGCAGGACCGGGCGGGCGAAATACACCTCCTGGTCGCGGCCGTTGATGGTGATCTGGCCCTTGCCCGGCTTGATCCACACGCGGGCGATGGCGTTCTTGCGCTTGCCGGTGGCGTAGGCGCGGCCCAGCGCATCGATCTTGGGCTCGGTGGGAACCGGGGCGGGATTGCTGGACAGGCTTTGCAGCGCTTCCAGGCCGTGGGTGTCGCTAGCCATGCTCAGGCGCTCCGGACGTTCTTGGTGTTCAGGGCCTTGAAGTCGATCACTTCGGGGGCCTGAGCTTCGTGGGGGTGTTCGGCGCTGTTGTAGACGCGCAGATGGGTCAGTTGCTTGCGGGCCAGGGGGCTTTCCTTGGGCAGCATGCGCTCGACGGCCTTTTCCAGCACGCGCTCGGGGAAGCGGCCGTTCAGGATCTTGCCCGCGGTCCGTTCCTTGATGCCGCCCGGATAGCCGGTGTGCCAGTAGTAGGTCTTCTGATCCAGCTTGCGGCCGGTGAACTTGACCTTGTCGGCGTTGATCACCACGACCATGTCGCCGCAATCGACGTGCGGGGTGTAATCGGCGCGGTGCTTGCCGCGAAGACGCATGGCGATGAACGAAGCCAGGCGGCCGACCACGGCGTCCTGGGCGTCGACAACGATCCACTTCTTCGTGACGTCGGCCGGCTTCAAGGAAGCCGTGATCTTCGTCTGCATCGTTAAGGTCCGTCTTGGGCCGCCAGCAAGAGGCCGCGGCGTTGAGCGGCGGGCAGTACAGAAGCGCCCCTGCCCTGTCAACGGCTTTGTTGGCGCACCATGCGCAACGCCTTATCTGGCAAGGGATTTCACGCTACGGTATTATAATACCTCTGATCAGGGCCGCCGCGCGCGCCAGGCCAAGCCCACCGCCACCGCCAGCACCAGCGCCGCGGTCGCCTGGTGGACCACCGCCATCGCCAGCGGATCGCCCATCATCAGCGTGCCTATGCCCAAAAGGGCCTGGACCGTGACCAGCGCGGCCAGGGCCAGGGCCAATGACTTGGCCGGCGTCGGAAGCCATACGGAACGCCGGGCCAGGATGGCGATGGTCCACGCAGCGAGGAACAGGACGTACGCGCCCAGGCGATGATGAAGTTGCACCGCCGCCTGGCTGTGCAGGGCCGAGCGCCAGAACCCGCCCTGCCAGTAGTCGCGCGGGAACAGATGGCCGTTCATCAGCGGCCAGTCATTATAGACCAGACCCGCCCGGTTGCCGGCCACCAGCCCGCCCAGCAGGATCTGGAAGAACACGCCGCCGGCAAGCAGCCCGGCCATCAGCGGCCAGCGCGGGCGATGGGTCGGCCGCGCGGGTCCGTGCCAGGCGTCCAGTCCGGTCCACACCAGCAGGCAGAAGACCACCAGCGCCAAGCCGAGATGCACCGTCAGGCGCTCGGGCGCGACCTCGACCCGGCCCGCCAGGCCGCTGGCTACCATCCACCAGCCGACCAGGCCCTGCAGCCCTCCCAGCCCGAGCAGGAGCCAGCAGCGGCCCACCAGGCCGGGCGGGATCATCCGGCGGAAGAGAAACACCAGGAACGGCACGGCGAAGGCGGCGCCGACGATACGGCCCAGCAACCGATGCGCCCATTCCCACCAGTAGATGCCCTTGAACGCCTCGAGCGACATGCCCCTGTTGATCAACTGGTACTGGGGGATGCGCTGATAGTTGCGGAACTCGGCCGCCCATTCGGCCGGCGACAAGGGTGGAAGGGCGCCGCGGATCGGCTTCCATTCGGTGATCGACAGGCCGGAATTGGTCAGACGGGTGGTCCCGCCCAGGATGACCATCGCGAACACCAGGACGGCGACCGCGAACAGCCACAGCCCCACCGCCCTTGCTCGCCCTGATTTCAGAAATGAGGTCATCGGTCCCCGCGCGGCTCGCCCAAGCCTGCCTTGGACCCTCCCCGCCCTTGCCCTACGCCCCGTGCGGCGGCGCGTCCACCCTGGCCGCGGGCTCCCGCGCGGGCTATAGCCGGCTTTGGGGATCAAGGTTCGGTGAAACCAGCATGACCGCGCATCAGCGAAAGGCCGTCGGCGGCGTCCTGACCCTGCTGTTCCTAGCCGCCTACATTTGGGCGGCGACGGTGATTGGCGAGGCCGTACCCAAGATCTGGTGGTCCCAACTGGCCTATTACGTCATCACCGGCGTCGCCTGGGGCCTGCCCCTGATCCCGCTGATGCGCTGGATGAACCGGGGCGGATAGGCGCCGGACGCTGTACGCCCGGGTGACCTCAGCGTCCTGGCCTGAAGGGACGGCGACTAGGGGGCCAAGCGCGCCCGTTCGCGGTCGATATCCTCATCGCTATAGGGCGGCGCGTTCTCGTCGAACACCCAGCCCGCGCCGCGATAGGCCGCGCCCCTGGCGGCCAAGTCCACGTGCCCGACCTCGCTCAGCGCGGCCTCGGCCTGAGCAAACAGGGCGTCTTCGACCCTGGCGCTGACGATGGCCCCGCCACGCCGGACGCCTTCGGCCATCAGTTCGGCCTCGTCGCGATGAACGCCCGCGGTCGTCAGCCCCACGACCACGCCGGCTCCGGCCCCCGCGACGGCGCCCGCGACCGCCGTGCCGATGGCGGCGGCCAGCCAGCCCGCGGCCACCAGAGGCCCAAGCCCTGGCGTGACGATCAAGGCCACGCCCGCCAGCACGCCGCCGGCGGCGCCAAGCGTCCCGCCGATGGCGGCCCCGGTCTCAGCATCCTTGGCCACAGACTCTCCGGCGCTGTCGTGCTCGCCGTAGAGGCGCGCGGGCGCTTGGCCGGACGTGTGGCCCACGATGCTGATGTCCTCGGCTGGAACGCCGAGGCTTTCCAGCGCATCGACCGCGCGCTCGGCGTCGGGCAGCCTGTCGAACAGTCGAGCGATGGTTTGGGTCATGTGTTCGCCTTTCCGCTGGCGGCTCGCGCGAGGGGCGGGACCTACGGCGCGCAGAGCGTGAGCTTGGAGAACAAGCCAGGCCTGCCCCGGTTCCCCGTGGCGGCCGCGCACCGCCCGTCAGGCGGCCGGCCTGCGCCGTTCAAACAGGATCGAAGGCGCCTCCCTATAGGTCGTCCGGGCGTATTCCTTGTATCCGCACAGCGCGGCCAACTCGATCGATGCGGCGTTGCGCGGGTCGATCATGCACACGGTCCGAATCATGGACGGCCGCGCGTCGCACCAGGCCAGAGCCGCGCCCAAGGCCTCGCGCGCATAGCCCTTGCCCCGCGCCTGGGGCGCCAAGGCCCATCCGGCTTCCGGCGCGCCATCGAACCGTTCGCCCAGTCCGCGGCGAAATTCGCCGAAGCCGACCTCGCCCACGAAGGCGCCGGTCGCCTGCTCCCGCACGACCCAGTAGCCGAAGCCCAGCAGCGTCCAATGCCCGGCGTAGCGATGCAGCCGCGCCCAACTCTCGGCGGGAGTGGACGGCTTGCCGCCGATGTAGAGCGCGACCTGCTCCAAGGCCCACATCGCGGCGCTTTCGCTGTAGTCGTCCAGACGATGCGGCCGCATTTCGAGCCGGGCCGTCCGGATGACGGCGTGATCATGCGCCTGGATCATCGCGGCGATGTTGGGAATGAGCCGACCCGCCTCCGGGAAGAGGCGATGGTCGGAGCGGCGGGATTCGAACCCACGACCCCTTGACCCCCAGTCAAGTGCGCTACCAGGCTGCGCTACGCTCCGAGAGGGCGCCTTATAGGGGGCGCGATCCGGCCCGGCAATTGAAAAACCGGCCCGTCACGCGCCGCCGATCAGGCGCTCCAGCCGGGCCCGGGCGGCCAGCAGTCCGTCCAGGGCGTCCTGCAGCCGCGCCCGTTCCTCGGGCGATATCTCCCGGCCTCCCCGCTCAAACAGCGACGGCGGATCGAACAGCGACGGCTCGGCCAGCGGCGAGGTCTGCACCGGCGGCGGCGACAGGGACGGGATCGGCTCCAGGGTCTCGGCGGGCGTCTGTATCTGGGCGGCGCTGGCGGCCGGAAGCGCCTGAAGCACCCGCTTCATGCCCTGTTCCTTGTGCAGCTTCTGCACGCCCTTGATGGTGTAACCCTCGTCGTGCAGCAGGGCGCGCACGGCGCGCAGCACGTCCAGGTCCTGAGGGCGATAGAAGCGCCGCCCGCCAGCCCGCTTCATCGGCCGGATGAAGGAGAACTTGGTTTCCCAGAAGCGCAGCACGTGCTGGGCTACGCCCAGTTCCTCGGCAGCCTCGGAAATGGTGCGAAACGCCTCTGGCCCCTTCATCGGGTCCGGCTTGACCTTACTCGGCCAGGGCCCGCTGGATGCGGGCCTTCATGACCTGGGAGGCCCTGAAGCCGATCACGCGCCGCGGCTCGATGGAGGCGGGCTCGCCGGTCTTGGGATTGCGGCCCATGCGCGCGCGTTTGGCGCGGACCTGGAACACGCCGAAGCCCGAAAGCTTGACCGTCTGGCCCTCTTCGAGGGCCTCGACCACGATGTCCAAGGTTCGCTCGACCAGACCGGCGCAGTCCTGCCGCGTCAGTCCGACCTCCTCATGCACCGCTTCGCAGAGATCCGCGCGAGTCAGTGTCCGTCCCTTCATGCCAACGACCCCCGCCGGAAGGACCAAATCTGCTGAAGGTGTGCCGCGATAAACCCGGAAAGTCAAAGGGTTCGCGCGGGACGGCGCCAAAGCGCTTAAAAAATATGCTCTAGAAACGCGCCGCGCACGCGCCCCAGGTCAGACCGCCGCCCATCGCCTCGAACAGCAGCAGCTGGCCGGGCTTGACGCGGCCGTCCGCCACCGCCTGGCTGAAGGCCAGCGGAATCGAGGCCGCAGAGGTGTTGGCGTGCTGGGCCACGGTGGAAACCACCTTGTTTTCGTCCAGCCCCAGGCGGTGGGCCACGCCGTTGAGAATGCGCTGGTTAGCTTGGTGAGGAATGAACCAGTCGACCTCGGCGATGGTCACGCCGGCGTCGGCGGCGGCGGCCTCGACAGCCTCGGCGATGTTAATCACCGCGTGGCGGAACACCTGGTTGCCCTGCATGCGCAGCTTGCCGACCTGGCCGTTGCTGGAGACGCCGCCGTCGGCGGTCAGCATCTCCTGCTTGGTCCCGTCCGAGCGCAGGGCGAAACCCAGAATCCCGCGGTCGGCCGAGGTCCCCTGCCCGGCGCACGGCTCCAGCACCACCGCGCCGGCCCCATCGCCGAATAGCACGCATGTGGAGCGATCGGTCCAGTCGAGCAGGCTCGACATTCGATCGGCCCCAATCACGAGGGCGCAGCGCGAGCGGCCGCGCGCCACGAAGCCGTCGGCCACGCTCAGGGCGTACACAAAACCGGTGCACACCGCCTGAACATCGAACGCCGCGCACACCGGCGCGCCCAGCTTGGCCTGGACCAGGGCGGCGGTGGAGGGGAAGGTCAGGTCGGGCGTGGTGGTGGCCACGATGATCAGGTCGAGGTCCTGGGCCGTGCGGCCGGCCGCCTGCAGCGCCGCCTTGGCCGCCTCGACCGCGAGGTCAGACGTGCCCTGGTCCGCGGCGGCGTAGTGCCGGTTGCGGATGCCGGTGCGCTCGGTGATCCATTCGTCGCTGGTGTCGACGATCTGGGTCAGGTCAGCGTTGGACACCTGGCGTTCGGGCAGATAGCCGCCCACGCCGGTGATGGCGCTACGGAGAACTGAACTCAATGGGCGGTCTCCGCGGCCGCCTGGAGCGTCTCGACCTCGGGCAGGGCCGCGGCGAGTTGCTTCAGGCGCCATTCGATCTGCTTATCATAGTCGCTGTTGGCAAGGTCCACGGCCACCTTGATCGCATTGGCGAAGCCCCGCGCGTCGGCGCCGCCGTGGCTTTTGACCACGATGCCCGTCAGGCCCAGCAGCGGGCCGCCGTTGACCAGGCTGGTGTCCAGCCGGGCGCCCATCTTCTTCAGCGCCGGGCCGGCGATCAGGGCGCTCAGCTTGGCTTGCAGTGAGGAGGTGAAGGCCTCGCGCAACACCTGGCGCACGAAGCGGGCGGTGCCTTCGGCGGTCTTCAGCGCGATATTGCCCGAAAAGCCGTCTGTGACGACCACGTCCACCGTGCCTTTGGCGATGTCGTCGCCCTCGACGAAGCCGCGATAGTCGAGATCCAGGCCGATCTCGCCCAGCAGGCGATGCGCCTCGCGCACCTCTTCGTGGCCCTTCTGCTCTTCCGACCCCACGTTCAGCAGGCCGATGGTCGGCTTCTGCACCCCGTGCACCGCGCGGTGGAAGGCCTCGCCCATGATGGCGAACTCCACCAGCTGGGCCGCATCGCTGGTGACATTGGCGCCGACGTCCAGCACGGCGGAGCGTCCGCGCAGCGTCGGCCAGGTGGCCACGATCGCCGGCCGGTCGAGGCCGAGGATCATGCGCAGCTGCAGCTTGGAGATGGCCATCAGTGCGCCGGTGTTGCCGCCCGACACCGCCGCGCGCGCCTCGCCGTTGCGCACCGCTTCCACACAATTCCATAGGCTGGAGCCTTTGCCCCGCCGCAGGGCGTGCGCGGCCTTCTCCTCCGAGCCGATGGCCTTGTCGGTGTGACGCACCTCGCAGCGATCGCGCAGCTGGGGCAGACGCGCCAGCTCAGCCTCGATTCGCTCGGCGTCGCCGTGCAGCAGGAACCGATGCGCCTGCGCGCCCAGCCGCTCGCTCGCCAGGGCGACCCCCGGGACCGCGACGGCCGGTCCATGGTCGCCGCCCATGGCGTCGATCGAAATCGCGATAGTGTTGGACACGCGGCCCTAAGCCCTCCGGAATTGAGCCGGACCCTACAGGGCCTCGGCGGCGATGCAAGTGCGGCTAGGCTTTCGGAGCCTTCAGTTGGGACAGAACGGCGAAGGGCGAAGGCTCCGGCGCCAGGTCCGGGGCGGCGAAAACCGCGTCCGGCTTGCGCGGGAACGGGTCCACCGCCAGCGACAGGTCCTCGACCACATAGGCCCCCAGATGCAGCAGACCGTCGCTGATCTCGTCGGGAGGGTCGTCGGCCTCCGGGTCAAGCTCCAGGTCCGGGTCGGCGGGATCGCCCAGCAACGCCGATCCTGTGGGAACCGCGCGCACGGTGAAATCGCCCGCCAGCACGCTGTCGAACGGCTCCAGGCTCACCCCGCAGGTCTGGGTGACCTCCGCCGACCAGAGCCCGTGGATCTCCACCCCGTCCAGCCACGGCGAAATGCGCAGGGCGGCGTCCAGCGTCTTGAGCGCGTCCACGCCCACCGCCTCGGCGATGCGCGCCAGGGCCGGACCTTCGGCGATGATTCGACGCTCGACCGGCGCGCGACCCACCTCGTGCAGAGGCATATCGACCGGCCAGGCGTCTGGAACGCCGGGTTCTAGACCGCGATCTTGGGCCATTCGACCTCTCCTTCCAGCAAATGTTCCAGCGGCTGACGCGCCAGCGCGCCGCCCGTATCGGCCGCATAGCGGGCCACGCCCGCGCTGTCCGCCCCCTCCAGGGTGCGGCCGATCAGCGCTTCCAGCGCCTCCAGGCCCGGCCCGTCCTCCAGCGCCTGATCATAGGCCTTGGCCCGGCCATAGAACGCCTCGCCCAGCTTGCGCATCTTCTTGCCCACCGACAGGTCGCCCACGCCCAGTTCACGAAGGCCGTCGTCCAGGGCGCGCACATAGGCGTCGAACAGGGCCTGACCGGTCTCCGCGGCGCGCGGTCCCTGGCCCTTCAGGCGGTGCAGCAACAGGACCACGTGCAAGGTATAGAGCTCGAACCGGCCTTCCGGCGTGTCGGGCGCGCCCAGGCCCTCGTACAACGCCGGCTGACGCGCCTGAGCCACCGCCGCCGCATACAGCCGCCGCCCGGCGGCCGCGGCCGGACGGGGTGCAAACAGACGGGGCGCGAACAGACGGCCGAGGCTCATGGGGCGCTCCCTTTGCATATCCGTCCAAGTTTGGCCCCCGAATCGGCGCAGACGTCACGCGACGCCGAACTGGGAACATCATTGAACTAAGGGCGGCGGGACGTTAGGTCAAAGGCTGGAGACCAACAGCACGATGGGATCGATGTTGCGCCGACCCGCTTTCGCCCTTTTCGCCGCCGCCGCACTCGCCGGCGCCGCGGTCACAGGCTGCGCCCCGATCCGTGAGCAGAACGGCTATCAGGCCATCGAGCACAAGCCGACCGACATGAAGGTCGGCACGGACACCAAGTCCACGGTGCTGGATTCGCTCGGCAGTCCGTCGGTGGTGTCGACCTTCGACCCCAACGTCTGGTTCTACATGTCCCAGCGGACCAGCCAGCTCGCCTACCACGGCCTGCGGGTCACCCGCCGAAACATCGTCCAGATCACCTTCGACAAGGACAGCGAGAAGGTGACGAACGTGCAGACCTTCACCCTGAAGGACGGCCACATCATCGCTTACAACGGTCGCGAGACGCCCACGCGCGGCCGCGAGCTATCGGCCATCGAACAGCTGCTGGGCAATATCGGACGCGGCACCATGCTGCCCCAGCAGGACGCGGCGCCGGGTTCGCGCCCCGGGCCGTAAGCGCCCTCGCCGTCTGACCCCAACGAAAACGCCCCGGAAGTCGCCTTCCGGGGCGTTCGCTTGTCAGGCTGAGGCTTAGTGCGCCAGCACCGCCAGCAGCAGCAGGGCGACGATGTTGGTGATCTTGATCATCGGGTTGACCGCCGGACCCGAGGTGTCCTTGTAGGGATCGCCCACGGTGTCGCCCGTGACCGCCGCCTTGTGCGCGTCCGACCCCTTCTTGTGCAGCACCCCGTCGCGGTCGGTGAAGCCTTCCTCGATCAGCTTCTTGGCGTTGTCCCACGCGCCCCCGCCCGAGGTCATCGACACGGCGACGAACAGGCCGGTGACGATCACGCCCATCAGCATGGCGCCGACCGCCGAGAAGGCCTCAGACTTGCCGGCGATGGCCTGGATCACGAAGAACAGCACGATCGGGCTGGCCACGGGCAGCAGCGAAGGCGCGATCATTTCCTTGATCGCCGCCTTGGTCAGGATGTCGACCGCCCGGCCGTACTCCGGCTTGACCTCATAGGTCATGATCCCGGGGTTCTCGCGGAACTGGCGGCGCACCTCGACCACCACCGCCTGGGCGGCGCGGCCCACGGCGGTCATCGACATGCCGCCGAACAGGAACGGCAGCAGGCCGCCGAACAGCAGGCCCACGACGACGTAGGGGTTGGACAGGTCGAAGGCCACAGCGCCCAGGCCGTCGAAGAACGAGCCGGGCGCGGCGTTGGCGGTGAAGAACTTCAGGTCCTGGGTGTAGCAGGCGAACAGCACCAGGGCGCCCAGGCCCGCCGAACCGATGGCGTAGCCCTTGGTCACCGCCTTGGTAGTGTTGCCGACCGCGTCCAGGGCGTCGGTGATCACCCGCACCTCGGACGGCAGGCCGGCCATCTCGGCGATACCGCCGGCGTTGTCCGTCACCGGACCAAACGCGTCGAGGGCCACGATGAATCCGGCCAGCGACAGCATGGCGGTGGTGGCCAGAGCCACGCCGAACAGGCCCGCCAGGTTGAAGGTCACCAGGATGCCGCCGATTATCACGATGGCGATGGGGGCTGTGGCCTCCAGCGACATGGCCAGGCCTTGGATCACGTTGGTGCCGTGGCCGGAGACGCTGGCCTGGGCCACCGACTTGACCGGGCGAAAGCCCGTGCCGGTGTAGTATTCGGTGATCATCACGATCAGGGCGGTGATCACCAGGCCGGTCAAGGCGCAGCCCACCAGCGCCATGCCGCCGAAGGTCTTGTCGCCCACCGTCAGGTTAGCCGGGACGAAGCGCGGAATGACCACGTAAAGCGCCGCCGCGGCCAGTACGCCGGTGACGATCAGGCCCTTGTAGAGCGCGCCCATGATGTTGGCGCTCTTGCCCAGGCGTACGAAGAAGGCGCCGATAACCGAGGTGACGATGCCGATGGCGCAGACCGACAGGGGCAGCAGCAGCAGCTGGTTGAGCGACGGGGCGTCGCGGAACAGGATCGAGGCCAGCACCATGGTGGCCACGGTGGTCACCGCATAGGTCTCGAACAGGTCCGCGGCCATGCCCGCGCAGTCGCCGACGTTGTCGCCCACGTTGTCGGCGATGGTGGCCGCGTTGCGGGGGTCGTCCTCGGGGATTCCCGCCTCGACCTTGCCCACCATGTCGCCGCCCACGTCGGCGCCCTTGGTGAAGATGCCGCCGCCCAGACGGGCGAAGATCGAGATCAGGCTAGCGCCGAAGCCCAGGGCCACCAGGCTATCGACCACCTCGCGGCTTGTGTTGGCCAGGCCCATGCAGGTGGTCAGGAAGCCGTAATAGCCCGCCACGCCCAGCAGGGCGAAGCCCGCCACCAGCATGCCGGTGATGGCGCCCGAGGTGAAGGCCAGCTTCAGTCCGCCGGCGAGGCCGCCCGAGGCCGCCTGGGCGGTGCGCACATTGGCGCGCACCGATACGAGCATGCCCGCGAAGCCCGCCGCGCCCGACAGCACCGCGCCGATCAGGAAACCCACTGGCTGTTCCCAGCTCTTGAAGAAGATGGCCAGCAGCACGATCACGACCACGCCGACCATGGCGATGGTGGTGTACTGGCGGCGAAGATAGGCCTGCGCCCCCTCCTGAACCGCGGCGGCGATTTCCTGCATTCGCGCGTTGCCGGCCGGCGCCTTCAGAAGGCCGACCGTCTGCACAATTCCGTAAAGCACCGCCAGCAGTCCCGCGGCGATGACCAGCGTAAGACCCATTTGAGCTCCGTCCCTTCAATCCTCGTTGTCACGCGCGCCCTTGGGGCGTCGCGTCTCGGCCGTTATCGGCCAGCCCGGCGCGTCCCGCCTTCATTGAGGCGGGTTGTGCGCTCGGACGAGGGACCGTGCCAAATGTGACGCTGGCGCGCAACCGCACGCCGCCGCCTGGGAAGCGTCAGGGGATGATTTCGGGCTCGCGCGCCCGCGTCGGCGCGGCCGTGGCCTGGGTCGGCGCTTTCAGCCTGCCCTGCCTTTGGGACACTTGCTTGACCACCTCGACGTCACGAACGACGCCCTTGCCCATGATGGTCGCGGCGTCCCTCAGGACCTCGGCGCGGATCTTGCCCACGTCCATCTTGGTGTAGTCGCTGGCCAGGGTGAAGGGCGTCCGATGGCCGGCGCGGAGCAGGGCGTCGCGAAAGAACGGCTCCTTGGCCCGCACCGTCGCGCCGTCCGCGCCCATGACCAGGTCCAGTTTGACCGTCACGAACACGTAGTTGATCACCCGGTCGTCGACCACCACCGGCAGGCCAACCGCCTGAATCTGGATCGATTCTGGCTTGTCGGACTTGGGATCCGCGGCGCGGGCCGAAGAGAGCGGCGCTGTCGCCAGAGCCGCCGCCGTCGCCGCTGTCACCGCCGTCACCCGCAAGGCCCGCACGCCCGACCTCCGTCATCCGTGCCGATAACCGGCCCTGTTCACGCGAATCTCTCGCCGCTGGAAGAGTACGCGCACCGCGCGGCCTTCGACCATGCGGCCGATCGGCGTCATGGCCACGCCCGCCGCCCTGGCCGCCTCGATCATCGCCGCCACGTTTTCGGGCGCGGAGGTGAGCACCACCTCATAGTCGTCGCCGCCCGCGGCCAAACGAAGCAGGCGATCCTGGCGCTCGCTCGGGTGATCGGCGAAGGCCCGGCCCTCGGCGCTGAGGGGAACCGCGTCCAGGTCCAGCTCCACGCCCAGAGCGCTGGCGGCGGCGATATGGCCGGCGTCGGCGATCAGGCCGTCGGAGACGTCGGCCGCCGCGGTGGCCCACGCACGCAGCGCCGGGGTCAGGGCCACGCGGGGCTCGGGCGTGCGATAGCGCGTCAGCGAGGGCGCAGTCCGGCCCTCCAGCGCCGCCTGCAGGCCCAGCCAGCCGTCGCCGATCCAACCGCTGACCAGCACCACGTCGCCCGCCCGGGCCCCCGAGCGCAGCACGGCCCTGCCCGGCGGCGTGCGGCCCAGAATGGTCACGCTGGCGGTCAGGGGGCCGGGCGTCGAGACGCTGTCGCCGCCCAGCAGCTTGAGCCCATAGGCCCGCTGGTCGCGTTCCAGGCCTTGAGCGAAGGCCTGGCGCTCGGCCCAGCCGCAGCGCGGCGGCCAGGCGATGGACAGGAAATAGGCGTAGGGCTGGGCGGCCTTCGCCGCCAGGTCCGATAGATTGGTGCGCAGCAGCCGCTGCGCCACCTGGTCGATCGGGTCGCCCGCAAGGAAGTGAACCCCCTCGACCATCATGTCGGCCGAGATCACCAGGTCTTCGTCCGGCCGCGGCGTCAGCACCGCCGCGTCGTCCAGCAGGTCCAGGGCCTCAGGCGCCCCGAGCGTCAACGGCCGCATCAGCCGGGCGATGACGTCGAATTCGTCGACCGTAGGCTTGTCGGGCCTATCCGCCGGCATCGGAGGGCGCTGGCCGGTCGCGGGCGATGGCGTCCAGCGCGCCGTTGATGAAGCCCGGCTCGGGGCCTTCGAAGAACGACTTGGCCAGCTCGACATATTCGTCGATCGACACCTCGACCGGCACGTCCGGGCGCCACAGCAGCTCGAAGGCGCCGGCGCGCAGGATCGCGCGCAAGGTCGCGTCGAGCCGCTCCAGGCGCCATCCGCTGGCCAAGTGATGGGCGATGGCCTGGTCGATCGCCATCTGGTCGCCCACCACCCCGCGCACGATCTCGGCGAAGAAGGCCTCGTCAGCCGCCGCCAGGCGCGATCCCTCGATGTCGCGGTCAAAGCGATGGTCGGAAAACTCGCGCACCACCGAATCCACGCCCGCTCCGGACACCTCCATCTGATAGAGGGCCTGAACGGCGGCGAGCCGGGCGACAGAGCGGGCCTGGCGCGCGCTCATCGGATCTGGCCGAACAGGCGGCGCTTGAGGACGATCATGTCCAGGGCGGTGCGCGCGGCGAAGCCGCCCTTGTCGCCTTCCGAACGCTTGGCCCGCGCCCAGGCCTGATCCTCGTCCTCGACCGTCAGCACGCCGTAGCCGATGGCCAGATGCTTCTTGATCGACAGGTCCATCAGGCCGCGCGCGGACTCGCCGCAGACATAGTCGTAGTGCGTAGTCTCGCCGCGGATCACGCAGCCCAGGGCGACATAGCCGTCATAACGGATGCCGGTCGGCCGGTGAGCCGCTTCGTGCGCCAGGGAAATCGCGGCGGGCAGCTCGAACGCGCCGGGCACGCTGATCACATTGTATTCGGCCCCGAACGCGGTCAGGGCGTCGGCCGCCCCAGCCAGGAGCTCGTCGGAGATGTCCGGATAAAAGCGGGCCTCGACGACCAGGATGCGCAGCTTGTCTTCCAGCATGATCAACTCTCCGAAGGCGGGGCCGGCACGGCCACCCGCCCGACAATCTTGAGACCGTAGCCATCCAGTCCGGCCGGCTTGGCGGTCAGGCTCATCAGGATCATGTCACGCACGCCCAGATCGAGCAGAATCTGCGCGCCCACGCCATATTGGCGCAGGGATCTTTGCCCCATGTAGGTGCTGTGGTCTTGGTTGACGCGCTCGGTCAGCGGGCTGTTGTCGCGCAGGAACACCGCGACGCCGGGGCCGTCGTGCTCGGCCAGGGCGCGCAGCGAGGCGGGGATATAGGTGCGCCGCGCCTCGGCGTGGCCCAGCACGTCGGCGAAGAAATCCACCTGGTGCATGCGCACCAAGGTTGGCGCGTCGGGCGTGATGCGGCCCTTGACCAGGGCGGCGTGCTCGGCGCCGTCCAGGAGGTTGCGATAGACGAACAGTCGGAAATCGCCGCCGTAGACGCTGGTGAAGGGCTGTTCCAGCGCGCGCTCGATGAAGGTCTCGGTGCGCCGGCGATAGGCGATCAGGTCGGCGATGGTGCCGATCTTCAGCCCGTGCGTCTGGGCGAAGGCGATCAGGTCGGGCACCCGCGCCATGGTGCCGTCGTCGTTCATCACCTCGCAGATCACGCCAGCCGGATAGAGGCCCGCCAGGCGCGAGATGTCGACCGCCGCCTCGGTATGGCCGGCGCGCACCAGCACCCCGCCTTCCTTGGCCACCAGCGGAAACACGTGCCCGGGGCTAACCACGTCGTCGGCGCCCTTGGTGGGGTCTATCGCCACCGAGACGGTGCGCGCCCGGTCGTGGGCCGAAATGCCCGTGGTCACCCCGTCCTTGGCCTCAATCGACACGGTGAAGGCGGTCCCGTGCTCGGCCTGGTTCTCATAGGCCATAGGCGACAGACGCAGGTCCCTTGCCCGCTGACGGGTGATGGCCAGACAGATCAGGCCGCGCGCGTGCTTGGCCATGAAGTTGATCTGCTCGGGCGTGGCCATCTGGGCGGGGATGATCACGTCCCCCTCGTTCTCGCGGTCCTCGGCGTCCACCAGGATGTAAGGCCGGCCCTGGCGGGCGTCCTCGATGATGTCCTCGATGGGGGAAATGGGATCGTCGATGTTCATATGCAGCTCTGTCCGCCGGGCGGTCTAAAGGGTTTCGCGCCAGCGCGCCACGTATCGCGCGATCAGATCGATCTCGAGATTGACCCGCGACCCCGGGGCGAGGCCGCCCAAGGTAGTCGCGTCCCAAGTGTGGGGGATGATGTTCACGCCGAACACATCGTCCTCGACCTCATTCACCGTCAGCGATACGCCGTCGACCGTGATCGAGCCCTTGGCGGCGATGAACCGGTTCAGCGGCCGCGGCGCGCGGAACTTGAACCTGTGCGAACCGCCCTCGGGCGTGATCGACACCACCTGCCCCACCCCATCGACATGGCCCGACACGATGTGCCCGCCCAGTTCGTCGCCTAGGCGCGCGGCCCGCTCCAGATTGACCCGGTGGCCAATGGTCCAGTCGCCGAGGTTGGTCGCCGACAGGGTCTCGGCCGAGGCCTCGACGGCGAACCAGTCCCAGCCTTTCTCGACCACCGTCAGGCAGCAGCCCGCGTGGCTGATCGAAGCGCCGATATCCACGCCGCCCAGGTCATAGCGGGTCTCGATCTCGAACCTGCGGTCGCGCTGGGTGTCGCGGACGTCGCGCACGCGTCCGATGTCGGTGACGATGCCGGTGAACATTCAGACCCTCTCGTAGCGTTCCCACAGGTCCGCGCCGCTTTCGCGCGCGTCGGTGCGCCTAAAGCTTGGGGCGTCGGCCAGGCGGCGCAAGGCGAGCGCGCCCACGGCGGGCAGACCGTCCGCGCCGAGCAGGATCGGCGCCCTGAACCATTCGATCCGGTCGACCAGGCCGGCGGAGAGGAAGCTGGCGGCCACGCGGCCGCCGCCCTCGATCATCACGGCGTTCAGGCCGGCCTGGGCCAGCGCCTGGAGCGCCGCCGCCGGGGCCGGACGGCCGTCAGCGTCCGCGTCAACTTGGATCACCCGCACGCCGAGGTCGATCAGCGCCGCGCGGGGCGCGCCGGTCGTCACCACCCATGTCGGGATCTGACGCGCCGTCCGCGCCAGCTGGCTGTCGGCGGGCAGACGCTGGCGGCTGTCGAGCACCACGCGCGCGGGCTGGGCGCTCTCGTGACCGTCCAGGCGCACTGTCAACGCCGGATCGTCGATAAGCGCCGTGTCCACGCCGACTATCACCGCGTCGTGCCCGGCGCGCAGTTCGTGGACGGTGCGCCGCGAACGCTCGCCGGTGATCCAGCGGCTTTCACCCGTCGCCGTGGCGATGCGCCCATCGAGTGAGGTGGCGAGCTTGAGCGTCACGCCGCGCGGGGCGGACATCAGCCGCCCTCGGTCTCTTCGCTCAGGCCTTCCTCGCCCAGAAAGCGGGCGAAATCCTGTGTCTCGCGGAAGTCGCGATAGACCGAGGCGTAGCGCACATAGGCCACCTCATCGAGCGCCTTGAGCGCCTTCATCACCATCTCTCCCACCACGGTCGAGGGCAGTTCGGTCTCGCCCAGGCTTTCGAGCTGGCGCACGATGCCCGAGACCATGCGTTCGACCCGCTCCGTATCGATCGGGCGCTTGCGTATCGCCACCGAGATCGAACGCATCAGCTTCTCGCGCTCGAACGGCGCGCGCCGGCCCGAGCGCTTGACGATCGTCAGTTCACGCAGTTGCACCCGTTCGAAAGTGGTGAAGCGGCCGCCGCACGCCGGACACAAGCGCCGGCGCCGGATCGCGGCGCCGTCCTCGGACGGCCGCGAATCCTTGACCTGACTTTCCAGTTCTCCGCAAAACGGGCAACGCACGCGACCGACGCCTCCTCAGCCCAAGCCCAACCTAGACCGCAGAGGCGTAGATAGGAAATCTCGCGGTCATGTCGAGGACTTCCTGGCGCACCTTGGCCTCGACCGCCGCGTCGCCTTCGCCCGCCTGGATCGCGTCGATCACCTGGGCGATCATCTGGCCGATGCGGCGGAACTCGCCCTGGCCGAAGCCGCGGGTGGTGCCGGCGGGCGTGCCCAGCCGAATGCCCGAGGTGACGAACGGCTTTTCCGGATCGAACGGAATGGCGTTCTTGTTGCAGGTAATGTTGGCCCGGCCCAGCGCGGCCTCCGCCGCCTTGCCCGTGACGCCCTTGGGCCGCAGATCAACCAGCATCAGGTGATTGTCGGTGCCGCCCGTGACGATGTCCAGGCCCGCCGCCTTGAGCGTCTCGGCCAGGACCTTGGCGTTGTCGACAACATCGCGCGCATAGGCCTTGAATTCGGGCTGCAGCGCCTCCTTGAACGCCACGGCCTTGGCCGCGATCACGTGCATCAGCGGCCCGCCCTGAAGGCCCGGGAAAATGGCCGAGTTGAGCTTCTTGGCGATGGCTTCGTCATTGCTCAGGATCAGGCCGCCGCGCGGGCCGCGCAGCGACTTGTGCGTGGTCGAGGTGGTGACATGGGCGTGCGGCACCGGGCTGGGATGCACGCCCCCGGCCACCAGACCGGCGAAGTGAGCCATGTCCACCAGCAGATAGGCCCCAACCTCGTCGGCGATGCGGCGGAAACCCTCGAAATCCCAGAAGCGGGCGTAGCCCGACCCACCGGCGATGATCAGCTTGGGCTTGTGCTCGCGCGCCAGGGCGGCGACCTCGTCCATATCGATCTGCTGGTCCTGGCGGCGCACGCCGTACGACACCGCCTTGAACCACTTGCCGCTCATGTTGACCGGAGAGCCGTGAGTCAGGTGCCCGCCCGCGGCCAGATCCAGGCCCATGAACACGTCGCCAGGCTGCAGCAGGGCGAGGAACACCGCCTGATTCATCTGGCTGCCCGAGTTGGCCTGAACGTTGGCGAAGCCCGCGCCGAACAGCGTCTTGGCGCGCTCGATCGCCAGGGTCTCGACGATGTCCACATACTCGCAGCCCCCGTAGTAGCGCTTGCCCGGATAGCCCTCAGCGTACTTGTTGGTCAGGATCGACCCCTGCGCCTCGAGCACCGCGCGCGAGACGATGTTCTCCGACGCGATCAGCTCGATCTCGTGCTGCTGACGCCCCAGTTCCTTGCCGATCGCCGAGAAGATTTCCGGATCGGCGCTGTCCAGCGCTGCGCCGAAGAACGCGTCCTGCGAGCGGGCGGCGGTAGGGGCTGACAGGGACATGAGCTGGGGCCTTTTCTTTCCGGTGACGGCGCACATGGGGCGGCGACTGTTTAGACGCCAGGGTCACCGTGGCGCAACAAGCCTTTGACCGAGACTTCGGCCCTGAACACGGCCAAGCCGGCAGGAACCCGCGTTCGACTGGTACGTTGCATGTTTTCACGTCGAACAATCCGCGAGCCACCTGCGGACACACGGGGATCGCGTCTTTCGAGGCGGGACAGGTAAAGACTTAAAGGCGGGCAAAAGGAATGACAGTGCATCCTGATTTGGCGATCGCCACCCACGAAAACAAGCTGCGCTGGAGCGCTGAAATCGTGGCGGCCTATGTCGCGCTCAACACCATCCCGCCGAGCGGAATCCCAGAGTTGATCCGCTCCATCTATGAGACCCTGGGGGGGCTCGACGGGGCCGCTATCGCGCCGCCGGTACGCAACACGGAGAAGCCCAAGCCGGCGGTTCCGGTGTCCAAGTCGGTGCACCAGGACTACATCGTATGCCTGGAAGACGGCAAACAGCTGAAGATGCTCAAGCGCTACCTGCGCTCACGCTACGATCTGAGCCCCGAAGACTATCGCCGCAAATGGGGCCTGCCGCCCGACTATCCGATGGTGGCGCCCGCCTACGCGGCCCGACGCTCGGATTTCGCCAAGCAGATCGGCCTGGGCCGCGGCGTGCGCCGACGGCGCGAGCGGGCCAGCTGACCAACCAATCCCTGGCGTTGACCAACGGATGGGGATGTGCGGGGCTGCGGGGAACCTTCAGCGACCTTCACAGCGACCTCGCCATGCGGCTGAGAGGACGACGATGCGCAAATCCCACTGGTTTTCTGCCGCCGCGACGCTGGGCGGCCTTAGCCTGGGCTTGGCCGCCGCGCCCGCTTCCGCCGGATGCCTGACCGGCGCGGCTGTGGGCGGGGTCGCCGGCCACATGGCGCACCACCACGCCTTGGTGGGGGCCGCGGCCGGCTGCGTGGTCGGCCACGGAATGGCTGCGCGCAAGAAGCGGGAAACGGCGGATCAGAAGGCGGCCGAGCGGCGGCAAGCCCAGCAGCCTCAACCGGCCCCGACACGGGGGCGCCCCGGCGGATGACAACGGGTGCGCGGCGCTAGGCGGCGTAACCGCCCATGCGCTTGACGTTGCAGCGCGCCCACAGCCGGTCCATCGCGTTGACCAGATCGCCCATCATCGCGTCGGTATGGAATGGCGTCGGTGTAAAGCGCAGGCGTTCCGTACCCTTGGGCACGGTCGGATAGTTGATCGGCTGCACATAGACGCCATGATCGGCCAGCAGCATGTCGGAGATCAGCTTGGTGTGCACCGCGTCGCCCACCAGCACCGGCACGATGTGGCTGACCGACGGCATCACCGGCAGGCCCGCGTCCTTGAACATCGCTTTCAGCTTGGCCGCGCGCTCCTGGTGCGCCACGCGCACCTCATTGTGTTGCTTCAGCCAGGCGACCGAGGCGCGCGCGCCCGCGGTCAAGGCCGGCGGCAGCGAGGTGGTGAAGATGAAGCCGGAGGCGAAGGAGCGGATCGCATCGACGAGAGTGGCGCTGCCGGTGATGTAGCCGCCCATGACGCCGAACGCCTTGCCCAGGGTGCCCTCGATGATGTCGATACGGTGCATGGCGCCGTCGCGCTCGGCCACGCCGCCCCCGCGCGGGCCGTACATGCCCACCGCGTGCACCTCGTCGAGATAGGTCATGGCGCCATAGCGCTCGGCCAGGTCGGCCACGGCGTTAATGTCGGCGATGTCGCCGTCCATCGAATAAACGCTCTCGAACGCGATCAGCTTGGGTGCGCCGGCCGGGGCGGCCTTGAGCAGTTCCTCCAGGTGCGCCAGGTCGTTGTGGCGCCAGACGCGCTTCTCGCCGCGTCCATGGCGGATGCCCGCGATCATCGAGGCGTGGTTGAAGGCGTCGGAGAAGATGATCAGGCCCGGCAGTACGGTCTGCAGGGTTTCCAGCGTGGCTTCGTTGGACACGTAGCCCGAGGTGAACAGCAGGGCCGCTTCCTTGCCGTGCAGATCGGCCAGTTCGGCCTCAAGCTCGACATGCTGGTGATTGGTGCCCGAGATGTTGCGCGTGCCGCCTGAGCCGGAGCCCACCCGGTCGATCGCGTCATGCATGGCGTCGAGCACGACGGGATTTTGCCCTTGGCCCAGGTAGTCGTTAGAGCACCAGACCACGACTTCGCGTTCGGTCAGCCCGTCCGGGCCGGTCCAGATCGCCCGGGGAAACTGCCCGCGCAAGCGCTTGAGGTCGGCGAACACCCGATAGCGGCCTTCCGACTTCACCTGCTCGACAGCGTCGGCGAAAGCGGCTTGGTAATCGAACCTGGAATCCATAACGCTCCTAGTCCCTAGGCTTTCACTGTCCAAGTCTCGTTGGCCGGACCCGGTGGGCGCGGTCTTGTCGCATATCCATTGAGAACATGTCCATGCCGTGGGCGTTTTGCGATAGCGCAAATTGTCCAAGTGCGACAGAAAACTTGTGTTTTCATCGGTGAACCCCAGCTGAACCCCGGTCCCCTCGCCCACCTCCTCGAAAGCGCGCCATGACCGCCGTCCCGCCCAGTCCGGCGTCCGATCCCCAGCTTCAGCCCTATGCGCCGGCTCCGGGTCCTGGCCGGGGCGCGCTGCCGGCGTTCATCGCCTATGGCCTGCTGCTGGTCAGCCTATTCACCGCCGGGCTCAGCGGGCTGCTGGCGGTGATCCTGGCCTATGACCGTAAGGCCCAGTCGGGACCCGTGCCGGCGACGCATTTCGCGTTCCAGATCAAGCTGTTCTGGATCTGCTTCGCCCTGACCTTCGCGGCTGGCGCCCTGGGCGTGGGGGGCGTGATTCAATATCTGACCCACCCCCAGCCCGCGCCGCAGTTCATCCACGCCCAACCCGATATGCAGTCCGTGCGGCTGGAGGGCCCGCTCGTCCTGCCTGTGGAAGCCGATACCTGGAGCTACCGCTTCGCCTGGACGCCGCTTTACCTGTCGCGCGGCGTGCGGCTGCAGTTGTGGTTGGGCGGACTGAGCTTCGCGGCGGCGGTCCTGGCCAGCTGGATCGGGCCGATTTTCGGACTGTTGCGCCTGGCCGCCGGTCAGCCGATTGGCCGCTTGCCCGCCAAGCTGTAGAACGCCGCCATGAGCCAGCCCCGATGACCCCAGCCCCCCTCGCCCCCTATCCCGCCCTGCGTCTGCGCCGCCTGCGCCAGACCGACTGGATTCGCCGCCTGGTGCGTCAGACCGAGCTTCGGCCCTCCGACCTGATCTGGTCTATGGTGGTGCACGACGGCGCCGAGGCGCGCATTCCCGTCGCCTCCATGCCCGACGTCGACCGCCTGTCGGTGGCCGAAGCGGCCAAGGCCGCCGTGCAGGCGCGCGATCTGGGCATCCCGGCCATCGCTGTATTCCCGTACATCGACGGCGAGAAGAAGGACGCGCGCGGCTCGGCCGCCACCGATCCGGACGGCCTGATCGTGCGGGCGATCAAGGCCATGAAGGACGCCGCGCCTGAGGTCGGAATCATGTGCGACGTGGCGCTGGATCCCTTCACCGACCACGGCCACGACGGCCTGCTCGAGGGCGGCCGCATCGTCAACGACCCCACGATCGAGCGCCTCGTCGAGCAGGGCCTGGTGCAGGCCGCGGCCGGGGCCGACATCCTGGCCCCGTCGGACATGATGGACGGCCGGGTCGGCGCCCTGCGCACGGCGCTGGAGGGGGCTGGCCATCAGGACGTGATGATCATGGCCTATGCCGCCAAGTTCGCCTCGGCCTTCTACGGCCCTTACCGCGAAGCGATCGGCTCGGCCAAGGCGCTCAAGGGCGACAAGCGCACCTATCAGATGGATCCGGCCAATTCCGACGAGGCGCTGCGCGAGGTGGCGATGGACATCGCCGAGGGCGCCGACATGGTCATGGTCAAGCCGGGCATGCCCTATCTCGACATCGTGCGCAGGGTGGTCGACGCCTTCGCCGTGCCCACCTTCGCTTATCAGGTGTCGGGCGAGTACGCGATGTTGATGGCCGCCGCCCGCAACGGCTGGCTGGACGAGGACCGCGCGATTCTGGAGGCCTTGGGCGCCTTCAAGCGCGCCGGGTGCGCGGGCGTGATCACCTATTTCGCCCCCCGCGCGGCCCAATTGATCGGCTGACGTCACTATTGCCTGGCGCGACGGTTGGCCTACTGTCCAGCCGCGCAACGGAGGCAAGGCATGAACCTGAGCATGAACCCCTGGATCGTGCTGGTCAGCGCAGCGGCGCTGCTGTTCTACATCGCCGCGTGCCTGACGGCGGCCCGCTTCCGCGGCAAATACGGCCTGCCGGCGCCGGCCATGTCGGGTCAACCCGACGTCGAGCGCGCCTTGAGAGTCCAGGGCAATACACTGGAATGGCTGGTGGTCTTCCTGCCGGCCTTATGGATGTTCGCGCCGTTCTGGGGCGCCTATCTGGGTGCGGGCCTGGGCGTGGTGTGGATCCTGGGCCGCATCCTCTACATGGTCGGCTACCTCAAGGCCGCCGAAAGCCGCAAGCCGGGGTTCCTGATTCAGGGCGTGGTGATCGTGATCCTGCTCAGCGGCGATATCGCTGGCGCGGTCCGTGCGCTTTCGGCGGGCTAACAGCGCGTACGGACCTGGTCCGGTCAAGGCGACGCTTTACCGGCTTGACGCCGACGGCGCGCGATCCGCAACCTGCGAGCGTCTGCGCCGAACGCCGCGCGGCGTCGCGGCGCGCCAGGCCGTCCAGATCGGAGACATGCGGTGAGTACGGACGATTTGACAATTCGGCGGTTGGGCGACTTCGCCCATGTCGACGCGGGCGACGCGGTGGACATGGTCGGGCGCCTCGACGCCATGCACGCCCTGGACGCCTTCCAGGCCTACAAGCGCGAGACCTTCGACCAGTTACGCCCCGCGCCTGGCAAACGGCTGGCCGATCTGGGCTGCGGCACGGGCGGCGACGCGGGCAAGCTGATCGGCCGGGTCCAGCCCGGCGGATCGGTCACGGGTTTCGACATCAGCGAGGCCATGCTGACCCAGGCGCGCGAGCGCCACGGCCAAGTCGACGGCCTGGATTTCGTCAAGATCGACGCATCGGGTCTGGACGCCCCCGATGACAGTTTCGACGGGATTCGCGCCGACCGGGTGCTGATCCACGTGCCCGACCCGCGCGCCACGCTCGCCGAAATGATACGCGTGACCAAGCCGGGCGGCCGCATCGTGATCAGCGAGCCCGACATGCCCGGTTGCTGGGTCGCCAGCGACAACTACCCTCTGACCGACCGCATCATGGCCGAGATCGCCAAGTCCTGCATCTCGCCCTACTTCGCCCGCGACCTCTACCCAACGTTCAAGAGCACGCCTGGATTGAAGGACATATCCTTCAGTATATGGTCTCTGACCGCCTTCGACCCGGCCTCGGTTTCCAAGATTCTCGATCTATCCGGGGTTGTGGAGAGCATGTATTCGCGCGGACTGATCAGTCCGGGAGAAGTCGAAGAAGTTCTTACTGATTTCACGGCGCGCGGTAGGGATGGACGATTTGTCGCAAGCGCTCCGGTGATGGTCGCTGCGGCAACAAAGGCTTAACCAGAAACAATCTAATTTCGCCTGGGTAGAAAACTGCAGGCGGCGCTACGATGGGTTCAACCGAAACATCGGACCATCATGTCAATTGGCGCTCTCTGCTGGCCTACGTCAGGGCGCTTGATGACTTCACCCGCGCCGGCGGCGCCCTGCTGAACCCTTCAAGCTTCGAACGCATCAACGCGGCGTCGGTCGTGGCCATGCCGCCGGTGCAGACGTTCGAGGCGTCCGACCACGGCGCTCTGGCCTATCGGGTCTATCCAGCCCGCGCCAGCCGCCAGGTGATGGTGATGATTCATGGATCTGGCGGCTTCGGCGACCAAATGGCGGTGATGGCCGACCGATTGGCCCGCGCCAACGTCGCCACCGTCTATACCCCCGACATCCGCGGTCACGGCCGCTCGCCCGGTCCCCGGGGCCATGCCGTGCGACATCCGCGCCAATTGGTCGATGACCTGATCGCCTTCATGGGCCACGTGCGCGCCGCCCATCCGGATGCAAAGATTAGCTTGGCCGGCCACTCCGCGGGCGGCGGCTTGGCGCTGGGCTTCGCGCGCACGGCCGAGGCGGAGGATCTGGTCGACAGCTACGTCTTCCTGGCGCCCTTCTTGGGCCTGGGCTGCGCCGCCAACCGGCCCTTCTTCGGCGGCTGGGTCGGCTTGCGCGCGATGACCTTGCGCGCCCTAACCCTGGCCAATCTGTTCGGCGTTGAGCGGTTCAACGACACCACGGTGGTGGAATTCGACACCCGCGGCGCCGCCGGCGACGCATACGCCGACAGTTGGTCGTACAACACCATGCTCGCCTTCGGCCCGGGCCGCTGGCTGCCCGACGCGCGCCCGCTGTCGTCGGACAAGCCGGTTCTGGTCCTGGCCGGAACGAGGGACGAATGTTTCGATGCGTCACTGTACGCCGACGCCTTCGCCGTGGCCGCGCCGCACGCCGATATCCGCACGCTCGGCCCGATCGGGCACTGGGACTTGCTGGTCGACGACCAGACGACGCTGCAGATGGCCGACTGGCTGGCCCGCCAGGCGCTCGACGACCTGGTCAGGCTGGCGCCAAGCGCGCCCGAGCAACGCCTGCAACAACAACAATACGCCGCCAAACGGCTGAGGGAGGCCTCATGAAGACCATCTTGATCGTCAAGCGCGCCATGGGAGCGGGCGCCTGCGCCGCTGCGTTGGGCCTGGCCTCCGGCCCCGCCCATGCCCAGGATTACCTGCCCCACGCCGGAACGGTGGTGGTCCGCGTCGGCGCGGCGGGCGTGCTGTTCCAGTCCAGCGGCAAGCTGGCCGCCTTCGGCCAACCCATACCGGGCGCCGGCCTGCACCTGTCCGACAACGTAACCGCCGCGTTCGAAGGCGAGTATTTCGTCCGTCCAGACCTGTCGATCACCCTGGCCGTCGGCGCGCCGCCGACCACCAACGCCACCGCCACCGGGACCCTGGCCGCTGTGGGCAAGCTGGGCTCCGTGCAATACGGACCGGCCGCCTTGCTCGGACGCTACCACGTCAACCAGTTCGGGCGCTTTCAGCCGTTCGTCGGCGCGGGCGTGACGCGCATGCTCAATTTCCACGACACCGGCGCGGCTATTCCCGACCTGCATGTCGCCCCCGCGTGGGGCGCGGTGGTCCAGGCCGGCGGCGACTACATGCTGGACGCCCACTGGGGCGTGTATGGCAGCATTTCGCACCTGTTCCTGCGCACCCACGCCCACGGGGACTTCGCCGGCCTGCCGGTGACCGCCAAGATCGCCCTCGACCCCAATGTAGTGCAGGGCGGGCTAGCCTACCGCTTCTGACGGCGCGTCCGCAAAAACGCCTGAAGCCGTCGCAAACGCAAACCGCATCTTAACGACCCTCGCCCACCTTGGCGGAACGATAAGGTTAATCGGGCCAGGGATTCCGGCATGGCATTCGGCGGCGGCGAACGCCCGATCATCATCAAGAAGATCAAGAAGGGCGGCGGCGGCGGCCACCACGGCGGCGCCTGGAAGGTCGCCTACGCCGACTTCGTCACCGCCATGATGGCGTTCTTTCTGCTGATGTGGCTGATCAACGTCACCTCGCCCGAGCAGAAGCGGGGCATCGCCGACTATTTCGCCCCCGCCAGCGTATCGGCCTCGACCTCGGGCTCCGGCGGCATACTCGCCGGCACCAGCCTCGGCGACCAAGACGTCAAGGGCGCCGGCTCGCCCATGATGGAACAGCCCTCCCCGCCCGCGCCCAAGACCGGCAGCGACACCGGCAGCGGCTCGGCCCAGGCCAGCGACCAGGCGTTGAAACAGGCCCTGGAAAAGCGCGAGGACCAGGAATTCCAGAGCGCGGCCGAGTCGATCAGGCAGGCCATGCAGAACATGCCCGAGTTGGCCGAACTGTCGAAGCAGGTGATCATCGACAACACGCCCGAGGGCCTGCGCATCCAGCTGATCGATCAGGAAGGCCGCTCGATGTTCGACGAGGGCTCGGCCAAGCCCAACGACCGGGCGCGCGTGCTGCTGCGCGCCGTAGCCCACGTGATCAATCAACTGCCCAACCGCCTGACCGTGGCGGGCCACACCAGCGTCAGCACCGGCGGCGGCAAGCCGGCCTCGGACTGGCAGCTGTCGGCGGCGCGGGCCGACGCGTCGCGGGCGATTCTGCAGGACGCGGGAGTCGATCCCGACCGCATCTATCAGGTGTCGGGCAAGGCCGATTCCGATCCGCTCTATCCGGATGATCCCACATTGCCGGGAAACCGCCGCATCGCCATCGTGCTTCTGCGCGACGCGCCTGTCTTGCCGCCGAATTCGTGAAATCGCGGTGATGTGCGCGGTGCGCCATCTTGCGGAGGGGGAACGGGATAAGCACTAATCTATAGGCGTGGGGGAGTCGTCCACGCGGTTCGGATCGAACGTTCTAGGGCACGTCTTTGACGCAACACTTCGCGCCCCGTCAGCTCAGGTTCTTCCTCACGGCGCCCGCGCCGTGTCCGTACCTGCCCGACCGCGAAGAGCGCAAGGTGTTCGCACACCTGCCCTTGTCCGACGGCCCCGGCGTCAACGACGCCCTGACCCAGGTCGGCTTCCGCCGCTCGCAGAACATCGCCTACCGGCCCGCGTGCGAGGCGTGCGAGGCCTGCGTCTCGGCCCGCTTGCCCGCCATCGACTATCGCTTCAGCCGCTCCGAGCGGCGGGTGCTGGAGCGCAACGCCGACCTGTCGCGCCATCTGGTAGAGGCCGAGGCCACCATGGAGCAGTTCGACCTGCTCCGCCGCTATCTGCTGGCCCGCCACGCCAACGGCGGCATGGCCGATATGACCTGGCCCGACTATGTAGCCATGGTCGAGGACACAGCGGTGCGCACGCACCTGATCGAATATCGGCTGCCGTCGGGCGACCGGGGCCCGGGCGACCTGGCCGCCTGCGTGCTGGTCGACATCCTCGGCGACGGCCTGTCGCTGGTCTACAGCTTCTATGACCCGGCCATGCAGCGCCGCAGCCTGGGCTCGTTCGTGATCTTGGACCATGTGGTCCAGGCGCGCCTGGCCGCCCTGCCCTATGTCTATCTTGGCTATTGGGTGCCGGGCAGCATCAAGATGGACTACAAGGCGCGCTTCCGCCCGATCGAGGTCCTGCGTCCAGGCGGGTGGGCCCGGCTGGAAGGGCCGCGCGGCGAATAGGCGCCGCCGCTCCTACCTCGGCCTGAACCGCTTGCTCGCCGGGAAGCCCTTGGGGGCCAGCTTGCCCGCGCCCGCGCGGCGGCCCAGCCAATCGCGCCATTCCGGCCAGGCGCGCGTGCGGCCCGCCGTATCGGTCCAGGCTGGCCCGTCGGCCGCGAAGAAGCTCAAAGCATCGCGCAACCCGCCTTCGCGGTAGGTCTGCAGCTTGACGCCCTTGCCGCGCGGCATTTCGGGCAGCTCGTCCATCGGGAACACCAGGATCTTGCCGTTATCGCCCACCACCGCCAGGTGGTCGCCGGTCTGCTCCATGCAAAAGGCCGCGCCGGCCTTGTCCACCGTCAGCACCTGCTTGCCGCCGCGCTTGGACGCCAGGGCCTCGTCCTCGGACAGCACGAAGCCATAGCCGGCCTTGGACGCGATCACGCGCTTGCGCCCGGCCTTGTGCGTGAACACCGCCACGAAGCCGACCTTGTCGTCCAGGTCGATCATCAGCCGCACCGGCTCGCCCATGCCCCGGCCAGAGGGCAGCTTGTCGCACGGCAGGGTGAAGAATCGGCCGTCAGAGGCGAACAGCAACAGCTTGTCGACGGTCTCGCACGGGATCAGGAAGGCCAGCTTGTCGCCTTCCTTGAACTTCAGCTCCGACGGGTCCTCGACCTTGCCCTTCTGCGCCCGGATCCAGCCGCGTTCGGACAGGATCACGGTGATGGCCTCGCGCACGATCAGGGCTTCGGCCGCGGCTGCGGCGTCCACCAGCGGCGCGTCGGCGAAGGTCGAGCGGCGCCTGCCCAGCGCCGTCTCCTGGCCAATCACCTTCTGCACGCCGCGCAGCCCCACTCCCACCAGTTTCCACTGCTCGCGGTCCGAGGCCAGTAGCGCCTGGATGCCGTCGCGCTCCTCGGCCAGGCCCGCGTGTTCGCGGCGGATTTCCATTTCCTCCAGCTTGGCCAACTGGCGCAGGCGCGTGTTGAGGATGGCCTCGGCCTGAATCTCGGTCAGGCCGAACGCCTCGATCAGCTTGGCCTTGGGCTGGTCCTCGAAGCGAACGATGCGGATCACCTCGTCCAGATTGAGGTAGACGATCAGCAGGCCTTCCAGGATGTGCAGGCGGGCCTCGATCTTGGCCAGCCGGTGACGGGCCCGGCGGACCAGCACCTCGCGCCGATGGTCGAGGAAGGCCTTGAGCGCCGCCTTCAGCCCCATCACGCCCGGTGTGCCGCGCGCGTCCAGCACGTTCATATTGACCGGAAAGCGGGTTTCCAGGTCGGAGAGCTTGAACAGGCTCTCCATCAGCACCTCGGGCTCGACGTTGCGCGACTTGGGCTCGAGGATCAGGCGCACGTCCTCGGCCGACTCGTCGCGCACGTCGCCCAGCAGCGGCGCCTTCTTGGTCTCGATCAGGCCGGCCAAGTGCTCGACCAGATCAGCCTTGCGCACCTGGTAGGGGATTTCGGTGACCACGATCACATAGCCGCCCCGGCCCGTATCCTCCACGGCCCAGCGGGCGCGCGTGCGCACCCCACCCCGGCCGGTTTCGTAGATGTCGAGCAGCGAGGCCTTGGGCTCGACGATCACCCCGCCGGTGGGGAAGTCTGGGCCCTGGACCTTGTCCATCAACTCAAGCGTGGTGGTTTCAGGCTTTTGCAGCAGCAACAGGCAGGCGTCGATCAACTCGCCCGCGTTGTGCGGCGGGATCGAAGTGGCCATGCCGACCGCGATACCCGAGGCGCCGTTGGCCAGAAGGTTGGGGAAGCCCGCCGGCAGAACCACCGGCTCCTCATCCTCGCCGTCATAGGTCGGGCGAAGATCGACCGCGTCCTCGTCGATGCCGTCGAGCAACAACTGCGCGGCCTGGGTCAGGCGGCACTCGGTGTAGCGCATGGCGGCGGCGTTATCGCCGTCGATGTTGCCGAAGTTGCCTTGGCCGTCGACCAGCGGGTAACGCTGGGCGAAGTCCTGGGCCAGCCGCACCATGGCGTCGTACACGGCCACGTCGCCGTGGGGGTGGAAGCGGCCGATCACGTCGCCCACCACGCGCGCGCACTTCTTGGCCGCGCCGGCCGGGTCGAGCCGCATCAGGCTCATGGAGAACATCAACCGGCGGTGCACGGGCTTGAGCCCGTCGCGCACGTCGGGCAGCGCCCGGTTGGTGATGGTCGACAGGGCGTAGGCCAGGTAGCGCCGCGACAGCGCCTCGCTCAACGGCTCGTCGATGATACGGCCATCGTCGCCGCCGTCACCGGCCGGAGGAAGGGGTTTGTTCATGGGCGCCACAGAATCAGATTCTGGCCGCCACCTCCACCTTCATGGCGCTAGAGCCGCCCGGCGTCCCTCAACTTGTCGATCAGCCACACCCGCGCAGGCGGCAAGGGGCGGTTGAGCGGACCAAACACGAACTGCTCGAGGAAATGGCCCGTCAGATCCAGGCCGGCCCCGACGTCGCCGACCGCCAGCCCCGCCTGGGCGCCCAGCAGGAACGGCGGAAGCGCCAGGAGCTTGTCCTTGTAGGGCTCGCCCGCGCCCCGACTGACCGCGCGTCCCGTGCGGGGGGAAACATAGATCAGATCGTCGAGCGAGCCGGTGGCGGCGCAGCGCGACAGGTCCAGCCCAAAGCCCAGGTCCTGCAGCAGACCCGCCTCGAAGCGCACGAACACCGCTGGCCACGCCTGGGTAGCGGCCAGGGCGGCGATGAAGGCCTCCAGCCCATAGAAGGCCCCTGGATGCGGCTCGCGCTCAGGCAAGGCGCCGGCGGCAACGGCGGCGGCGGCGGCCAGGCCCATTAGGGCCACAGGATCGTCGAACAGGGCCGCCGGCCCCTCGCCCACCGGCTCGATCGACGCCGACCCGAGCGCTTCGGACACGCGCGCGCGGTAGCGGGCGATCACCCGCGCGCCCGGCTGCAGAAAAGGCTTCATCCGCCGCGAAGCGCCGCCGGCCACGTGGGCGGCGTGCCGGCCATGCTCGGCGGTCAGCAGTTCAACGATGGCGCCGGTCTCGCCATAGGCGCGGGCGGACAGCACGAACGCGTCGTCCTCCCACTCCATCAGCGCGGCCTAGACATCGAAATCCAGGCCGAGGTCGTTGTAGAGCCCCCGTTCCTCGGCCCAGTTTTCCTTGACCTTGACGTGCAGGAACAGGTGGACGGGGCGGTCGAAGATCTCGGCCAGCTCGGTGCGCGACTGCTCGCCGATCCACTTGAGCGTCTGGCCGCCCTTGCCCAGCACGATCGGCTTCTGACCCTCGCGCTCGACGAAGATGGTCTGCTCGATGCGCAAGCCGTTCTTCTGCTCGGTAAAGGCGGTGGTCTCCACCGTGGCCGAATAGGGCAGTTCCTCGTGCAGGCGCAGGTAGATCTTCTCGCGCGTCAACTCGGCCGCCAACAGCCTCGCGGGCAGGTCGGCGGTCTGATCCTCGGGATAGAGCCACGGCCCCTCGGGCATGCGCTCGGCCAGGGCGCGCTTGAGGTCGTCCACACCATCGCCGGTCGCGGCGGAGATCATGAACACCTGGTCGTAGATATCGTCATCGAACAGCGCCTGGCCCACGCCCAGCAGGGTGTCGCGCCGCATGTGGTCGATCTTGTTGATGGCCAGGATCGCTTTGCGTCCGGCGCCCTTCAGCCCCTCGACGATCGACTGGACGTCCTGGGCGGCGCGTCGGTCGGCGGCTTCGGCGCGGTTCTCCATCACCGCCAGCTGGGCCTGGGCGTCGACCAGATGCACCGTGACCTCGGCGTCTTCCGAGCCGCCCCAGGCCGAGCGCACCATCGCCCGGTCGAGCCTGCGGCGCGGGGTGAAGATGCCGGGGGTGTCGACCAGCACGATCTGGGTCTGCCCCTCCATGGCCACGCCGCGCACCGGGAAGCGCGTGGTCTGCACCTTTTGAGTGACAATGGTGACCTTGGACCCGACCAGGCGGTTGACCAGGGTGGATTTGCCGGCGTTGGGCGCGCCGATCACGGCGGCGAATCCGGCGCGCGTGTTGCTCATTGACCCGCCTCCCGTTGCAGAAACGCCTCTGCGGCGCGCTTTTCGGCCGCCTGGCGCGAGCGGCCCTCCCCCGTCGCCGGGGCCAGGCCGTCGACCGTCACTTCGATGCGGAAAACCGGCGCGTGGTCAGGGCCCTCGCGTGAAACAATGCTGTATTTGGGCAAGGGCTTCCTTCGGGCCAGAGCCCATTCCTGCAGGGTTGTCTTGGGATTGGCGGCTTCCAGATCGAGCGGCTGCTCGAGCGCTGTGGCCCATAGGTCCAGCGCCACGGCCTTGGCCGCCTCGAACCCCTGATCAAGATAGGCCGCGCCGAGCAAGGCCTCGCACCCGTCAGCCAGCACGGTCTCGTTGCGGCGCAGGCCCTGGGCCCTGGGCACATCCATGGCGTCGGCCAGGCCGATCGCCTCCGCCACGGCGGCGCACACCTCGCGGCTGACCAGATGGGCGTAGCGCTTGGCCAGTATTTCCGGGCCCGCGTCCACGTCGCGCTGAAACAGGGCCTCGGCCACCACCAGGCCCAGCACCCGGTCGCCCAGGAACTCCAGGCGCTCGTTGTGCAGAACGCCGCCGCGCCCCAGGCCCAGCTTGGAGGCGTGGGTCAGGGCGCGCTCCAACAGGGCGCGGTCCTTGAAGGCAAAGCCCAGGCGGCGCTCAAGGGCGGCGATCGCGGCGGCCCTGGAGCTCATGCCGACGTCATCAGTGCAGAATGTTGAAGAAGCGGCTGGGCCGGGCGTCGAGCAACCAGGTCCACGGCTTGAACAGCGAGGCGCCTTTGTTCCACGACAGTAGGATCAGCTGGGCCCGTCCTTCCAGGTTCTCGGCCGGCACGAAGCCGACCCCGTCGTTGTCGGGCGAGAAGCGGCTGTCGAGCGAGTTGTCGCGGTTGTCGCCCATGAAGAAATATTCGCCCTGGGGCACCACGAACGGGTCGGTGTTCTCGGCCGGATCGTCGGGATTGACCTGATAGGTGGTGTAGGTCTTGCCGTTGCTCATGGTCTCGACCAGCTTGTCGGCCTTCTGCTGGAAGCCGCCGATGTCGATATCGGCCGTGCCGTTGGCCTTTTGCGGGATCGGCTGGTTATTGATGAACACCGTGCCGTGGCGCACCTGGACCGTGTCGCCCGGCAGGCCGATCAGGCGCTTGATGTAGTCCATGCGCGGGTCGCGCGGCAGCTTGAACACAATGATGTCGCCGCGCGCGGGCTCGCGCATGAACAGCCGACCATGAGAGATCGGCGGACTGATCGGCAACGAATAACGCGAGAATCCGTAGCTGTACTTGGAGACGATGATGTAATCGCCCTCCAGCAGCGTCGGCTCCATTGAGGCCGAGGGAATGGTGAAGGGCTGGAACAGCACCACCCGCAGCACCAGCGCGATCAGCAAGGCGTAGATGATGGTCTTGCCGATCTCGATCAGTTCGCCGTTCGCACGCGTGCGAACCGAATCCGGTCCGGTCTTGCTGGCCGTGGACATGAAGGGTGTTTCTCTCAACTCGCGCCGGCGATCCGGACTCGGGTTCTTGCTAGTCGTTCAGCGGCCCGGCGGCAAGCCGCCGCGCGCAGGGTGCGACCCCCACAACCGGCTCTAGCCCGCGATCGGCACGGCTTCGATGATCACGAACGCCTGGGCGTAGGGATGGTCGTCGGTCAGACTGACGTGGATGTTGGCCTGCATTCCGGGCGGAATCAGGGCCGCCAGGCGTACCGCCGCGCCGCCGGTCAGGCGCATGGTCGGCTGTCCCGAGGGGGCGTTGACCACCCCCATGTCGCGCCAGAACACACCCGCGCGGATGCCGGTGCCCAGCGCCTTGGAACAGGCTTCCTTGGCGGCGAAACGCTTGGCGTAGCTGGACGCGCGGTCGTCGCGCCGCTCGGCCCGCCGCCGCTCGGTCTCGGTGAAGATGCGGTCGGTGAAGCGCGCGCCGAACCGGTCCAGCGTGGTTTGGATGCGCCGGATGTCGGTCAGGTCCGAGCCTATGCCGACGATCATGTTGAAATCCGGATCAAGCTTGAGCCGGGATCAGGCCGCGCGCCGCGTCCATCCGCAGGCGCATGCTGGCGATGGCCGCCGGCAAGCCGGTGAAGATCGCCTCGCCGATCAGGAAATGGCCGATGTTCAGCTCCACCACCTGCAGTATCTGCGACACGGGCTCCACGCTGTCGAAGTCGATGCCATGGCCGGCGTGCACCTCCAGCCCCCGGCGCGAAGCGTCGATCGCCGCCTCCTTGAGCTGCTGCAGCAGACGCACGGCCTGGTCCTTGTGGCCCGCCTTGACCGCGTCGCAGTAGGCCCCGGTGTGCAGCTCCACCACCTGGGCGCCCAGGGCCTCGGCCATTTCGATCTGCGGGCCGGCCGGCTCGATGAACAGCGACACGCGCACGCCCGCCTGAACCAGGCCCTCGATCACCGGGGCGATGGCCTTGCGGCCACGCACCACGTCCAGCCCACCCTCGGTCGTGCGCTCCTCGCGCCGCTCGGGCACCAGACACGCGGCGTGGGGGCGATGGCGCTGGGCTATGGCCAGCATCTCGTCGGTCACCGCCATTTCCAGGTTCAGCGGACGCCCGGCCTTGCTGCACAGCGCCGACAGGGCGTCGATGTCGGCGTCGGATATATGCCGACGATCCTCGCGCAGGTGCGCGGTGATGCCGTCCGCGCCCGCCGACAGGGCGAGGCTGGCCGCGCGCAGGGGCTCGGGATGGGCCCCGCCGCGCGCGTTGCGGATGGTGGCCACGTGGTCGATGTTGACCCCAAGGCGAAGCCGGCTCACGCCGACAGTCTCCGGCTGCCCGGATCCTCGATCGGGATCGCCGCCAATTCGGGCGGCAGGGCGTCGGCGGGATAGGCCGGCACGTCCAGCGTGGCCAGGGCCGCCAGCGGCGCGCCCACGTCGGCCCGTCCGCCCGAGCGATCGACGATACAGCCGGCCACCACCACCTCGCCGCCTGCCGCACGGATCGCGGCGATGCACTCACGCGAACTCAGGCCGGTGGTGACGATGTCCTCGACCATGGCCACCTTGGCCCCCGGCGGGATGGCAAAGCCCCGCCGCAGCTTGAACTGGCCGGCTTCGCGTTCGACGTAGAGCGAGGGGACACCCAATTGGCGCGCTGTCTCATAGCCGGGGATGATGCCGCCCACGGCCGGCGAGATCACCAGGCTGACCTCCGGCGCCAGGGCGCGGATCTTGTCGGCCAGGGCCTTGCACAGGCGCTCGGTGCGCGCCGGGCTCATGAACACCAGGTTCTTCTGCAGGAACACCGGGCTGTGCAGCCCCGACGACAGCACGAAGTGCCCTTCGCGCAAGGCTCCAGCGGCGCGGAATTCGGCGATCACGTCGTCGGTGGTCATGGCGGGCGTCCTCAGGGTCGGCAGGGCTCGCCGCTGGCTAAACCCCGCGCGTCGTGCGCGCAAGACCGCGCCGTTTGGGGTCGGCCTAAATGACAGCGGCAGCAAGCGGGCCGCGATCGAAAGCGAAGACCGAGAGACTACCACCGAGGCAGTACCGGCCTACCGCCGCACATGCACCACCGCGTACCGGTCCGCGTAGAGCCGCCGCCAGCGGGGATCGGCGTCGAGCGTGGCGATGAGGGGACTGGAGGGCTCCAGGAAGGTCCAGGCGATGCGATACTGCGCCGCCGCCGCGTCGAACGCCTCGCCGCCCGGCCGCTCCATCGCGTCGTAGCGGGCGATGAAGGCGTCGCCGTACATGTCGGTGCGGCCGTCGATGAACGGCTTGACGCGGGCATAGATCAGATAGCCGCCCAGGTCGTAGCTGTTGAACACCGGCTGGGCGCGCAGGGCCGCCGGCACGTGGGCCAGGGCGCTGACCGGAGAGACGCGCCCGTCGCCCGGATCGAACGGGAGCAACAGCCTCAAGAGGCACAGGGCCGCGATCCCCGCCGCCGCGAGGCCTGCCGCTCGCCGATCGGGCCGGCGATCTGGCTGTACGCGCCCCGGCCCGGCCAGGGCCTCCGCCAGCAGGGGCGCGCCGATCAGGACCAGAAGGGTCTCATGCCGCACATGGGCCAGGGTCATGTAGAGCAGCGCCAGCAACAGGCCCAGACGCGCGGGCGCCAGCCTGACGCCGCGCGACAGCATCACCCATAGCCCCGCCAGAATGGCGATCTCCACCGGTGGCAGATGCTGGAAGTCGGGGCTGCGCCATTCGGTGATGCCGGCCAGGCTGCCCATGCCGTTGACCTTGAGCGGGAACAGCAGGCCGTCCAGGCCGTGCGGCGTGATCAGGGCGGCCAGCACCGCGCCCACGCCGAACCCGCCCCATTGCAGAAAGACGCGCCGCCACGCCTTGGGCTCGGTCAGCAGGGCGTCCAGCGCGAAGGCGCCGACCAGCAGGATGCCGAACAGGAAGCTGGCGTGGGCGTTGGCCCACGCGATCATCAGCAGCAGCCAGGCCGGCGAAGGCGCGCGGCCGGCTGCGCGGGCGTCCAGCAGGGCGCCGATCCACAGCACCAGGAGCGGCAAGGCCAGGAAGTGCGGCCGAGCGAGGAAGCTCGGCGCCAGGCACGCGCCGATCAGCGCCAGGGCCAGGATCAGGGCGGTCGGCGTCAGAAGCCGGCTCAGCCGCGCCGCCGTCAGTCCGATCGCCGTCGCCGCCGCCGCGCCGGTCAGGGCCATCATGCCCGCCCATCCGGCGACGCGCCAAGCCAAGGCCATGACGAGCTCGGCCAGCCATTCGTGGGTGTCCCACGGCTTGCCGGCAAAGGTGTAGGAGAAGCTGTCGGTGCGGATCACCTGATGATGGTCCAGCATCCATTGGCCGGCGGCGATGTGCCAATAGGTGTCGCCGTCGCCGAGCACCTGGGGCGCGAACAGGCCGACAGCGAAGGCCAGCACGGCGGCCAGGGCGATAAGCCCCGCCCTGCTCCATCCGGCTGACACGCTCAGAGCCGCCCCGAAGCTCGCCGCGTCGTCCGCCTTGCCCGCCTGATAGACCACGTCCTCGCCCCGCCCCGACCGCGCAGGACGCCAGCAAGCCTGACAGGGCTGAAGATTAGCCTAAAGATGGGATAAATCCGGGCCGATCAGCCCTTGGCGCGGTGGACCTCTTCCACCGCCGGGCAGGCGCGCAGGGCCGCGGAGATCAGGGTCAGGTGGCGCGCGTCGCGCACCTCCAGCTCGAACTCGGCCTCGAAAAAGTCCGCCTGGCGTCGGTGCATCGCCAGATTGACGATGTTGCCGCCGGTCTCGCCGATGATGGTGCACACTTGGCCCAGCACGCCGGGCGCATTGCGGATGATCGCGTTCAGGCGCACCGCCGACACGGTGCTCTGCTCGGCCAGGGCGGTCCAGTGCAGGTCGCGCCACAGCTCTTCGCGGTCCTCGTACTGGGCCAGGTTGGCGCAGTCGATCGCGTGCACGGTGATGCGCCCGTCGTCGCCGGCGATGCCGACGATGCGGTCGCCGGGCGTGGGCGTACAGCATTCGGCGAAGTGCAGCTTGGCCCCAGAACCCAGCTTGACCCCGCGCACGAACAGGCGCGCGTCCGGCCCGTCCTGGATGCGGCGGCGCGCGGTCGCGGCGGCCCGCTCGTCGGCCTTCAGACCGGGGAACACCGCTTCGAGAATGCCCTCGACGGGTATGCGCCCGCGGGCGACGCCGACGAACAGGTCCTCCTCGGTGGCCATGGCGAACCGGTCGAGCGCCGGACGCAGCGACACCTCGCTGCGCGACTTGCCGGCCCGGGCGAACACCTCCTCGATCGAGGCGCGCCCGACGCGCACCAGCTCCTCGCGTTCGGTCTGGCGCATGTGCCGGCGGATGGCCGAGCGCGCGCGGCCGGTCACGGTCAGAGACTGCCACTCGGTCAGGGGCGCCGGGCGCGCGCCGCGCACGATCTCGACCACGTCGCCGTTCTGCAGCGTGGTGCGCAGGGGCTTCAGCTCGCCGTTGATCTTGGCCCCGACGGTGGTGTCGCCGACGTTGGTGTGCACAGCGTAGGCGAAGTCGAGCGGCATGGCCCCGGTGGGCAGGCTGATCAACTGGCCCTTGGGCGTGAACACGAACACCTGGTCGAGGAACATCTCCAGCTTGGCGTGCTCGACCAGTTCCTCGGCGTCCCCGCCGTTCTCCAGCACCTGCACCAGCTGGCGCAGGTTGTTGATCGGATCGCGCCCGCCGTCGGCCTCGGCCGCCTCGGCGTCGAAGCCGTAGGAGCGGTCCTTGTAGCGCCAGTGCGCGGCCACGCCCTCCTCGGCGATGCGGTCCATGGCCTCGGTGCGGATCTGCAGCTCGATGCGCATGCCGCGCGGCCCCACCACCGTGGTGTGCAGCGAGCGATAATTGTTGCGCTTGGGCGTGGAGATGAAGTCCTTGAACCGCTCGGGCACGCTGGACCAGGCCCTGTGGACCACGCCCAGGGCGCGGTAGCAGTCGTCCTCGGACTCCACGATCACGCGGAAGGCGTAGATGTCCGACAGCTGGGAAAAGCCGATCGACTTGCGCTGGAGCTTGCGCCAGATCGAATAGGGGTGCTTCTCGCGGCCGTAGACCCGCGCCGGAATGCCGGAGTCCTCAAGCCTCGCCGACACTTCGCCGCTGACGATGGCCACGGCCTGCCCCTGCGACGAGCGCAGCGCCTCCAGCCGGCGGATGATGGCGGTGCGGGCGCGGGGGTTGATCTGCTCGAACGCCAGCTCCTCCAGCTCCGAACAGATGCGGTGGCAGCCGATGGCGCGCGCCAGGGGCGCGAAGATGTCGAGGGTTTCGCGGGCGATGCGCTCGCGCTTGGCCTGTTTGGGCAAAAAGCCCAGGGTGCGCATGTTGTGCAGCCGGTCGGCCAGCTTGATCATCAGCACGCGCACGTCGCGCGAGATGGCCAGGATGAACTTGCGCAGGTTCTCGGCCTGGCGCAGGTGCTCCTCGTTCAGCTCCAGGCGCGACAGCTTGGTCACGCCCTCGACCAGCTCGGCGATCTCCTCCCCGAACAGCTCGGCGATGTCCTGGCGTGTGGCCGGGGTGTCCTCGATCACGTCGTGCAGCAGCGCCGAACAGATGGTGGCGGTGTCCAGCCGGTAGTCGGTCAGGATGCCGGCAACCTCGATCGGGTGGGCGAAATAGGGATCGCCGGAGGCGCGGGTCTGACTGCCATGCATGCGAATGGCGTAGACATAGGCGCGGTTGAGCAGGTTCTCGTCGGCCGTCGGGTCGTAGCTCTTGACCCGTTCGATCAGTTCGTATTGGCGCAGGTACTTGGGACGGGCGGTCAGGGCCGAGCTGGGCGCGTCGTCATAGGCCGCCGGCAGTTGCACCCCGCCGATGGGAAACGCCGTGGCGCTGTCCGGATCGTCGTCCAAGGTTTCGGTCATGGGGAAGGCGGCGACTGTATCCGACGCCGCCTCTAGCAAAAGCGGATCTGCCCCTGGTGGGTTCAGTACCGCTCCTCCTGTCCGCCATCGCGGTCGCTCTGCAGAGCGCGCACGAGTTCCTGTTCGCTCATATGCATGTGCTGAGGATCGGCCAGCAGGGCGAGGGTTTCCGCCTCTTCCTCGGCTTCCGACCGCTCATCGACCCGTTGCAGGGTTCCGATCAGGGTTTCCTTGAGCGCCTCGGCGTCGATCACGTCATCGGCGATCTCGCGCAGGGCGACCACGGGGTTCTTGTCGTTGTCGCGATCGACCATGATCTGGGCGCCGGCCGACACCGCGCGCGCCCTGTGGGCCGACAGCAGCACCAGGCTGAAACGGTTGGGAACCTTCTCGACGCAATCTTCGACGGTAACGCGGGCCATGGACTCTCTCGGACGGCTGAATGGGCTAGAATAGGGCGCTGAGGCGTCCGTGGCAATGTTCGCGGACACTTATTGGTCGATTGGTCGCGCGTCGGCGCCGGTCTCAGCCTCCCCGGCCAGGTCCGCAGCGGTCCTGCCCAGCACCGGATGACGCCACTCGGGCGCGATCTCGGCCAGGGGTCCCATCACGAACAGCCGCTCGGCCGCGCGGGGATGTGGCACGGTCAGTTCGGGCGTGTCCAGCACCGTCCGCCCATGGGCGATCAGGTCCAGATCCAGCACGCGGGGACTGTTCCTGGGCCCTTCGCGCGGACCGAACTGGGCCTCCAGGCCGCGCAGCGCCCGCAGGATCTCGATCGCCGGCAGGTCGCAGCGGGTCAGGACCACGCCGTTGAGGAAGGCCGGCTCGGCGGGATCGGGCCAGGCGGCCGAGCGCCACCAGCGCGAGCGGGCCAGGACGGGCAGGCCGATCGCATCCAGGCGCGCCACGGCCGTCTCCAGCGCCTCGCGCACTGAGCCAAATGACCCGGCCAGATTGCCGCCGATGGCCAGCAGCGTAAGATCGTCCGTGTTCATCGAGTCGATGTCGGTTCCTCCGGATTTCAGAGTTCCAATGGCCTTTTACCCCACCGACAGGATCGCCCTGTTCATCGATGGCGCGAACCTTTACGCCGCCGCCAAGAGCCTCAATCTCGATCTGGACTACAAAAAGCTGCTCGAGGAATTCCAAAAGCGCGGGGTGCTGATCCGCGCCTACTACTATACCGCCATCGCCGAGGATCAGGACTATTCGCCGATCCGTCCCCTGGTCGACTGGCTCGACTACAACGGCTTCGCCGTGGTCACCAAGCCTGCTCGCGAATTCACCGACTCGACGGGCCGCAAGCGCACGCGCGGCGACATGGATATCGAGATCGCGGTCGACATGATGGAGATGGCCGGCCACGCCGATCATCTGGTGCTGTTCTCGGGCGACGGCGATTTCCGCCGCGTGGTCGAGGCGGTCCAGGCCAAGGGCGTGCGGGTGACGGTGGTGTCGACCCTCAAGTCCCAGCCGCCGATGGCGTCCGACGACCTGCGCCGCCAGGCCGACGCCTTCGTCGACCTGCTCGACCTGGGCGGCATGATCGGGCGCCCGCGTTCGGCCGGCGCCATGCCCCGCTTCCTGCAGCCCGCCGCCGACCACCACGATGACGCCTGAGACCCCGGCCGAGCCCCCGCGCGACTGCCCCCTGTGCCCGCGCCTGGTCGAGTATCGCCGCGAGAACCAGCGCCGCGAGCCGACCTGGTTCAACGGCCCGGCCCCCTCGTTCGGCGACGAGAACGCGCGCCTGCTGGTGCTGGGCTTGGCCCCCGGCCGCGGCGGGGCCAACCGCACCGGGCGGCCCTTCACCGGCGATTTCGCCGGCGTGCTGCTCTACGAGACCCTAATCAAGTTCGGCTTCGCCACGGGCGTCTACCGCGCCAGCCCCGACGACGGCGTGCGCCTGGTCGACTGCATGCTGTCCAACGCCGTGCGCTGCGCGCCCCCGGGCAACAAACCGACGCCGGCCGAGGAAAACACTTGCCGTCCGTTCCTGCTGGCGCGGTTCCAGCAGTTGCCCAGGCTGAAGGCGATCGTGACCCTGGGCGACGTGTCGCGGCGCAATCTGCTCAAGGCGCTGGGCTATTCAGGTTCGGCGGCGCCCGCCGGCCACGGCGTGCAGTTCCAGGCCGGCCCCTACCGCATCTTCAACAGCTATCACTGCTCGCGGCTCAACACGAACACCGGGCG
This sequence comes from Caulobacteraceae bacterium, assembly GCA_035524315.1. Taxonomy (GTDB): domain Bacteria; phylum Pseudomonadota; class Alphaproteobacteria; order Caulobacterales; family Caulobacteraceae; genus BOG-938. The sequence goes on from DATKPD010000012.1 coordinate 65,951, forward strand.
GCTGACCCCGGCCATGTTCGAGGCGGTGTTCGAGCAGGTGCGCGCGCACCTGGACGGCTGACGCGGCCTAGCCGTGATCGCGCATCAGGCGCGCCTTCTGGCGGTTCCAGTCGCGCTCGGCGGTGGCCTCGCGCTTGTCGTGGGCCTTCTTGCCCTTGGCCAGGCACAGCTCCAGCTTCACCCGGCCCTTGTCGTTGAAATAGAGCTTGGTCGGGATGAGGGTGCGCCCCTCGCGCTGGATCGCGCCCAGCAGCTTGTCGATCTCGCGCCGATGCAACAGCAGTTTGCGCGGCCGGCGCGGCTCGTGATTGAAGCGGTTGGCCGGGCCGTACTCCGGGATATAGGCGTTGATCAACACGATCTCGTCGCCCTCGGTCGAGGCGTAGGACTCCGCGATGTTCGCCCGCCCTTCGCGTAGCGCCTTGACCTCCGTCCCGGTCAGCGACAGACCGGCTTCGAAGCTCGTTTCCAGGAAATAGTCGAACCGCGCGCGGCGGTTCTCGGCGATCAGCTTGGTCACGCCCGTCAACTGGCTTTCGCCAGTCCGCCCAGCGCCTCGTCCAGCGCCGCCAGCACCTGGGGCCGCACGGCCTCGGCGCACGGGGTGATCGGCAGCCGCACGTCCTCGCGGCAAAGGCCCAGGTGCGCCATGGCGAACTTGGTCGGCGCCGGCGAGGCGTCCAGAAACAGCGCCTTGTGCAGGCGGATCATCCGGTCCTGCAGGCCCCGCGCGCCGATCCAGTCGCCGTCCAGGCACGCCTGCATGAAGCGGGCGAAGGGCTCGGGCGTCACGTTACAGCTCACCGAAATGCAGCCGTGTCCGCCATGGGCCATGTAGCCGAGCGCACTAGGATCGTCGCCCGACAGGAGCACGAAGTCGTCCGGGCAGGTCAGGCGCATCAGACTCACGCGCGCCAGGTCGCCGGTGGCGTCCTTGATGCCGATGATGTTGGGCAGCTGCGCCAGGCGCGCCACGGTCTCGTTGGAAATGTCGCAGCCGGTGCGCGAGGGCACGTTGTACAGGATCACAGGCATCTGCACCGCGTCGTTGATCGCGGCGAAGTGTTGGTAAAGCCCCTCCTGGCTGGGGCGGTTGTAATAGGGCGCCACGACCAGGGCGGCGTGCGCGCCCACAGTCTTGGCGTAGCGCACCAGGTCGATCGCCTCGTCGGTGGCGTTCGAGCCCGCGCCCGCGATCACGGGAACCCGGCCGGCGGCGGTCTTGACGCACAGCGAGACCACCTTGCGGTGCTCGTCGTGGCTAAGGGTCGCGGTCTCGCCGGTGGTGCCTACCGGCACCAGGCCGTGCACGCCGGCGGCGATCTGACGCTCCACCAGCCGGACGAAGGCTTCCTCGTCCACCGCCCCGTCGCGGAAAGGGGTAATGAGCGCCGGAATGGCGCCCCTGAAGAAAGCGTCTGACATGATGTCCCGTTGGGCGTGCAATTAGCTGTGATGCGACGCCGCGGATCGTTGCGGCTTCGAGTTGGCCGGACAATATGGCCGCGACCTCAGCTCAGGCAACCGTTTGGCGTCCAAACCCTGCCACAGAGGCGTGCAATTTCCGGCGAGTCGGGCGCAAAACAGCGTAAATCAGTGTGGAGTCCCAGGTGGTCTTCTGTTTGAGGGCGGCGATGGTCGCGGTTTGCGCGGCGGCGCTCAACGGCGTCGCGATCGCCCAGACCGCGCCCGCGGTCGACACGCCGGCCGCGTCTGCGGCCACCGAGGCCGACGTTTCCGCCGCGCTCGCCTCCCCCGCCGCGCCGATCAGCGCCGCCGATGCGGCGGTGCTGCGCCGGGGCGTCAACGCGGCCAAGGCCGGGGATATTGCCGGGGCCGAGGGTGCCGAGGCAGTCCTCACCCACCCCATCGCCCGCAAGATGATGTTATGGGCGATCATCGACACCATGCCCGACCGGCTCCCGTTCGATCAGCTCGACGAGGCGCGCAAGGACCTGGCCGGCTGGCCGCACGCGGCGGGACGCCAACTCGCCGCCGAGCGCCAGCTGGAGGCCGCCAACCTCGGCCCGCAGCGGACCATAGACTGGTTCGCCGGCGCCCAGCCCCAATCAGCCGAGGGCGCCATGGCCCTGGCCGCCGCCTATCAGGCCGCCGGGCGCCCGGCCGACGCTCAGGCCCTGATCCGGCGCTTCTGGCGCGACCGCAGCTTCGAGGCCGGCGTCCAGCGCACCATGCTGACCCGCTTCGGCGCCCTGCTCACGCCCGAGGATCACATCCGCCGGGCCAACCTACTGCTCTACGGCGCCCAGGGGCCCGCCGCGCACGACATCATCGCCCTATTGCCGCCCGACCAACAGGCCCTGGCCAACGCCCGCATGGCCCTGCGCGCCAATAGCGGCGACGCCGACGCCCTCTACGCCGCGGTTCCGCCCGCTCTGGCGCACGATCCGGGTCTTGCGGTGGAGCGCGCGCGCTGGCTGATCCAGCGCGGCCAGCCCGTGCAGGCCCTGCCCCTGCTGGCCGATTTTCCGGCCGATCCCGGCGACGAGGCCGCCGGCCGCATGTGGACCATCCGCCGCCAGTTGGTGAACGTGGCTCTGCAGTCGGGCGACCCGCAAAGCGCCTTTCGCGCGGTGGACCAGCATGGCCTAGGCCCCGGGACCGACGCGGCCGACGCCGAGTTCCTGGCCGGGTGGATCGCCCTCACCCGGCTGCACGACGCCAAGGCGGCCGACCGCCACTTCGCGCGGCTGGAAACCATCGGCGCCTCGCCCATCACCCAGGCCCGGGCCAACTACTGGCGCGGCCGGGCGCTGGAGGCCGAAGGGGACAGCGCCGCCGCCCACACCGAATACGCCTTGGGCGGCCGCTATCTGACCACCTTCTACGGCCAGCTGGCCGCCGCCAAGGCTGGCCAGACGGTCCTGACCCTTCCCGCCGATCCCCAGCCCACGACCGCCGACCGCGCCCGCTTCCAGAGCCGGGAGCTGATCCAGGCGGCCCAGGCGGCGCAGAGCGCGGGCTTGGCGAACCTGTTCGACCTGTTCGTGATCGCCTCGGTCGAGGCCATGCCCAACCCCGAGGAATGCGCGCTGCTGGTCGACATGGCCCGCGCCGCCGGCGAGCAGGACCTGTCGATGCGCGTCGTGCGCCTGGCGGCCCAGCGCGGCTTCGTGCTGCCCGAGCGCGGCTATCCCCTGCGCAGCCCCCCGCCCTCGGCCAGCGTCGAGCCGGCCATGGTGCTGGGCATCGTGCGCCAGGAAAGCGGCTTCGATCCCCGCGTCCGCTCCGGCGCCGGCGCGCGGGGCATGATGCAACTGATGCCCGCCACCGCCAAGGTGGTCGCCCGGCGCTCGGGCATGGGCTTCGAGGTCGGCCGGCTGGACGACGCCGACTACAACATGCAGATCGGCACCACCTTCCTCGGATCGCTGGTCGAGGAGTTCGACGGCTCGTATCTGATGGCGGCGGCGGCCTACAACGCCGGCCCCAATCGTCCCGCCCAATGGACGGCGGCGTGCGGCGACCCCCGCGCGTCCTCGACCGATCCGGTCGACTACATCGAATGCATTCCCATCGGCGAGACCCGCAACTACGTCATGCGGGTTCTGGAAGGCATGGAGGTCTACCGCGCCCGTTTGGCCGGCGGGCGCGCGCCCCTGACCCTGCAGGCCGACCTGAAGCGCGGCGGCCTGCCGGGTTACGGCGGCGCGATCCAGCTGGCCTCCGCGGCGCCGACGATCGACTCGCTGCTGGAAGGCTCGCTCGGCGCTTCCGCCGACGCCGAGGAAGCCGTGGTGGCCTCCACGCCCGTGCCCAATCCGCCCGAGACGGCGCCGCTCAGGAAGACCGAGGAACCGGTCGACCGCGCCAGCCGCCGGGGCAAGGGCCGAGGCGCTCCGGCGCACGCGCGGGCCAAGGCTCATCCGGCGGGCCACGCCGGCAAGGCGCGCAAGAAGCGCAAATAGCCAAGCAAACGCTTTACCGCCGCCTTCCCCCGCGCCTAAGTGCGCGCGATGACCTCGTTCGCCTCCCGCGTGGCCCTGGAGCCCTCGATCGCCCGCACAACGGCCTGGGACGACTATGCCCTGGTCGACAGCGGCGACGGGCGCAAGCTCGAGCGTTACGGGCCCTATCTGGTGGTGCGGCCCGAGCCCCAGTGCCTGTGGCGGCCCAGGCTGGCGGCCGCGGTGTGGGACGGCGCCGACGCCGTGTTCGATCCGACCGACGAGGACGAGGCCGGGCGCTGGCGCTTCAAGGACCAGCCGTTGGAGCCGTTCTGTCTGGCCTGGAGCCCTGTTTCGTTCACCGCGCGCTTCACCAGCTTTCGCCACCTGGCCTTTTTTCCCGAGCAGGCGGCCAACTGGGCCTGGCTGACTCAGCGCGCGGTCGCCCGACCGGGGATGAAGGTGCTCAACCTGTTCGGCTACACCGGGGTCGCCAGCCTGGCGTGCGCGGCCGCTGGCGCGGCGGTCACCCATGTGGACGCATCGAAGAAGTCGGTCGGCTGGGCGCGCGAGAACGCCGAGTTGTCCGGCCTGGCCGACCGCCCGATCCGCTGGCTGGTGGAGGACGCGCGCCGTTACGTCCAGCGCGAGGCGCGGCGGGGCGCGCGCTACGACGGCATCATCCTCGACCCGCCCAAATACGGGCGCGGTCCGACCGGCGAGGTGTGGCGCCTATTCGAGGATTTGCCAGGCCTTCTAGGGCTTTGCGCGAGTCTTCTATCCGATCAGGCGAGCTTCCTGCTGATCAACGCCTACGCCGCACGCATCTCCGGCCTGGCCCTGGCGGGGCTGATGCGCGACGCCCTGGGCGATCGCGCGGGCGACATCGACTGGGGCGAACTGGCGCTGCGGGAGGACGGCGACGAGGCGGCCGGTCCCGTGCGCGAGATCGGCCTGTCGTTCTTCGCCCGCTGGACCGACGGGGCGCCATGACCGCCCGCTCGATCAGTTCCCTGACCAATCCCACGGTCAAGGCCGTGCGCGCCTTGCACATGCGCAAGGAACGCGAGGAGAGCGGCCTGTTCCTGTCGGAAGGCCTGAAGATCGTGGTCGACGCCGTCGAACTCGGCCACGCGCCCAGAATCCTGATGTACGGCCCCGACGTCGCCGACCACCCCCTGCTGGCCCGCTGCGTTGACGCGGCCCGTGCGGCGGGCGGCGAGGTGATCGAGGTCACGCGCGAGGTGCTGGAGAAGGTCGCGCGGCGCGACAACCCCCAGGCTGTCATCGCTGTATTCCCTCAGCTGTTCGCCCCGCTGCTCACCCTGGACGCTCGGGCCGCGCCCTGCTGGATCGCCCTGCACAAGGTGCGTGATCCGGGCAATCTTGGCACTATCATCCGCACCGCCGACGCAGCGGGATGCGGCGGGGTGATCCTTATCGACGAGTGCTGCGATCCCTATTCGGTCGAGGCGGTGCGCGCGACCATGGGCTCGATCTTCGCCGTCCAGATCGCCAAAGCCACGACGGCCGAGTTTCTCGCCTGGCGCGCCGCTTGGCCCGGAGCGGTCGTCGGCACCCTGCTCTCAGCCACGGTCGATCACCGCCAGGCCGCCTATCGCGCGCCGGCCCTCATCCTGATGGGTAACGAACAGGCCGGCGTGTCCCCGGAACTGGCCGCGGCGTGCGACCTCAACGTCAAGATTCCCATGCGCGGGCGCGCCGACAGCCTCAACCTGGCGGTCGCCACCGGCGTGATGGTCTACGCGGCCACGCCCTGAACTTCGCGAGGTTTCATGCCCAACTGGCTGATCGGCCTTTATCTCCTGCACGTCTTCGCCGCGCTCTACTGGCTGGGTTCCACCTATCTGGTGGCCCAGCGCAAAGGTGTCGGCGCCGAGCGCCAGTACCGCTACCAGATGGTCGCCGCGACCCTGACCATGCTGCTGGGCGGCTTCCTGTGGGGCCAGATGCATCGCTTTGGCGTCGGCAAGATGGAAGTGGTTCTGGGCTTGGGCGCCCTCGCCGCCATCGGCGCGGCCGGGGTGCAAGGTCTGTTGGTCGGAGGCTCCATCCGCAGGCTGCGCAACGGCCAGTTGGACGAGCCCAAGGCCCGCGCCAGAATCCGCGCCGGAAACCGCTGGGCCGCCGTCCTGCTAGCGGTGGCCCTCCTGGCCATGGTGGGGTCCTACCACGTCTAGCTAGGTTCCCCTGGGCTTGGCGCGTGTGGTGGGCGTCTCCGCCAGAGGGTTCTCCGGCCATGGGTGGCGGGGATAGCGGCCGCGCAGGTCGGCCCGCACGGCCTTCCACGAGCCCTGCCAGAAGCCCGGCAGGTCCCGGGTCACCTGGATCGGTCGCCGCGCGGGCGACAGCAGCACCAGGGTGAGGGGCGCACGGCCATCGGCCACGGCCGGGTGGCGGTCCAGGCCGAACAGCTCCTGCACGCGAATTTCCACCGCCGGCCCGCCCTCCGCGCCGTAGTCGATCCGCGCCCGGGTTCCGGTCGGCGCGGTCCAGCTCTCGGGCGCCAGCCGGTCCAAGGCCTGCATCGCCGGCCAAGCGACCAGGCCCCGGAGCGCGTCGTGCAGGCTCCCCGCCGCGATGTCGTCCAGGCTCCAGCGCCCCCTGAGCAGCGGTTTCAGCCACGTCTCGAGGTCGCGGCCCAGGGCCGCGTCGGACAGGTCGGGCGCGTCCAGGCCTAAGGCGGCCAGGAACGCCGCCCGCTCGCGCAAGGCCCGGGCCGCCTCGCCCCACGGCAGCGCGCCGACGCCCGCCTCACGCGCCTGCGTCAGCAGCGCCCCGGCGATCAACTCGGGGTCGGGCTCCGCGATCAGGGTCTCGGCCAGCACCAGCCGGTCCAGGCGCAGCAGGCGTTTGGCGCGCAGCCGGCCCTTTCCGTCCGGCTCCAGCCGATCCTCGACCGACAGGCGATCGGCGAAGGCGGCCCGCAGGGTCTCCTCCTCCAGCGGCGCGGCCAGCAGCACCCGGTCGCGCGCCTCCCCGCCGCCCAGGTCGCCCACCGCCAGCCACCGCTCGCGCGCCAGGGACCCGACCGGATCGACGCGCACGCCCCGGCCCGTGGCCAGTTGAAACTCGCCCAGCGGCCCGCGCGCCTTGGCGATGCGGTCGGGATAGGCCTCGGCCAGCAGCAGGCCGTCGCTCAGCCCCGGCGCCCCGCCCCCCACGCCCTTCCCTGCCGCGCCCCTGCCTGCCACCCCCTTGCGCGCCTGCGCCGCCCAGCCCTCGGCCAGCTTGCGGGCGTCCGAGGCGCGAGGCCCGCGGTCGCGCGCCCATTGATCGAGGCGGTGTGTGAGGTCGATGCTGGTCCCGCCCAGGCCCCGCTCCGTGATCAAGGCGGCGATCTTGGCCGCGCGCTCGCCCACGCCAGCCTCGGCGCCCCTCATCACCATATGGCCCAGCCGCGGCGGCAGCGGCAGCCGCGCCAGGGCCAGACCATGCGGGGTTAAGGCGTCCTGGCCGTCCAGCGCCTGCAGCCGGCGCAGCAGCGCCTGGGCCTCCTTGAAGGCGGCGACGGGCGGCCGGTCGAGAAAGGCCATGGCCGCCAGATCGCGCGCGCCCCACCGCGCCAGGTCCAGCGCCAGGCCCGAGAGGTCCGCCTCGAGGATCTCGGGCCGATCGGCCGCCGGCAGGGCGCGCGTCTCGGACTCGTCCCACAGGCGATAGCACACCCCAGGCTCGGTCCGCCCCGCCCGGCCCCGGCGCTGATCGGCCGAGGCCCGACTGACCCGCACGGTGGCCAGGCGCGTCAGACCGCTGGACGGATCGAAGCGCGGAACCCGGGCCAGTCCGCAGTCGACCACCAGGCGCACGCCCTGGATGGTCAGGCTGGTCTCGGCGATCGAGGTGGCCAGGACCACCTTGCGCCGGCCGGGCGCCGCGGGCGCGATGGCGCGGTCCTGCTCGGCGGGACTGAGCGCGCCGTAGAGCGGCGCGATGTCGACCGGACGATCCTTCAGGCGCTCCAGCAGCAGGCTCTCGGTCCGGCGGATTTCGCCCTGGCCTGGCAGGAACGCCAGCACCCCGCCGGGATGATCGGCCAGGGCTGTGAGGATGGCGCGCACGGCCTGGTCCTCGGTCCGCAGACGCGCGTCCTTGCCCAGATAGACGGTCTCGACCGGAAATTGCCGGCCGTGGGTCTCGATCAGGGGCGCGTCGCCCAGCAGCGCGGCCACCCTGGCCCCATCGAGCGTGGCCGACATCGGAAGGATGCGCAAATCCTCTCGCAGCACCGCCTGGGCGTCGCGCGCCAGGGCCAGGCCCAGGTCGCCGTCGAGGCTGCGTTCGTGGAACTCGTCGAACAGCACCGCCGAGACGCCGTCAAGCCCCGGATCGTCCAGGATCATGCGGGTGAACACGCCCTCGGTCACCACCTCCACCCGCGTGCGCGCCGACACGCGCGACTGCATCCGCACCCGGTAGCCGACCAGGCCGCCCGGCTCCTCGCCCAGGCTCCTGGCCATGAAGGCGGCCACGGCCCGCGCGGCGATGCGCCGGGGTTCCAGCACGATGATGCGCCCGGACGCCCAGGGCTGGTCGATCAACGCCAGGGGAACCAAGGTCGATTTGCCCGCGCCGGGCGGGGCGACCAGCACGGCCGTGTTCCGCTCGGCCAGGGCCGCCTTGAGCGGCCCCAGCGCCTGATGGATCGGCAGATCGGAAAGGTCGAAGTCGGCCGCCATGGCCGGCGCTCCTAGCGCGCGACGAGGTTGAGCGCACGCCTATTCGGCGGCGGCGGCCTGGTAGCGCGAGTGCCGGTGGGCGTAGGTGAAATAGATCACCAGCCCGATCGCCATCCACACGAACAGCCGGATCCAAGTGGGGGCCGGCAAGCCGCTGATCAGGAACAGGCAGCCCGCGGCCCCGAGCGGCGCGGTGACCCACACGAACGGCGTCTTGAAGCTGCGTTTCAGCTCGGGGTTCTTGACCCGCAGGTAGAGCACCCCGCAACAGATCAGACAGAAGGCCAGCAGGGTGCCCATCGACACCAGTTCGCCCAGCACCGAGATCGGAAACAGACCGCCGACCAGCCCGGCGCAGCCGGCGGTGATCACCGTGCTCCAGATCGGGGTTCGGGTCTTGGGGTTCACATTGCCGAACATCGGCGGCAGCAGACCGTCCCGCGCCATGGCGTAGAAGATGCGCGATTGGCCATACAGCAGCGACAGTATGGTCGAGCCAAGGCCGATGGTCACCGCCACATTGACGATCTGACGCAGCCAACCGAGCCCCGGCACCGCGCCCAGGGCCCGCGCCACCGGCGCATCGTTGTTCAGCTGGGCGTAGGGCTGCAGGCCGGTGATCACCAGCGACATCAGGATGTACAGAACCGTGCAGATCCCCAGCGATCCCAGGATTCCAAGCGGCATGTCCCGCTGGGGATTCTTGGCCTCCTGGGCTGCGGTCGAGACCGACTCGAAGCCGATGTAGGCGAAGAAGATCACGCCTGCCGCCGTCAGCACGCCCGGCAGGCCGTAGTGGCTCATGGGGTCGCTCGCGGTGGGAACGGTGCGTGGGGGGATCAGCGGATGCCAATAGCTCGGGTTCACATGGCCAAAGCCAATCACGATCACGGCGATCACAGTCAGGACCTTCAGGCTGACGATGATGTTGTTGACCAGGGCGCTCTCAGTCACGCCGGTGATCAGCAAGCCGCCCATCAGGCAGACGATGCCCACCGCGGGCAGGTTGAGGATCGACCCGGAAGCAATCAGATGAGCGCCGTCAAAGGTGTAGGGCGCGCTGGACCAGGCGTGCGGCATGGTGACCCCGAACCCCTGCAGCATGTCGCGGAAGTGGCCGGCCCAGCCCGCCGAGACCGTGGCCGAGGCCAGGCCGTATTCCAGGATCAGGTCCCAGGCGATCAGCCAGGCGATGAATTCGCCCAAGGTGGCGTAGGTGTAGGTGTAGGCCGAGCCCGAGACCGGAATCATCGACGCCAGCTCGGCGTAGCACATGGCGGTGAAGGCGCAGACCACCCCGGCCAGAATGAAGGACAGCACGATCGCCGGCCCTGCGTTGATCGCCGCCTGCTGCCCGGTCAGCACGAAAATGCCCGCCCCGATCACGCCGCCGATGCCCAGTAACATCAGGGATACGGGGCCAAGGCCGCGCCTCAGCGTGTGGGCGCCGCTGTCCTCGGCCTGCGCCAGCAGCGCGTCGATCGGCTTCTTGGTGAACAGTCCATCGAACAAGCCCATGTCGCCGCGCGTCCCCTAATCCCGACGAATCGACAATGGCTTGCCTTGCCGCGCTCGGCAACGGCGGCCGGAGGACGCGGACAGGTTCGCGCCGATCAGGCGGCCGTTTCGGCGACTTGCTGCGTGCGCGCGTGCATCCAGCGCCGCAGGACGGCGTACAGCACGTCCAGCTGCACGGGTTTGGGGACGTGATCGACCATGCCGGACTTGAGGCAGAGGGCGATGTTCTGCGGCATCACGTCTGCGCTGAGCGCGATGATCGGCGTGGATCCCCGGCCGGCCGGCAGCTGGCGAATGAGCCGCGTGGCGGTCAGACCGTCCATCCCCGGCATGTGCACGTCCATTAGTATGGCGTCGTAGCCGCCCCGCCCGGCCGCCTCGACCGCCGCCTCGCCGCTGGCGGCCAAGTCGACCTGACAGCCCAACATCTCCAGCAGGGCTTGGCCGAGCTGGCGGTTGACCGGGTGGTCATCGACCAGCAGCACCTTTCCGTCCAGCGGACGGCGCTCGGCCACCGCGTCGGCCCGCTCCTCGTTGTCGGCCTCTCCGCCGTGCTCCAGCGGAATCTCGAACCAAAACACGGCCCCCTCGCCAAGGGCGCTCTGCACCCCGATGCGGCCGTCCATCCGCTCGACGAGCCCTTTGCATATGGCCAATCCCAGGCCTGTTCCGCCGTATTGGCGGCTGACCGAGCTGTCAGCCTGCGAAAAGCGGGTGAACAGCTTCGGCGTGACCAGCGGATCGACGCCTATTCCCGTGTCCCTGACTTCGAAGCGGGCGGTGACGACGCCCTCATCGGCGTTGCTCACGCCGAGGACCAACTCGACGCCGCCGTGCTCGGTGAACTTAACGGCGTTGTTGAGCAGGTTGAGCAGAATCTGGCGCAGGCGCAGGGGGTCGGCGCGGTAGAACCCGTCGCAGCCCGGCTGAGGCCGGAAGCCGAGCGTGAGCCCCTTTTCGGTCGCGGTCGGGGCGACGATCTCGATCACCTCGGCGCAGAGGTCCTGCACGCTGATGCGGTCGAGGTCCAATTCGACCTGGCCGGCCTCGACCTTGGAGAAATCCAATATGTCGTTGAGCAGGGCCAGCAGCGATTCGCCGGCCTTGGACACCATCTCGACCCGACTGCGCGCCAGCTCCGAAAGGGTCGCATCGCGTTTTAGCAGGGCGGTGAAGCCCAGGATGCTGTTCATCGGGGTGCGGACTTCGTGGCTCATGGTGGCCAGGAATTCGGTCTTGGCCCGACTGGCGGCCAGGGCTCGGCGGCGGGCGGCACGCGCCAGGGCGGCGCGCTGGGCCAGAAGGTCGGCCAGGCGCACCTGATGCGCCAGGATGAAGCTGACCAGGATCACACCAAACTCGAGCGACATCACCGTCGCCTGAAAGAGCGTGACCCGCTGGGTGTAGGTCCACTCGGGGTGCAGCGAGAAGGGTCCCGCGCCCGACAGGACCAGGGGCAAGCCCAGCAGAGCGACGGTAAGCACCGAGAGCGCAGCGCCGCGCGGTCCCAGCCGCAAGGCGGCGAACAGAAGAGTCGGGCAGATGACCATGGCGGTCGGGCCCGAGTGGCGGAACATGAGAAAGGCGATCAGGGCCACGCCAGCCAGGATCAGGCCTGTTTCCCGCCATGATCGGCTCAGAGCGGGCGACGGCGGCTGGACAGCCAACAGCATGGCGGGCAGCACCACGCCCATGCCGAGCGTATGGGCCCAGGCGCTTTTGTGCGCGCCGACGGGGGCGTGCTGATCGACGAGCAGCATCATGACGGTGAAGGCCACGCCGGCGGCGAGACACGGCGCCAGCACCGCCAGCACCTGGAGCCGCAAGAATCCCCCCGGCGAACGCAGCAGGCCTCGCGCGCCAAGCGCGCGCGGGATCATAGCGCAGGCGCCCAGGCTCTCGATGGCGTCGCACAGGGTATGGGCCAGGGCGAGCTTCGGCTCCTCGCCGAAATAGAGCAGCATCGCGAATTGCACCGCCGAGGCGCCGGCGGCCAAGCCGAAACGCGCCCGCGGCGGCGCGTAATAGAGGGCGGCCGCCAGGAATCCGCTAGCGACCCAGAAACCGGGGAAGACTTGGTGGTAGCCCTTCAAGCACCAGCCGGCGACGAACCAGACGCCAATCAGGAACACCGCCAACAACAAACCCACGACAACCGCCTGTCTGGGCGGCTTGTTCGGCTTCATTCGCACGCTTTAAGCCCCTATGTAGGAGAGGGATTTATCCCGCTTAACCTTTAATGCGGCGTTCACGAGGGCGCCGCGCCAGGATCAGAACGCCCTTGTCGACCCCCTCTGGACATCCCGACCCGGCGCTGATCTCGGCCTTTATTGTGCCGGTCACCGCGTTTCAGCAGAACTGCACGGTCGTGTGGTGCCGCAAGACCCGCAAGGCGGCGGTGATAGACCCGGGCGGCGAAGTCGATCGCCTGCTGGCCGCCATCGCCGAGCGCGATCTACACCTGGACAAGATCTGGATCACCCACGGTCACGCCGATCACGCCGGGGGCGCCGAAGCGCTGCGCGAGGCCAGCGGCGCTCCGATCGAAGGCCCCCATCCGGACGACCAGTTCTGGATCGACCAGATTCCGGCCGCGGTCGAGGCCTGGGGCCTGACCGGCGCGCGCGCCTTCACGCCCGATCGCTGGCTGGGCGATGGCGACACGGTCCAGGTCGGCGAGGCGAAATTCGAGGTGCTGCACTGCCCCGGCCACACGCCAGGCCATGTGGTGTTCTTCCAGAGCCAGTCACGCTTCGCCCAGGTCGGCGACGTGCTGTTCAAAGGCTCGATCGGGCGCACAGATTTTCCGCGCGGCGACCATGGCCAGCTACTCGGAGCCATTACCGGGAAGCTGTGGCCGCTGGGCGCGGACGTGCAGTTCGTCCCCGGCCACGGGCCACCCTCGACCTTCGGCGCCGAACGGTCGTCAAACCCCTATGTTTCGGATCGGGTGCTTGGGCTGCGCAGTTGCTGAGCGGGCCAAACCGCTGGGCCAGATTGCCGCAGCCCTACGATTCTGATCTGCCGTGTTGCAAATTAGAAATCTGCAAGCGACGCTCATTTGAAACATACGTCGAATGGACGCTGAATTGAGCCGTAACGCCCCGCCCGGCGCGAAGATTTTGATGGTCGATGATGATCCGGGCATCCGCGACGTCGTGTCGGAATTTCTGACGCGTCACGGCTATACCGTGGAAACCGCCGCCGACGCCGCCGGCATGGAGCAGGCGCTGGACAAGGGCAGTATCGATCTGATGGTGCTCGACGTCATGCTGCCGGGCGAGGACGGACTGTCGATCTGCCGGCGTATGGCCGGAGACGGCCCCGCGATCATCATGCTCAGCGCCATGGGCGAGGATACCGACCGCATCGTCGGCCTGGAGATCGGCGCGGACGACTACTTACCCAAGCCCTGCAACCCCCGCGAACTTCTGGCCCGGATCCGCGCCGTGCTGCGCCGTCGCCAGGACGCGCGCCCGGTCGAGGAACGCCAGGGCAGCGCATTGGAGTTCGTCGGCTGGCGCCTTGACCTGGTCAGGCGCGAATTGCGCACGCCTGACGGCGTGGTGATCAATCTGTCGAGCGGGGAATTCTCGCTTCTGCGCGCCCTGGTCGAGCGGCCCCAGCGGGTGCTGACGCGCGACCAGCTGCTGGATTTCGCCCGCGGCCCCGACACCGAAGCCTATGACCGGGCGATAGACGTGCAGATTAGCCGCCTGCGCAAGAAGCTGGACGACGGCGTCGGCGGCCAGGACCTGATCCGCACGATCCGCAATGAAGGCTATATGTTCAAGGCCAAGGTCACGCGCACATGAGGCTGCCGAGCCGGATCACAAGCACGCTGTTCGCCCAGGTTCTGGGCCTGACGTTGGTGGTCCTGTGTCTGGCGGAGGCCATCAACACCCTGATCGTGTTCAACCTGCCCCCGCCGACCCCGGTGTTTTACACCCAGACCGAGATCGAGCAGGCGCTGCGGCGCGAGCCGGCCACGTCGCGCACCGCCGATCAGCTGATCGTGCGTCAGATCTCCGCGGCCCAGGCCCGGCCCGACGAACACCCCGGCCAGGTGCGTTTCCGCGAAAGCGTGGCGCGCGACATGGCCATATCGCCCGACGCCCTGGTCATCACCAGTTCAAGCGCCGACCGCTACACGGTGCGCGAACTGCACGAAGCGATGCGCGCCGCGGGCCATCCCCAGGGCGGACCCGGCCAGCCGCACCAGGAAGGCTTCCTGATCGCGCCGTTCAAGCTCGACATGCGCCGGGCCGACGGCCAGTGGATCGAGGTCACCCCGCCCCGCCACGAATTCCTGGAGCCTTGGCAGCAGCATATCCTGATCTGGTTCGGCCTGAGCTTTCTGGCCGTGGTTCCGTTCAGCTACCTGTTCGCGCGGCGCCTCGCGGCGCCAATCACCTGGTTCGCCGCCGCCGCCGATCGGCTGGGCCGTGATCCGCGCGCCCCGCCCCTGTCCCTGCCCAAGCGCGGCGGCGCGGAAATCCGTCTGGCGACCCACGCCTTCAACGACATGCAGGAGCGGCTGCGGCGCTACGTCGAGGACCGCACCTCGATGATCGGGGCCATTGCCCACGACCTGCGCACGCCCCTCACCCGTCTGCGCTTTCGCGTCGAGTCCGCGCCCGAGGATTTGCGCGAGAAAATGACCGCAGACATGGACCAGATGGAAGCGATGATCGCCGCGACCCTGGCCTTCGTGCGCGATACAGCAACCGAACCCAAACGCACCAAGCTCGAGCTGTCCTCATTGCTCGAGAGCGTCACCGACGACATGGCCGAAACGGGAGCCAATGTTCGGTTGGAAGACTCCGAGCGCGTGGTGATCAACGCCGACTCCCTCGCCCTGCGGCGCCTGTTCTCAAACCTGCTCGAAAATGCGGTGAAGTTCGGCGGCGCTGCGCGCGCGCGCTTGTTCATCGAGAATCAGGCCGCCGTGGTCGAGGTGCAGGACGACGGACCAGGCGTGCCCGAGAGCGAGCTGGAGCGGGTGTTCGCGCCTTTCTATCGGCGCGAGCCGTCGCGCAACCGCAAGACGGGGGGCATCGGCCTGGGCCTGTCGGTCGCCCGCTCGATCGCGCGCAGCCATGGCGGCGAGCTGGTGCTGGTCAATCGGCCCGGCGGCGGCCTGACCGCCCGCGCCACTTTGCCCGTCTGAACGTCAGCGCCGCCCCTCCTTGACTGAAATGCCCGATCGCGTGATCAGATAACGTGTTCGGCAGGCGCCTGCTGGGCGAGCCGCGACACAATTCGGGCATAAACAAGCTTTCATGCGACAGACCGTCCCGCGCTCATTATGTTGAGATGTAAGCTTGGCGTGCAGGGAGCTTAGGCATGGGCGTTGACACGCCAGGCGCCAGGAGGATGCTTCTGGTCGAAGATGAAGCGCTCGTGGCCATGGTCACCGAGGAAAGCCTGCGGTCGCTCGGCTTCGATCCCATCGTCGCGACCACCGCCAGTGAAGCGCTCGACGCGGTAGTCCGTGACGGACCGCTGATGTTCGCCATGGTCGATGTCGGCCTTCCAGATATGCGGGGCGACGCCCTGGCCCGCCGCCTTCGCGACTGCGCGCCTTCCATGCCGATCGTCCTGGCCAGCGGCTATGACAGCCATGAACTGCAGCGCGGCTTCGCTGGCGACGACCGCTTGCGCGTGCTGACCAAGCCCTATTCCGAACATCAACTGCGCGCGACGCTGATCGAACTGGCGCTGACGCCGGCCGCTTGACGCCGGCCGCCTTGGAGCCTGTGGCGCCGCCGGTACCCGGACCCGCACCGCGATCCGATAGCAAACTTTGCGTTATCGCGAGAACCGTACGCCGGGTCAGGAGTTTAAAGCCAAGAACGATGCTTCATCGCCGGCAGCCGCGGGCGATCTAACGTCCGCATCCGCTTGAGGAGTCAGACATGCCCGCACCGCATACTTCAAAGACGCCGGCCCGCCGTGGCTTCGCCGCCATGGACAAGGAGCGGCAGCGAGAAATCGCGCGCAAGGGCGGCGCCAGCGTGCCCGACGAAAAGCGCAGCTTCTCGCAGGATCGCGATCTGGCCGCGGCGGCCGGACGCAAGGGCGGCGAGGCCTCGCACGGCGGCGGGCGCACCCGCAACCCCGCCGACAGCGATCGCGCCATCTGACCGCGGACTGAGAAGTCCGTTTGAAGCGGTCGCTCGCCTCGAAAGGTCGAGCGACCGTTTACACTTCCATCACGCCGTCGGCGAGATGGTGAGGCGCGCCGGAAGCCGGAAAATGTTCGGCTAGCACCGCACCGCAGAGCTCCACCGCGGCGATGAAACCGGATGCCGGAGCGCCTCTGCGCACGCCGTCCTGCACGGCGGTCACGGCCTTGGCCCAGGCCTCGTCACCCACCTTGGCGTGGATCGCCTCGTCGCCGACCACAGCCACGATCCTGTCTTCCAGCGAGGCGAACACCACCACCGCCGCACCAACGTCCGCGCCCAGAAGGCGCGCGGCGCGCAGTTGGGCCAGCGCGGCCTGGCGAACGCGTCGATGCTTGAGCACGCCGGGAGTCAAGGCCAGCTTGAGCGGCCCGACGGCGGCGATCAGCACGGCCACCACGACAAAGATCGCCATCTGCGCCAGGGCGTAGCCGCCCAAGGCCATGCGCACCGCACCCTCTGTTCCCACCAGAGCGCTGTCCCACGCTGAACCGCCGATGGGCGCGCGCAGCCCGGATGCCACCGCGACCGGCGGCAGCACCAGCGCGGCGATCGCCGCCCAGGCCAGCGGCGTCTCGCGATAGTTCGAGACCTTGTGCGCCAGAACGCACAGGATTTCGCCCGAGGTTCTGGCCTCAGCCCGGCCCACGGCCTGAGCGATCGCGTCATGGTCGGTCTTGCTCAGCATCACCAGTTCCCCGACGATCCGCCGCCGCCGAACGATCCGCCGCCGCCTCCGGAAAAGCCGCCGCCGCCACCGCCGAAGCCCCCGCCGCCGAAGTCGTCGTTGCGGTAACGCCCGCCCCCGCCGCCGAGGCCCCCAAGGAACAGCAACGGAAAGATCCAGCCCAACCCGCCCCGTCCGCCGCCGCCCAGGACCGAGCCGACCGCCCAGAACAGGATGAACCCGACCACCAGCACCGCCAGCGGACTGGACCCGATGCGGGCCGAGGCCGACGGCGCCTGGGCGACGGCGCGCGCCTGGGCCGCCTTGGCCTCAGCGGTGGAGGTGTCCAGGCTGAGTTGCTGGACCAAGGCCTGGGCGCCGTCCAGCACCCCGCCCTGGATGTCGCCCTGGCGGAACTTGGGGATGACCGCTTCCTGAAGGATCTGGCTCGACAGGGCGTCGGTCAGGATCGGCTCCAGGCCGTAGCCCACTTCGATGCGCACCTGATGTTCATTGGGCGCCACGATCAGCAGGGCGCCGTTGTCGAGCCCCTTCTGGCCCACGCCCCAGGCGCGCCCTAGCTGATAGCCGTAATCGGCGATGTCGTATCCCTGCAGCGAAGCCAGGGTGACCACCACCACCTGACGGCTGGTCTTGGCCTCCAGGGCGCCCAGTTCCTGGTCGAGCTGCGCCTGGGCGTCCGGCGACAGCACATGCGCCTGATCGACCACCCGTCCGGTGAACGCCGGAAACGTCGGCGCGGCCCTGGCCGCCGCGCCGAGCGTCAACACTCCAAGCGCGAACGCCAGGCTCAGAATCAGACCGGCGGCCTGGCGGGGGCTCCTCATTTCGGCGGCGCCGAACCCGGCGCGACAGCCGGCGCGCCGCCGCCGGGGGGCGGAATGTTGAAATTGACCTGCGGCGCGCTCTGGGCCTGCTCGCTGGCCGAGAACAGACTCATGTCCTTGGCGTCGTGATACAGCGCGTCCACCCACAACACGCCGGGGAAGGTGTGGATCTCGGTGTTGTAGGACTGCACCGCACTATTGTAGTCGCGCCGGGCGATGGCGATGCGGTTCTCGGTGCCTTCCAACTGCGATTGAAGCGCCAGGAAGTTCTCGTTCGACTTCAGCTCTGGATAACGCTCGTTGACCACCATCAGGCGGCCGAGCACGCCCGACAGGTTGTTCTGGGCCTGCTCGTATTGCTTGAACGCGGCCGGATTAGTGATGGTCGACGCATCGACCTGCACCGAGGTGGCCTTGGCGCGGGCGTTGGTCACGTCCACCAGCACCCCCCGCTCCTGCTGGGCGTAGCCCTGCACGGTCTGCACCAGGTTGGGGATCAGGTCGGAGCGGCGCTGGTACTGGTTTTGCACCTCGGCCCACGCGGCCTTGGCCGCTTCCTGCTTGGTCGGGATCGTATTGACGCCGCAGCCGCCCAGGACGAGCGGAATGGCGAGCGCGAGCCAGAGGGGCAAGCGGCGGGATTTGGCGAGACTCACGGTGGTTTCCTTGCCTTGAGCGGGCTCAAGCGTAGCAGAGCCCCGACGGCGCAGATATGGCCCTGTCGGTTCGTGGGGCAAGCCCCTCAGCGGATCTGGCCGCGCGCTCTCAGGGCCGCCTCGGTGCGGTTGCGCGCGCCGGTTACGTTGAGGATCGCCTGGACATGCAGCTTGACCGTAGCGACCGAGATGCCGAGGGCCTTGGCGATTTCCTTGTTGGTCTGTCCCAGCTCGATCAGCCGCAGCACTTCGAGCTGACGCCCCGACAGCCGGCCCTTCAGGCTGGACGCTGAGCGGGCGCCGCCGACAAATTCTCCGACATCGCTGAAATAGTGCCCCCCCGCCAGGACCAGCTTGAGGGCCGCAACGCTAAGTTCGCGGGCCACGGTCTTGGGTAGGCAGCCCCTAACGCCGGTTTCATAGGCCATCTGGCCCTGGGCGGGCGACAGCATCGCGAACAGAACCAGGGGCGCGGGCGCAATGGCGTCGACCACACGTTTCAGGTCCGGCAGTTCCTCGTCGTTGGCCAGGTCCAGGATCATCAGATCGACCGGCGTATCGCGCGCCTGCGCCACGGCGTCCTCCAGCCCCGACGCGCCGACGACCTGCCCCGGCTCCGCGATCTCGCTCAGCAGGCGCAGCAGTCCGTCGAGGCAGACCGGATAGCGGCTGACAGCGATGGCCCTCATCCAGCATGCCCGGTGGTGAACGTCATTCGGCGGAACTCCTGGTTGGCTTCGGAAGATCGATGCGCAAGGTGGCAGAAGGACTAGGAGGATGACGCGCGTTCGTCATCTAGCCAGAAGAACTAAATGAGGCGTTGACACGAGAGTTGGTCGATAGGTGACGCCATACGCTCGCGCTTTGCGCGAGTAAAATGAAATTAGGAACTCGACATTTTCCGCGTAAATCCAACGCTCCGGCGAGAGCAGGATTGATCGCAGCGCGAATTCTTTAAGGTTACTGAAGCGAATTGGCTACGGCCGCAAACACTTCACTGAATTACGCAAGTATAAACCGCCGACCGGTTTATGGCGCGGTCGCGCCACTGCGGAACACGATGTGTTTGGATCCCAGGTAGTTGATCGCCATTCCCGCGGCCGATCCGAACGCCAAGGCCGCTACCGGCCACTCCGCGAACACCGGGAATCCATGAACCAGCGCCGAATAAACGGCGAAATTAGCGGCGCCGCCGACCAGTTGCACGGCCACATATGTCGAGGCCTCGCGCACTTTGGACTGCCCCGCCCGATCACGGAAGGTGAAGGTCCGGTTGGCCAGCCACGTCGCGCACACCGCTACGGGAAAGGATATGGCCCTCGCGGCGATCGGGTTCAAGCCCACGTACATCATGGTCTGAAGCACCACGCCATCGACCACGAACCCCAGCACGCCGACCAGGCCAAAACGCATCACGTGTCCGTTAAGCGGCGGCAGGAACCGACCGAACACCGGTTGCATCCGCAGTCGGTCCCACACGCCGTTGACCAGGCCGAACCCGCGCCGTCCGTACTTGACCAAGGCGGCCAGCGAGACCGGCAAGGCGCAGGCGGCCAGGCCGGCCGCGAGCGGAGCCAGCCACACCACGCGCGCCTGATAGCGGCCGAAGGGGCCCGACAGCATGCCGCACACCGCCGCGTTCACCACCACCACCACCAGCAGCAGGGCGAGGGTGGCCAGCACCCGCGCCGACTCGTCATTCCGCTTCAGGCCGCGCGACGAGAACGCCGAGCGCACGTCCCTGCGGCTGAAGCGCCAGACCAGGAACGCCAGCGTCGCCACCAGAACCGCGCCATGCCACCAGGCGAGCTGTTGCTGGGGGAACGGCGGCTTGCAGCTCAGCGGCGGGCGGCAGGCGTTAAAGTTGGGGATCAGCTTGGGCAGGGTGGTGGTGGGCCAATAGCGGCCGACCAGATAGGCGGCCGGATTGCGCAGCGGATCGTCGACCTGGAAGAACAGCAGCTGGCGGCCCCAATTGCTGAGCGCGGCCCCCAATTCGGCCAGGGGCTCCTGCTCGATCGTGCCCAGGACGAATGCGGACTCTTCGTTCTCCAGCCGAACGCGCGTTGGCCGGTTGCCGATATTGAACACGCCCAGGTTGCGCCGCGTGGACCACAGGACCAGGTTCTCGGTGCTGTGGCTGTTGATGTTCTTGGCGAAGAAACACACGGCGTAGGCATTGTGATCCTGCGCGCAGGCCGTGTGCATATAGTCCTGGCCCGGGCCGTCGGCCAGGACGCGAGCCATCAGGAACGGCGGATGCGAAAGGGGCAGACCGGTGCGCGCCTTATAGAGCGCGCCAAACGCCGCGCCGCTCATCCATGCGACCAGGGCCGCGGCCAGGATGGTCCCCGCCCGCTTGAGCAGCACCTCGCGCTTGAGGCCCATGCACAACAGCAGCACATAGCCGATCACCACCAGGCCGATCGCGGTCAGCAGGTGAGAACGGTGGATGGCGAGGCTGTAGGCTGTGAGCAGCCACAAGCCGATCTTCTCGCCGCGCTTCAGCCGGTCGGCCTGGCACAGCAGCAGCACGGCCGCGCCGCCGCCGATGCCGGCGAACACGTCGGGCATGGCGAAGGTGGCGAAGAACGACAGGCTGGAGCCGACGACCACGCCGCCGACCAGCACCAGAAAGCTCCACAGGGGCGCGCGCGGGGCCAGGGTTCGCCACAGCAGATAGGCGACCCACGCCGCCAGGGCGCTCTGGATCGCCGCCAGCAGCCACAGGCTGCCGATCAGATAGGTCCCGTGAAGCAACACGCCGTAGTAGGGCGAACGCGCGCCTTCCACCGCCGCGTCGATCAGGCGGTCGGAGGTGACGGGCGGATCGCCCCACTTCACCCCCGGCTTCATCTTGAACTCGACGCTCTCAGGGAAGTCCTGGACCACCTGGATCAGGTTCTGGCCCATCACGTCGTAGCTGTGCGAATCGTAGAAGACCGACGGACGCCCATCGGCGAACGCCACCGCCATGATCAGCAGTGTCGCCGCCAGCACGCTGAGGAACGGGGCGAACCTACGCATGAGGTTGGAAAACTCGCTTAGCTGCGAATCGTCAACAGCGAAGTCAGGAAGGCCGTGGCCGCGAGTTGGGCGGCGACCGTGATCGCGGTCAGCGAGGGCACCAGCACCCGCAGCACGCTGTAGTAAAGGATCGGCCCGAAGCCCGAGTGGGCCCAGCTGCTCACGGCCCAAACGCAGCCGATCAGCCCGCCCAGCATGACCAGACCCGCCGCGCGAAGCAGGGGTTCGAGCGTCATGCCGAGGATCAGGCCCTGGAACTTGGCCGGTCCGGGCACGAAGCCCTCGACCATGGCGTAGCGCCGCGCCAAGGCGCCGAAGGACACGAATTGGGCGCCGATCACCACCGCGAAGCACGACACGATCATGGTGTGGATGTCGAGCTCGACCCGCCCAATGTGCACCGATCCGCCGCTGAGCATGGCCGCGCCGATCAGGCCGAGCAGGATCATGGCGATGCCGGGATAGACGAACAGCCAGGTGGGGCTGTGCAGCAGCAGGAACTTCAAGTGGCGCCAGCCGTCACGCCAGGTCTTCAGGTGCGGCGGACGCGAGCGGCCGTCGGGCGACAGGATCGTGGGCACTTCGGCCATGCGCAGGCCATGGAAGGCGGCCTTGACCACCATCTCGCTGGCGAACTCCATGCCCGTGCTCTTCAGGCGCAGCTTCAACGCCGCCTCGCGAGAGAACCCGCGCAGGCCGCAGTGGAAGTCGCCGACGGGGATGCGGAACAGCAGTCGGCCAAGGAAAGACAGCACCGGATTGCCCAGATACCGGTGCAGAACCGGCATGGCCCCGCGCTTGATGCCGCCGCGGAAGCGGTTGCCCATCACCAGCTCGTCGCCGGCGCGCAGGCGTTCGACCATGGTGTCCAGGCTCTCGAAGTCGTAGCTGTCGTCCGCGTCGCCCATGATCACGTACCGGCCGCGCGCCGCCGCGATGCCGCCGATCAGCGCCGCGCCATAGCCGCGCTCGGGCACGGCCACGACGCGCGCGCCATTGTCCTCCGCGATCAGCTGCGAACCGTCGGTCGAGCCGTTGTCGGCGATCAGCACCTCGCCGACCACGCCGGAGCGCTCCAAAAAGCCCATGGCCTTCTGCACGCACACCGCCAAGGTCTCGGCCTCGTTCAGACAGGGCATCAGGATCGTCAGCTCGATCGCGCCGTCGTTGGCGGGGTTTTTCAGGCGCGGCTGCTCAAGCGTCTTGACCGATGCAGTCATCATGGCTCCTCGTCGGGGACGGGCTGTGGGGGGCCTGGGCGGTCACTCGAAAGTGATTTGCGGCCCAAGATACACGAGAATGTGAAAAAATCGAAGGCGTCTTATGACGCACCCGCACACGACCGGGGTCTTGGCCTCTTGCGCCGCGGCCATCGGCGGGGAACCTATGGAGCGACCGCGCGCTTGAGGCAAGCATGGCCTTGGGTCCTGCTGACGGGCAAAACGCGCCCCGTGCGCAAGAGCGAGGAGCCGCCTTTGCCGTTGTCTGCGCCTGTGGCTGTGGCCAGCCGCCGCATCTGCGTTGACCGCTACCGCGAAATCCGCAGCCGCACCCTGGCCTTGAGCACGCCGTTGAGCGCTGAGGACCAGCAGGTCCAGTCGATGCCCGACGCCAGCCCGACCAAGTGGCATCTTGCGCACACGGCTTGGTTCTTCGAGACCTTTCTGCTTCAGCCGCACGCTGCGGAGTACGAGCCGTTCGACGCCCGCTTCGGCTATCTTTTCAACTCCTACTACGAAGCGCTGGGCGAACGGTGGCCTCGGCCGGCCCGAGGCCTGATGACCCGCCCTTCGCTCGATGCGGTGCGGGACTACCGCGCGCACGTCGACCGGGCGATGGAGCGGCTGATTGAGCAATCGGCCGATGAGGCCTGGGCGACGGTGGAGCCCCTGGTCGAGCTGGGGCTCCATCACGAGCAGCAGCATCAGGAGCTGATCCTGATGGACATCCTGCACCTGCTGTCGGTCAATCCGCTGGAGCCAGCCTACGACGCGCAATGGCCCGCCCTGCCCGCGCTCACCCCCTTCCCCGGCTGGCTACTCATCGAGGACGGCCTGGCCGAGATCGGTCATGGGGGCGAGGGTTTCGCCTTCGACAACGAGGGGCCGCGCCACAAGACCTGGCTGGAGCCTTGCCGGGTGGCCGACCGGCCGGTGGCCTGCGGCGAATACCTGGAGTTCATGCGCGACGGCGGCTATGCCCGGCCAGAGCTTTGGCTGTCGGACGGCTGGGCCACGGTCCAGCGCGAGGGTTGGCGCGCCCCGCTCTACTGGCGCGAAAACGAGGCTGGCGCCTGGAGCCTCTTCACCCTGGCCGGCCCGCGCCGCCTCGATCCGGCCGCCCCGGTGTGCCACGTCAGCTTCTACGAGGCCGACGCCTTCGCCCGCTGGGCCGGCGCGCGCCTGCCGACCGAGGCTGAATGGGAGGTCGCCGCCGCCAGCCCAGCCCTCGGCCAGACGGGCCTGGTGTGGGAATGGACCGCCAGCCCCTACGCCCCCTACCCGCGTTTCCGGCCGGCGCCGGGCGCGGTCGGCGAATACAACGGCAAGTTCATGAACGGTCAGATGGTTCTGCGCGGTGGTTGTTTCGCCACGCCGGCGGGCCATATCCGCACGACTTATCGCAATTTCTTCCCGCCTGGCGCGCGCTGGGCTTTCAGCGGACTGAGGCTGGCGGACGATGCTTGATATCGGCGCGCAAGGCGCAATCGCTTCGATTGGGTTCGACGACCACGCGCCCAATCAGCCGGGATTCGGCGAGGCGCTTATCGAAGGGCTGTCGGGCCCATACAAGGCCATTCCCTGCCGCTTCCTCTATGACGCCCACGGCTCAGCGCTGTTCGACCAGATTTGCGGTTTGGAGGAATACTATCCCACCCGCACCGAGGTCGGCATCCTGAGCCGCCATGCGCCCGACATCGCCCGCCGCGCCGGCCCCGGCGCCCAGTTGATCGAGCTGGGCGGCGCGTCCAGCCTCAAGGCCAAGATCTTGCTCGACGCGCTGGAGCGGCCGGGGGCCTATGTGCCGATCGACATCTCGCGCGAACATCTGCTAGCCGCCGTCCAGCGCCTGCACTGGGAGCGGCCGGACCTGGCGATTCATGGGGTGTGCGCCGACTATGCCCAGCCCTTCGACCTGCCCGTCACCGGCGCGCCCGGCCGCCGGCTGGGCTTTTTCCCAGGATCGACCATCGGCAACCTGCAGCCGCACGAGGCCGGGGCCTTCCTGGCGGACTGGGCTCGCCGCCTGGGCCCCGACGCGGCGATGGTGGTCGGCGTGGACCTGCGCAAGTCGACCGAGGTCCTGGAACGCGCCTATGACGACGCCCAAGGGGTGACCGCGGCCTTCAGCAAGAACGTGCTGGCCCGGGCCAACCGCGATCTGGGCGCCGATTTCGACCTGGACCGGTTCGCCCACCGCGCGCGCTACGACGCCGAGCGCGGCCGTGTGGAAATCCACCTGGAAAGCCTGGCCGACCAGACCGCCCACGTCCTGGGCGCCGATATCGCCCTCGCCCGCGGGGAGCGCATCCATATCGAGGACTCGTGCAAATATTCGCTGGCCGGCTTCGCCGACCTCGCCCGCGCCTCAGGCTTCGAGCCCCAAGCCGTGTGGACCGACCCGGACCAGCTGTTCAGCGTGCACTATCTGGCCACCGCGTGCCGCGCGCACTGAGCGGGCGCTCGGTTAATCTCCGGGCGATCCGGCGCGCGCCGGCGCCTGGGCATAGGCTTCCGCCCGTTCGGAGCCCGTGCCCTCGTCCAGCGCCGCCGTGCGCACCGGCGCGGCCGGGCTGTCGCCGGCCGAGGCCGACAGGCATTCACCGGTCTCGCGCACCGCATGGCGGCCCATGCAAAACACATCCTCGTACTGCGGCCCGGCCACCGCCAGGCACTGGTTGAGATTCATCTTGGCCAACTGCAGGCAGTCGGCGTTGCGCAGATTGCGCAGCAGCACCTCGAAGCGCGTTTCCTGCGCATCGCCCGCCTGGCCCAGCACCGCGACGGCCGCCAGGGCCAGCCCCTGGACCACCTCCGGCGAGGGCGCGTAGGAATCGCCCCCGCCCTGGGGCGCCGCGCCGATGCTGTCGAGCAACCGTCGCTCGGCTCGGTCGTCCGCCGTCAGGACCTTCTGGGCGGTGGCCTTAGCCAGGGCCAGCACCTTCTGCGGCTCGGCGACCTCGCCGCGCGACCATGACTGGTGCTGCACGGTGTAGGCGGCCTGCGAGATAGCTGCGCCGGCGTCCAGCACCGCGCGAGCCTGCAGCCGCATCACATTCGACACATCGCGCGCGGCCTCATCGGCGCCGGGCAGCGACAACACCTGGTCCGGCGCGGCCTCCAGCCGTTCGGCCAGGCCCCGGTCGCCCTGAGCGCGCACGCCTTCGACGAAGGCCGGGCTGCGCAGGGCCAGCACCGCCGCGTAGGCGACCGCGCCTTCCTGCAACTGGGCGACATTGTAGGACTCGGCGGTGCGCAGGGCGCTCTGCACCTGCTCCGGGCTGGTGAAGCGCGCGTCGATGGCGCCGGCTGCGCGCACATAGTCCTGGTATGCGGCCGCGTCGTCGGTGACCCGCTCGCCAAGCGCCGCGAAGAACGCGCCCTCCTCCGGGCTCAGCACCGGCCGGACCGCCGCCGCCGGCATGGTCAGCGCCGCCACCACCCGCGCGTCGCCCGTTTGCTCCGTGGTCCGAGCGCCCGTCGTGCTGATCAGGGGACCCTGTTCGCCGTCCGCGTCCGACGGCACGGCGTGGATCGGGGCCGGATTGACCTGGACCTGCGCGCCCGCGTGACCGACCAGCCCCAGCGTCAACGCCGCCAAGGCGCACCCATTTAACAAGATCTTCATATCCGCCCTCCGACAACCATGCTCAAGCTCGTACAGACCAAGTAAATCGGCCGATAACACACGCGCTGAATCTGAAATTAACTGAATCTTTTACGATAGAAGGACGCCGAAATTTCGTCCGGCCGACGCTGCAGTGATTTTACGCTGGGGCGCTTTGCCTCCGGTCAGGCGGCGATACACCCGGCGCCGCCGGCGCCGGGGCGATGCGCACATCCCGCGATCATGGCGCGTTGCCCCCCGGGCACGGTTCGGCTATGACGGCTCCGCCTTGAGGCCAGCCCCGCGTCATATTGACGGTCCGGGGGCGCCGCCCAAGATCGGGAGCCCACCCGACTAAAAAGCGCCTGGTGACGTGGCCGAGTGGCTGAAGGCGGCGGTTTGCTAAACCGTTGTACGGTGTAAAGCCGTACCGAGGGTTCGAATCCCTCCGTCACCGCCAATCCTTCTTGCAATAACCGGAATCCGCATCGGGTCTTGGCGACCCGGGTTAATCGGCGGGGAGACGCCGGCTGTTCGACGGCTGGAAAGCTGCCGTTCCGTAGCGGCCGGCGAGCCGAAAGCGACTGAGCAACGCCCAAATTCGTCGAAGAGCAGCGACGATCGAAAATCTTGCGCGGCTGCAAGATTTAAGACGATCTCGTCCATAATCTTGCATCAATCCGTTGCCGTCTCCTGTCACACCGAGCCCCTGTCCAGAGAAATCTGGATAAAAGTGGGGATCGACAGCGAAGCATGACTACCACGCTGGGTATTTCGTTTTGGCGCCCCTCTGTCCAACGGGTTTGCTTGCATTGCCGCACGCAACACACGCCAAAAACGCCGCGGGCGCTGTCGACGCCGTGGGCCACGCTTGAGCCGGAGATTGCACTATGAACGTGAGAACGCTGGGCGCCGCACTGCTGTGCGGCTGCGCCTCTATGGCTTTTGACCACGCGATGGCCGCCGACGCGGGTTCCGGCAGCACCGTGTCGGACCTGGTGGTGACCGCGCCCCGTCAGGAGGTGCAGGCGCGCGCGATTCAGGAACAGGCGCCGAACCTGATCACGGTGCAATCGGCCGAGAGCATGGCCAAGTATCCGGACTTCAACGCCGCGGAATCCCTCGGCCGCCTGCCCGGGATCTCGCTGTCGAGCGACACCGGCGAAGGTCGCTTCATCAACATCCGTGGAATCGACGGCAACCTGGACGGCGCCACCTTCGGCGGCGTGCCCCTGCTCAACACCTATCCCGGTGGCACATACTTTTCCGGCGGCGGCCGGGCGGTCGAGTTCGACACCCTGCCGGACGGCGCCATCGACGGTCTGGTGGTCACCTACACCGGCCTGCCCGATCATGAGGCCGAGGGCCTGGGCGGCTCGGTCGATCTGACCCCGCGCACCGCGGCCAATATCACGCGCGCGTTCATCGACGGCTCGGCCGGCTCGGGCTACGAGCCGGACCACGGGCATGACGGGCCGACCAGCATTGATCTGGCCGCGGGGGCGCGTTTCGGCTTCCTCAACGGACATCTGGTGGTGGAGGGTCGCGACCCGACCATGCCGCTGACGGGCTGGATCACCAATCCCACGCCCTTCTCCTTCGTCATCACCGGGTCTTCGCGGGTCGATCGCCGCGGCTTCGACGACATCGAAGAGGATTACAACAATCCCGGGACCAGCGACCGTAGCTATCAGGACCTGCAGCTGCGCCACTACGACTACCATCGCGAACGGTTCGGCGGCGGCGGGGAGTTCGACTTCACCCCCAATGACGACCACAGCTACTACTTCCGCGCCAACGTCGCCGGCTATATCGAGGCGGTGAAGAAGAACCGCCTGACCTACGATTTCTCTAGCTACAACCCGACCGTGGCGGGCGCGGGCTTCCAGAGCCCCGCGGACCTCAGCATCGCGGCCACCGACGAGCGCGAGACTCACCGCAACGACATCTACGCCGCCGGCGGTAAGGACGCCTTCGGCAAGCTCGTGCTGGACTATCGCGTCTCCTACACCCAGGCGTCCTACGACCAAGATAGGGACTACGGCGCCAGCTTCACCGGGCCCAGCGGCGTGGCGGTCGCCTATAACAACAGCGGCAATAACGGCGACTTCCCAAAGCTGACCGTGCTCGACGGGACAAACGTCAACAACGCCTCGCTCTACAAGCTGAAGAAGAACAAGGTCTCGAACGCCCAGGAGCACGACAACGACCGCGAGTGGGCCTATGCCGCCAATCTGCAAATCCCGGCCAAGCTGTTCAGCGACGACGACCGCTTGAAAATCGGCGTCGAGGCGCGCTTGAGGAACAAGTCGCAGAACCAGTACGACGAGAGTCTGAAGGTGGGCGCGCTCAATCTGGCGGCGGCGTCGAGCGGCGCGGACACCAGCTTCTACGGCGACCGCTACACCAACGGTCCCAACGTCAACACCCTGGCGATCAGGTCACTGGCCCAATCCGTCGAAGGGCCCGACCAGTGGGACCCCACCGGCTACTTCAACGCCCGCGAAGACATCTATTCAGGCTATGCCCAGTACCAGGCGACCCGCGGACCGCTGGGCGTGCTGGCCGGCGTGCGCATTGAGAACACCCAGGCGACCTACGGCAACTACGAGTTCGACGGCGACGGCAATCCCGTCACGCCCGCCGGCACGGTCGCCGCCCAGCTTAGCCAGGCCTTCTATTTGAATAACAAGGACTACACCAATCTCTTCCCGACGGTGCAGCTGCGATACACCATCACGCCCAAGCTGCTGTTGCGCGCCACCTATTCCACCGGCATCGGACGGCCAGGGTTCAATCAGGTCACGGGCGCGGTCACGGTCGATGCGGCTAACGGCATCATCACCACCGGCAACCCCAATCTGAAGCCCACCACCGGCGACAACTTCGACCTGGACATGGAGTACTATCTGCCGGGCGGCGGCATCATCCAGTTCGGTGCGTTCGACAAGGATTTCAACAACTACATCGTCACGCGCCAGACCTTGGGGACCGATCCGCGCATCATCGGCACGGTGAAGTTCCAGACGTTTGAGAACATCGCCTCGGCCTACGCGCGCGGCGTGCAGGCGTCCTATCACCAACAGTTCTCCGGGCTGCCCAAGCCCCTGGACGGCCTCGGCATCGACGCCAACGCCACCTATGTGGACTCGCGGATCGAGGAATACGACGCGGCCACGTCGGCCGCCGGCGTCGCCCAGTACGGGACCCTGCCGGGCACTTCCCGCTATACGGCCAACGCCGCCCTGTTCTACGAGGCGAACAATCTGAACGTGCGGCTGTCGACACAGTACGTCGGCCACCAGCTGTTCTCGCTGGGCGGCTCCAAACAGAGCGACACGATCGAGGACGACCGCACCACCCTGGACCTGGCGACCAGCTACAAATTCATGCCCGGCCTAACGGCGTACTTCAACGTACGAAACCTGACTGACGCGCCGTTGCGTTTCTATGTCGGCAATCCGAGCTTCCCGATCCAGCGGGAGTTCTACGGCCAGACCTACGAAGCTGGCATCCGGTTCCACTTCTGACCGGGTGCGGTGTGAATCGGTTCGTATCGATCCTGGCCTGTGCGCTGAGCGCTGTGACCGGCTCCGCGGCGGCGCAGGCCCTACCGCGCTACCAGCATGTGTTCGTCATTGTCGAGGAGAACAAGGACTACGACCAAATTCTCGATCCGGCCGCCGCGCCAACCATCGCGCGGCTGGCCAAGGCCTATGGCAACGCCAGGCGCTTCTACGCCGAGGTGCATCCGAGCGAAGGCAACTATGTGGCCCTCCTCGGCGGCGACACCTTCGGCATCCATGACGACGACGCCTTCTACTGCACGCCCGGCAAGGTCGATCCGTCGTGCGCGGGTTCGGCCCAGCCAGGTTATCAGGACCATACGACGTCCGCCCCTTTCCTGGGCCAGCAGTTGGAGCAGGCCGGCCTGACCTGGAGAGGCTATTACGAGGATATTCCCGGGCCGGGGTCGCTGGCCGTCACCGCCGGTCCGTCGGGCATTGACGACGGCGCGCGCAAGTCGGCGTTCTACGCGGCCAAGCACTCCGGCTTCGTCAATTTCGCGGCCGTTCAGAGCGATCCCCAGCGCGCCGATCGCCTGGTCGGCTTCGACCGCCTGAAGGCGGACCTCGCCAGCGGGAACCTGCCCAACTTCGCCCTGATCGTGCCCAACCAGTGCAACGAAATGCACGGCCTCTCCGGGCCGACCATCCCGCCGGACTGCCAAAGCGAGAACAAGGCCGGTCTCATCGCGCGCGGCGATCGGGTTGTCGGCGAACTTGTCTCGCAAATCCAGAAGACGGCGACCTGGACCTCCAAAGACAACGTCGCCATCGTCGTCACCTTCGACGAAGGCGCGGGCAAGACGCGGGAGGGGTGCTGCGGCGTGACTCCCGCGGCGATCTCGAACTTCGGCGGCGGCCATATTCCCACCGTGGTGATCACCAACCACGGCCCGCGCGGCGTGGCGGACGACACGCCTTACAGCCATTATTCGCTGCTGCGCACGATCGAAGACGTGTTCGGCTTGCCGACCCATCTGCGCCATGCGGCGGACCCGGACGTCGTGACCATGACGCCTCTGTTCGCCGTCGGTCGGAACTGAAACCGCGCTTGTTCAGCGGGTCGCGAAATCGGCGATGACGCGCAAGCCGGGCTCTGCGTCCTCGGCCCACAGGCGGCCGCCGAACGCCTGAGCCGTGGCGGCCGCGATCGCCAGGCCCAAACCGGTGCCCGGAGTCGATCGGCTGGCGTCCAGACGAAAAAAGCGTTCGAACAGACGGCTCCGGGCGGCCTCGGGCACCCCCCGTCCGTTGTCGGATACGATCACGCGCGGCCCCAGGGCGTCCACGCGCACCTCCACCGCGGTCTCGGTAGGGGTATGGATCAGCGCGTTGTCAACGATGTTGGCGATCATCCGCCCCACGGCCCGCTGCTCGGCCATGATGATAGCCGGCGTATGGGCGGGAAAGAACTGCAAGGACCGGCCGCTGGCCTCCGCCATGGGGGTGTAGGCCTGAACCATGCGTTGCGCGACGGCATTGAGGTCCACCGTGGCTAGATCCAGGCCTGGCGCGCCCGCCTCCAACTCGGCGATGTGCAGCAAGGCCTGGAAGGTCTGCAACACATCGTCTATCCGTTTGGACGCGCTCTCCAGCGCCGCGCGATAGCCCTCGACGGTCGCCGGCTGCTGCAAGGCGGAGGCTATTTCCTGGTTGTGGTGGGCGAGCGGACGACGCAGGTCGTGAGCTATGGCCCACGACACCTGGCGCAGGCCTTCCACCAGACGGTTTTCCCGGTCCATCATCTGGTTTAGCGTTCGGGCCAGCTCGTCCAGGTCCGTATCCGAGCGCGACGAGACGGCCACCCGGGCTTCGCGGTCGCCGCCAGCATAGGCGTCGATCGCCTGCCCCACGTGATCCAGCCTGCGCAGCATCCGGTATCCGACCAGGGCGCCCGCGCCGGTTCCCAGGGCGGCGGTCAAGGCCGCTATGCTCGCGACGATCAGCAGAAGCGCATTGTCCTGGCGCTGCCTCACCGTCAGGTTCTCAGCCACGGTCAGCCTCATGCCGGCGGGCTCGACGTGGTTGATCGCCAGAAACCTGTCCCTGGCGCGCCCCGGCGCGGGCGGATTGTCCATCCGGAAACTCAGCGCGACCTTGTGTGGCGTGGGCGTGGGCAGCGCGACGTGCGGCAGGCGGCCGGTGATCGAGCGGCCGGCGGCGTCCTCGAGCCTGATCTCGATCCCCGGATTTTGGATCAGGCCGCGCCAGTCGGTCTCGAATCCGTCCAGACCATGGACGATGATGTGCCGGCTGAGATCGTCCTCCGCCTGCTCAACTTCGGCGCGGGCCGCGCGCAGTTCGGCCCGTCTCAGCACCACCAGGCCGCAGCCGGCGGCGATGGCGAACATGATCAGGAATAGGCAGGTCTGCAGCGCCGCCACGCGAAAGCTGGTCGCTTTCAGAAGCCGGTCAATCCGCGGCAATGGTATAGCCAACCCCCCTAAGCGTGCGGATGAAATCCGGCGCGCCCGCCCGCGTGAGCTTGCCGCGCAACCGGCTGACATGCGGTTCGATGATCGCGCCCGGGGCGCCGGATTCCATGTCGAATATTTGTTCCAGGATCATGGACTTCGTCACCGTAGAGCCGAGATGCAACAGAAGCATCTCAAGCATGCTGAATTCGCTGAGAGTCAGTTCGATGGCCTCGCCGCCATAGGTGACGCGGCGTGCGAGGCGGTCCAGTTCGAGGTCGCCTATGCTCAGGGTCTTGGCCGCGTTGGTGAGCGGCGGCCGGCGGCCCAGAGCCTCGATCCGGGCGTCTAGCTCATCCATCTCGAAGGGCTTGACCAGATAGTCGTCCGCCCCCCGGCGCAGCCCCTCAACCCGATCGGCGACCCCGCCGACGGCGGTCAGAAAGATAATCGGCGTGTCGCGGCGGCTGGCGCGCAGGGCCTTGACGATCGACATGCCGTCGAGACCGGGCAGCATCCGGTCCAGGACAATGACGTCGAAGGATTTAGCGCAGGCTTGAAGAAGGCCTGCGCGCCCATCCAGCGCCGTCTCGACCGTGTGGCCGCGGGCCAGCAAGCGGTCGCGCACGAAATGAAGGGTCGTTGAATCGTCGTCGACCAGCAAGATCTCCACGGAGCCGTCCCCCTGCCCGCTAGCGCCCGATCACGCGATCCCCGAGGTCCTTGAGGCATGACACGGCGATCATGCGCGACGGCATGGTCAGCGCCAACCGCCGGGCGACCGACATGCTTGAGCTTAAGCCACCGCCCGGCCCCTCCAAAGCAAGGGTTGGACGCGGCCGAAAGTTATCGATTGCCAATGTGGAGCAGCGCAGATCGCGGCCGCTGTCCCGGATCGTCTCGCAGGCGCCGCTGACCCTTTTGACGCCACTACGGTCCAGGGCGAACCGCGCCGGCTCTCAGCTCGGTCCCGCTCGCGCGCGGCCACTCTTCGGTCGATAGTCAGACCCGCGAACGACCGACGCCGCCTTCTCGCGCTGTCGCACGCGCTTGTCACGCATGTGTTGCCGGCCGCCGGCAGCGGAGCCAAGCTGACCGCGGCAAAGGAGGATCGATTGAGCCTGGCGGCGGTGATCTTGGCGGGCGGCGCGTCCCGTCGCATGGGCGAGGACAAGGCCTCGCAGATCTGGAACGGCCAGCGGGCGGTGGATATCGCCGCTAGCTGCGCGCGCGACGCCGGCGCCGCCTTCGTCATGACCGCGGGCGCCGATCACGGCCTGCCCTTTGTGCTCGACCCTTCGCCCCAGGCGGGGCCGGTGGCCGGCGTGATCGCCGCCTTGC
This sequence comes from Caulobacteraceae bacterium, assembly GCA_035524315.1. Taxonomy (GTDB): domain Bacteria; phylum Pseudomonadota; class Alphaproteobacteria; order Caulobacterales; family Caulobacteraceae; genus BOG-938. The sequence goes on from DATKPD010000012.1 coordinate 99,611, forward strand.
CTCGGCTGAGGGCCCAGGGCGCCGACCGCATGCTGCTCTTGGCGGTAGACGCGCCGCTGCTCCGGCCGGGCGACCTGCGCGTGCTGGCGGCGGCCAGTGGCGCGGGGGCCGTCTACGCGGGCTTTCCCCTGCCCGCGGCGCTTCGCCTGGACGCGATTCCGGTCGACGCGGAGAATGACTGGCCGCTGCGCCGCCTGGTCGAACGAGCCGGCGCGACCACGTTGCCGTGCCCTGAAGCCCTCGCCCAACGCCTGAAAGGCGCGAACACGCCGCAAGACCGTGAGGCCTTGATGGCGCGATGGGCGAACCTCCAGGACTGACCTGGGCGCTCGGCCAAAAAGCGCCGCCGCCCCGCGCTTAATGGCCGATGGTCGCCACCATGCCGATCGCGGCCAGCGCCATGACGGCGGTCGCGGCCCACCCCACGGCCTTGATTCCCCGCGTCAGGGTGAAGCGGCCCATGATGTCGGGGCGGCTGGCCAGCAGCATCATCATGACCATCACCGGCGCCGCGACAACGCCGTTGATCACCGCGCTCCAGAACAGGGCCTTGATCGGGTCGATGGGGGTGAAGTTCAGCGCCCCGCCGACCAGCGTGGCCACGGCGATGGTGATGTAGAACGACGGCGCGCGGCTGAACTTGCGCGCCAGACCCACATGCCAGCCGAACGCCTCGCCTGTGGCGTAGGCCGCCGAGCCGGCCAGCACGGGCACGGCCAGCAGACCGGTGCCGACGATGCCCAGGGCGAACACCACGAAGGTGGCCGGCCCGGCGATGGGCTTGAGCGCCTGGGCGGCCTGGGCTGAGGTCTGGATATTGGTCACGCCGTGGGCGTGCAGGGTCGCGGCGGTGGTGACGATAATGAACAAGGCGACTAGGTTCGACAGGCCCATGCCCAGGTAGGTGTCCACCCGGATGCGGTCGAACTCGGCCTTGGCCTGGCCCGGCGCTCGGGTGAGCGGCTTGGCCCCGTCGCGCTCCTTGACCTCCTCGACCTCCTCCTCGGCCTGCCAGAAGAACAGGTAGGGGCTGATGGTGGTGCCGAGGATGGCGACCAGGGAGGTCAGATAGTCGGCGGAGAAGGTGATCTTAGGCGCGACCAGGTGAAACCCGACCGCCAGCCAGTCGACATGGACCACGAACGCGACCCCGACATAGGCGAACAACGCCAGGGTCAGCCACTTTAGCACCGACACGTAGCGCGAATAGCGGACGAAGATCTCCAGGCCTACCGACAGCAGGCCAAACAGGGCGACGTACAGCAGCTGCGGCCCGCCCACCACCAGCTTGAGCGCGGCCGCCATCGCGCCCAGGTCGGCGCCCAAATTGATGGTGTTAGCCACCAGCAGCAGGACCACCAGGCCTGCCAGAACGGGCCGCGGATAGTGCTGCTTCAGATTGCCGGCGATGCCCTTGCCGGTGACCCGGCCGATGCGGGCGCTGATCTCCTGGATCGCGCACATCAGCGGCCAGCTGAACAGCATGACCCAGCCCATGTCGAAGCCGAACTGGGCGCCGACCTGGGAATAGGTGGCGATGCCGCTGGGGTCGTCGTCGGACGCGCCGGTGATCAAGCCGGGCCCCAGCACCTGCAGCAGCTTGGGCGTCGTCGGTCGTTTGATTTCGTCGGTTTGGTTCTTTTCCAGGTCCGCCGCCACAGTGTCCTGCCTTCGCTTGTTATTGGCCGTCCGATACTCGGGCTAACGCGCGGTCCACGGCAAAGGTTCGCCGGGTCGGTTCAACCCTTGGCCAGGCGACGGCGGTTCGCGCGCACCTTGCGTCGATAATGAACCAGCGTCCTGGCGGCGGCGGTTGGCGGCGACGCGCCGAGCCCCCCGGTGATGGCCAGCATCTGCAGTTCCAGCCCGGCGGCGAGCTTCTCGTTGATCATGGCGCTGACTTCGGCGCCGGCCGCGGGGCCGCCGGCGGCGATCTTCATCGTGCGCAGCCCGATGACGGTCGACGCCTCGAACGCCAGCGACCAGGCGTTCAGCCCGATGCCGAACCAGGGATTTGTGCGGCCCGCCATCAGCTGAGCCCCAGGGGCGAATAGTTTGTCATGGTGTTGATCCCAACCTCTGCCTGAGCCAACGCCCCGCGCACGCGGCGGTTCAATGGCCGCTCGGCGCGGCGGGCCGCCATCCACCTTAGCAGTAAGCGAGGCGGTGAAGGGGCCGCGTTTACGAGGCCAACGCCGCGGTCAGCTGGGTCCGCAGGAAATCCGCCGCCCGCCGCTGCCCGGCCGGGTCGCCGATCAGGTCCTGACGCATCTCCAGTTCCAGGTAATCCAGGCCCCGGTCGCGCGCATGGATCCTGGCCGAATAGTCGGTCTCGTCCATGGCGTAAGGCTGATTGTCGCCGACCACGAGCCCCGGGACGGCCGACAGCCGCGCCAGGACCGCGCGCGAGAAGTCCGAGCCTTGGTCGCGCAGCACGCCGTAGGCCCAGGGGCGGTCCTGATCATTCATGCGCGGGGTGAAGCTGTGCATGAACACCAGTACGGTCGGCCGCCCCCGCCGCGCCCGCGCATCGAGCTCGTGGGCGATCGCGGCGTGATAGGGCGCGTGGATTTCGCGCTCGCGGGCGTCGCGGGCCTGGCGCGACAATCCCGCGTTTCCAGGTATGCGAATTCCGTCCGAGACCTCTGGAATCGAGTCGGCCCGGCCGGGCGCGCGATTGCAGTCGATCACCAGGCGCGAGTAGCGTTGGGCGATGAGGGGCGCGTCCAGGCTTGCGGCAAGTCGTCGCGTCACCTCGCCGGCGCCGATGTCCCAGGCTATGTGCAGATCGAAGGCGGCGTCCGAAAGTCCAAGCCGATTCAGGCTTTGCGGCGTATCGCGCCCAGCATGATCGCAAATGAACAAAAAGGGCCCTCCGGCGCCAAGGCGCTCGGCAACCACAGGATGCGACTCATTTTCTGCGATTAGGCTCATCAACAAATCACCGGGGGGTGCTTAGCGCTATTGGCCATGCCCAGATTGCACATCCGTCACCGGACGACATACCGCTATCGCAAGCCGGTGACCTTCGGCGAACATCGCCTGATGGCGCGTCCGCGCGAAAGCCACGACCAACAGGTGCTGTCGTTCCAACTGCAGATCGAGCCGGCCCCCTCTTCCCTGCGTCACGTGCACGACATTTTCGGCAACTGCGTGTCGGTCGCGCTGTTCGACCGTCCCTCCGACGTGCTCAGCTTCGAAAGCCTGGTCGAGCTCGATCACAACCCCAGCGAACCGTTCGCCGATGCGCTGGAGGCGATCGCCCCGGAGGGCGAGGCGCCGTTCGACTACCACGCCGAGGACGCGCCCGACCTGATGCTGTCCATCCGGCGCGAGTTCGCCGATTCCGAAGCAGCGCTCGACAATTGGGTGCGCCGGTTCCGGCGTTGGAACGAGCCCACGCCCGTGCTGCCGCTGCTGATGGACATGACGCGCGCAATCCACGCCGAGTTCTCCTACAAGCGCCGGCTGGAAAACGGCGTGCAGACGCCCGCCGAGACCCTGGACCGCAAGACCGGCACCTGCCGCGACTTCGCGGTGCTGATGATGGAGGCGGCCCGCACTCTCGGCCTGGCGGCCCATTTCGTGTCCGGCTACATCTATGTGCCGACCGCGCCCGGAGCCGCCGGCGCGCGCGCCGGAGGCGGCCACACCCACGCCTGGATCGAGGTCTATCTGCCCTCATGCGGCTGGGTCGAATTCGATCCCACCAATGGCCTGATCGGCAACCGCGACCTGGTGCGCGTCGCCGCCGTGCGCCATCCCCGGCAGGCCACGCCGCTTTGGGGCAGCTGGGCGGGCGCGGCCAGCGACTACATCGGCATGGACGTCGAGATCAGTCTGACCATGGAGCCCGAGTTCGCGCTCGACGTGGCCTAGGATCCGCACGCTTCAGGACGCATTCTCCGTGCCGATGAAATCGACCGTCGCGCCCATCTTGACGGCCCTGCCCAGCTCCACAGCATCCCAGTTGGTCAGGCGCACGCAGCCGTGCGACTGGCGCTTGCCGATCGCCGCCGGGTTAGGCGCGCCGTGGATGCCATAGGTCGGGATGCTGAGTGCGATCCAGGTCTCGCCGACCGGGTTGTTCGGTCCAGGCGCGATCTTCAGCCCTACTGGGCTCCGCCGAGCGTCAAGGCCGCTCTTGATCGGAAGAACAAAAGTTTCCACCTGCGAAACATGCTCGGCGACGTTGGCATTTAGTATTTCTTTTCAGCGAAAAAGCCACCCATGAGGCGGTATTTTATTTGTTATCTGGTCGACAATACAGGCGTCCACGATCACGAATTTCGCAAAACCGCCAAAATCGGTTGGCATTTGTGGAACACAGCGCTCGCTGAGGGGGTTGTTGGTCAACATTCGGCTTCGGCCGTCGGCATCAACATGACCCCACGAGCATTCCCATGAAAATCCGCTGCGGATATCGGATTTCGTTCAATTGTCTGAACCCCACGCCCGTCAATCTGAAGCTGCACGTCCACCCGGATCGTGTGCGCGATCTGGTGACGGTCGATGACATGCAGACCAGCCCTCAAGCGGTGGTGCGCCAGTGCATGGACGAGTTCGGCAACCTGATCACCCGCGTGCACGCCCCTGCCGGCCCGATCACTTTCTCATCGGACTTCGTGGTGCAGGACAGCGGCCTGCCCGACCGGCAGAACCCGGAGGCCGAACAGGTGCTGGTCGAGAACCTGCCGCCCGAGACCCTGCCCTTCCTGCTGCCCAGTCGGTATTGCGAGAGCGATCAGCTGTCCGATCTGGCTTGGTCGCTGTTCGGGTCGACCCCTCCAGGCTGGGCTCGGGTCCAGGCGATCGTGGACTATGTCCATCACCGGATCCAGTTCGGCTACCGCTTCGCCCGCTCCAACCGCACCGCGGCCGAGGGTCACGAGGAACAGGTCGGGGTGTGCCGGGACTTTGCCCACCTGGCCGTCGCCCTGTGCCGGGCGATGAATATCCCGGCGCGCTATTGCAACGGCTATCTCGGCGACATCTGCGTGCCCGCGGTGGATGCGCCCATGGACTTCAGCGCCTGGTTCGAGGCCTACCTCGAAGGCGGTTGGTACACCTTCGACGCCCGCCACAACCAGCCGCGCGTGGGCCGGGTGGTCATCGCGCGCGGGCGCGACGCGGCCGACGTGGCCATGACCCATACCTTCGGTACGGCGTGGCTGACCGAGTTCCAGGTGATCACCGAAGAGGTCGGCGAGGATTATACGGTCGAAACGCCGCAGCGATCCTTGATCGCGGCGGAGTAGAATGGCGCCGGCCATAAGGGCCCTTTGAAAGCCCCCTTGTGACCCCGCAGCCCCCGCCCGCCCCGGACTCCAACGCCCAAGGCGCGATCTTTCCCCCGCATATCGAAGAGACGATCGACGCCATAGCCAAGCTGCACGCCGATCACGAACGGCAGGCCACGGCGATGGAGAGGCTGGTCGAGCGATTGACCAATTTGTTCGCCCAGCCGTGGTTCGTCGCCGTGTTGACGCTGATCGTCGGCGCGTGGATGGCGGGCAACGGGCTCTGGTTCGGCCTTGGCCACACCGTCCTCGACCCGCCGCCGTTCTACTGGATGCAAGGCGCACTGGCCCTCGCGGCCGTCTATATGACCAGCCTGGTCCTGACCACCCAGCGGCGCGCCAGCCGGCTGGCGATCCAGCGCGAGCGTCTGACCTTGGAGCTGGCGATCCTGGCCGAGCAGAAGAACGCCAAGATCATCCAGCTTCTGGAAGAGCTGCGGCGCGACCATCCTCAGATCCCCGATCGCAGCGACCCGATCGCCGAACAGATGTCGACGCCCGCGGATCCTGGCGCCGTGCTCGAAGCGATCAAGGAAACGCACGAGACCCTGATGGCGGAGGACGCCGCCATGCCCGCCACGGAATCCGACAGCCCCGGCGTCTAGCGCGGCAGGTGCCCGCGGACGGGTCCGGTCTCCTTGAAGAACACTCCCGCCGCCTTGCCCGACAGTAGGCTGGCCACAGGAGGCGCGGGTTGGAGGCGTGCGTCGCGGGCCTGCAGAATGTCACGCCAGGCCCCCGGAATCTCGGTCTCGCGGGTCTCCAGGCAGGCGTCCGGGCCAGCGGCGTCCCTGAAGCGGGCAGGAAAGCGGGCGGCGACCACCAGCACGGCTTGGTCGCCCGCCCGCCGCGTGAAGGCGCAGACAGCGTCGGCGTCCGGGCCGGCCACCGTCACGGGCCGATAGTCGCCGTCAGCGAACAGAGCCGGCGCGCTCTGACGCAGGGCCAGAAGCCGCGCCGTGGCGGCCAGCTTGAAGCCGCCGGTGCGCCAATCGGCCATCCAGTCGTCGAGGCTTCCCCCTAGCGCCGCCTCCAGCAGCTCGG
>DATKPD010000013.1:0-17422 GCA_035524315.1 Caulobacteraceae bacterium
CAGTCCAGTTCGGACGGCGTCCTTCCAGGGCCGCTGTAAGGCCCTCGCGGCCTTCCTCGCTGAAGCGGCTGTGGGCAAAGCGGCGGGCGACCTCGTGGATCAGGCCATGGTCCTGCACCTTGGCCCACACGTCCCACACCATATGCTTGCTCTCGGCCACGGCGGCCGGCGCGGCGGCCATGGCCTGCTCGGTCAGACGCTCGACGGCGGCGTCCAACCCCGCCCCGTCCTCGACGATCTCCTGGACCAGGCCGATCTTCTCGGCATAGGCGGCGTCGAACGCCCGGCCCGTGGCGAACAGAGCCTTGGCCTGGCGCGGGCCGATGGCGTTGACCACGAACGGCGCAGCCAGCCAGCCGGCGAACCCATGCGTCACCTCGCCCAGCACGAACCGCGCGTCGCGGGCGGCCACGGCCAGGTCGCTGGCGGCGGCCAAGGCCACGCCCACGCCCACCGCTTCGCCCTCGACCAACGTCACGGTCAGCGCCGGTACGGCGGTCAGGGCGCGCAGCATGCCGGCGATCTCCTCGCCCTCCTCGCGCAGGTCGGCCTGGCTCCAGTCGGCGGCGGCCACCTTCAGCCGTGTGCGGTCTATCCCGGCGCACAGCGTGCCATTGCGGCCGCGGATGAAGACGATGCGCACGTGGTCGGCGCCATGCAGCGTCTCGAACGCCTCAGTCAGGGCGGTCGCGGTGGCCCCGCTCAGCAAGGGCTGGTTCAAGGTGATCAGCACCGCGCCGTCGGCGTGGGTGTTCAGGCTGATCAGCCCGTCCAGTTCGCCCTGATCGACATCTTCGACCAGGGGGGTGGCGATGGGGTTGGACATGGCGAGCCTCCGTTTGCACCTACCCTAGAGCAACGCATCGGACCGCGCGAAGTCGATTAGCGCGGAATGCGCGCGTCGATTTCGATTTCCAGGGCCATGCGCGGATCGACCAGGCCGCACACCAGCGCTGTGGCCGCTGGCTTGGACGCGCCCAGATGCTCTCCGAAGATCGGCGCCAGAGCCTCGAACTGGCCGGGATCGGTGAGCAGGTATCGCACCCGCACCACGTGCTCCAGCCCGCCGCCGGCCTGCGCCAACACCTTGGCGATGTTGGCGAAGCATTGGCGGGTCTGCGCGGGCGCGTCGGGCGCGATGGTCATTGTGTCGTAGTTGAAGCCGGTGACGCCGGAGATCAACACCTCGGCGTAACCGTGGTGCTCGACCACGATGGCGCGCGAATAGCCGGCGACGGTCTCGAAGGTGGATCCGGAAGAGATGCGGGAGGTTTTCATGGCGCGGTTCAAGCCGATTCAGCGCGGCGACGCCAGCCCCTTACTCACCGGGCCGGCCCAGCCGCTCCAGATAGATATAGACCGCGCTGACCACGCAGGCGATGCCGACCAGTCCGAGGCCCCAGCTGACGGCGCTGGAGCTGCTGGCGTTCATGCCCCAGGTGATCGCGCCGGCGAATATGGCCAGGCCCAGCAGGCCCAGCGCCGCCAGGGCCGCCAAAGGCAGGCCGTGCGTCTTGGCGACCGTGGGACGGACATCCTCGACCTCCGGGGGTGCTTCGCGCCACACCACGCGGCGCGACAGATCGAGCGGCTCGTGCTCGACGGCCGGTTCGGGCGGCGGCTCAATGGCAGGCTCGGCCGGTTCGGCGTGGATCTGCGCCGGCGGCGTTTCGGCTTCGGGCGCCAGCAGCGGGCCGAACAGGGTCGGCCCAGTCAGGTAAGCGTAAGAGGGCGGCGTCTCGCCGTCCGCGACCGGTTCAGAGGGCTCGGGCGCGACGGCGGTCTCGCGGCCGAGTCCGGCGTCCGCCGCCGGCGCCGAATTCACGTCCGCCTCCGCGTGGGGCTCCGGCTCCGGTTCGGGCAGGATCGCGTTCAGCCGCGCGGCCATGGCGTTCACGGCGGCCATGCTGGCCGATTCCCCTTCAGGGCGCGTGGCGGGCGCTCGATAGGCCTCGGCGGTCTCGCCCGTCAGGGGCATATCCAGTTCGGTCGCCGACTGCGGCGCGGTGGTGGCCGCATCGAAATCCAGCCGGGGGCGCAGCACCGGCGTCGGCGCCGCCACCCAGCCGCCGGTCGGCGTCAGGAACAGGGTCTTCTCGGCCGCCCTCCGGCGCACCAGGGCGTCGACCACGATCGGCTCGCCCTGGAACTCGGCCTTGCGCCACATCTCCAGGGCGAAGGCCGCCTGGATCAGATTGCCCTCGTTGACCCGGCGCAGAACCGCCGAGGCGCGGAAATTGTCCAAGCCGATATTGAAGGCGAACGCCACCAGGGCGTCGAACTGGTTCTGGGTCAGGGGGGTATAGACCAGTTCGTTGATCGCCGCGGCGATCGGACGTACGTCGTACAGCAGCAGGGCCTCGGCGTCGTCGCGCGACACTTCGGCGCCTTCGCGGGCGGTCAGGGTGTGGCCGAAGCCGATCGTCCAGCGGCCGTCGGCCAGACGCGCGGCCTGGCGGCGATACCCTTCGAAGTGCTCGATCAACTCGAGGGCGGCTCGTGAAACCTTGTGGCGCGCGGACATAGCCTACCGTGACCTAGAATGGGACAGACGCCTCGGCGCTGCAGCCACGCCCAGCAAAAATCACGCCGGACGCACGCCAGAACATGCCGGCAAAAAGCTTACGCGGCGTCACCGTTGGCGCGCTCCCTAAAGATATGGAGTCCCAGGCGCCTTCGCCAATTCGCTGATTCCAGCCGCCACCCAGGATGCTGGAGGAGCCGTCCTGGTCAATGCGCGCGAAAAGCCGGCCCCTGAAGCCGGCTTTGAGCCGCCCTCTAGGGCGCGGGATGTCTCAGGAATGATTCAGTGGTGCGGTCGAGAAGACTCGAACTTCCACGGGTTGCCCCACAGCGACCTCAACGCTGCGCGTCTACCAATTCCGCCACGACCGCAAGAGGGCGTTTCCCTAGGGACTGATGGTTTTCAAGGCAAGCCCTAATTTCCCAGAATTGGCCTAAGGGCTAGCTACCGGTCCGGCGACGCGGAGCGCAATTCGGGGCCCCGTTGACATTAGTCTTCCCCGCGACAAGGTAGGGAACGTTCCCTGAAGTGGCTCGGCGGCGATAATCAAGGCGCGCGACAACCGCCGCCGCTGACGGCAATCCGACGTTCAGCGGCCGATCTGGAGATCCCATGGCGATTAAGTCGTTGAAACCTGTCGGGCGCATGGCCTTGATGGCGGCGTCGACCGTCATGCTCGTCCCGGTCTATGCACCGGCGGCGGAAGCTCCGGCGAAATTGGACTACGTGGTCACAGCGGCTCAGATCGCCCAAGCCGCCAAGGATTTGGCCGCCAAGGCTGACAAGAGCGGCGGCGTCCTGACCCAGGCCCCGCTCATAACGGTCGCCCCGTTCACGGTGGCGTTAGATTATCGCAAGGCCCCCTCGCGCGACGTGCATGCCGACCTTACGGGTGGCGAGTTCATGATCGTGCTCGGGGGCACGGGGGCCATTACCCTCGGCGGGACACTCATAGACCCGAAACGCCAGGGCGACGATCTGCACGCTCAGCGCCGCACCGGCGGCCAGGCCTACGAGTTGGATCCGGGGGCCGAGATTCTCGTGCCCGAGGGCATGGCGCATGCCATCACCCGCGTCGATGGCGCCCTCACTATGATCACGGTGCACTTGCCGCACCCGTCCGCACCCGCCGCGACCATTTCGGGCGCGGCGCGGGCCTTCATCTCTGGGGCCGACCTGGCGCAGACAGCCGACGACGCGGCGGCGAAGAACAGCGCGACGACGGTGCTCACGCCCCTGCTGACCGAAGGTCCGTTCAATAACCACATGGAGTACCGCATCGGCGGTTCGAGCAACGTGCACGCCCACCCGACCGAGGCGGAAATGCTTGTCGTGCTTCAGGGCAGCGGCGACTTCAAGCTCGATGGCAAGATGGTCGATCCCACCTTCTCCGACGGCGCGCTGCACGCCGAGAAGACCATCGGCAGCCAAGTGTTCCACGCTAGCCAGGGCGACATCGTGCTGGTGCCGCCGGGCGTGCCGCACACCGTCCTGCCCGTCACAGGTCGCTTTGTGCTGATCTCGACCCATTTCCCCAAGCCCGCCGCGACGGCGGACAAGTGACCTGGGCGATCAGCCGCCGGCCATAAAGTCGTAGACGTCGGCTTCGCGCGTCACGGTGATGCAGATCTTGTCGTCGTTGATCTGGATTTCGCCGCGGGCCACAGGGTGGTTGTTGGCCAGGATCCACACCTCGTCGTTGGTCTTGGCGTCCAGGGGGATGACCGCGCCGCGGCCCATGCGCAGCAGCTGTTGCATCGGCAGCACGCTGCGGCCCAGCACCACCGAGATTTCGACATTGACGGCGTTAACCTGGCCCGACAAACGCTTCTCCTCTGGAAAATCAGGCCGAGACTTGCACCTGTCCCCGCGCGCCTCACATTGAGCGAACATGCTTGACCGCCCGTTAAAGTCCGCCCCTCCCCTGCTCATGCCCCGCCCCGACGGCGCCGCGGCCGGGTGGGCCTGGTCGCCGGGGCTGGTCGACTATCCCGCTGCGGTCGAGGCCATGAGCCGCCGGGTCGAGGCCATGCTCGACGGCGGCGCGGGCGAACTGGTGTGGCTGCTTGAGCACCCGCCGCTCTACACCGCCGGCGTCTCCGCCAAGCGTGACGACCTGCTCGATCCGGAGCGCTTTCCCGTGTTCGACAGCGAGCGCGGCGGCCAGTTCACCTACCATGGGCCAGGTCAGCGCGTGGCCTACGTCATGCTCGACCTGCGCGAGCGCGGCCGCGACGTGCGCCGTTTCGTGCAAGCTCTGGAGGGCTGGGTGATCGACGCCCTGGCCGAGTTGGACGTACGCGGCGAAATCCGCCCCGGGCGTGTCGGGGTGTGGGTCGAGCGCGACGACCCGCCGCGCGAGGACAAGATCGCCGCCCTCGGAGTCAAGCTGCGTCGCTGGGTGTCATTCCACGGCGTCAGCCTGAACGTGCGTCCCACGCTGGAGCATTTCTCCGGCATTGTTCCGTGCGGCCAGGTCGAGCACGGCGTGACCAGTCTGGCCGACCTCGGCGCGCCCGCCGACATGGCCCACGCCGACCGGGCCTTGCGGACCGCGTTCGAGCGGATTTTCGGGCCGACCCACGACGCTGACGCCCCCGTCCAGGCCCTCAGCCGCCCAGCACGGCGTCCTTGATCTGGTCCATCTGCTCGAAGATGAAATCCGCGCCCCGCTCGGCGTGAGCCGACGCGCGCGTGGCGCCCCAGGATACGGCGCCGAAGGCCATGCCCGCCGCCCGCGCCGCGTCCAGATCGCGCAGCTCGTCGCCGATCACGATCGCCTGCGACCGCTCGACGCCGGTCAGCTTCGCCATCTTGACCAGCTTGCTGCGCTTGCCGAACAGCGACACACCGGCGGCGAACCCGTCAATCAAGGCCGCGTCCGGACCCAAGACCTTGCGAATGGTGTCCTCGCCGTTGGCGCTGACCACCGCCATCTTGACCCCCGCCGCCGCCAGGTCCGCCAGCATCTGGCCGGCGCCGGGGAAAAGCGGGATCTGATCCACCTCGGCGGCCATGCGCGCGCGCACATAGCGGGCGATCATCGGCAGCTTCCAGCGCTTGACGCCCAGCCGGCGCATGATTTCGCGCGCGTCGCACAGGCGCAATGCCTCCAGTTCGCCGTCCCGCACGCGGCGAAACGCGAACTTGTCGGCGACGTCGTTCATCATCCCGATGACCCACGGGAAGGAGTCCGCCAGGGTTCCGTCGAAGTCGAAGATAACCAGCCGGTAGCGCATGCGCCCCTATGTCCCGCGCAGCTTGCGGCGGCAAGCCTGTTCGACGTCCTTGGTCAATGTTGTGAGCCCCAAGCTGAGGGCCTAAGGGCCTGCGGGCGCGGCCGGCGGCGCGCGAGACGTCATGCCGGCGGCGGCGGCGTCCGCGGCGACCTGGGGATCCAGCTTGACGGCGGACGGAGCCGGCGGCGCAGGCAGGGTCGGCGCTCCGGGCGTCGCCGGGGTAGCGGCGACGGGTTGGACGACCGGCGCCGGAGCCGGGGCTGGGGCCGGCGGATCGGCGATCCGGGCGGCGGGCGCGGGCGGAATTGACGCGGGCTGGACCGTCGCGCTCGCCGATGCTGTCGGCCGGGCGATGGCGGCCTGTTCGGGCGAGCCGTCGGTCAGCCACAGGAAGGCGGCGAGCACGGCCAGAATAGCGGCCAAGAGTCCTAGCAGGACATGGCTCAGCGTATGGGAGGGATGACGCTCCTCGCGCGCTGCCGCCATTCAGCCTCCGCTACGTCAGGTGCCCTTCCATTGGCGGACACGCCCGACGTCCATGTGCACGAAATCCGATACCGGATATAGCCCCACCCCGCCGCCTTGCAAGGCCAGCGCGGCCTTGCGCAGGTGGTCCAGCGCCACGCCGCCGATACGCACGTCGGCCGCCATGCCCTGCATGTGCAGGCTGTTGGAGGCCACTTCCTTGCTGCGCGCATGCAGCGCCGCATTGGACGCCGGAGCGCGATAGCCGCTGATCAGTTCGTAGCAATCCTTGGAGTCGCACGCGCCGCGCACCTTCACCAGAAGATCGAGCAGGCGCGGGTCGATGGGATGGATCTCGTTGGTGCGGTGATCCCGCATCAGCTTGTTGAAGGCGACCAAGGCGTCGGGCACGTAGGCCCCCCGGTCGAAATAGAGCGCTTCCAGCTTCTCGTCGGTATGCAGGTTGTGCAGGGCCAGCACCCGGGGCGCGGCCGCAATGCCCGCCGTTGGGGCGGTGGCGGATGCGCTCAGCGCCGAATCGACGATGGAGTCCATGCTGGAATCCATGCCCTCGGCGCCCGCGCCGGGCGGCGCGTCTTCCGCGAAAGCGAATGACGACGAACTCGCAAGACCGGCCAGGCCCGCGCCCGCCAGGGCGCTAAAACCAAATCGCAGTATAGCGCGTCTTTGCAGCAAGCCACACCTCCGCCGCCAACGCAGCGCATTGCAATAGGGGACCCCGGTGCAAGACCTCGCCGATTTGAGGGGATCAGGTCAAGCTTTGCTGGAGGGGGCTGCGGCGATACGCTGCATCAGCTCGCTATCCCAGCCGTAGAAATCCGGGCGAAAATTCATCACCCCGTCAGGCCCGACGAACGCCGTCCAGTAGAAAATCAGCACGGCGGTCGGGCGCTTTAGTATGACCCGTTCGGTCTTCTTGGCGTCGATCTCGTCAGCGATGGCTGCGGCGGTCCACTTTGGATCGTCTTCGAGCAGCATCAGCGCCAGCGCCCTGGGCTGATCCAGGCGCACGCAGCCGTGGCTCGCCAGCCGGCTCTGCTGGGCGAAGGCGGCGTGACCCGGCGTGTCATGCAGGTACACGCCATAACGGTTGTCGAAGTCAAACTTGATCTGGCCTAGCGCGCTCTTGGGCCCAGCGCGCTGCTGCAGCCGCTCGCCCGTGGCGGTCTTGATGATCGCGAAGTCCTCGCGAGCCAGATAGCCCGGATGCGCCCGTTCCTTGGGCCAGATTTCCTTGGCCGCGATCGAGGCCGGAACGTTCCACGGCGGATTGAACACGATGCTGCGGATGGTCGATTGCAGCATGGGGGTGTGATCGGTCAGGCGGCCGGCGATCGCCCGCATCGACAGCACCGGCTGGTCCCCGCGGAACAAGGTCATCACCGCCGCTGCGATATTCACCTGCACCCGGTCGGCCGGCATTTCGGTCGGCGTCCAGCGCCAGCGCTCCATATTGGCCTTGATCTGCTGAACCCGCGCCGAGGCCGTCACGTTCAGGGCCGTCAGGGTGCCCGAGCCCACCACCCCGGTCGGGTTGAGGCCATGGCGCGACTGGAACGACCGAACGGCCTGGTCCAGGGCGGCGTCGAACATCAGGGGATCGGGGGCCGGCGGCGATGGACTCGTCGCCCCGGTGGCGACGGCGCTGGACGGTCCGCTCACATCGGGTTGGGCGGCATCGGACGAGACGGTGAAGGCCTTGGCCGCCGCCGGGTCTTCGATCGCCAGGCGGGCCTTCAAGGCGGGAACACGGTCGTCATCGGCGCCCAGGCGCATTTCGGGCCCTGACGGAAGTCGCGCCCAGCCGCCCTTGGCGACGATCGCCCGGTAGGTCTTCAGTCCGTCCACCAGTTGCTGGTAGCCCAGATAGGGCGGCGACAACCCGTCGAGCCACGCCTTCAGCCGGTTGCCCGCCACGGCGTCGTAGAGGCTGGCCTGGGCGTCGAACGACGCTGGGCGCATGCCCCATTCGTCGTCGAAGTCCGCCGTCGCCAACCGGCCGCGATGCACCGCCGCCGCGTAGCGGGCGGTGACGCTCAGCAGCAGGGCCTGGCCTTGCAGGCGGCGCATGGGATCGTGCGACTTCAGCAGGGCGCCCAGCTGCGGCGGCATGAATTCGCCCGACTCGAAGCCTTGGTCGGGCGCTGCGGCCAGGGCAGCCATGAGCAGATCGACCTGGTCCGGCCGCAGCACTGGCATGGTCTGGGGCGGCGGCTTGGCGGCAAGCGTCGGCTTTGGCGCGGGCGAGGTCCCGGCGCCCAGGGCGCTCCGGACCGAAACAAATCCCAAGCCCAGCACGACCGCCAGCGCCGCCACGACCGCCGAGGTCGAATGCTTCATACCCATCTCCCGCAGCTACACTGCCAAGCTTTACAGCCCAACGCCCGAAATCGACACGGGTTCGCGCCGACGCGGCGATGTTGTCATACCGTCATACGCATCCTTTTTGGTTGAGCGTTAATCGGGCGCATACCCGCGGGCGCCTAGATATTGGCCATGACTGCGCCTTTCCTTCGCCCGCTCGGCGCCGATCCCGCGTCGGCCCCCGCCGCCCAGGCCTCGCCGGCGCGCGAGCGGCTGGCCAAGGTGGAGCAATACGCCGCTGATCCTTCGGCGGCCCGTCGGGCAGCCCATGCGCGCGGCGCTCAGCGTCCGGCTCATCTGGTCTCGACACGCGCCCGTCATCAGACCGCCGCTATCGAGCAGCTGTTCCGTCTGGCCGATGGCGCGGTGGCGACAGCCCTCGCCGTCACCCTGGTCCTGCGCGCCCGGCCCGAGGGTTTGCTGATGGCGCCGGTCCGCGCCGTCCTACCCATGGCGATGGGCGTAGTCGTGCTGATCTGGAGCCTGACCGCGGTGCGGGCCTACGGTGTGGAGCATCGGGAAGCCCTGCGCTCCACCATGGCTCGCCTGGCCGCGTCGTTGCTGGCCACAGCCATCGCGCTGGCGGTGTCCGAGGCGATCTGCTGGCCCTCGCTGGCCGACTGGCAGGCCGCCGAAACCTGGTTCGCCCTCAGCGCCGCGGCGATCAGCCTGTCGCAGACCCTGTGGTGGATGCAGGTCAACCGCTGGCGAGCCAACGGTCAGTTGACCCCGAACATCGTGGTCGTCGGCGCCACGGCCAACGCCCGCAAACTGATCGAGCTGGCCAGCGCCAGCGGCAAGCTGGCCGTCCTCGGCGTGTTCGACGATCGCCTGAGCCGTTCCCCCGCCGAGGTCGCCGGCGTGCCGGTGCTGGGCGACGCCAAGGCCCTGATCGGTCACCGCATCATGCCCTACGTCGACCGGGTGGTGATCACTGTTCCGCCGCAGGCGCAGGTTCGCGTGCGCCAGTTGATCGAGACCCTCAAGGTCCTGCCCAACGAGGTCAGCCTGTTCCTCGACCTGGACGACGACGACGCCCAGTCCGCCGTGCTTAGCCGTCTGGCCGAGGCGCCTATGGCGCGCCTGTCGGGCCGGGGCTACGACGACCGCCGCATCCTGGCCAAACGGCTGCAGGACCTGATCCTGGGCGTGCTGGCGCTGGTGCTGGCGATCCCCGTCATGGCCTTGGTGGCCCTGGCTGTGCGGCTCGACAGCCCAGGACCGGTGCTGTTCAGCCAACGCCGCCACGGTTTCAATAACGAAGAGATCGTGGTGTGGAAGTTCCGCTCCATGCGCCACGACCGCGCCGACTTGACCGCCTCGCGGCAGGTGGTGGCCGACGATGAGCGTGTCACGCGCGTGGGATGGTTCATCCGCAAGTTCAGCCTCGACGAGTTGCCCCAACTGTTCAACGTGCTCAAGGGCGAGATGTCGCTGGTCGGCCCCCGTCCCCACGCCATCGGCATGCGCACTGGCGCGGTGGAGTCCGCCCAGTTGGTCGCAGAGTACGCGTGGCGCCACCGGATCAAGCCGGGCGTCACGGGCTGGGCCGCGATCAGGGGTTCGCGCGGGCCGGTGCATACCCGCGACGAGGTGCGCCGCCGGGTTGAACTGGACATCGAATACATTGAGCGTCAGTCGCTGTGGTTCGACCTCTATATCCTGGTCATGACCTTGCCCTGCCTGCTGCTGGGCGACCACGAGGCGGTGCGGTGAACGCCCACCCGCGCCCGTGGGTGGCCGACAACGCCGCCTGGGCCGGCGCGGCGCCCCGGCTGTCGGTTCTGACGCCGTTCCTGCGCGACGATCCCTGCGCCCTGCTGGCGGCGCTGGAGCGCCAGGCAGGCGTTACTGTCGGTCAAGTCGAGGTGGTGGTGCTGGACGACGGCTCGGGCGATGCGGCGCTGGCCGCGCGCGTGTCCGAGGCGGTGCAGAGCCTGAACGCCCCCGCCCGTTTCGTGCGCCTGGCCGCCAACGAGGGCCGCGCGCGCGGGCGCAACCGCTTGGCCGGCCATGCGCGCGCGCGTCACCTTCTGTTTCTGGACAGCGACATGCTGCCCGACGGTCCCGACTTTCTGGCGGCCTACCTCGATTTGATTGCAACAGCTGACCCCGCCGTCGCCTTCGGCGGCTTATCGGTGCTTCAAGCCTCGCGCGCGCCCGAACTGGCGCTGCACCGCGCGATGGCCGCCAAGTCCGACTGTCTGCCCGCGGCGCGGCGCAAGCTCCAGCCCGAAAAGACCGTATTCACCTCAAACCTGCTGATCCGCCGCGACGTGTTCGAGGCCGAGGGGTTCGACGAAGGCTTCCAGGGCTGGGGTTGGGAAGACGTGGAATGGGCCGCCCGCGTCGCGCGAAAACACGCCATCACGCACCTGGACAATCCCGCCAGCCATCTGGGGCTGGACACCTCTCCCACGCTCGTCGCCAAGTATCGCCAGTCAGTCGCCAATTTCGGCCGTCTGGTCCGCGCCCATCCCGACCTCGTGCGCGCCTATCCCAGCGTCAAGGCGGCGCGGCTGATCGCGCGCCTGCCTCTGCGCGCCCAGCTGCGCGCGATGCTGGAGCGGTTGGTGATTGCTCCGAACGCCCCCTTGCCCCTGCGCGCCCTGGCCATGCGCCTGCTGCGCGCGGCGCTGTACGCCGAGGCGGTCGGCGCGCCCGCCCAGGAGGCCTATGAGCCAGACCGCTCGCTGGCGGGCAAGCTGCGCCGGCGCTGGATGCGCCTGTACCGCCGCCGCCCGGCCCGTTGCGCCGGGCCGCGACGCCCCCGACTGTCGATCACCTTCGATGATGCGCCGGTCTCCGCTGCCCGACTTGGAGCCGACATCGTGAGCGCCCACGGCGGCAAGGCCTCCTACTACATCGCCGCCAATCTGCTAGGAACTGACGGGCCCATGGGCCCCTACGCGGCGTGGACAGATCTGGAGCGGCTGCACGCCCAGGGCCATGAGATCGGTTGCCACACCTTCGACCACGCCGACCTCGGCCGGGTAAGCGCGGATGCGGCCCTCAAGGAAGCCGAGGACAACCGCGCCGCCCTCGCCGCCCACGGCCTGCCGGCGCCCCAGACCTTCGCCTATCCCTACGGCGAAGTGTCGGCCGCGCCCAAGGCCGCGCTGGCCCCGCGGTTCGCGCTGCTGCGCGGTCTGCACCGCGGACTGGTCGCGCCGGGCGCCGACCTCAACCAGGCCCCGTCGATCGGGCTTGAGGGCCCGAACGGCGAAGCCCTGGTCATGCGCTGGCTGGACCGCGCCGCCCGGCGCCAGGCGTGGATGATCGTCACCACCCATGACGTGCAGCCCTGCCCCTCGCGCTGGGGCTGCACGCCCGAGGCGCTTGGACGCGTGCTGGACCGGGCCGCCGCCCTGGGCTTTCAGATCGTCACCGTCGCCGAAGGCGCCCGTCAGGCCGCCTGAAACGCCTGCCGCACCGCCATGGCGCGATCCGGATAGGCCAGCTTGACCGCCACGGCCACGAACATCACCCAGCGGAAGTCGTTGTAGACCACGGCAATGCTCTCGGTGAGGCTGACCAGGCCGTAGACCAGGATGAACGGCAGCGCCAGGTAGGCGCCCTTGTCGCGATAGACCGCAACGATCGCCAGGATCAGGGTCTGGGCGAAGTACAGCGACCAGGCCGCGAGGCCCGCCACGCCCAGCCCCAGCCATTGCTCAAGCCAGCTGTTGTGGGCGTGGGCCGCGCGAAAGCCGGCGATCTTGGTGATCCAGTAGACCGGGCCCCAGCCGGTCTTGTCATCCCATACCGCGCCATAGCCGTAGCCCAGCCAGGGGCGCTGGCGGATCTCGTACATCACCCCCTGCCAGATGTTGGTGCGCCCGGTCAGGGTCGCGTCCTTGCCGAGAAAGGCGAAGGCCACATCGGCGGCGAAGAAAACGAAGGCCAAAGCCGCGAAGATGACGACCACGGCGCCGAAGCTGGAGATCACGCCCATGATCGGGCCGCGCCGGGCCAGGGCCACGAACGCCATGGCCGACCCGCCCAGCATCAGCGACACCAGCGAGGTCTTGGAGGTCGACAGGATCACCAGCACCACGGCGAGCACCGCCATGGCGCCCCACAGCCGCCGGCGACGCGGCTCCAGCATCGCGGCCGCCACGAACACGACGAAGGCGATGGTCATATTGCCGCCCAGGGCGTTCTTCTCTTGCCACAGACCCCGCCAGGCGCCGGGAAACAGCACCGTCATGCGCCCGATCGCGGGCGCGAAGGCGCCGGCCAGGAACGACAGCACCGCCAGAACGGCGAACGTCGTCGCGAGCACCTCGGCCAATTGGCTCCAGCGATAGCGCGCGCCCACGGCCACGCCGCCCAGGGTCGTGAAGGTGATGGCGACGATGCGCCGCTCGGTCGCGTCCGGCGCGACCGACCATAGGATCGAAGCGCTGCAGATCGTCAGGATCAACAGCAGCAGGGGCTGGCGCAGCATCGCGCGCCCCGTGTCCTTCAGGCTGAGGGCGATCACTGCCAAGGCCGCCCCATAGGCCGGGAAGTACATGTCGCGGATCAGGCCCGAGGCGCTCTCGTCGGCGGCCGCGCCGAACAAAGGCGCCATCCACGCCTGGCTGTAGATCAGGATGATCAGAACACTGAGGCAGAAGGCCGCCACGTCGCCCGCGCTGCGCCTGGCCTCGCCCGGCCGCGCCGCGCCGTAGGCGGGCGTGGTCCACGGCGCGCCGGCGCTGCTCATCGCCGGGTCGCCTTGACGAACCGCGCGGGCTCGCCCTGCGCGCCGGCCTTGTGCGCCGCCGCCTTTTGCGGCGCCGCCTTGTTGTACACCACGCCCGCGCAGCGCCCGCCCGCGGCCACGATCGCATCGCGCAGCCGTGCGGCCCGGTGCATGTCGCCTTTGTCGGCGGCGACCACGATCACCACCGTGTCGGCATAGCGCGCGGTCATCAGCGCGGCGGGCGAGTCCGAGGCCGCCGGCGCGTCGATCACCACCAGGTCGGCATGCTTGCGCAGGGTGTTCCAGTATTCGCCGCCGGGCGTCACGCTGACGCTCTGGCCCTGGCGCATCAGCTCGCGGCGGAAACGCGTGACCCAAAGCCGCCGCTTGGCCACCTGGTGGGCCGCCAGATAGCGGCTGCTTGGCCAAGGCCGCCCATCGGGCCCGCGCATCGCTGGCTGGACCGCGAAAAACGCCGACCCGTTGGGCGAGGCCGCCGCCTCCCGTCCCAAGGCGCCGTAGCGCTCGCGCTCCTCCAGAAAGGCGCGCGCCTGGCGCGATTCAGGCAGGCTCATGTCGACTAGCCATACATTACGGCGGACACGGTCGGCGGCGAAGGCGGCGAACTCACGGGCCACGGTCGATGCGCCCTCGCCGGGCGTGGCTGAGACGAACGTGATCACGCGCCCCCGATCGGGGATCGGCGGCCCAAGGGCCATCCATAGCTGCGCCATCTCGGACGCCAGATCCACCATCGTCGAATCGCCGGTTGCCAGCCTCAGACCCTAATGCTGTTTTCGGCCCCTGGAAATCCAAGGCGCGACAAACCCTTGATGCGCAAAGGCGCTCAGGCCGCGCTGTGGACATTTCGCCATGGTTTGGCCGTTATGGCGGGCCAAGGCCAAGTCAGACCTGAAGACGCCCAGAGAGCCCGAGCCGCCGATGACCAGACTGAAGATCGCCGCAGCAACGGTCATCCTCGCGGGCTGGGCCGGCGCGGCCTCCGCGCAGGATTTCGCGCCGCCGTTGGGGGGACCCCCGCCCGCGCCCCGACGCGCACTCGATCGGAGGGAGATCTTCCTCAGCCCCGCCGGGGAGCCGTTCCGCGCCCCGCCAGGCCAGCCCTATCCGGTGGCCGTCTGGTTCGCGCAGGCCGACGCCAACCATGACGGCCAGATCACCCGCGAAGAATTCCGCGCCGACTTCGACCGGTTCTTCCAGGTGCTCGACGAAAACCACGATGGGGTGATCGACGGCTTCGAGGTCGAGGACTACGAGCGCAAGGTCGCGCCCGAGGTGCTGTCGGTGCTCGAGCGCCAAGGGTTCCAGGGCCGCGCCAGCGATGAAGGCCCGGGCGGGCCCGGCCAAGACGGCGGCGGCCCCGGAAGCGGTCAAGGGCCCGGCGGGGGCGGTGGTGGACGCGGCGGCCGAGGCGAGCGCGGCGGCATGGGCGGCGGGGGCGGTCCAGGCGGCGACCGGAACGCCGGCCCGAGCGCCGACACGGCGCGGCTGCAGGTCGAAGGCGCGGCCGCCTATAGTCTCCTGTCGATCTCCGAGCCGGTCGGCGCGGCGGACGCCAACATCGATGGCAAGATCACCCTGGCGGAGTTCCGCGCGGCCGCCGACCGACGCTTCGACCTGCTCGACCCCAAACACCTCGGCTATCTGACCTTGGCCGATCTGCCCAAAACCCCCGCCCAACTCGCCGAGATCAAGGACGCCAAGGCCCGGGCCAAGATGGCCGGCCAGGGCGGCCCCGGGGGGGCGGACGGCGCACGGGACGGCGGGGGACCACCGCCTTCGCCCTAATCGCCGACGGTCAGCGCGTGCGCGGCTTCAATTCGGCCGTCGCCAGGATCGGCAGGTCCAGGTCGCGGGCGACGGTGATCGGATTGATCGTCCCCGTGCGCATGAACACGCCCAGCAGCCCGGCGCAGACCGCCGCGAAGACCGCGAACAGCACCGAAAGGATTAGAACGGGCTTGCGCAGGCTCTTGCCGCGCAGGTCGGCCACCGCCGGCTCGACCACGCGGATGTTGTCGTTGCTCTTCTGGGCGATCGCCTGGGCCGCCTGATCTTCCTCGGCCTTGGAGGCCAGGCTCTTGACGTTGTCCGACAGCACGTCGCGATCCCGCAGCAATTCCTGATAACGCGGCTCGAGCGCCAGCAAGCGCATCTGCTGCTGGTTCACGTCCTGCACCTGCCGGGCCAAGGCGGCGGCGCGCTGACGCAAAGAGGCGCCCTCGGCCGCCAGTTGGAGCTTCTCGGTCTCCACCGCCTGGTACAGCGGATTAGGCCCGTCGCGGCGCGGGCCGGCGCTTTCGGCCTGGCCGCTGGCGATCATCGCCTGCAGGTCGGCGATCTTGCGGTCGGCGTCTTTCACCGGCTGGGAATCGGGTTTGTAACGCGACAGCAGGTCCTGTCGGTCCAGTTTGAGTTGTAACAGCTTGTCGCTCGGCGTGGCGTTGGTGTCCTTGTACAGGCTGATCACCGGCGCCACCGTGGCGGCCTGGTGATTGATCTCGCCTTCGCGCCCGCCGATCTCGCTCAAGCGCGCCTGGACCCGGAAGTTCTCGTCCACCAGCGAGGCGCGCAGCGTCGACAGCGCGGTCTTCTCGGCGTCGAAGTCGCCGATCTGGTTGTCGGCCATGAAGGTCTGTAAAGCGTTGTCCGCCGCGGCAAGTCTTTGCTCGAGAATCGCCCGCTGATCCGCCGTGGCCGGCTCGGCGCCGTCGATCAGCACCTGCTTGCGATACGACAGATAGGACTGCACCAACTGCGAGAGCACCGCGGCGGCCGTGTCCGGGTCGCGCGCGGAATAGGTCAGGCGGATGATCGAATCGTCCGGCGCGCTTTCGACCTTGAGCGCCTGGCCGAGGTCAGCGGTGGCCTGAGCGGTCATGGCGGCGCGCTCCTCGGGCCCGGCCGCGTCGAACCGGCGCGCGGCGCCGGGCTCGATCCGCCCCACGCCCAGGGCCTCGACCACCTTCTGGTGCAGGCCCTCGCTGCCAAGGATTTCGACTTCCGACTGGATCACCTGGTCGGTCGAAGGCACGGCGCCGCGGCCCGCGTCGCCGATGCGCGGCTCATAGACGTATTCCTGCCCCAGGCGGATCAACAGACTTGCATGGGCCGGATAGGCGGTCTTGAGGGTGAAGCCGAAGGCCGCGCCGATGGCCAGAACCGTCGCGAACACCACGGCCATCAGCGTCCGCTCGCGCCACAGACCGCTCAGCACGGCCTTGGCGCTGAGTTGACCGCGCGCGCCGACGGCGTCGGACGCGAACGCCGGCGCTGAGGGCCTTTCAGTCCAGGCGCTGGGCGCGATCATGGAATCGAGGAAACTCCTTGCCCGCCAAGCCTGGGGCCCCAGGCGTTAACGTCCAGTAACCATACCGGCGGGGATGGATGCGATGGGGCTGTATTCGCTTAGACTTTGGCAGCCGTAACCCAGCGCGGCCTTTCGTCCGCCAACTCGGCTTTGGCTTGCGTCTTTGATCGTCCGAGTTCAGACAAGGGCGCAGGTCAAGGGGCGTCGGCCAGCGCGGCGCTCGCGAAACTCAAGACGGAACGATCGCGTGGCTCAGGCGCCGGACAAGAAGACGTACTATACGATCGACGGCCTGCGCGGCCTGGCCGCCTTCCTGGTGGTTACGCGCCACATCATTCCGCTGCACGGAGGCCAACTGACCACGGCCTCCAGCTATCTGGCGGTGGAACTGTTCTTCCTGTTCAGCGGCTTCGTCATCGCCCACGCCTACGACAAGCGCTTCGCCGAAGGGCTGGGCTTCTGGACCTTCGTCAAGGTCCGCATAATCCGGCTTTACCCGCTGTATTTCCTGGCCTTTTCCATCGCGGTGCTGACGGTGCCGGCCGCCCGGCTGGCGGGCCTCAAGACCTGGCCGCTCGATCCAGGGGTGATCATCCCCGGATTCCTGCTCCTGCCCACCCTGGCGCGCAGCGCTCACGGCCTGGTCTATCCGTTCGACAACCCCTCCTGGACCCTGTTTTTCGAATTGGTCGCCAACTTCGCCTACGCCCTGGTGTGGCGCTGGCTCAACAACACAACCCTGGTTCTGATCATCGTCGCCTCGGCCGTGGGCCTGACCTACACCGACC
>DATKPD010000014.1:0-39879 GCA_035524315.1 Caulobacteraceae bacterium
TCTACGATTGTCAGTCGATATCCTTGGCGCGGAATACGGCTACTACATTGTACGCGATGCCTTTTGTGGTCCTGAAGGCTATATGTGCGGCATCCCCGCTCTGCTGGACCGCAGCGTCCTTGATGACGACGACTCTCGAGAGATCGCCAATTGGTCGGATATCGTCCACGAAGGCCTCTTGTGGTCCAGCGCCGGGCCGAAGATGCGCGATCTTTTCCAGGTCAATCTCTTGTCGGAGCGGCACATACAAAAGCCGATAGATGGGCGGTTGAGCCTGAAGCAGTGGATACTGGAGCAGCCGGGACGAGGATCGGTGCAAGAGATCAGCCAGGGCCGTTGGCTCTGGACCTTGACCGACGCCGAGATGGTCGCGGTGCGGCCGGTTCTTTGTAAGGCCGGATGGTTGTTCTCATGCCGCGATCGCGTCTACCGCGATTTGCCGCATGGCGGACTGCCCGTTGTCCCGGAAGGCGCTTGATCAACGTCTTGAAAATCGGCGGCCCTTCGCTACGTTACATGTAACGCAATGTGAGGAACGATCATGCCGGCGCCGGTCAGCCAAAGGGTGCAAAAGCGGCGCGACGCCCTGCGCGCCGCAGGTCTAAGGCCGGTCCAGATTTGGGTGCCTGACACCCGGCGGCCAGGTTTCGCGGAGGAATGCCGGCGTCAGTCGCGGATCGTCGCCGACGCGGACGCGGGCGATCATGACTTGGCCGCATTCATGGTGGGCGCACTGGCCGATCTCAGCCCCGAGGACGAGGGGTGAAGCGAGGCGATGTGGTGGCGCTGGCGCCGCCGGGGGAATTTGGAAAGCCGCGGCCGGGCCTGATCATCCAGGCGGATCAATTCGCCGAGACCGAGACCGTCACCGTCTTGCTGATATCAGGAACCTTGGTGGAAGCGCCGCTGCTCCGCATTATGGTCGACCCAGATGACAAGAATGGCCTGAGAAAGCCGTCCCAGATCATGGTCGACAAGGTCATGACGGTGAGGCGCGACAAGATCGGCGCGCAGGTCGGCCAGGTGGACGCGGAAACCTTACTGGCCATCGATCGCGGTCTGGCGGTTTTCCTCGGGATCGCGTGAGCCCGAGTGCGAGGGATCGCGGCTGCGCTCGTCAGCCTTGCACCGCCCAGCGCGCAGTCTATTTACAGCCAAAATTACAATCGAAAGCTATGGCTTCCATGATCGCCCGGACCCTCCACCCCATGCGCGCCCGTCCCCTGGCCCTGCTGTTCATCGGCCTGCTCGCCGCCTGTTCTGCGCCGCCGTCGCAGAGCACGGCCCAGCCGCTCCAGGGCGGCCTGGCGCTGCCGGAACCCCGCAGCGAAGCGCCGAGCAGCGCCGCGCAGGTGAAGCTGTCGTTCGCGCCGGTGGTGCGGCGGGCCGCGCCGGCGGTGGTCAACATCTCGTCCAAGCGGGTGGTGCGCCAGCAGGTCGATCCCTTCTGGCAGATGTTCGGGGCGGTGCCGGGCGAACAGGTTGAGGGCTCGCTGGGCTCAGGCGTGATCGTGCGCGCCGACGGCGTGATCGTGACCAACAACCATGTGATCGAGGGCGGCCAGGAGATCACCGTCAGCCTGTCGGACCGGCGCGAATACCCGGCCAAGGTGCTGCTGGCAGATCCCCGCGCCGACCTGGCGGTGCTCAAGATCGACGCGACCAGCCTGCCGACCCTGGCCATCAACGCCGGTCAGAGCCTGCAGGTGGGCGATCTGGTGCTGGCGATCGGCGATCCGTTCGGCGTCGGCCAGACCGTGACCAACGGCATCATCTCGGCGCTGAACCGCACCGAGGTCGGCTCAGGCGACGCCTTCTCGTACATCCAGACCGATGCGGCCATCAATCCGGGTAATTCGGGCGGCGCGCTGGTCGACATGGACGGCCAGCTGATCGGCATCAACAGCTTCATCATGTCGCGTTCGGGCGGCTCGGTCGGCGTGGGCTTCGCCATTCCCGGGCCGGTGGTGCGCCAGGTGGTCGAGGCGGCGCTGGGCGGGCACGCGGTCGTGCGCCCGTGGCTGGGCGTCTCGGGCCAGACCGTGACCTCGGACATCGCCCACTCCCTGGGTATGGACCGGCCTGAGGGCGTGCTGGTGGACGAGGTCTATCCCGGTTCCTCGGCTGCGCGCGCGGGGCTGGAGCAGGGCGACGTGATCCTCAGCATCGATGGGGAGGCGGTCGACGACGTGACCGGCCTGAACTACCGCATCGGCGCGCATCAGGCGGGCGACGCCGTTACTCTGACCTATCGCCGCAAGGCCGAGCGGCGCACGGCGCACATCACGGCGACCGCCGCCCCGGCCGATCCGCCGCGCGACGAGACGACCCTGACCGGGCGCGAGCCGTTTCAGGGCGCGGTGGTGGTCAATCTGTCGCCGGCCGTGGCGATCGACCTGGGCGTCAGTCCCTTCGCCAAGGGCGTGCTGATCACCGGGCTGAAGGACGGCATCGCCGCCCAGTATTTCCGCCCCGGGGATATCATCCGCCAAGTCAACGACGCCAAGATCGGCACAGTGGCTGAGCTGAAGGCGGCGCTGGCCGCCGGACGGCGCTGGCGCGTGGCGATCGAGCGCGGCGGCCAGACCGTCACCGGCGATTTCGGGCTCTAAGATCAACCACGAAGGACACGAAGCACACAAAGAGGGCTGCATTCCTTCGTGATCTTCGTGCTCTTCGGGGTTCAATCTTATATCTTCGATCGATGAGCGATCTGTTCCAAGCTGCGGGGCTGACGCCTGAGGCGCCGCGCCCCCTGGCCGATCGTCTCAGGCCGCAGAGCCTGGACGAGGTGGTCGGGCAGGAGCACCTGCTGGGCGCCGGCGGTCCGATCGCGCGCATGGCCGCAGCGCATCGGCTCGCGTCGATGATCCTGTGGGGTCCGCCCGGCACCGGCAAGACCACCATCGCCCGTCTGCTGGCCAAGGCGGCGGGCTATGAGTTCCAGCAGATCTCGGCCGTGTTCTCGGGCGTGGCCGATCTGAAGAAGGCGTTCGAGGCCGCGCGCATGCGTCGCCAGGCCGGCCAGTCCACCTTGCTATTCGTGGACGAGATCCACCGCTTCAACCGCGCCCAGCAGGACGGCTTCCTGCCGTTCGTGGAGGAGGGCGTGGTGACGCTGGTGGGCGCGACGACCGAGAACCCCTCGTTCGAGTTGAACGGGGCGCTGCTGTCGCGCTGCCAGGTGTTCGTGCTGCGCCGGCTGGGCGAGGCCGCGCTGCAGAGCCTGCTGGCCAAGGCCGAGGCGTTCGAGGGGCGAGATCTGCCGCTTGACGCCGCCGCGCGCGAGGTGCTGATCGCCATGGCCGACGGCGACGGGCGCTATCTGCTGACCCTGGCCGAGACCCTGTTCAACCTGGGCGAGGACCACCCGCTTAATCCGGCCGAGTTGGGCCAGACCCTGCAAAAACGGAGCCCGGCCTACGACAAGGACCGGGAAGAGCACTACAACCTGATCTCGGCCCTGCATAAGTCGGTGCGCGGCTCGGACCCCGACGCGGCGCTCTATTGGCTGGCGCGCATGCTGGAGGGCGGCGAGGACCCGCTGTTCATCGCCCGGCGCCTGGTGCGCATGGCCAGCGAGGATATCGGCCTGGCCGACGCGACGGGCCTGCTGATCGCTATCGCCGCCAAGGACGCCTACGATTTCCTGGGCTCGCCCGAGGGCGAACTGGCCCTGGCGCACGCCTGCGTGCACCTCGCGGCCGCGCCCAAGTCGGTCAGCGTGTACAGGGCGTTCGGCGCGGCGCGGGCGGCGGCCAGGGAGACCGGCTCGCTGATGCCGCCCCAGCACATCCTCAACGCCCCGACCAAGCTGATGAAGGGCCTGGGCTACGGTCAGGGCTACGCCTATGATCCCGACACGGCCGAAGGCTTCTCGGGCCAGAACTACTTTCCCGACGGCATGGCGCGGCGCCAGTTCTACAAGCCCAAGGGCGAGGGCGCCGAGGCGCGCATCAAGGAACGCCTGGAGCGCTGGGCGGCGATGCGGGCGGAGAGGGGTGAGTGATGAACCCTAAAGCCCCCATAAAGCTGTCTGCCGACGAGATCGCCCTGGTGCGGTCGATGGTGCTGTACGAGGACGCCGAGGTGCTGGTGCTGAACAAGCCGGCGGGCCTGTCGAGCCAGGGCGGGCGCGGGCAGGCGAACACGCTGGACGAGCTGCTCTGGGCCTTCGCCAAGTCCAACGGCAACCGGCCGCGCCTGGTGCACCGACTGGACCGCGACACCTCGGGCGTGATCCTCACCGCCCGGACCAAGCCCGCCGCGGGTTTCCTCGGCAAGGCGCTGATGAACCGCAAGTTCCGCAAGACCTATAACGCCATCGTCACGCCCGGCCCGCCCGCTCCGCCCTCGGGCGTGATCGAGGCGCCGCTGCGCCGCGTGGAACAAGGGCGCGAGGTCTATATGCGGGTGTGCGAGGCCGATCACCCGGAGGCCGAGAGCGCCAAGAGCGTCTATCGCACCCTGGCGGCCGGCCCGGACGCGGCGCTGCTGGAGATGGAGCCCCACACCGGGCGCATGCACCAGCTACGCGTGCACCTGGCTTCGATCGGGCGGCCGATCGTGGGCGACGCGCGCTATGGCGGGGCGCTGATGGCGGCCGGCCTGCCTGCGCCGCGCGTGATGCTGCACGCCGCCCTGCTGGGCTTTCCCCATCCGGCGGGCGGGACCAAGTGGATCAAGGCGCCGCTGCCGGACGACTTTTCCGCCCTGCTGGCCGGGCTGGGGCTGGCGGACGATCAGGCGGTTGCGTAGAGCAGGGCCATGAAGGAAGTGCGCACCCTGTTCGTGGCGCCGGGCGAGGACGGCGTGCGGCTGGACCGGTGGTTCAAGCGGCGATGGCCGCACCTGAACCACGTTCAGATCAACAAGCTGGCGCGCTCGGGCCAGATCCGGGTCGACGGGGCCCGGGCCAAGCCTGATACGCGCTTGGCCGCCGGGGCCCAGGTGCGCGTGCCGCCGCTGCCCGACGCGCCCGAGCCTGGCGAAAAGCGCGAGGGCCTGTCGGAGCGCGACATCGCCTACGCCAAGTCGCTGGTGCTGTACGAGGACGACGAGGTGCTGGCGCTGAACAAGCCCAGCGGCCTTGCGGTGCAGGGCGGCACCAAGACCACCAAGCACGTCGACCGGCTGCTCAGCGCCTGGGGCGAGGGGCTGGAGCGCCCGCGCCTGGTGCACCGGCTGGACCGCGACACCTCGGGCGTGCTGCTGCTAGGCAAGAGCCCGGCGGCGGCGGCGCGCCTCGCCGGCGCCTTCGCCAAGCGCAAGGCCAAGAAGACCTATTGGGCGGTGGTGGCGGGCACGCCGCACCCGCCCGAGGGCCTGATCGAGCTGCCCTTGGTCAAGAAGGGCGTGGGCGACCGCGAGATGGTCATGCCCGCCGATCCCAAGGAGTTCGGGGCCGAGCCGGCCGAGACCGAATACGTCACCATCAGCCGGGCGGCCAAGCGCGCGGCGTGGATGGCGCTGCGCCCTCTGACCGGCCGCACCCACCAGTTGCGCGCGCACATGAAGGCGATCGGCCACGCCATCGTCGGCGATCCGAAATATGGCGATCAGGCCTCGGTCGCCCTGTCGGACGGGCTGAAGCTGCTGCTGCACGCCCGGCGCCTGACCCTGCCGCATCCGGGCGGCGGCATGCTGGTGATTGAAGCCCCGATCAGCCCTGAGCTGAAGGCCGGGTTCGAGCGCTTCGGCTTCGACCAGCACGAGGCCGATCCGGAGCCGTTTGAGCGCCTCGGCGAGCGATCGGGGCGGCGCCGTTGACGCCGCCCATCAAGCTGGCGGTGTGGGACATCGACGGCACCCTGGTCGACAGCCGCGCGATCATCTTCGACTGCTGCCGCCACGCCCTGACGACGCTCGGCGAGCCCGATCCGAGTTACGACGCCGTGCGGCAGATCGTCGGGCTCAGTCTGGTCGACGCCATGGCCATATTGGCGCCGGAGGTCGACCCCGAGGGCGTGCAGGCGGCGGCGGAGGCGTACAAGGCGCGCTTCCAGACCTATCGCGACCGGCCGGGGTTCAAGGAGCCGCTCTATCCCGGCGCGGTGGACACCCTGCGGCGTCTGCGCGCCGAGGGCTGGCGCATGGCCATCGCCACGGGCAAGAGCCGGCGCGGCGTGGAGGCGATCGTGCGCGTGCAGGGCTGGCAAGACCTGTTCGACAGCGCCCACTGCGCCGACGACGGACCGGGAAAGCCGCATCCGGCCATGCTGCTGGCGGCGGTGGCCGCGTGCGGCGCGCAGCCGGAGGAGGCGGTCATGATCGGCGATTCCGCTCACGACATGCGCATGGCCCTGGCGGCCGGGGTTCGCGCCCAGGGCGTGTCATGGGGCTTCAATACGGCGGCGGAGTTGGCGGACGCCGGCGCGCATCATGTATCACACGATTTTTCCAGCCTGAACGCGCAGTTGGACCTGTTTTCGGGCGTTCTGGTTTAAGCCAGGGAGGGCCAGCATGAGCGAACCCGTCGAAGCGCCGCGCCGCTTTTATCAGGCGGTGCGGATCGAAGCCGGCCACGGATACGCCATCCTCCTGGATGGGCGCCGGGCGCGCACGCCGGGCGGCGAGCCGCTAAACGTGCCGACCGAAGCCCTGGCGAAGATGCTGGCCGCCGAATGGGAGGCGCAGGGCGAGCACATCCGTATGGCGACCATGCCGGCCACGCGCCTGGCCTTCACCGCCATCGACCGCGTGGGCAAGACGCGCGAGGCGGTGTGCGCGGAAGTGGCGCGCTACGCCGGATCGGATCTGCTGTGCTATTTCGCTGACCAACCCCAGGCCCTTGTCCTGCGGCAGGAAGAGGCCTGGGGGCCGCTGCTGGAGTGGGCGGCCGGAACGCTCGGCCTGCGCCTCGCGCGGACCGTCGGCGTGACGCCGGCGCAGCAGCCGGCCGAGACCCTGCTTCGGGTGGCGCGACTGGCGGGGGAGCTGGACGACTTCGGCCTAGCCGGCTTGGCGCACGCCACCGCCCTGTTGGGCTCGGCCGTGCTGGCGCTGGCGCTGCATCACCGCCGGGTGGACGGCGAGGCGGCCTTCGCCCTGTCGCATCTGGACGAAGCGTTTCAGAACGAGCGCTGGGGCGTGGACGAGGAAGCCGCCGCCCGCGCTGCGGCGCTGAAAGCCGAAACCCTGATGCTCGACGCCTGGTTCAGGGCGCTAGGCGGTTAGCCCGCCCAGGGCTTGCCCTCGGGCGCGCCGCGGCCCAGGCGGTCGGGCAGGGGCTCTGTCGAGGCGGCGAATTCCAGGGAAACCGAGTTGATGCAGTAGCGGTGTCCGGTGGGCGGAGGACCGTCAGGGAATACATGGCCCTGGTGGCTGTCGCAGCGGGCGCAGCGGGTTTCCACGCGCACCATGCCGTAGCTGGTGTCGCGCACCAGGGTCACATGGGCCTTGTCGACCGGCTCGTAGAAGCTGGGCCAGCCGGTGCCGGACTCGAACTTGGTGCGCGACAGGAATAGGGGCAGGCCGCACAGCCGGCAGCAGTAGACCCCCGGCGTCTTGTTGCCGAGCAGGCCGCCGCAAAACGGCGCCTCGGTGCCGTGCTTGAGCAGGACGTCGCTTTCCTCGGGGCTCAGGTCGGCCTCGAGCGCGGCCCGCTGGGCGTCGGATGGAGGGCTGAGGTCAAAGCCGGATGCGGACTGGGGCACGGCGCGGACTCCTGATTGCACCTATCGTTAATGGGGACCCCCAGCGGGCAAGGCAAGCCGTTCGCGCCTAGGAATTCGGCGCCGGCAGAGCGGAGCCGCCGCCATATAGCTAAGTCAGATGGTCGGCCGCATCGCCGAACGCGGCTTAACAGTCCATAATCGCCAGGCGTGGGAACCGACGGGATCGCGGGACATGACCTTGTGGCAGACCCTGTTTGGATTTCAGGGCCGCATTGGACGCAGCGTCTTCTGGCTGGCGCTGCTGGCGGTGGCGCTGCTTGACCTGGCGGTGGCCGCGCTGGTGTCCGACTGGATTCACGCCCGCTACGTCGAAGCCGGCGTCGCGCCGCAGCCCGGCCGCGCCCTGTTCGTCATGACAACCGGATTTCTGGCCGCCGCGGCGGTGTCGGTGTGGATCGGCCTGGCGCTGAAGGTCAAGCGGGCCCACGACGTGGACCACAGCGGCTGGTGGCTGGCGATCGCCTTGGTCCCGGTCTATGGGCCTATCCGCCTGCTGATCGACCTGGGCTTCCGGCCGGGCTCCAAGCGGCGCAACCGGTTTGGGCCGCCCATGGGCGATTTTGGCGATCTCGACGACCGGGACGACGCAGGGACGGGCGCGAGCGGCCCCCCGCCGTCGGCGGAGCCGCCGGCGCCGAACGTGCCCGGATCGACCCTGCCGGTGCGGCTGGAGATGGCGCGCGCCCAGCGGACCGACGCCTTGGCCCGACGCCCGAAGCCGGCGCTACATCCCGCCAACGACGTCCTGGTCCGCTGAAGGGCGCTCAGACGGGGGCGCCGAGGCTCACGCTTCGCATCATCGCCCTGAAATCGGCCATGGAGAGCCCAACGGGCTGCAGTCGCTTGCCGAGGTCGTCATATCGGCGAAGGGCGACGGCCTCGCGGCCATAGGGCTGGCGCTCGAATGCGGCGGCCTGGCCGGCCGTAAACGGGCCGCCCTGAAGCTTGAGCGAGTGCAGCGAGGCCGGGCTCAGGGTCCGCAGATAGTCCGGTTCGGTCAGGCATAGATAGCGCTTGGCGGCGACGTGCAGGGCGATGGGCTTGCGCACGTCCTCGCCGAACAGAGCCTTGAGCGCCAACGCGCCCACGTTCTCGTGCCGGGCGTCGTCTTCCGGCGCGTCATCGTCGTCCTCGAACAGGTGGCCGACGTCGTGCAACAAGGCCGCGACCACCAGGCTGGGCGGCGCGCCGTCGACCTGGGCCAGGGCGGCGCATTGCAGAGCGTGCTCGATCTGGGTCACGCCCTCGCCATAGCTGCGCTCCCCGCGCTCGGCGTAGAGGCGCTCCAGGGCCTCCAGGCTGGGCAGGGCGACCGCGCGGCTCATGAGGCGGCGTGCTCCTGCGCGATCCTCTCGGCGATCTCGCGCACCACAGGCATCAGGTGTGAGACATCGGGAATGACGAAGTCGGCGCCGGCCGCGCGCAAGGCCGCCTCGGACCGGGCCAGTCGCTCGGCCCGCTCGTCCGGCGCCAGGGCGGCGAAGCGTTCGAGGTCCAGGCCTACGCCGTTGCCCGAGGCCGAAAGGCCCACGGTCCAACAGCCCGCCAGGCGACCTTCCTCAATGCCGACCGGCGCGTCGTCGACCTTGATGCAGGCGCGGGCGGGCCAGGCGTCGAGCGTGATCAGCGCCTGCCAGGTCATCAGCGGCGCGGGGCGCCCGCTAGGCGTCTCGCCGGCGCACACAACCGTGTCGGGCGCATAGCCCTGGGCGGCGGCGCTGGGCAGGATGTCGGCCATCATCTCGCGCGTGTAGCCGGTGCCCGAGCCGATCTTGACGCCCAGCGCGCGCAATTCGGCCGCCGTTTCGGCCGCGCCGGGGATCAGCCGCGCGGTCACGGCCGCCGCGGCCGTCATGGCCGGACCCAGCGCGAGGTAGAGACGCTCGACGTCCGCGTCGGACGGCGCCTCGCCCTTGGCCGCGCGCCAGCGGCTCGCGACCTGGCCGTTGGCAAATATCGCCTTGAGATGGTCGAGCTTGGCCCGGCCCATGTCGCGCCGGGCCTCTTCGTCG
Organism: Caulobacteraceae bacterium; assembly: GCA_035524315.1. Taxonomy (GTDB): domain Bacteria; phylum Pseudomonadota; class Alphaproteobacteria; order Caulobacterales; family Caulobacteraceae; genus BOG-938. The sequence goes on from DATKPD010000014.1 coordinate 9,689, forward strand.
GCCAGATTCACGCCCTCGGCGGCGAACACCTCCTGCAGGGCCGTCACCGGGGCCATGCAGCCGAAGTCGACCATGGTGCCCGCCCAGTCGAACACCACCGCCTTGATGGGAAAGCTCATGCCGCCGTCTCCGTTCTGATGTTCAAAAGCTCGCCGATCACCTGCTCGGCGATGCCGAAGCCGGTCGAGGCGCCTGTGCCGCTGGTCACGATCACCAGCCGCACACTCGGCTCGGGCGCGTCGACCAGGAAGGTGCGGTCGTCGGCCACGGCGTAGACGCCGGTCCAGCGTTCCAGCACCGGCGGTGGGGCGCGCCCTGTGGCGCGGGCGAACTCGTCCAGGATGTCTTGCTCGGCCTCGGCTGGGGCGAAGGGGCCCGGCAAGTCGTCGTAGTGGTGGCTGTCGCCGACGATCAGGCCGCCGTCGGCGCCCTGGGCCACGATCAGGTGCACGCCGTGGGCGTAGCAACTGGGCTGCTCGGCGCGCAGCTTGGCTTCCAGGGCCCGCGCCTCAGGCAAGGCCGAATAACCGCGATAGCGGGTCAGGCTGAGGTCGGACATCAGGGCGCCCGGCAGGCGCAGCCCCGGATCGGCCAGCTTGACCATCGACAGGCGGCATTTGCGCAGGCCGTAGCTGGCGATGCGCTCGGGATAGAGCGTGGCGAAGTCGTCGCCTGGGCAGACCACCACGGCCTGAGCCTCGATCGTCCCGCGTGAGGTGTGAAGGCGCGGAGGGGCGGCGTCGAAGGCCACCGTCTGATTGAAAAAGGTCACGCCGAGGCCGTCTCTCAGCCAGGCGGTCAGCGCCGGGATGGCGGTGCGCGACTCCACCCGCAGATCCACTGGGCTGTGCAGCGCGCCCTTGAGGTCGCGGCCGCCCAGGCCGCCGGCGGCGCTGCGGAACGCCTCTGCGGTCACGAGCGCGCAGCCTTCACCCATCTCGGTTTTCAGGAAGGCCTCGATCACGGCGACGGCCTCGTCCGAGCGGGCGGTCAGATAAAGGCCGTTCTGCTCGATGCGGACGCCGGCGGGCCCGGCGACCTCGGCCCACACATCGCGCGTGCGCCGCGCCAGGCGCCAGCTTTCGCCCCGCTCCTGGCCGCTGACGGTGATGAAGCCGAAGTTGCGGATCGAGGCGCCGTTGGCCCGGACGTCCTTTTCGATCACCGCCACGCGCTTGCCCGCCCGCGCCGCGACATAGGCGTGGGCGAGGCCGATCACGCCGCCACCGATCACCGCCAGGTCAAACGCATCCTTGGTCATGGCCATCCAGTCTCGTCGTGGGGCGTCAGGCGCGATAGTCGGTCAGGGCGTCGCCCAGGGCCGCCTTCAACGGGCCCAGCCAGGGTTCGAACCGGGTCCACTGGTCGAGGCTGTCGCGGAAGATCGGCTGGCGCACCTGTTCGGAGCTGGGCGTGCGCACGCTGCGCTTGGTCTTGTGAAACTCCACGCAGCCCCGCTCGAACGGCAGGCCGCAATAGTCGAGGATGCGCCGCACGCTGGACTCCAGATCGTCGACCACGTCCTCGTGCTGCACGCGCAGGACCCGGCCGGGCAAGGCCTCGTCCCAGTGGCGCATCAGCGCCAGATAGGTGCGGTAGTAGCGGGCGATGTCCTCGGCGCTATAGGTAAATTCCTGGCCGTTGGCGAACAGCTGCTTGAGGTTGCTGAAGCAGCACGACATGGGCTCGCGGCGCGCGTCGATGATTTTCGCGTTGGGCAGCATCAGGTGGATCAGGCCGATGTGCCGGAAGTTGTTCGGCATCTTGTCGATGAACAGCGGCCGGTCGGTGCGATAGGGGCGGGTGTCGGCCAGATAGATCTGGCCCATGGCGCGGAAATCCTCGGCCGACAGGTCGGCGAGCGCGTCGGGATAGCGTGGGCGCTCAGACTCCGGTCCATGGCCCTGGATGTCGAGCACCGCGCGCTGCACGTTGGACAACTCCTGGGTGCCCTCGACCTGGGAATGCGACGCCAGGATCTGTTCGATCAGGGTCGATCCGGCGCGGGGCAGGCCCACGACGAAGATCGGGTCCGGACTGGGGTCGCCCCACCCGGCGCGCGCCTCGAAGAAGGCGCGGGTGCACACCCGCTTCTGAGCCTCGGTATTGGCTTCGGTGATCTCGGGCAGGTATTTGCTCTCGGTGCGCTTGAGCGCGTTCCCCCGCTTGTAGAAGGTCCAGGCCTCCTCGTATTCGCCCCGGTCCTCCAGGGCCTTGCCGAGGGCGAAGCACAGGTGAAAGCGGTCGGTCGGCGCGGTGGTCCCCGCATCCTCCTGGATCCGCATCTGGGCGATCTCGTCATCGGTGAAGCGGTAGGTCTTGAGATTGGCCAGGCTCCAGTAGGCGTCGCCGAAATCGGGCCGCGCCGCCGCCGCCGCCCGGTAGGACTGGATCGCCTCGGGCACCCGGCCGATGGTCTTCAGCGCATGGCCCATCCATAGAGGAACGTCCCAAGACCACGGCTGCAGGCGCAACATCTCCTCGTAGATCCTGATCGCCTGCTCGCTGTCGCCCAGACCGACCTCCGCGTTGGCGGCCAGGGTGAGGTAGTCGGTGTTGGTCGGATCGTGGGCCAGAAGCTTGGCGATCTCGGCCTTAACCTCGGCGTGTTTTTGCCGCTTGATCAGGGTCTGGGCGTAGTCGTAGCGCGCCGCGTGGTACTCGGGCAGGCGGGCCAGCACGCCCTCAAGCAGGGTCTCGGCGTCGTTGAGCACCTCCAGCTCCATGCCGATGCGGGCCAGCAGGCGCATCGCCTCGGGATCGTCGCCATACTGGAGCAGGTAGGGGCGGATGATCTTCTCGGCCAGACCGATGTCGCCGTCCGAGAAGTGGGCGGTGGCGGCGACGACCTCGGGCGCGAGGGCCTGCAGCGTCGACACGTGCGCCGCGGCGGTTGCGGCGTTCTCCAGGTCGCCCGTCATGCGATACAGCCCCTCCAACATGCTCCACGCGGCGGGCAGGGCGGGGTTGATGTTGACGGCGATGAGCAGGCTTCCGATCGCCTTCGGCGCGTCCTTGCGGCCGACGAAGCACATCCCGCGCTCCTGGTGCAGGCGGCTGAACCGGGGGTGAACCCGCTCCAGCTGGTCAAGGGTCTGCATGGCCGCGTCGATCTGGCCCAGGCAGCGCTGGCTGGTGGCCGTGATCAGCAAGACGTCGCGGTTTTCCGGCAGTTCAGCCCGCAGCGTCTCGACCCCGCTCAGCGCCTCGCGATGGCGCCCGGCCTGTTGTAGCTGGCGCAGGCGGCCCACTTCGAGCTCGACGGGGGTTTTGGCTATGGCTTGCATGGACGTCGGACAAAAGGGGTGGGACGAGCGGCGCCGCCGCTCGTCCCCGAGACCGTCTAGATATCAGCCGGAAGCCTAGAAGCGCTTGCTGATCTTGAGGTTGACCACCCGCGGGCGCAGGGGAACCTCGGCTTTGATGAACTGGCCCGACGACGCCAGGGTGTAGGCGTGCGAGTTCAGCAGGTTTTCCGCGACCACCTCGACCATCCAGGTGTCGCGCGAGAAACCGATCGAGCCGCCGAGCGTGCCGTAAGCGGGGATGGTGTAGCGCAGGTAGGTGGTGGTCGGCACGATTTCAGACGGGGTGTCGCCGGGGATGTAGTTCGCCGGCTCGTTGTACTGCACGCTGGTGTAGTTGCCATTGAGGCTGACCCAAGGCTTGTAGGGGCCCATGGTCCAGTCGTAACGCGCGCGCAGGGCGCCTTGGAACTTCGGCGAAAAGGCCGAGACGCCGCCCTTGACGCCGAACGGGTTCGGATAGGGCTGGCCCTTTACCTGGGTGATGCACTTGCCCAGGGTCGGCGAGCCTGGGGCGTTGCTGGTCAGGCAGGGCGAGTTTTCCTGTTCGTTGTCGTTCAGGCTCAAGGACCCGCCTAACGTCAAGGCGTCCGTCGCGCGGGCGTTGAATTCGGCTTCCAGGCCTCGGATCGAGTAGTTCGCGCCATTGGTCGTGAAGGTGGAATTGCCCAGGCAGCAAGGCTGGTAGAGCGCGATCTGGCTGTTGAGCCAGTCCATCGAGTACGCGGTGATGTTGACCTGCAACCGATGGTCCAGCCATTCCGACTTCACGCCGATTTCGTTGTTCTTGAGATAGTCGGGCGCGTAGGCCACCGGCTTGACATACTGGTTGTCGCTGCCGCCCGCCGTGTAGGGCGCCTTGGTTTCCGGATAGCGGTTGAAGCCGCCCGGCCGGAACCCTTCAGAGTAGGTGTAGTAGAACATCAGGTCTTTGGTCGGCTTGAACTGCACGCCGAATTTGCTCTTGAAGCCCGAGTAGTTCACCGACAGGTGCTCGTTGTCGATGTTGGCCTTGGCCGGGCACACCAGAACGTCCAGGCAGTTGGTCGCGGTGTGATAGATCGAGCCCTTTTCGTATTCGTCATAGCTGTAGTGACGGGTGCCGGCCGTGATGGTCAGCACCTTGGGGATGATGTCGAAGTCGATCTGGCCGAAGAACGCGGTCTGGTTGTAGCCGCGCTGGGTGTCGTCGCCGTAGCCGACCATGTCGCCCTTGACCCCGGGCTGGTTGGTTGTGGCGCCCGGCGCGGGCGCGTCATTGCCCACGCAGGGCGCACCGCCGGCCAGCGCAACGGTGAGGTTGGAGCCCTCGTCGCAGGACGGGATGGTCTTATAGTCGAAGTCCATCACGTCATAGATGCGGTACTGTTCGTAGAACGCGCCGCCGACCGCGCGGATGCGCCAGTCTGACGGGGTGCTGAAACGCGCTTCGTTGCTGAAGTGCGTGTTGTGCACCTTGTCGTGCCAAAAGGTGACCGGCGAGTAGCAGCGGGCGGCGACCGGAGCGCCGCTGGCCTTGCCGGCGCCGAAGCCCGAGTTGTTGCCGCCGGTGCACTCGTAATACTGACCATACAGGGTGCGCGAGTAGTTAGTGTAGTCGTTTTGCTGCACGATGTGCCGGTCGGTGTAGGCGCCGGTGTAGATCAGGCTGAAGTCGTGCACCTTGCCGTTCACGGTCCAGGCCGTGGTCTCGAAGTTGTCGCGGTTGTAGGTCGGCACGAAGGATGTGACCTGCAGCGGCTTCAAAGGCTGGAAGTCAGAGCCGTTCGGATATTCGGTCGACAGGCCTTCCGCGTCGAGGTTCTGGACGCTTTGGGCGATCAGCACGTCCCAATCGGGCGTGACCTGCCACAGGGCTTCCAGGCGCGCGCCTTCGGTGGTGACGGGGTTCTGGGCTTTCTTCGCCAGGTCGTAGTTGTTGTACTGCTGCGTGCTGGCGGGCAGGCAGAAGCCAGTGTTGGGGTTGGGCTTGCCGCCGTCCGGGCAAACGCCCGCGGTCGGCTTGACGCCGATGTAGCTGTTGTTGTCGAGCTGCTCGTTGCGGGTGAACGTGCTGGGCACGTTGTCGATGTAGCCGCCCTGCTTGTCATTGTAATAGACGCCGCGGACCGCAAGCTTGTCGGTCACCAGCGGGATGTTGCCCACCGCCACGATGCTGTCGTTGTTATCGCCGTGCTCGGTGTAGCCGTACATGCCCTCGACGCTGCCCTCGAACACGTTCAGCTTGGGCTTGTTGGTGATGTAGCGCAGCGCGCCCGACTCGGCGCCGCCGCCGAACAGCGTGCCTTGCGGCCCTTCGAGCACTTCGACGCGCTGCATGTCGGCCAGATAGATGTCCGGGCTGCGGCCCGGGAACTGCATCGACTGCTCGTCCAGATAGACGGCCACGTTGGGGAAATTGCCGACGGTGGCGTAGGACTGCTCGCCCGCCCGGCCGGTCGACAGACCGCGCATCGACACCTGGCCCTGGCCGGCGCCCGGCGCCGAGTAGACCACGTTGGGCGTGTTGCGCAGCAGATCGTCCAGCCCGGTCACGCCCATCTTTTCGATGGCGTCCGACGAAAAGGCCTGAACGGTCATCGGCACATTCTGGACGGTTTCGTCACGGCGCTGCGCGGTGACGACAACCTCTTCCAGGCCCGCCGAGGCGGACGCCTGAGCCGGCGCCTCCTGGGCCATCGCTAAGCCCGCTTCGCCGCTCAGCACGGCGGCGATGGCGCAGGACATCAGAAATTTAGCTCGCATGAATCTTTCCCCCAAAAAAGATCGCCGCAGCACGACAACCGGCCCGGGGAGACCCCAGGCGGCGCGGACCTAGAACAGCGCATCAAAGCTGGCGGACATCTGGCCAAGGGGCCAATATTTAAAAGCAAATCAATCTATAGGTCTGACCTATGGGCTGTTGAATTGTCATAAAAATGCAACCGGTTCTGAATAAATAGTAGAACGATGAACTGTATATTTTTCAGCCTCAAGCTCATCAGTTGACGGTCAATCACCAACATTTACGCGCATTCCACGCCGTGGCGGTGGAACGCAGCTTCAGCGGCGCCGCCCGGCGCTTGAATGTGGCGCAGCCGACGCTTTCCCAGCAGATCAAGGCGCTCGAGAGCCGTCACCAAGCGGTCTTGTTCGAGGGGCGACGCCCACCACTTCGACTGACGCCGGTGGGCCGCGACCTGTTCGCCCTGACCCGGCGGATGTTCTCCACCTCCGACGAGATCGACGAACTGCTGGGCGACCGGGTGGACGCGGCGGCTCTGTCGATCCGCATCGGTTCGGATTCGCCGATCTACGCCGTCCGCCTGGCTCAGGCCCTGCTGACGGCCTATCCCGACGCGGCGGTCGAGGTGCGGATCGACAACGCCAGGGAAAGCTTGAGCCTGTTGCAGGAGGCCAAGGTCGATGTGGCGATCGTAAGCGATCCGGCCATGGGCGATCAGTTCTTCTACGAACCCGTGTTCGCCGACTATCTCAACGTGGCTGTGCCGGCCAGTCATCGGCGTGCGGGCCAAGCGGTGTATCCGCTGCAGGAACTGGCTCAGGAACGCCTGCTAATCCGCGAAGCCGCGTCCAAGACCCGCGCGGCGACCGAAAGCTTGCTGACAGCCGCCAACGTCAATCCGGCGCGGACCATCGAGGTTCATAGCCGCGAGGCGATCCGCGAGGCGATCGCGCTCGGCATGGGCGTGAGTCTGTTTTTCTCCGCCGAATGCCCGCCCGACGCTCGTATCGCCTTTCTGCGCGCAGACCGTCAGGCCGGGCGCGCCCAGCTTACCGGCTATGTGGTGTGCCGGGTGGAGCGGCGGCGCACGGCGCTGATGCGCGCGGTGCTGGCGGCGGCGGACACACTCAAGCCCCTCAGCCCGATGCCGTTGCACAACCTGCAGGCCCCCAACCTGGCCGATCCCTATCTGGGCCACGCGCGGATGTCGCCGAGCCGGGCCTAAAAGGATCCTAGGTCCGCGGCCAGTCCAGGGCCGGGTCGCTGCGGCTAGGACGGCCGGTTTCCACGTGGCCCGCCAGGCGGCGCGAAAAGCGTGCGTCATCCGCCAAAGTGACGGAAATGTCGTACCAGTGGGCCGACTGGGCGATCGGCCATGCATCGATGGTCTCTTCGCCGGGGCCGAGCGTATGAGCGCGGACCGGCCCGGCGTCGTAGGCGTTGGCCGTGCGCACGGCAAGGGACGCGGGGCCGGTGTTGCGCAGGCGCAGGGCGAGGGTGTCCAGATCGTGGCCGGCGACCACGCGCACCTCCAGCGCCTCGCCCGCGTGACCCTGGAAGCGCCGCAGGAAGCCGTTAGGGCCGTGCAGCGACAGGTCGTAGGCGTCGCCGATAGGCGCGCGGTCGGACAGGGTCTTGCCGGCCTCGACCGCGTAGAACCAGGGGCCGCCCGTATCCTCGGCCGGATAGAGGCCAAAGCCAGCGCCGGCGGCTCCGCGATTGTCGAGGGTCAGCTCCAGTGCGTCGCCGACCGGGCGGGCCCAGGCGTCGAAGGCGTAGGGCAAGGGCCGCGCGGGCCGCGACCCCGGCTCCTGGCGCGGCAGGACAGCGGGCGTCGCGGGCGCCGTCGGCGCGGGCAGGCGCGCCTGCGCGCGGGCCTGCGCCGGCAGGCCGGCCGCATCGGGCAGGGCCGCGCCGGGCGTGGGATGCGGGGCGGCGAAGTCGAACACGCTGGTCAGGTCGCCCGCCATGGCCCGCCGCCACGGCGTGATGTGGGGCTCGGGGACGCCGAAGCGCGCCTCGAGCAAACGGATGACTGAGGTGTGGTCGAACGTCTGCGAATTGACGAAGCCGCCCTTGGTCCAGGGCGACACCACGATCATCGGCACGCGCGGACCGAAGCCCACCGGCTGGCCGTCATAGAGTTCGCCTTCGAGGGTGACGGTGCTCTTGCCCGGCGCCGCGCCCGCGGGCGGGACCAGCGGAGGCATATGATCGAAGAAGCCGTCGTTTTCGTCGTAATTCAGGATCAGGGCGGTTTTGGCCCAGACGGCGGGGTTGGCGGTCAGGGCCGCGATCAGCCGAGCGGTCAGGCTCTCCCCGGCGCCGGGCGTGGCCGAGGGATGTTCGCACAGGGCGGTCGGCGCCACGATCCACGACACCTGGGGCAGGCGGTCCGCCGCCGCGTCGCGCGCGAACGCCGCCACCAGATGCTCGCCGTCGGTGGTCTTGGCGTTGTCGGCAGTGGAGCCCTCGGCCCACGCGCGTCCGCGCTGGTAGAGCGGCGAGGCGGGATTCAGGCCCCGGAACCGGGCGAAGTAGGCCAGGGCGTTGTCGCCGTAGTTGTCATACTCCTGATACACGCGCCAGCTGACGCCTGCGGCCTGCAGCCGCTCGGCGTAGGTCGTCCAGCCATAAGGCGCGAAGGCCTTGGCGTCGTTGGCCGGGTCGGCGGTCTCGTTGGTCTCGTCGGGCGGGTTGATCACCACCTGCGGACCATGATCGCCCGCCGCCAGGCCGCTGGTGCCGGTGAACAGGAACATCCGGTTGGGATTGGTCGGGCCGAAGATCGAGCAGTGGTAGGCGTCGCACACGGTGAAGGCGTCAGCCAGGGCGTGGTAGAACGGAATGTCCGCGCGTGTGAAATAGCCCATGGTCAAGTCGGTCTTGGCCGCGATCCACGCGTCATGCCGCTTCCAGAGGGCGTGACTGCCCTTCCAGCTGTGATCCAGGCTATGCAGGCTCTGGGCGCCGGTCGACGCCGCGTCCATGTGGAACGGCGTGACTACGTCGGCCCGGACGGCTGAGCGCGGCTGCTCGAACACGCTGGCGCCGCCCGGCCGTGTCAGCGGACGCGGATCGCCAAAGCCGCGCACCCCGCGCAGCGTGCCGAAGTAGTGATCGAACGAACGGTTCTCCTGCATGAAGATGACCACGTGCTCGATGTCTTTGAGCGTGCCGGTGAGGCGCCGCGCCGGCAGTTCGAGCGCCCGCGCGATCGGCGCCTGCAGGGCCGAGCCCAGGGCCGCGCCGCCCGCCAGCTGCAGGAAGCGCCGCCGGCCGCGCGTGTGTCTCGTCATGGAAGGCCTCGCCAGAGCAAAGCCCACCTATGCCGCAAGGCCTTGAAGGCTTCGCGACAGCCGGCGGGCCGCCCCGCCGGGACTCACGCCGGGAAGTAGCTGTCGTCCAGCAGCATGTCCTCGAAGAAGGCCCCGAAGGGCCGCGTGGGGTGGCGGATATGGATTTCCAGCACCCACAGGGCGGGCGAGGGGGTGAAGGTCATATCGGCCATCGGCCCGTCATAGATCACCGAGTGGGGGAAGTCCGACAGGCGGTGGCCCGACAGGTCCATGTTGAGCGCCCATCCGAGCTTTTCGGCCTCTTCGACGGCGAAGGCGTAGAGCGCCTGGCCGCTCAGTCCGTCCTTGAGCCACAGCTTGCGCGCGGCGTGGAAGATCGCGCGCGCGTCCACCGCGGCGCGGGCCATCTCGGGGTCGTCGCCGAAAACGAAGGTGTCGCCGCCGTCGCCTTCCCATTTCTCGAACACCGGACCGATGTCGATCAGGAAGATGTCTGTATCGCCCAGCACGATGCCGGGATCGGAGGCCTCGCCGAAGGTCTTGGTGGTGTTGGTCCCGAAGCGGACGTAGACGTCGTGCCAGCCGCGCAGCATCTTGCGCTCGGCCAACATGCCCTTGGCCATGTCGACCGCGTCCTCCTCGACCATGCCGGGCTTCACGGCCGCGGCGATGGCGCCGATCACCTCGCGCGTCCGGTCGCGCTGTTCAAACATCTGCTTAAGGCTGAAAGCCTCGCCGACGGCTTCGAAGTCGCTCTGCTTCATGGTGACGTTCATAGGGAGGCTCCTGGGGCTGGGGGGTTGGGTTTAGGGGGCGAGCGTAAGGCGCAGGCCACTGAGCGCTGGGGTCAGCACCACCTGGCAGGCCAGGCGGTGACCGGGCAGGGGATCGTCGAGGCAGTCCAGGAGGGCGCCTTCCACCCGGCCGGCGGGCGTCAGGTCCGCCAGATCGTCCGTCTCGATCCGCACTCGGCAGGCGCCGCAGGAGGCCTGGCCGCCGCACACGCTGAGGATCGGCGCGTTAGCGGCCTGCAGGGCCCGCAGCAGGGTCTGGCCATCTTGAGCCCGGATGCGGGTTGCGCCGCGCGTCGGGATCGCGGATGCGTCATCGGGACAGGACGACGGCGCGACCTGAATTTCGAACCGCAATGCCGAACTTGCCCCCACGCCGATCGCCTTACACCTGATGGAAGGCGAGGGTAGGCGGCGTGCTGGCCCGCAAAAACATCCAGTTTTTGAATTGTCAGGGAGTCCAGACGCGCGGCGGTCCGCGCCCGTGTGCAAAGCCCTCGCCCTGGGCCGGCCGATGGTTCAGTGTGCGGCGGCGAGACGCCGTCCAAGGCGTCCGAACCCCTCGATGAAGGCACCTGATGAGATCCTATTTCCCCGCAATCATTCTGGCGGCGCTGGCCGTGATGGCCGAACCGCGGGCCTGGGCGCAACAGCCGTCCGCCGCCGACAGCGCCTCGCCGCCGCCCGTGACCGGTCTGGTGCCCGATCACGCCACCCTGTCGGTGGAGAACCTGGAACTGGAGGCGGCGTGGTACCAGCGAGTGCTCGGCTTCAAGATTTACTCCAGGTCCGAGGCCAATCCGGACATGAGGAACTGGCACTTGGTCATTCCCGGCTACCGGATCGACATGGTCAAATTCAAGGGCTCACACCGCGACCCTGACGGCCCATCGGTCTATTCCAAGCAGGGCTGGACCCACGTGGTGTTCCATGTGCCGGACGTGGCCCAGGCCCTCAAGACGCTCCAGGCGCTGCACGTCGATACGCAGGTGAACCGCGACCCCAAGGGCGTGCCGATCCAGATCCTGATCCGCGACCCGGAGGGCAATCAGATCGAGATCCGCCGCGATCTGCTGGTGTGAACCTTCGCCTTTCCTGGGGCTTTTGCGACCATGCTGACCGCCTATCCCGCCGAGACCCAGGCCGCCGATCGCCTGCATGAGGCCGTGTGGATCGACCTGCAGGCCCCGACCGATGAGGAAATGGCGCAGGTGTCGGAGGCCACCGGCCTGCGCGTTCCCTCGCGAGAGGAGGTGAGCGCGATTGAGGCGTCCAGCCGCCTGCAGCGCACGCGCGAAGCGCTCTACCTCTCCACGTCCATGCTGGTGGTTGGCGACGCTCCGCATTTGACGCCGGTGGGCTTCGTGCTGTCGCGCCAGCGGCTGATCACCGTGCGCTTCGACGCCCTCTTCGCTTTCGACACCGCCGCTCAGAACGCGCGCGGCGACGAGGAGATCACCAGCCTGGGCGTATTCACCTGCGTGTTCGAAGCGATCGTCGATCGCGTGGCCGATGGGCTGGAGCAGATGGCGGGCGAACTGGATGGGGTTTCGCGCTCGATCTTTCACCCGGACGGGCCCAGGCCGTCGCCTAATCGGAACGAGGCGCACCAGCGGCAGGTGCTGCGCGAGGTCGGGCGGATTGGCGAGCGGCTGTCGCAGATCCGCGACGTTTTGCTGGGGGTGGCGCGGATCGTGCCGTTCGTGATCGAGGTGCGCCACGCCGGGCAGGACGACGGCATCACCGATCGCCTGAAGGCGGTGCGTCAGGACGTGTCCTCGCTCAATGACTACGAGGCGCAGCTGGCCGACAAGGTGCAGTTCCTGCTCGACGCCGTGCTGGGCTTCATCAACATCTCTCAGAACGACATCTTCAAGGTGCTGACGGTGTGGTCGATTGTGGGCATTCCGCCGACCCTGATGGCGGGCGTGTGGGGCATGAACTTCAAGGCGATGCCGGAGTTGAATTGGGCGTGGGGCTATCCGATGGCCCTGGCGGTGATCGTGCTCAGCGCCCTGGTCCCGCTGGCCTGGTTCAAATGGAAGGGCTGGGTGTAGATTCATCGTCAAAACGGCAGGGAGGGGCTGATGCAGGCCTTGGCGAGAGATGGGGCGTCGTCGGCGATTGATCGGCGGCGCTTTTTGGCGGGCTCGACCGCGCTGACGGCGGTTTTGACGATGACAGGCATGACGGCGGCCGCCGCCGATCTGGCGGCCCCGCCCGCCGACGTGGCGGCCCTCGCCGCGTTTCTGACCGGCAAGTCGGACCTTTCGAGCGAGATGGTGCGGAAAGCCTATGAGGGCCTCCGCGCCCAAGAGCCGGGGTTCGACCAGCGACTCGCGATGCTCGGCGAACGCATCCGCGCCGCGGGTCTGGCGGATGTGGAGGCGTTCAAGGCCTCCGCCCTGGCCGGCGAGCCGAGCCTGATGGCGACGGCCACCGCCCTGATCGGGGCGCTCTACACCGGCCGGGTCGGCCACGATTGGCGCGGACATTTCGTCGCTTATCAAGATGCGCTGATGTATCGGCCGACCGCCGACGTCACCGTCGTGCCCACCTATTCGCGCCGCCCGTCAGGCTACTGGGCCCAGGCGGTGCAGCCATGAGCGGCCAGATGGACGCCGACGTGATCGTGGTCGGCGCGGGCATCCTGGGTGGGATGGCGGCTGAGCGGCTGGCGCGCAAGGGCAAGGCGGTGCTGGTGCTCGAGGCCGGGCCCCGGGTTGAGCGCTACAAGCTGCTGCAGGCGTTCCGCGAGGCGCCCAACAAGAACGACTATGAGGCTTTCTTCCCCGAGCAGTCCTGGGCGCCCAAGAGCGACGGTGGCCAATATTCCGACGGCTATATCGAGAACGTCGGCCCGCTGACGTGGAGGCCGTCGATGCTCAAGGTGGTGGGCGGCACCACCTGGCACTGGAGCAGCGCGTTCTGGCGCTATCTGCCCAACGACTTCAAGCTCAAGTCCCTGTATGGCCAAGGGCGCGACTGGCCGATCGGCTATGACGACCTGGAGCCGTGGTACAGCCTGGCCGAACAGATCACCGGCTGCTCGGGAAACGATACGGACGACCAGAGCGGCCAGGGCGGACAGCCGTTCCCGCCCCGCTCAGCGCCTTATCCCCTGCCGGCTGAGGCCTGGAGCGCCTACACCCAGACGGTCGCCGCCAAGATGAACGGCCTGGGCTTCCATTTCATCGACGAGCCGCATCTGCGGGCGACCAAGACCTTCGAGGGACGTCCGGCGTGCCGCGGCAACAACAACTGCTCGCCGCTGTGTCCCATCGGCGCGATGTTCACCGGCGACATGGCCGTCGCCCGGGCTGAGCGCGCGGGGGCCAAGGTGCTGGCCCAGACCGTGGCCTACAAGCTGGAGACCGGGCCGGGCGGCAAGATCGTCGCCGTGCATGCCATGACGCCGGACGGAACCAGCACCCGTCGCACGGCCCGTTATGTCATCCTGGCCGCGCATGCGGTCGAGACGCCCAAACTTATGCTCATGTCCGGGGTCGGCAACCGATCGGGCCAGGTCGGGCGCAACCTGATGAGCCACCCCTCGCTGGCGTGGAGCGTGCTGGCGAGAGACCCTATGTGGCCTGGACGCGGTCCGGTGCAGCAGGGCGGGATCAACGACCGCCGCGATGGGCCCGATCGCGCGCGGCGCGCCGCCATCCGCTACCTTAGCCCGCAAACCTCGCCCAACCTCGGCGTGACCGACCGGCTGCTCAAACAGGGCGTGATCGGGAAGGAACTTGACGATCGCATTCGCCATGATGCGGCGCGGTCCATGACGATCATTGCAGCGCTTGAGATGCTGCCAAACCCGTCCAACCGCATCACCCTTGGCGATCGGAAGGATTCACTGGGCTTGCCCAATCCGCGCATCCATTTCGACGTGGACGACTACACCCGAGCCGGCGCGGTGGTGGTGGGCCAGGATTTCGAGCGCTTCGACCAGGCGTTCGAGGTGCAAACGCGCCTGGGCGACCGCAAGGGATGGAAGCTGGCGGCGCACGTGATGGGCTCGACCATCATGGGCGCCGATCCGCGCACCTCGGTGGTCGATGGCGATTGCCGGTCGCACGACCACGCCAATCTGTTCATCGCCAGCACGGGCGTGTTTCCATCGACCAGCGTGGTCAACCCGACGCTGACGGGGGCGGCGCTGGCGCTGCGGCTGGCCGAACGGATCGGGCAGGAAATCTGATCGCGATCAGAGGCGAACGGCGGGACGCCTGAGCGCCCCGCCTTCGCTTAGCTCAGAGGCCGGCTAGGATTTTCTTCAGCCGAGCCGAGGCCGCCTTGACCGCGGCGGCGTTGGCCGGGTTCTTGTCGGCCGGCTGTTCGCCCACGCGCATGAAGGCGTGGTCGGCGCCTTCATACACCACCGGCTCGTAGAACTTGCCGGCGGCCTTCATGGCGGCGGTGGTGGCGGGCAGGCTGTTGATCACGCGGGTGTCGGTGGCGCCGTAGAAGCCGTAGACCGGCGTGATGATATGATCGACCGAGATGGTCCCGGGGTTGGGCAGCTTCTGCGTCTCGGGGGGCGGGCCGATGTCGTAGAACACGCACAGGGCCTTGAGGCTGGGGTTCTGCACCTCGGCGACATAGCGGAAGGCCGCGCCACCGCCGAACGACAGGCCGACAATGGCCAGCTTGCCGTTGGATTGCGGCAGCTTGGCCGCATAGGCCGACCAGGCTTCGAAGTCGCTATTGGTGGCCGCGTCGGGCAGGGAAGTGTTCATGTCGCTGGCGCTGTGGTCGGCATCGAACGACGGCGAGTCGCCGCCGCCCGGACCGCGGCCCGACAGCAGGTCGATGGCGATGGTGGTGTAGCCCATGGCGGCGATCTCATCCGCCGTGTTGCGGGTGGAGTCGGTCAGGCCGAACACCTCATGCACCACCAAAACCACCGGGGCCTTGGCCCCGCCGGAGCCGTAGGTGACGAAGCCTTTCAGCAGGCGGTCGCCATTGGGGATGCTGACCCATTCGTGCTTTCGCGGCGAGGCGGCGAGCTTCTCGGTGGCGTAGGCCTGGCTCTTCTGCTGGGCGTCCCAGCCTTGCCCGCCTCGGCGCATGCCCGGCATGCCCGCCATACCCGGCATGCCAGCCATGCCCGGCGCCATGCCTGACGTGGGGGGCGGCGGAGTCTGAGCCCAGCTGGGGGCCGCGGCGAAGGCCAGGGCGGCCAGAACCAGGCCGGTTCCGAGCCGATGCGAAGGACGTCCGAAGTTGTGCATGTTCAATCCGCTTGTTGGGGCGGCGGCTCCGCCCGACGTGACTATGACACGCCAGGCGGAACAAATCCGCCACCGGTCCCGCGCCCGCCGCGACATGGCCTCAATGACTCATGATATGACGGCCGCCTTACGCGTCAAAGTCGGAGCCTGCCCGCGTGGTCGTCGCCCTAGCAGCCGCCCTGTCTCTGTTTGGTCAGTCGGCCGAGATTCCGCGGCTGCCTGAGATCAAGCGTGATCCCCAGATCACCTATGTCGACCGGTCCGGCGCGGTGCTTGGCGTGCGAGGCGGCAAGTTCTCGCCGCCAGTCAACGTCGCCGCCCTGCCGGCCTATGTGCCCGCGGCGTTCGTCTCGATCGAGGACCGGCGCTTCTACGAACATCAGGGGGTGGACCCGGTGGGGATCGCTCGCGCCCTGCTGACTGACCTGGGCAAGGGGCGCGCGGCTCAGGGCGCCTCGACCATCACCCAGCAGCTGGCGCGCAACCTTTTCCTGACCGACGACCGCAACCTTGAGCGCAAGGCTCAGGAGGCGATTTACGCCATCCAGCTGGAGCAGATCTACACCAAGCCGCAGATCCTGGGTCTGTACCTCAGCCGGGTCTATTTCGGCGAAGGGGCCTATGGCATCGAGCAGGCCTCGGCGCGCTACTTCAACAAGCCGGCCGCGCGCTTGACCATCCGCGAGGCGGCGATGCTGGCGGCGATCATGAAGGCGCCGTCGACCTACAACCCGGCTGAAAATCCCGAGAAGTCGGCTGAGCGCACCCGCCTGGTGCTGGACGCCATGGTCGAGACCGGCGCCATTACCGACGCTCAGCGGCGCCAGGCCCTGGACCAGACCCCCAAGGTGTGGCCCGCCGCCACCACCGCCTCGGCCGAGTATTTCCTGGACTGGGTCGACGGCCAGACGCGCCAGGCCATCGGGACGCCCAAGCAGGACCTGGTGGTGGAGACCACCCTGGACATGCCGACGGAGGAGGCCGCCGCCCAGACCGCCAAGGCCGAGGTCGATCGCTACGCCAAGGCCAAGGTCGGCCAGGCGGCGGTGGTGAGCCTGGACGGCTTCGGCCGCGTGCGCGCCATGGTCGGCGGGGTCGATTACCAGGCCAGTCCCTTCAACCGCGCCACCGACGCCCACCGCCAGGCCGGCTCGTCGTGGAAGCCGTTTGTCTATCTGACCGCGCTGGAGCAGGGGCGCACGCCCGACATGATGGTGGTCGACGAGCCGGTGACCATCGGCAATTGGTCGCCGCAGAATTTCGAGAACACCTACCTGGGTCCCATCACCCTGCAGGCCGCCTTCGCCCAGTCGATCAACACCGTGGCCGCGCGCCTGGCCGACGAGGTAGGCCGGCCCCAGGTGGCGGCCACCGCCCACCGCCTGGGCATCGTCTCGCAGATCAACACCGATCCGGCCATGGCGCTGGGCACCACCCTGGTCACGCCGCTCGAGATGGCCCAGGCCTACGACGCCTTCTCCAACGGGGGCAACCGGGTGGCGGCCTATGGCGTCGAGCGCATCCGCACGACCAGCGGCCAAGTGCTGTGGCAGCACCACAGCGCCCCGCCCCCGCCGGTGATCGCCAACCCGCCGCTCAGCGAACTGACTGGCATGATGCGCGCGGTGGTCGGCACGGGCACGGGCGTGCGCGCCGCCATCCCCGGCTACGACATCGCGGGCAAGACTGGCACGACCTCGGACTACAAGGACGCCTGGTTCTGCGGCTTCACCGGGGGCCTGACCACCGTGGTGTGGATGGGGCGCGACGACAGCACGCCCATGCGGCGCATCACCGGCGGGATCGCGCCGGCCGAGCTATGGCATGACTATATGCGCTTGGCCTTGCGGCGCCTGCCCAACCAGCCGATCCCCGCTGGTCCCCCGCCGGCCGAGCCGGCCGCGCCGATCCCCGTCTCCGCGCCGGCGCCGGCGTCTGCGGCCATCCCCGACGCGGTGGACAGCCTGCTCCATGCGCCCTCGGACGTCGCGCCATCCCCCGGCGAACTGCCGCCGACCTGAGACGGGGGGCGGCGCGGCCAAAACAGCGGCCCGGAGTGGCGCCCCAGTCCCCGCAGTTGGAACAAAGGTCTTTCAGGTCTCGTTTGTCGGGGAATGGACAGCTGGCGTTCCCGCCGTCCATCGCAACGAGAGGAAATGCCATGAAAGTTCTAGCCACTGCGATTGGACTGAGTTCGTTTGTCGCCGTTCTGGGCGGAAGCTCGATGATGCCTGCCGTTGCGAGCGCCGATCCGGCCGATCAGGCCTACGTCGCCTGTAATCAGTACGGCGACTGCTGGCGGGTACATCACCGTTACGCCTACGGGCCCGACGCGCCCGTCACCTATTACAATTCCGATTGGTATGACGCTCACCGGGGCGACCAGAACGTGCACTGGCGCGCCGATCCGGACAACGATCGCGGCTACTACGACCGCGACGGCAGTTGGCACGCGGATCCGGGCGCGCGCGCTCTGGCCGGCGGGGCGACCGGCGCCGGCGTCGGCGCGGCCATCGGCTGTCTTGTGACGCTCCCCATTGGCTGCGCCCCCGGCGCGGCTGTGGGCGCCGCGGTGGGCGGCGGCACGGGCGCCGTGGCGGGCGCGGCCTCGACCCCGCGCGACTGATCCTGAGCTGAACGTAGGCAGCGGCGAGCTCTCCCGCTTGCGGGGAAGCTCGCCGTAAAGAGAGCTTCCCAAAGTCCGCCTGGGTTCGCTTGTCGTCTTCGTCCTACGTCGCCGGCACGATCACCAGGCGGCTGGCGCGTGCGACGCCATCGGGGCCCTTGCGCGTCACCGCGTTGACGGTCACGCCCGGCGTGAGTGTGCTGCGCGGATGCAGGTCGTAAGCTGTGACGGGCGCCTCGGGCGGTACGAGCAACTCGCGGGACCCGGCAGGGAAGGTGACCGTCAGTTGCTGGCCGTCGGGGCCGGGCTCGGACTTGGCCACCGTGCCGTGGGTGATGGACATGGCGGGCGGGCCCATGGGGTGGGTGCTGTTCTCGGGCCGATAACCGGGCTCCAGGATGCGCACCTCGGTCGAGCGGCCGCTGGTCGGGCCGAGGTCCTTGTTGGCGCTGGCGATGAAGTCGCCGGGCATGATCGCGGCGGCGGCGGTCTTGCGCGGTGTGGACACGGTCCAGCCCAGCGTCATCGGCACGGTGACCGGGCCGGTCTTGGTCTGCAGGGTGACCTCGGCGTCGGACTGCGAAACCAGGGCGCCGGTGTAGCTCACGGGCGCTTGGGGCGCCTGTGCGAGGGCCGCTCCCGACAGCGCCCATACGCAGGCCAAGGTCGCGGTCAGGGTCTTCATGGTTCTTCCCTCCCGTGTTCGCCGGGCCGTCATTCGGTCACGGGCGGGCGTCAGGGTAATCGCATTTCCGGACGGATGTCATCGGCAGGCTTGCGGACCGGCCGGGGCCTCGTGCCATGATCGGGCTAAGGGGAGGGGCGCGAGTCGGCGTCCGTGTAATCGCATGGGGCAGGATAAGCTCGATCGGCGCGAGGTGCTGGTCGCGATGACGGGGTTTTCGGCGACCGCGCTCGGCGGGGCGGCGTTGGCGCAGCGACGCGGCGTGATGCTGATGGACCGGGTGGGACCGACCGGCGCCCAGCTCTATATCGCTAACGCCGACGGCTCGGGCGAGCGCAGGCTGCTGACCGATGCGCCTGGCCTGGACTACCACGCCTCGTTCTTCGCCCATGGCCGGCGCCTGCTGTTCACCTCCGAGCGGCGTGGGCGCGGGCAGGCTGACATCTATAGCGCGCGGCTCGATGGCTCGGGTCTGGCGCCGCTGATCGCCAGCCCGGCGGTGGAGGATGCGGCAGTGGTCTCGCCCGACGGGCGGCGCATCGCCTTCGTCTCGACCCGCCAAGGCGGTAAGGCCAATGTGTGGGTGCTCGACCGGCGCACCGGCAAGGCGGTGAACCTGACCGGTCGCGGCGGCTTCCAGGGCGATCCGGACAAGCCCGACGGTTTCTTCCGGCCCGCATGGTCGCCCGATGGCCGCTGGCTTGCCTTCTCGTCGGACCGAAACACTGCGTGGAAGGGGCACGACTGCTCGGCGCAGCAAGGCTCGACGTCGTGCGCGGGGGCCGGCGAGGGCTGGGAACAGGTTCAGCAACTGAGCCTCTACATCGCGCGGGCCGATGGCGAGGGCTTTCGCCGCATCGCCGGGCGGCCGGGCTACAGCGCCGGCTCGCCAAAGTGGTCCAAGGACGGCAAGCGTGTGGTGTTCTACGAGGCCTCGGTGCAGGACACCTGGAACGGTCGTATCGCCTTCCTCGTGGCCCACGCCGCCTCGCAGATCGTGTCGGTCGATGTCGCCACCGGCGAGCGGACGGAACACACGACAGGGCCAGGCCTGAAGCTGTTCCCGCAGTTCCTGGGCGCTGACGAGATCGGCTACATGGTCAAGGGCGGGGACGGCGAGGGGTTGTACTTCACCTCGGGCCGGCCAGGGGTCAAGGGCCATGTCCGCTCGCCGGCCTGGTCGCCCGACGCGTCCAAGGTGGTGTACGAGAAGCTGAGCTTTGACAAGCTGCCGCAGAACACCCCGCTCTACAGCTGGGACCCGGCCTACGCCTATCGCAGTACGGATTCGTTTCCGGGCCTCTCACGCGACGGCAAGCTGGTGATTACCGAGCAGCAGTCCAATTCGTCGGTCGCGGTGCTCGACCCGGACGGCTCGAACCGTGTTCGGGTGTTCGACACGCAGGGCAAGGGTCTGGCTTTCGGGCCGTGCTGGTCGCCCGACGGACAATGGGTGGTGTTCGGCTTCGGTCTTTATTTCG
Source organism: Caulobacteraceae bacterium (assembly GCA_035524315.1). Classification (GTDB taxonomy): domain Bacteria; phylum Pseudomonadota; class Alphaproteobacteria; order Caulobacterales; family Caulobacteraceae; genus BOG-938. The sequence goes on from DATKPD010000014.1 coordinate 29,838, forward strand.
AGAATCGCTTCAAGGGCCCGACCAAGATCATGCGCGTGCGGCGCGACGGCACGGGGTTGGAGACCCTTTACGAAGGGCCGCAGAACGCGGGCTTCCCCAGCTGTGCCCCCGACGGCCGCCAGGTCGTGTTCCGCCTAGTTGGCGCCGACGGGACCGGCGGGCTGCAAATACTGGACCTGCAGACGCGGGCGCTGCGCGTCTTGACCACCGACTACGACAATCTCCCGGCCTGGTCGCCAGACGGGTCGCGCATCGTGTTCAGCCGCCGGCTGGGCGACGGCAACTTCGACATCTTCACCATCCGCCCGGACGGCTCGGACCTGAAGCGGCTGACCACCTCGGGCGCCAACGACGCCCACGCGACTTGGACCGCCGATGGCCGCATCCTGTGGAACAGCGGCTTTTACGGCTTCAAGGACGAGGCGCCGCTGTATGACAACAACTTCCAGCCCTACGGCCAGATCTGGATCATGAACGCCGACGGCTCGGGCAAGCGCGCTCTGACCGACAGCCTGTGGGAGGATTCCCAGCCGCTGTATATTCCGGCGAGGTTCCTCGGCGGGCCTCACTCACCCTGAAGGTGCACGGCGATCTGGCGTTGGTGGGGACGTCGGCGGTGCTCGAACAGATAAACGCCCTGCCATGTGCCCAGAGCCAGCCGGCCGCCGATCAGCGGGATCGACAAGTGTACCTGGGTCAGGACCGCGCGGATGTGCGAGGGCATGTCATCGGGGCCCTCGTCGTCGTGGGCGTATAGCGCGGGATCCTCGGGGATCAAGCGCTCGAAGAAGGCCTCCAGGTCGGTGCGAACCTCGGGCGCGGCGTTCTCCTGGATCAGCAGTGAGGCCGAGGTGTGTCGGCAGAACAGGGTCAGCAGTCCGTCGCGGATCGCCTGCCGGTCGATCCATCCAACCACGGGCCGGGTGATCTGCCACAGACCGCGGCCGCGGGTTTGGAAACTAAGACTGTCCATCGCCTGTTTCATGTCCGTTCAACGCTTGGCGCGAAGGGAGGCGCCGACCATTCCGAGGCTTTAGTTTGCCATCCAACCGAATATACAATGCCTTAGCCAACAGGTCGCCGTTCGCGGCCGCAAACGTCGGGGAGCCAAGCACGGTGCGTTCCGGCAGCGCCGCCAAAGCGATCGCGATCGGTATCGCCGCGGTTTTGGCCGGCGGCGTCGGCGTAGCGCTGGCCCAGACGGAAGACCATCCCTACACAGCCGCCGAGATCCTGGCGGGCTCGGCGCTCTACGCCAGGAACTGCCAGCTGTGCCATGGGACCAATGGCGACGGCATCGGCGGCGTGAATCTGGCGCGCCAACAGTTCAAGAAAGCGGTGTCGGACGACGACATCCGCGCCACGATCCACGGCGGCGTGACGGGCGCGGGCATGCCCGCCTTCGCGGCCCTGACTCCGGACAATCTGGATTCGCTGGTGGCGTTCATCCGCTCGGGCTTCGATCGCAGCGACAAGCCCATGCCGGTCGGCGACAAGGCGCGCGGCCTGCAGGTGTTCCAGGGCAAGGGCGGCTGCAGCGCCTGCCATCTGCCGGAAGGCGACGGTCCGTACAACGCGCCGAGCCTGAGCGGCGTGGCCTCCGAACGCATTCCCGCCGATATCCTGCGCATGATCCTCGATCCGAACAAGGCGATGTATCCGATCGACCGCCCCGTGCGCATCGTAACCAGGGACGGGCGCACCATCCGCGGCCGGCGGCTGAACGAAGACACCTATTCGGTGCAGTTGATTGACGAACACCATCAGCTGGTCTCGCTGGCGAAGGCCGACATCCGCACCTTCGACATATCGCCGACCTCGGCCATGCCGGCCTATGCGGGCAAGCTGACCGACGCCGAACTCTCCGACCTGATGGCCTATCTCGAGTCACTGAAGGGGCTTTGATGCGCGCCGTACCGCGACCCTTTGCGCCGGCGCTGGCCGCGCTCGTTCTCAGCCTTTGCCTCGGAGTCTGCCTGGTCCCCGACGCCCGCGCTCAGGTGACCTCGGCGCGGATCGAGCACGCGGCGTCCGAGCCGCAGAACTGGCTGACCTACAGCGGGACCTATGACGGCAAGCGCTTCAGCAGCCTGGCGCAGGTCACGCCGGCCAATGTGGGCCAGCTGCAGCTGAAGTGGATGCTGCAGGATCAAGCAGTGGGAACGTGGGAGGCCAATCCGCTGGTGGTCGACGGCGTGATGTACGTGACCCAGCGGCCCAACGACGTGGTGGCCCTGGACGCGCGCACAGGCAAGGCCTTCTGGATCTATCGCTACACGCCCGCGGCCAACACCCAGGTGTGCTGCGGGGCCAACAATCGCGGCCTGGCGATCCTGGGCGACACCCTCTACCTCGGCACGCTGGATTCGCACCTGGTGGCGATCGACGCCCACACCGGGCAGGCCCTGTGGAATGTGACGGTTGCCGATCCCGACCAGGGTTACGCCATGACCGGCGCGCCCCTGGCGGTGAAGGACAAGGTGCTGGTGGGCGTCAGCGGCGGGGAGGCGGGCATCCGCGGCTTCGTGGCCGCCTACGACGGCAAGACCGGGCGCGAGGCCTGGCGCTTCAACACCGTGCCCGGCCCCGGCGAGCCTGGCCACGAGACGTGGAGCGGCGACGACTGGGTGCACGGCGGGGGGCCGACCTGGGTCACGGGGTCATACGATCCGGCTCTCAACCTGGTCTATTGGGGCGTGGGCAATCCGGGCCCCGACTGGAACCCCGACCAGCGCCCCGGCGACAATCTTTATACCGACTCCGTCGTGGCGCTGGACGCCGACACGGGCCGGCTCAAGTGGCATTTCCAGTTCACGCCGCACGACGGCTACGACTACGACTCGGTGCAGGTCCCGGTGCTGGCCGACATGGACTGGCAGGGCAAGCCGTCCAAGCTGATGCTGTGGGCCAACCGCAACGGCTTCTTTTATGTGCTTGACCGGGCGACCGGCAAATACCTGCTGGGACAGCCGTTCATCAAGGTCAACTGGGCCAGCGGCCTGGACCCAAACGGCCGGCCGATCCAGACGCCCCAGCCGGCGGGCTCGGCGACCTATCCCGGGGTCAACGGGGGCACCAACTGGTACCCGCCGGCCTACAACCCGGGGACCGGTCTGATGTATGTGCCGATCTGGGAGAACTACGGGGCGATCTACCGCCGCGAGGCAGACACCTACAAGCCCAACACCTATTTCGTCGGCGGCGGGTTCACCGTGGTCGGGCCCACGCCCGACGCGCCCACGCCGCACATGGGCAAGCCCGGCCCGCCGATGGACGAGGCGACCGATGTGACGGGGAACGGCGCCGTCATCGCCATCGATCCGCACACTGGCAAGCGGGTGTGGACCTACCGGATGTTCGACGTAACTGACGCGGGCGTGTTGACCACGGCCTCGAACCTGGTGTTCAGCGGCGGGCGGGAAGGTTATGTCTACGCGCTCGACGGCCGCTCGGGCCAGGAACTGTGGCGGGCCAACCTGGGCGGTCTGATCGCCATGGCGCCGATCGCCTACGCGGTCGACGGCAAGGAATATGTCTCGGTCATCGCGGGCCACGTCCTGGCCACCTATGCCTTGCCCGACGCCGATCCGGACGCCTCGGCGAAGCCCTAGCCGCGCCCTCAGCCGGAACAGCCCTGACGCCGCCTGGTTTCCAGGCGGGTTTGAATCTTCGGGCGCCGATTTCGCCTCCTGCGCGAACCAAGTCGAGATCGCGGCGAACCAACCAACGCCTCGCTCGTTACCGCTTCCAACCCTGGCCATGGGGCGGGGCTGTTTTTGGGGACGGCTTTGATCATCGACGGTTTGCGTGTTCAGGAAGGCTCGCCTCATCCGCGCGGCGCCTGTTGGGATGGGTCTGGAACGAACTTCGCCCTGTTTTCATCGTCGGCCACCAAGGTCGAGGTCTGCCTGTTCGACCAGAGCGGCGAGCGCGAGACCGACCGGATCGCGCTGCCCGAATACACCGACCAGATCTTCCACGGCTATCTGCCCGACGTGGGGCCCGGGACGTTCTACGGCTTTCGTGTCCACGGCCCCTATGAGCCGGACGAAGGCCACCGGTTCAATCCCAACAAGCTGCTGCTCGATCCCTATGCGCGAGCCCACGCCGGCTCGCTGACCTGGGACCCGGCGGTGTTCGGCTACAAGCTGGAAACCCAGGACGACCTGACCTTCGACGAGCGCGACAGCGCGCCGTTCATGCCCAAGTGCGTGGTGGTCGATCCCGATTTCGACTGGCGCGGCGAGCCGGAGCGCCACGCCGCCCCCTGGGACCACACGATCATCTACGAGGCCCACGTCAAGGGCTTCACCCAGCGCCATCCCGCCGTGCCCGAGGACGCGCGCGGCACCTATCGCGGCATGGGGACCAAGGCAGTGATTGACTACATCAAGTCGCTCGGCGTGACCTCGGTCGAGCTTCTGCCGGTGCACACCTTCGTCAACGACAGCCACCTGCTCGACCGGGGGCTGACCAACTACTGGGGCTACAACACCATCGGCTTCTTCGCACCCGATCCGCGTTACGCGGCCGACGTGCCCAACAGCCTGCGCGAGTTCAAGGAGATGGTGGCGCGGTTCCACGAGGCCGGGCTCGAGGTGATCCTGGACGTGGTCTACAACCACACCGCCGAGGGCAACGAGAAGGGGCCGACGCTCTCGTTCAAGGGCATCGACAACCTCAACTACTATCACCTGCTGCCCGACCAGAAGCGCTACTACGTCAACGACACCGGCACCGGTAACACGGTCAATCTCAGCCACCCGCGGGTGCTGCAGATGGTCACCGATAGCCTGCGCTACTGGGCCCAGGAGATGCACGTCGATGGCTTCCGCTTCGACCTAGGCACCGTGCTCGCGCGCGAACCCTACGGTTTCGACGACCACAGCGGGTTCCTCAAGGCGTGCATGCAGGACCCGGTGCTGGGCCAGGTGAAGATGATCGCCGAGCCTTGGGACTGCGGGCCGGGCGGCTATCAGGTGGGCGGATTCCCGCCGGGCTGGGCCGAATGGAACGACCAGTTCCGCGACAATGTGCGCGACTTCTGGCGCGGCGAGGCGCCGATCAGCGAGATTAGCCAGAGGCTGACCGCCTCGGGCGACATCTTCAACCAGGTGGGACGCCGGCCGTGGGCGTGCGTGAACTTCGTCACCGCCCACGACGGCTTCACGCTCAACGATCTTGTCACCTACAACGACAAGCACAACGAGGCGAACGGCGAAGACAACGCGGACGGCTCGTCCAACAACCGCTCATGGAACTGCGGCGCCGAGGGGCCAAGCGATGATCCGGTGATCGTCGATCTGCGCTGGCGCCAGATGCGCAACATCCTGGGCACGCTGCTCTTGTCGCAAGGCACCCCCATGCTGGTCGCCGGAGACGAGTTCGCCCGAACTCAGCAGGGCAACAACAACGCCTATTGCCAGGACAACGAGATCAGCTGGGTCGATTGGGATGCGGGCGGCGGGGACGGTAACGCCCTGACCCAGTTCACGCGCAAACTGATCAATCTGCGCCAGACCTATCCCGTCCTGCACCGCAGCCGCTTTCTCACCGGCGAATACAATGAGGACCTGGGGGTCAAGGACGTGTCCTGGATCAATCCCAACGGATCGGAAATGCAGCCGGCCGATTGGGAGGACGAGAATGCGCGCTGCTTCGGCATGCTCTTGGACGGGCGCGCCCAGGCCAGCGGCCTGCAGCAGAAGGGCCAGGAGGCCTCGTTGCTGCTGGTGCTGAACAGCTATCACGATGTGGTCGACTTTCACCTGCCGCCCGCGCTCGAGGGGCATGCCTGGCGGGTGCTGATCGACACCAATGCGCCCGAGAGGGAGCCGGCCGATCTTGAGTTCGGCCACGTCTACCAGGTCACGGCCCGGTCGCTGCTGCTCTTCCTGCTCGTATGACGCCGCTTTCCTTCGGCCCGCGGCTGCTAGAGGGCGGCGGCGTGGACTTCAGGCTGTGGGCGCCGCTGGTCGATGGAGTGGAGCTGGTGCTGGAAGGCGCGCCGGGGCGCTTGGCCATGCAACCACGCGGGGAGGGCTGGTTCGGCCTTGAGGTCGCCGAGGCCGGCGCCGGCGCCCGGTACCGCTTCCGGCTGCCGGACGGCCTGGAAATTCCCGATCCGGCTTCGCGCTTCCAGCCCGCGGACGTGCATGGCCCCAGCGAGGTGATCGACCCCGACGGCTACGCCTGGAGCCAGGAGTTCTGGCGTGGGCGCCCGTGGCATGAGGCGGTGCTCTACGAACTGCACGTCGGCGCCTTCACGCCGCGCGGGACCTTCGCCGCCGCGATCGGCCGGCTAGATCATCTGCGATCCCTAGGCGTCACCGCGATCGAGATCATGCCGGTGGGCGATTTCCCCGGCGCGCGCAACTGGGGCTATGACGGGGTGCTGATCTATGCGCCCGACAGCGCCTATGGCCGTCCCGAAGACCTCAAGGCGCTGATCGACGCCGCGCACGCGCGCGGGATCATGGTGCTGCTGGACGTGGTCTACAATCACTTCGGGCCGGATGGGAACTACCTGCCGGCCTACGCCCCGGTGTTCACCGAACGGCACCAGACGCCGTGGGGCGCGGGGGTCAATTACGACGGTCCGGACAGCGGGCCGGTGCGCGCGTTCGCGATCGAGAACGCGCTCTATTGGCTGAATGAGTTCCATCTGGACGGCCTGCGCCTCGACGCCGTGCACGCCATCGCCGACGACAGCCCCAAGCATCTGCTGGAGGAATTGGCCGAACGCGTTCGCGCCGAGATCACCGACCGGCCGGCGCACCTGATCCTGGAGAACGAAGAGAACAGCGCCCGCTTGCTGGCCCGGAACCCGCGCGGCCGGCCGCGCCTCTATACCGCCCAGTGGAACGATGACGTGCATCACGTTCTGCACGTGGCCGCGACCGGCGAGGACCACGGCTACTACGGCGACTACCTTGGCGACACCGGCAAGCTCGGCCGCGCCTTGGCGGAAGGGTTCGCCTTTCAGGGAGAGATGATGATGTTCAGAGACGCCCCGCGCGGCGAGCCCAGCGGCCAGCTGCCGCCCGAAGCCTTTGTCGCCTTCGTCCAGAACCACGATCAGATTGGCAACCGGGCGTTCGGCGAGCGCATCGACGCCTTGGCGCCGCCCGAGGCGGTGCGGGCGGTGGGCGCGGTCTATCTGTTGCTGCCTCAGGCGCCCATGCTGTTCATGGGCGAGGAGTGGGGCGCGCGCCAGCCCTTCCCGTTTTTCTGCGATTTCGAGGGCGCGCTCGGCGAGGCGGTGCGTGAAGGCCGACGCCAGGAGTTCGCCCGCTTTCCCGCCTTCCAGGACGAGGCGACCCGCGCCCTTATCCCCGACCCCCAGGCGGACGCCACCTTCCGCTCGGCCAAGCTGCAATGGGAGGCGCTCGAACAGGAGCCGGCCGCGGGCCTGCTGGCCTGGCGCACCGACCTGCTGGCCTGCCGTCGGCGCTGGATCACGCCTCTGGCGGCCCAGATGCGCGGCGGGGCCGGAACGTTCGATGTGATCGGCGAAGGCGCGGTGGCGGTGCGCTGGACGGCGGCGGACGGCTCGGTCCTGGCCTTAGCGGCGAATCTTTCGGGCCGCCCCGCCCGGGGCTTTCCGCCCGCTCTGCGCTATATCGTGTGGACCGAGGGCGAGGCCGGGGGCGGGGCGAGCGGCGAGATGGCGCCGTGGTCGGTGCGCTGGTCGATCACGCCGCCCTGGGGCTAGGGCGGTGATGACGCCTCGCGCCACCTATCGCCTCCAACTAAACGCGGGCTTTGGATTCGACCACGCCGCCGCGATCGCGCCCTATCTGGCCGGGCTGGGCATAAGCCACGTCTACTGCTCCCCCTACCTCAAGGCGCGGCCAGGCAGCACCCACGGTTACGACATCGTCGACCACAACGCGCTCAACCCGGAACTGGGCGGCGAGGCGGCCTTCGACCGCATGTGCGCGGCGTTCCAGGCGCACGGCCTGAACCAGGTGCTGGACTTCGCACCCAATCACATGGGCGTTGGCGGGGCGGACAATCCGCTGTGGCTCGATGTGCTGGAGTGGGGCCAGGCCTCGCACTACGCCGGCTGGTTCGACATCGACTGGGCGCCAGGGCGGCGGGACCTGGACGGCAAGCTGCTGGTTCCGGTGCTGGGCGACCAATACGGCGCGGCGCTGGACGCCGGCCACCTGGCGCTAAAGTTCGACGCCGAGGCCGGCGCCTTCGCGGTATGGGCCTATGACGCGCACAAGCTGCCGATCGACCCGGCGCACTACGGCCAGATCCTCGGCGACGGCGACGCCGTGCTGGAGCGGCTGGGCGACGACTTCGCGGCCTTGCCCGAATGGCGGCCCCAGGTCCGCCAGCGCGCGGACTCCCTGAAGGCCGCCCTCGCAAACATGACGTGCGATCGGCCCGAGTTGGCGCAGGCCATCGCCGCCCGTCTTGCCGCCTTCAACGATGACGCGGACGGCCGACGCGCCCTGGACGCCCTGATCAGCCGGCAGCACTGGCGCGTGGCTCACTTCCGCGTGGCGGGCGACGACATCAATTACCGGCGCTTCTTCGACATCAACGACCTAGCCGGCGTGCGCGTGGAACTGCAGGAGGTGTTCGACCATATGCACGCCCTGGTCCTGCGTCTTCTGGCCGAGGGCAAGATCGACGGCCTTCGCATCGACCACATTGACGGGCTGCTGGATCCGAAAGCCTATCTGGAGCGCCTGCGCGCCCAGGGTGGCGGGGATTTCTACCTCGTCGTGGAGAAGATCCTGGCAGGCCATGAGAGCCTGCGCGGCGACTGGCCGGTGGACGGGACCACGGGCTATGACTTCGCCAACCTGGCGCTGGGGCTGCTGGTGGACCCGGCGGGCGAAGCGGGCCTGACCCGCGCCTATGAGGCGTTCGCCGGGGTCCAGCCGGCGTTCGCCGATCTGGTGCGGACGTGCAAGCTGGGGATCATGGCCAACGAGATGGCCGGGGAACTGCACACCCTGGCGCGCGCGGCCGCCCGCGTCGCGCGCCAGACGCCCGGTACGGCCGACTTCACCTGGAACATCCTGCGGCGCGCCCTGCGCGAGATCGTGGCCTGCTTTCCAGTCTACCGCACCTATATCGACGCCGCAGCGACGCCCGCCGCCGAAGATCGCCGCGACCTGGACTGGGCCCTGGCGCAGGCGCGCAAGCGCGAGGGCGCGATCGATCCCAGCGTGTTCGACTTTCTGGCCGCGGTTCTGAGCGGCGACATCGTGGCGAAGCCGCGCAGCGGCTTCAGCCGGCACACGGTCCTGCGCTGCGCCATGAAGCTGCAGCAGTACAGCGGGCCGGTGATGGCCAAGGGGCTGGAGGACACCGCCTTCTATCGCTACGGCCGGCTTCTGGCGGTGAACGAGGTGGGCGGGCGGCCCGAGCAGTTCGGGGTGAGCGTGGCCGCGTTCCACAGGGCCAACGCGCAGCGCGCGGCGCGCTGGCCGGCGGCCATGCTGGCCTCGTCGACCCACGACACCAAGCGCGGCGAGGATGCGCGCGCGCGCCTGGCCGTGCTGTCGGAAATTCCCGAGGACTGGGGCCGGCGGACCCAGGCGTGGAGCCGTCTGCTGCGCGCGCGCCTTGGCGACGTGGAGGGCCTGGGGGCGCCCGACCGCAACGACGAGTACCTGTTCTATCAGACGCTGCTCGGGTCGTGGCCGGTCGAGCTGCTGGGCGGGAACGAGGGGGATTCCGCGGCCCTGGCCGCCTATGCCGACCGGGTCAAGGGCGCGCTGGTCAAGTCGATGCGCGAGGCCAAGATTCATTCCACCTGGTCGGCGCCGAACGAAGCCTATGAGGCGGCGATGCTCGATCTGGCCGCCCTGGCGCTGGACCCGGCGCGCTCGGGCGCCTTCCTGGCCGACTTCAGCGCATTCGCGGGCGAGATCGCGGCGCTGGGCGCGCGCAACTCGCTGGCGCAGACGGTCCTGAAACTGACCGCGCCGGGCGTGCCCGACACCTATCAGGGGGCGGAGCTGTGGGACCTGAGCCTCGTCGATCCCGACAACCGGCGCGCGGTGGACTACGCGGC
>DATKPD010000015.1:0-33787 GCA_035524315.1 Caulobacteraceae bacterium
GGCCCGCCCAACACGCTCTTGAGATCGTGCAGCGTCGGGCGGTGGGTCAGATCGATGTGCAAGGGCGTAACCGAGATTCGGCCGTGGCGCACGGCATAGAGATCGGTTCCCTCCGGGGAATCGTCCTGGCGCCCGCGAAAGCCCATCCAGTAGTAGTCGCGCCCCCGCAGATCGGTGCGCCGCTCGGCGTGGGCGTCGAGCGCCTCGCGGAAGCCCTGGGACGTGACCTCGACGGCCTGCACCTGTTCAGGCTCCAGGTCCGGGAAGTTGACGTTGATGATCACATCCGCCGGCCAGCGCCGCTCCAGCAGCTTGCGGATGATGCCGGGGGCGTAGGTTTCGGCCGTGTGATAGAGCGCCCGCTCACTGTCGTGGAACACCTTGAGCGACTGACTGAAGGCGATCGAGGGGGCGCCCAGCGCCATGCCCTGCAACGCCCCGGCCACCGTGCCCGACACCGTGACGTCCTCGCCCAGGTTCTGGCCACGGTTGACGCCCGACAGCACCAGGTCCGGCGGCGGCCCGGCGATCAGATCCTGAAACGCCAGCATCACGCAGTCCGACGGCGTGCCCGACACCGCGAAGCGCCGCTCGGTCAGCTGACGCACGCGCAGGGGGGCCGACAGGGTCAGGGCCCGGCTGGCGCCCGACTGCTCCAGTTCCGGGGCGACGGTCCACACGTCGTCGGTCAGATGCGCCGCGATCCGCTCCAGCGCCCGCAGGCCTTCAGCGTGAATGCCGTCGTCGTTGGTCACCAGGATGCGCATCAGCCGGCGTCTCCGATGTGGGTCGCGCCGCCCATGTAGGGCTGCAGCGCCGAGGGAATGGCGATGCGGCCGTGCTCGTCCTGATAGTTCTCCAGCACCGCCACCAGGGTGCGTCCGACCGCCAGGCCCGAGCCATTGAGGGTGTGCATGTGCCGCGTGCCCTTCTCGCCGGCCACCTTGCAGCGGGCGTCCATCCGCCGCGCCTGGAAGTCGCCGCAGTTCGAGCAGGACGAGATCTCGCGATAGGTCTCCTGGCTGGGCATCCACACCTCAAGATCGTAGGTCTTGCGCGCGCCAAAGCCCATGTCGCCCGTGCACAGCAGCATGGTGCGGAACGGCAGCTCCAGCCGTTTGAGCACGGCCTCGGCGCACTCGGTCATGCGCTCGTGCTCGATTTCGCTCTGCTCGGGCGTGGTGATCGAGACCAGCTCGACCTTGTAAAACTGATGCTGGCGGATCATGCCGCGCGTATCGCGGCCCGAGGCGCCGGCCTCCGAGCGGAAGCTGGGCGTGAGCGCGGTCAGCCGCAGGGGCAGTTCGCCTTGCTCCACGATCTGACCCATCACCATGTTGGTCAGCGACACTTCGGCGGTGGGAATCAGCCAGCGCCCGTCGGTGGTGTGGAAGAGGTCCTCGGCGAACTTGGGGAGTTGCCCAGTGCCGTAGAGCGCCTCGTCGCGCACCAGCAGCGGCGGCGAGACCTCCGTGTAGCCGTGCTCGCGGGTCTGCAGATCGAGCATGAAGGCGCCCAGCGCTCGCTCCAGACGCGCCAGCGCGCCCTTGAGGAACACGAAGCGCGCGCCCGAGACCCGAGCCGCGGCCTCGAAGTCCATCAGGCCCAGGCCCTCGCCCAGGGCCACATGGTCCTGGGGCGCGCGGATGATGCGCGCCGAGCCCCAGCGCCGTTGCTCGACGTTGCCGTGCTCGTCGGCGCCGTGCGGTACGTCGCGCGCGGGCAGGTTCGGCAGGGCGGCCAGCACGGCGTCCAGTTCTGCGCTCAGCGCCTTCTCGGCCTCGCCCTGCGCGGTCATCTCGCCCTTGAGCGCCTCGACCTCGGCCATCAGGCGCTGGGCCTCGGCCTCGTCCTTCCTGGCCTTGGCCTGGCCAATCAACTTTGAGGCGTCGTTTCGCCGGCTCTGGGCCTCCTGCAGAGCGGTCTGGGCGGCGCGCAGGCGGCGGTCCAGATCGAGGATGGCGGGCGTCTGCGGCGTAAGGCCGCGCAAGGCCCAGCCCGCGTCATAGGCGGCGGGATCGGCGCGAAGGGCCCGGATGTCGTGCATGGCGGCCTGCCTGGACGTGGGGAGGAGCCGCTTCCTTTAAGGCGCGTCGGCAAGGGCGCCAAGGATTAGCCGCGAGGGACGAGCGCGGGACTGACCGGCGAAGGCGAGCCCAGATAAAGCTTTAACTTGGCTTCAATACCGCCGGGACCGACTCTAAACCTGATTATTGTCGAAGGCGCCACGATCGACAGAAAACATGTAGTGATCGTAAAGCCACGCCTCGATAAAGGGCGTATCGCTCGTATCGAAAATCTTCTTGGCTTGAGTGATCAATTCGGCGGGCTCGCAATTCCTCTTGGACGAGGGCGCGATCTTGCTTTTAGTGGCTGGCTTGCCGTCCCAATAACGAAGCTCAAAAGTTGGTCTCATTCGACACCGCCAAGAACTAAGGGTCGAGACTATATTAAGGAAGTCCAACCCCGCGATCTTTAGACAGATCAAATTCGAACGCAACACCCGATGGCGCAAGGCTCTCGCGCCGCCACGCCGCGCCTGGCCTTGCCGAAAGCGCAGCTCTCAGTTGTAGACGACGGGGGCGGCGAGCACTGGCGGGGCGTCGCGGCGCCTGAGTTTTAGGCCGCCGCTTCGCTCTTCTTTCGATTGAACTCGATCAGGCGCACGCACCAGATCGAGACCTCGTAAAGCAGGCACACCGGCAGGGCCAGGGCGATCATGCTGAAGGGGTCGGGCGGCGCCACCACCGCGGCCACGGCGAACACGCCGACGATGGCGTAGCGCCGGCCGCTGGCCAACATCTCCGCGCTTACCAGGCCGGCGAGGCCCAGCAGCGCCAGGATCACCGGCAACTGGAAGCACAGGCCGAACGCGAGCAGCAGGGTGGTGGCCAGGGTCAGGTAGTCCGACACCTTGGGCAGAAGTTCGACCGAAACGTTGCCCGCCCCGACGATCTGCTGGTTGAGCGAGAACCACAGCACGAACGGCAGCATCACATAATAGACCAGCGCCGCGCCCAGCAGGAACAGGAAGGGCGATGCGACCAGGAACGGCAGGAACGCCCGGCGCTCGCGCTTGTACAGGCCCGGCGCCACGAAGCGGTAAAGCTGCCAGGCGATCACGGGGAACGCCAGAACCAGGCCGGCGATGCCCGCCAGTTTGACCTTGGTGAAGAAGAACTCCAGCGGCGCGGTGAACACCATCTTGAGCGGCGCGGCCGGAGGCATGGGGATCACCCCGACCAGGGTCAGGATCAGGTCGAACGGTCCGTGCTGGCCGCCCTTGGTCTTCTGCTCGGCCATCAACCCGCCGGCCACCTCAAACGGGTGCAGCAGGAAGATGTAGATGTCCTGCGCGAAGAAGAAGCAGATGAGGAAACCCAGGACCAGGGCGATGATACTGATGATCAGGCGCTGGCGCAGCTCGACCAGGTGGTCCAGCAGCGGGGCCCGCGACGCCTCGATCTCGGATTCGTCGGCGTCCATGGTCATTCGCCCGTCTCCCCGCGCGGCGCGGTCTTGGGCTTGGGCTTTTTCGCCGGCGCCTTGGACTTGGCCGGTGATGAGGCCGCTGCCGTCTTGGCGGCCGGCGCCTTGGCGCGGGCGCTGGGCGTCGCCTTGGCCTTGCGCGCCTTGGCCGTCGCGGGCGCAGGCGCAGCCTCGACAGGCGACGGCGGCGCGGCGGAAGGCTCGGCGCTGAACGCCGGCGTTGAGGGCGGCGCCGAACCCTCCGACAGCCCGTGGCTCAGATCGCTGTGGAAGGCGTCTGCGGCGCTGCGGAACTCTTCCATCGGCTTGGTTGCGGCGGCGCGCATCGCGGCCACCTCCCGGCGCAACTCGTCCAGTTCCGACTGGCGCGCCATCTCGTCGAACGAGGCGCGGAACTCGTTGGCCATGCCCCGCAATCGGGCCATGAACTGGCCGATCTTGCGCAGCAGGCCGGGCAGGTCCTTGGGCCCCACCACCACAAGGGCCACCACCACCAGCAGGAAGATGTGGGCAGCGCTCAGATCAGGCAGCATGGGTCCTCAGGCCGGCCGAAATGGCCGGAGGGCTAGAAAGCCGATTTGACTCGAAACGTCGAGGCTTATGCCTCGTGCTTGTCGGTTTCGCGCGGCAGAGGCTGGGTGGCGGCCGGCGTGGCCGCTTCGTCCTCGTTCTTGAGCCCGTCCTTGAAGGCGCGGATGCCCTTGGCGGTGTCGCCCATGATGCCGGTGATCTTGCCCTTGCCGCCGAACAGCAACAGCACCACGACCGCCAGGATCAGCCAGTGAATCGGTCCAAACGTACCCATCGAGGTTTCAACTCCGCTTGCCGGGGGCCTCCCGCCGCCGGCTGACTTTCGTTCGCTGACCCCAATATAGGTCATCGGGCCGCGCCCCGCCAACTCAGCGCGCGGACGCAGCGATTGGACAGTGCCCTTACTCGTCCTCGCCGATAAAGTCCTGATGAAATTCAGGGGCGTCGCCCGGATCGAGCGGATCTTCGTCCTCGCCGGACGGACGGCTGGGGTCAGGCACGGTGAAGCCGGCCGGCATGTTCAGGTCGAGCAGGCCCGCCGCCTTCATTTCCGCAGCGCCCGGCAGATCGGCCAGGCTGGCCAGGCCGTAGTGCTCCAAAAACAGATCGGTGGTGCCATAGGTCACCGGCCGACCGGGCGTGCGGCGACGCCCGCGCAGCCTCACCAGGCCCATGTCGAGCAGGGCGTCGAGCGAGCCGCGGCTGGTCTGCACCCCGCGGATCATTTCCATCTCCGCGCGGGTCACCGGCTGGTGGTAGGCGATGATGGCCAGAATCTCCTGGGCGGCGCGCGACAGACGGCGCGGCTCGGTCCGCTCTTCGGTCATCAGATAGTCGAGATCGGCGGCGGTCTGGAAGCGCCAGCCGCCCGCCACCTGCGCCAGTTCAACCCCTCGTCCGGCGTAGCGTTCGGCAAGCGCGGCGAGCGCACTCTCCACATCCACGTCCTGAGGCAGGCGCCGCGCCAGATCGGCAAGCTTGAGCGGTTCGGCCGCGGCGAACAACAGCGCCTCGAGCGCGCGCTCGATCTCGCTCACGGCCGCGCCTCCAGCCGGGCGCGCGAGCGCAGATAGAGGTCATGGAACGGTTCGATCTGCCGCGCTTCCAGCGCCCCCTCCTTGACCAGTTCCAGGCTGGCCGAGAGGGTCGACGCCAGATACGAGGCCCGGCTTGGACCGCCCTCGCCGTCCGGCGACGGCGCGATATGCGACAGCGACCGCCAGGCCTCAAGCCGCGGCATCAGGCCGCGCAGCCGCGCCCTGGCTTCGTCCAGCGGATAGGCCTGGGGCAGGGCGGGTCGGTAATAGCGCGCCGCGTGACTGCGGCGCTGGTCGGCATAGGCGCGCATCAGGCCATAGAGATCGCCCTCCAGCTCGCGCGTGGCCAGGATACGCACCGCGTCCGGATCACCGCGCACAAACACGTTGCGGCCAAGCTGCGGGCTGTGGGCCAAGGCTTCCGCCGCCCGGCGCATGGAGTCCAGCTTGGCCAGGCGGAAGGCCAGCCCCTGGGCGGCCTCCTCGGCGGGAGGCTCATCGGGCGTGGCCCGCTCGCGCCGGGGCAGCAACAGGCGCGACTTGAGATAGGTCAGCCACGCGGCCATCACCAGATAGTCGGCGGCCAGGGCGAACCGCTGGCGGCGGGCGCTCTGCACGAAGGCCAGGTACTGCTCGGCCAGCTTGAGGATCGACAATTTGAGCAGGTCGACCTTCTGGCTGCGCGCGAGGGCCAGCAGCACGTGCAGCGGGCCTTCATAGCCGTCCAGATCGACGATCAGGCCCTCGCCCTCTTCGGCGGCCACGCCGGCGGCGGTGAAATCGAACTTCTGCTGGAACGGCTCGCGCGTCATGCCGACCGCCCGCCCAGGCCAAGGGCCTCCAGGCGCGCCTCGGCCGCCGAGGCGTCGAACGGGATGACGCGGCGCGCGGCGGCGCGCGCGTCGGCGGCGCGCTCGGCGGCGCGGCCAGCCAGGCTCACGCAGCCGTCGGCCACGGAGGCCATCTCGCCCAAGTCGCCGTTGCAGTGCAGGACCACGTCGCAGCCCGCCTCCAGGGCGCGCCGGGCGCGGGCCTCGAATGCGCCGCCCAAGGCCTTCATCGACAGATCGTCGCTCATCAGAAGACCATCAAAACCGATTCTGCCGCGAATGACCGTGCTGATCGCGCGATGGGACAAGGTCACGCAGTCTTCGGGATCAATGTCGGTGAAGGTGACGTGGGCGGTCATGGCCATGGGCGCGTCGGCCAGGGCGCGGAAGGGCGCGAAATCCGTATGCTCCAGCACCTCAAACGGGGTGGCGACCACCGGCAGCTCCAGGTGGCTGTCGGCCATCGCGCGCCCGTGGCCGGGGATGTGCTTGATCACCGGCGCGACCCCGCCGGCCATCAGGCCATCCATCGCCGCGCGGCCCAGACGCGCAACCTCCGGCGGTTCAGGCCCGAAAGCGCGGTCGCCGATCACCGCGTGGGTTTCCGCCAGCCGCAGATCGAGGCACGGCGCGCAATCGGCGTCGACCCCCAGCGCCGCCAGTTCCTGCGCGATCAGCCTGTGGTTCAGCCACACGGCCTCGGCCGCCACGTCCGGATCGGAGGCGTAGAGCGCGCCGAACGCCGCTGCGGGCCGACGCAGGCGCGCCAGGGGCGGCTTTAGCCGCTGCACCCGCCCCCCCTCCTGGTCGACGAACACCAGCGCGTCCTCGTCGCCGCCCGCCGCGCGCAGATCCTCGATCAGGGCGGCCGTCTGCTCCGCCGAGGCGATGTTGCGGGCGAACAGGATGAACCCCCAAGGACGCGCTTCGGCGAAGAACGCCCGTTCATCGTCGGTCAGATGATGGCCCGAACAGCCGAAGATCGCGGCCAGGCGGCTCACGACGCCGGCTTACTTGACGATACAGGCGCGGCCGGCGGCCTTCAGCTTGGCGCAGAAGGCCACGGCGCCGGCGTGCGATCCGAAGCCGGAAACAGTCGCGCGATACAGCGTCTTGCCGTCGGCGGTCTTGACCGGCTCGAAGTGCTGGCCCTTGCCGGTCATGTCGGCAGGGAAGGCCGTGGCCAGATTGTTCCACCCGCTGACCGCCAGATCCTCCGATGAGTAGGCGCCGATCTGCACGGTCGTCCCCGTGCCGCTCGCGCCGGCGGGCGCGGTCGGCGGCTTGACGGGCTTGGCCGGCGCGGCGGCCTTCGTCGTCGGTGAAGGCGTCGCCGGCGCAGCGCCGCTCTTGTCGAGCAGGGCGGCGATCTCGTCCTTGGGCGGGGCGGCTGACTTGGCGGGCGCGGTGGCGCCGGCTGCGGCGGCCGTCGCGGCCATCGGCGCCGACTTGGCCGTCACGGCGGGGGTCGAAGTCGCGGCGGGCGCTGTCGCCGGCGTGGACTGGGGCGCCGGGGCGGGTTGGGGCGCCGGCAGGGCCTGGGACTGCACCGGCGCGGCGGGGCGCGCCTGCGGCTGTTCGGGCGGCGCGGCGAAGGTCGGCGCCGGCGGCGGCGCGGCGGGCTGGGTCTCGGTCTTGTAGATCTGCAGGCCAGTGGCGGGTTGGTCGCTCGGCTGGGCGCCCGCCGGCGCTGGCGACTTGATCTGATCCACGGGCGCGCCGACCTGGCCGGGGCCCTCGCTCGCGCCGCGAATGCCTGAGCGGTAGAACAGCACGATCGCGCCGATCAGCACCACCAGCACCACCAGGCTAATCACCAGGGTGGTGGGAAAGCCGCCGCCGCCGCGCGACTGGCGGGCGTCGAAAGCGAGGGGCGCGTCGGTCTGCGGCGAATACGCGCCGCGTTCGTGGTCGGACATGACAAGGGCTCCGGCGATCCGGCGCTAATGGGAGGCGCAGTGATTCGCGCCTATTTTAGTCTATCGTGGGGCAAGCCACGACAGACCCTGCGCGCGAACCCACAGCCTGTCCCCACTCGTCTCAGGGATTCCACAGGTCCAGGTTGAATAGCTTGCGATGCTCCTCGATCGCGAAGCGGTCGGTCATGCCGGCGATATAGTCGCACACAACCTGGGCCTTGGCCGCCGGCCCCTCCCCCGTCCGCACCCGGTCGGCCCAGTCGCCCGGCAGCACGTTCGGCTCGTGCAGGAACAGGTCGAACATCTCCCGCAGCACCCGCCGCGCCTGGCTGCGCGTGCGGTTGACCCGGTAATGGCGGTACATGCGGGTGTGCAGGAACTCGCGCAGGGCCGACAGGTCCTCGGCCATGTCCGGCGAGAAGGCGACCAGCGGCTTGCCCAGCGCGCGCACCGCCTCGGGCGAGTCCAGCCCGCTGTCCTCAGCCCGCGCCAGGGTCGTGGTCATCACGTCGTCGACCATCACGCCGATCATGCGCCGCACCGCTTCCAGCCGCAGCAGGCGCGGCTCAAGGCCAGGATAGTCGGCGCGCGTCTGGCGGATCACCGGGCCGATCAAGGGCGTCTCGGACAGTTCGTCCATGTCGAACAGCCCCGCCTGCACCCCGTCGTCCACGTCGTGGTTGTTGTAGGCGATGTCGTCGGCCAGGGCTGCCACCTGGGCTTCGGCCGAGGCCCAGCCATGGGTTTCCAGAGGATAGTCGCGGTCGTATTCGAGCACGGCGCGCCACGAGGGGCGATCCAGACGGTCCGCCACAGGCCCGTTGTGCTTGACCACGCCTTCCAGGGTTTCCCAGGTGAGGTTCAAGCCGGCGAACAGGGGGTAGCGGCGCTCCAGCTCGGTGACGACGCGGAAGGTCTGTACATTGTGGTCGAACCCGCCGAAGGCGTGCATGCACTCGTCGAGCTGGTCCTCGCCCGCGTGGCCGAACGGCGGGTGACCCAGGTCGTGGGCCAGGGCGATGGCCTCCGCCAGGTCGTCGTCCAGCCCCAAGGCTCGCGCGATTGAGCGGGCGATCTGCGCCACCTCCAGCGAATGGGTCAACCGCGTGCGGAAGTGATCGCCCTCGTGGGCGACGAACACCTGGGTCTTTTCCTTCAGCCGGCGGAAGGCCGAAGCATGGATGATGCGGTCGCGGTCGCGGGCGAACGGCGTGCGCGAGCGGCTCTCGCCCTCCGGCCAGCGCCGTCCGCGCGAGCGCGTGGAGTCCGCCCGGTAAGGCGCGGGCGCTGGCGGATAGTCACGATGAACGGGCATGCTCGTCCTTATCGCACGCCAGACCTTTCGTCCGGCCGTTCGCAGCCTCATATAGGGATCAGTCTTAACCGTCCTGCGTCAATGTCCGCCCTATGAACGAAACCCTCGTGGTCCATACCAAGAGCAAGACCCCGCCGGTCACCCTGACCGAGGGCGCGGCCAAGCGCTTGCTCAAGCTCTCAGCCCAGGAAGGCCGGCCGGTCATGCTGCGCGTGGCGGTCGAGGGCGGCGGATGCTCGGGTTTCCAGTATCAGTTCGACCTGGTCGAGCAGGCCGAGGCCGACGACCTGAAGATCGAACGCGACGGCGCGGCGGCCTTGGTGGACGAGGTCTCGCTCGACCTTTTGCGCGGCTCGGAGATCGATTTCGTCGACGAGTTGGCCGGCGCCCAGTTCCGGGTGCGCAATCCCAACGCCCGCTCCAGCTGCGGCTGCGGCGTCAGCTTCTCGATCTAGGCCCCACGCGCCCTCACCGCTGCATCTGCATCATGGCGCCCATGGGCGGCATGGTGTGATTGAGGTGGGCCATGATCCACAGCGATCCGGCCAGAACCAGGAACACGATCAGCACGCCGTAGGCCAGGGCCAGGACATTGTTGGTGTTGTCCGGCCCGGTGGTGACGTGCAGGAAAAACACCAGGTGAACGCCCATCTGGGCGATGGCCAGCACGATCAGCGCCGTGGCCACGGCCGGCGCCCACACCAAGCCGCTGTGGGCGACATAGAACGAGGCGACCGTCAGCCCGATCGCCAGGACCAATCCCACCAGATAGCCGCGCAGTCCATGGGCCACGCCGGTGTCGTCGAGCGGCTCGTCGCCCGGGGCCAGCTCGCGGCCGAAATCGTGGGGCGTATAGCTCATGCCCGGCTCCCGATCAGATAGACGACGGTGAACAGGCCCACCCAGATGATGTCGAGCGCGTGCCAGAACAGGCTGAAGCATAGGATCCGGCGCAGCACGTCGGCACGGAAACCCTTGGCGACCACCTGCGCCATCATGGTCAGCAGCCACAGAAGACCGATGCTGACGTGCAGTCCGTGACAGCCGACCAGGGTGAAGAAGGCGGACAGGAACGCGCTTCTCTGCGCAGCGGCCCCGTCGGCGACCATCTGGGCGAACTCGCGCGCCTCCAGGCCCACAAAGGCCAGGCCAAGCAGGAAGGTCACGGCCATGGCGGCGTGGAACTTGAGCTTCATCCGGGCCGAGGCGGCCAGGCTCGCCATGCCGCAACTGAAGCTCGACGCCAGCAGACAGCCGGTCTCGATGATCGCGTTGGACGGGTCGGCGAACAGCTGGCGCGGGCCTGGGCCGCCGTCCGTCTGGCCCGCCAGCACGGCATAGGCGGCGAAGAAGGCCGAGAACATCACGATGTCGCTCAGCAGGAAGATCCAGAAGCCGTAGCCGACGATGGTGCGCTTGTTGGCGATACCGCCTTCCCCCTGCCGGCGACCGCCATGACCGTGGCCCAGGTGGTGAGGGTCGCCTTCGGCCGGCAGGGATGGGTCGATGGCGCTCACAGCCGAGGCCCCTTGTAGCCGGCGAGCGCGTGTTGGCGGCTGCTACGGTTGGCGCGGTCAATGCGGGCGACCTCGGCGGCGGGAATGACGAATTCGCGCACATCTCGCCAGGCGAAAACCACGAAGGTGGCGTAAGCGCCGACGCCGCCCAGGATCGCCATCCACCAGATGTGCCAGATCAGGGCGAAACCGATCATGGTGGCGAAGACGGCGCAGATGAAGCCGGTCGGGCTGTTGCGCGGCATCTCCAGGTCTTCGTAGTAAGGCTCCTCGTGCAGTCCCTGTTGTTCGCGCGCGCGCTGCTTGACCGTCCAATAGGCTTCCTCGCCGTCCACTTGGGGCAGCACGGCGTAGTTGAACGCCGGCGGCGGCGAGGGCGTGGACCATTCCAGCGAGCGGCCGTCCCAGGGATCGCCGGTCAGGTCGCGCAATTGGGCGCGGTTGCGGATGCTGACGAACAACTGGGTGAACTGGCTGATCACCCCGGCGGTGCTGAGCGCCATACCCGCCCCGGCCCACAGCACCGGCGCGCGCCACATCGGCACGTCGAAATGCTGCAGCCGGCGGGTCATGCCCAGAAGGCCGGCCCAGTAGAGCGAAGCGAAGGTGACGACGAATCCGGCAAGGGTCAGCCAGAAGGCGATCTGGCCCCACCGCTCGTCCAGGCGGAAGCCGAACGCCTTGGGGAACCAGTAGGCGTAACCGGCGAACACCGCGAACACCACGCCGCTGATGATGACATTGTGGAAGTGCGCCACCAGGAACAGGCTGTTGTGCAGCACGAAGTCCGCCGGCGGCACGGCCAGCAGCACGCCGCTCACGCCGCCGACGACGAATGTGACGATGAACGCCAGCGACCACAGCATGGGCGTGGTGAAGCGCACCCGCCCGCCGTACATGGTGAACATCCAGTTGTAGATCTTCACCCCGGTGCCCACCGCGATCACGCTGGTGGCGATGCCAAAAAAGGCGTTGACGTCGGCGCCCGCCCCCATGGTGAAGAAGTGGTGCAGCCAGACCGTGAACGACACCAGGCAGATGAACAGCGTCGCCGCCACCATCGAGCGGTAGCCGAACAGGGGCTTGGACGAGAAGGTCGAGATCACCTCCGAGAACACGCCAAACGCGGGCAGGACCAGGATGTACACCTCCGGATGGCCCCACACCCAGATGAGGTTCATGAACATCATGGGGTTGCCGCCGGCGTCATTGCTGAAGAAGTGGAAACCGAGGTAGCGGTCGAGCGACAGCATCGCGAGGGTGGCCGTCAGCACCGGAAAGGCGGCCACAATCAACAGGTTGGAAGCCAGCGCCGTCCAGCAAAACATAGGCATGCGCATATAGCCCATGCCGGGCGCGCGCACCTTCAGGATGGTGGTGACGAAGTTCACGCCCGTCAGCAGCGTGCCGACCCCGGAGATCTGCACCGCCCAAAGATAGTAGTCCACGCCGACCCCGGGGGAGTATTTCAGCTCGCTCAGCGGCGGGTAGGGCAGCCACCCAGTGCGGGCGAACTCACCGATCACCAGCGACAGATTGACCAGCAGCGCCCCGGTGCAGCTCAGCCAGAAGCTGACCGAGTTGAGCGTGGGGAAGGCCACGTCGCGCACGCCCAACTGCAGCGGCACGGCGAAGTTCATCAGGCCGATGATCAGGGGCATGGCCGCGAAGAAGATCATGATCGTCCCGTGGGCCGAGAAGATCTGGTCGTAGTGCTCGGGCGGCAGATAGCCGGGGGCGCCATAGGCCAGAGCCTGCTGCGAGCGCATCATCAGGGCGTCGATGAAGCCCCGCGTGAGCATGAGGACGCCCAGCGCCATGTACATCACGCCGATGCGCTTATGGTCGACGCTGGTGATCCACTCGCGCCAGAGATAGGGCGTCCAGCCCTTGGCCGTGACGTAGCCCAAGGCGCCCAGCACGATCACCGCGACGATCATGGCCGCGACCAGCGGGATCGGCTGGTCGAAGGGAATGGCGGCCCAGGTCAGTCTGCCGAACATCGCCAACGCCCCCTATCGACCGGACATGGGCATGGACGCCGGCGCTGCGGCCGGCATTGGCGCGGGCCCCGGCCCCGCCGCGATCGCTCCGGAGGCGATCGACTGAAACAGACCCATCTGAACAGCGCGATAGGTCAGCGGCTGGATCAGGCCTTGCCGGGCCAGACCCGCGTAGGCCGGCCCGTCCAGGGTCGGTCCCGAGGCCTTGGCGCCGGCGACCCAGCGGTCGAAATCCGCCTGCGGGACGGCCTTGACGTCGAAATGCATGTCCGAGAAACCGTCGCCGCTGAAATGGGCCGACTGGCCGTAGTAGTCGCCGGGCTGATCGGCCTGGAGGTTCAGCTCGGAGACCATGCCGTTCATGGCGTAGATCTCGCTGCCCAGCTGGGGCGCGAAGAACACGTTGAACACGCTGGCCGAGGTCAGGGACAGGTGCAGCGGTCGTCCAGCCGGCACCACCAACCGATTGACGGCGGCCACGCCCTGATCGGGATAGATGAACAGCCACTTCCAATCCAACGACACGACCTGGACGTTCAGCGCGGGCGCGGACGAAGCGATCGGGCGGCGCGGATCGAGCTGGTAGGAGCCGATCCAGGTCAGACCGCCCAGGAACAGGATGGTCAGGATGGGGATGGACCAGACCAGCAGCTCCACCCGGCCGGAATAGACGAACTCGGGCCTGTAGCGCGCCTTGGGGTTGGAGTCGCGAAACCACCAGGCGAAGGCCAGGGCGCCGACGATAGTCGGGATGGCGATGGCCAGCATCACGGCGAGCGCGTCGAGGAGGATGGTCTTTTCCTGGACGCCGATCACGCCCTTCGGATCGAGCACGCCGCCGTGGCACGCGCTCAGCCACAGCGCCGATCCGAATATGGCGAACGGCCGAGCCCATGGAACGCCCGCGGGCAGCTGGCCACGCGCTTCGCCCCTCTGGCCCTCGCCCGTCGCCAACACAGAACTCCCGCGGCTACAGACGCCATGAACGCGGCTCACGCCACGGAAACAGCCTGGGGCGTCGCTGTGTTCCCGAGCTCGGCCGCGCCCGTGCGATTTTTGCCGGCCCGCGCGCCCTTGAACCGCGCCGCGCCGCAGCCTAGCCTCGCGCGCCTCGCCCCACGCCTCGCTTGGTCAGGCTCTTCATGCGCATCGCCACCTGGAATGTGAACTCGATCAACGCGCGCCTGCCCACGGTGCTCGACTGGTTCACGCGCGTGCAGCCCGATGTCGCCTGCCTGCAGGAACTCAAGTGCGTGGACGAGAAGTTCCCGCGCGAAGCCTTTGAATCCCTCGGCTACAACGTCGAGGTCCACGGCCAGAAAACCTACAATGGCGTGGCCATGCTGTCGAAAACGCCCCTGGAGGACGTGCGCAAGGGTCTGCCCGGCGAAGACGAGGACGACCATGCCCGCTACATCGAGGCGGTGGTATCGGGCCCCACGCCGGTGCGCGTGGTCGGCATCTATCTGCCCAACGGCAATCCGATCGGCACGGACAAGTTCACCTACAAGCTGCGCTGGATGGAGCGGCTGAAGAAGCACGCGGCCGAACTTCTGGCCTTTGAGGAGCCTCTGGCCATAGCCGGCGACTTCAACGTGATCCCGGGACCGGCCGACGCCGACGATCCGGCCTCATGGACCGGCGACGCCCTGTTCCAGCCGGAAAGCCGCGCCGCCTACCGCGGGCTTCAATGGCTGGGCCTCACCGACGCCTATATGCAGGCCGACGGCGCGCCGGGCGGCTACACCTTCTGGGACTACCAAGCCGGCGCCTGGCCCCGCAACCATGGCATCCGCATCGACCACGTCCTGCTGTCGCCCCAGGCGGCCGACCGGCTCAAGAGCGTGGAGATTCACCGTGACGAACGCGCGGCGGAAAAGCCCTCCGACCACGTGCCGGTGGTGGTGGAGCTGGGGCTTTAGGGGTCAGGCCGCTATTTTGCAGAAGCCCATTTTCATTACTCTGAAACTCCATCGAGAGCTCCAGGCCTGACAGCCGCCGCGAATATCCCTAACCTTAACCGCGATGCATGAAGCGCTGCGCAATCTGTTGTTGCTCGCCCTGGCCGGGTGCCTCGTCACCGTGGCCGGGTCGGCGGCGGCGTGGTGGCGCGACGAGGAGCGTCGGCTGCGGCGATACCTGCGCGCGGCGTTGGGCGGGCCGCCGGAGTCGGTGATCATCGCGCCCGGACGCGGACGCGGCGCGGGTCTCAATCTTGAGCAAGGCCGGATCGCCGTGTTGTGGGATGGCGGGGTCAAAGGGCTGATCTACAGGCTCAATCAGTTGGTGGGCGCGGAGTTGATCCTCGACGATCAGGTGGCCGCGCGCGCCTATCGCGGCGAGCCGCGCCGCGCGCTGGACCAGGCGCCCAGCTCAGCCCACCGCGTCTCGCTGCGCCTGATCTTCGACAACCCGCGCGATCCCGACTTCGAATTGGAGCTTTGGCCGCCGACCGACACCTCCAAACGCGAGCGCGCCACCGCCGGTCAGGCGATCACCACGTGCCGCCGCTGGATTTCCGGGGTGGAGGCGATCCTGCGCCAGCCGGCGCCGTCGCGCGCGCTGGACAGTGAGCGAGGGCAGGACCTTGAGCTCGAGCTGGAGCCCGATCCCGAACCCCTCGAGGTTGCGCCGCCGTCCGCCGCGCCCGTCGCGCGCCTGCCCGCCCCGGCCCGCCCAAAATCGACGATCCAGGGCGATATGTTCGCCGAGACGCCGCCGTGGGACGAGGACGATGACGAGGATGTTGACGACTAGCTAGTTGAGCCGGGACACGTCGCGCACGGCGCCCTTGGCCGCGCTGGTGGCGAAGGCGGCGTAGGCCTTGAGCGCCGAGGAAACTACGCGCTCGCGCGAGGCGGGCTTATAGGCCGCCGGTCCCCGGGCTTCCATCTCGGCCTTGCGTTCGGCCAGAACGTTCTCGGGCACCGCCAGTTCGATCTTGCGGTTCGGGATATCGATCTGGATCAGGTCGCCGTCGTGCACCAGGGCGATCACCCCGCCCTCCTCGGCCTCGGGCGACACATGGCCGATCGACAGGCCCGAGGTGCCGCCGGAGAAGCGGCCGTCAGTGACCAGGGCGCAGGCCTTGCCCAGGCCCTTGGATTTCAAATAGCTAGTCGGATAAAGCATCTCCTGCATGCCCGGGCCGCCGCGGGGCCCTTCGTAGCGGATCACCACCACGTCGCCCGCCACCACCTTGCCGGTGAGAATGGCCGAAACCGCGTCGTCCTGGCTCTCATAGACCTTGGCCGGGCCCTCGAAGGTGAGGTTGCTGTCGTCGACGCCCGCCGTCTTCACGATGCAGCCGTCCGCCGCCAGGTTGCCGAACAGAACCGCCAGGCCCCCGTCCTTGGAGAAGGCGTGCTCGGCGTCGCGGATCACGCCGCCCTGCCGGTCGAGATCAAGCTCCTCCCAGCGCCGCGACTGGCTGAAGGCGGTCTGGGTCGGCACGCCGCCCGGCGCGGCCTTGTAGAAGGTGGTGACCGTCTCGCTGTTGGTCTGGCGGATGTCCCAACGGGCGATAGCCTCGCCCATCGAGGGCGCGTGGATGGTCGGCAGCTCGGTGTGCAGCAGGCCCGCGCGGTCCAACTCGCCCAGGATGGCCATGATGCCGCCAGCGCGATGCACGTCTTCCATGTGCACATCGCTCTTGGCCGGCGCGACCTTGCTAAGGCACGGCACCTTGCGCGACAGCCGGTCGATGTCGGCCATGGTGAAGGGCACCCCGCCCTCCATGGCCGCCGCCAGCAGGTGCAGCACGGTGTTGGTCGAGCCGCCCATGGCGATGTCCAGGCTCATGGCGTTCTCGAACGCCTCGAAGCTGGCGATGGAGCGTGGCAGGACGCTGGCGTCGTTCCGCTCGTACCACCGGCGCGCCAGGTCGACGACCAAGTGTCCCGCTTCCAGGAACAGGCGCTGGCGGTCGGCGTGGGTGGCCAGGACGGAGCCGTTGCCGGGCAGGCTCAGGCCCAGAGCTTCAGTCAGGCAGTTCATCGAATTGGCGGTGAACATGCCCGAGCACGAGCCGCAAGTCGGGCAGGCCGAGCGCTCGATGGCGGTGACCTCTTCGTCGGTGATCTTGTCGTCGGCCGCCGCGATCATCGCGTCGATCAGGTCGAGCGCCACTTCCTTGCCCTTGAGCACGACCTTGCCCGCTTCCATCGGCCCGCCCGACACGAACACGGCCGGAATGTTCAGCCGCATGGCGGCCATCAGCATACCGGGGGTGATCTTGTCGCAGTTGGAAATGCAGACCATGGCGTCGGCGCAGTGGGCGTTGACCATGTACTCCACGCTGTCCGCGATCAGTTCGCGCGACGGCAGGCTGTAGAGCATGCCGCTGTGGCCCATGGCGATGCCGTCGTCCACGGCGATGGTGTTGAATTCCTTGGCCACGCCGCCGGCGCGCTCGATCTCGCGGGCCACCATCTGGCCCAGGTCCTTCAGGTGCACATGGCCCGGGACGAACTGGGTGAAGGAGTTGACCACGGCGATGATAGGCTTGCCGAAGTCGGAGTCCTTCATGCCGGTGGCGCGCCAAAGGCCGCGGGCGCCGGCCATGTTGCGGCCGTGGGTGGAAGTTCGCGAACGGTACGGAGGCATAGCAAATCCTGGCGGTCAGCCTCGCCTCAGGCGGCGCGGCGCCCGTCCACATAAGCCCATCGGCGTTGGGTTTCCAGAGCGAGGCGGGTTAGGCGGCTGGCTGGACCGCCTCGTCGACCTTCAATGCCAGGTCGAGCGCGCGCAAGGCCTCAGCGCCAGTGACCAGCGGGCGCGGCGCGGTCCCGCGAACGGCGTCCAGGAACCCCTGCACGCTGGCGCCCAGCGGGTCCTTCCCGTCCGGCGTCTCGGCATAGTCGGGGTTCAGGGGGAAGGGCGTGGTGTTGGAGAAGGTCTTGGCCATGAAGTCCACCGCGACCACGCCCGACGGATAGACGATCTTCATCGTCCGCTTGCGGGCATCATCGAGGCGCGACCCGTCCACGGTCAGCACCATCCCGTCGTCGAACACGATCTCGGTGAAGATTTCGTCCAGGCGCGGGCCGTGCGCGATGCGGCCCGTCGCCGCGACCGACGTGGGCGTGGATGGGTTTAGCGCCAGGGCCAGATCGTAGTCGTGGATCATCATGTCCAGGCCACAAGACACGTCGGTGCCCCGACCAGGATAATAGGACGAGCGGCGCACCGCCTCGATCCGCACCGGCCGTTCGGGCGCCTCCAGCAGGCCCATGGCGCGGAAGATGGCGCGTTCCTGATGGCCGGCCGCCAGCACCAGCCGTTGGGCCTGGGCCAGCTCCACCAGAAAGCGGCCTTCGGACACGCTCGGCGCCAGGGGTTTTTCCACATAGGCGTGCACGCCGCTTCGCAGGGCCAAGGCCGCGATCTCGGCATGGGCGCTGGCCGGCGCGGCGATCGTCACCACATCCAGACCGTCGAAGAACGCCGCCGGATCGGTGAAGGCCTCGGCGCCCAGCTTGCCGGCGAGCGCCTCGCCGCGTTGCGGATCGGCGTCGAGCACGCCAACCAGGGCCACGCCCTCCAGCGCCGCGTATTTGTTAGCGTGGTAGCCGCCAAACACACCAGCGCCGACAACGCCCGCTCTCAGATCGCTCATTCCACAGCCAAGCTCATGTTGCAACGCAGCGGAAGGTGTCCGCCGTCGCCGCTGAGCGCAACCCCGGACCGATCACGTTTTCTCTCGCATTGTTGCGCCCAATTTCCCGTCGCCAACGCACATGGGGCTTTCCGCCGGGACGCGGCTTAGGATAGATGCGCCGTCGCCTTTGGGGAGCCTGCGGTGTCCCGCCTGTTCAACGCCTACATCATCGTCGACTGGAGCGCCGCGGCCAAGCCGGGCGCCGGTTCAGACAGCGTCCTGCTGGGCGTGCTCAAGCGCGATGTGCGCTTCCGCCTGTCGTTCGAGGCCGTGGTCACGCCCACGCGCGCGGAGGCGGAGAAGCGCCTGATCGCCATCCTCGACGACCTGAAAAAGCGCAATGAGCGCGCCTTCCTCGGCCTGGACTTTCCGCTGGGCTTTCCGCGCGGGCTGGCCGCCGGGCTCAAGCTCGAAGGCGAGCCCTGGTCGGCGGTGTGGGACTATCTGGACCATATGGTCAAGGACAAGGCCGACAACCTCAACAACCGCTTTGGCGTCGGCGCCGAGATCAACCGGCGCGTCACAGGCGGGCCCTTCCCCTTCTGGGGCTGCCCGCCGCGCGACACCCTGACCACGCTGCAGCCCAAACGGCCGCATGAGCACGGCGCGGGCGATCTGCCGGAATTCCGCTACGCCGATCTGGCGGTGAAAGGGCCGTCGATCTGGAAGCTGTATTACGCCGGGGCCACCGGCCCCCAGGCGATCCTGGGCATTCCCATGGTCCGCCGGCTGCGCAAGGCGCGCGGCGAGGCGTTCAAGGCCTGGCCGTTCGAGACGGGCTTCAAGGACCTTAAGGCCGCCGACCTGGACGGGGTCGAGGTGGTGGCCGCCGAGGTCATGCTGGGCCTGGGCGCCTCGGCGCCGGCGCAGGGCGAGAGCAAGGAGCAGGCCATAGCGCGCGCCCTGGCCGAGCGCATCGCCAAGCTGGACGAGACCGGCAAGCTGGGCGCCGCCTTCGGCGCGCCCAAGGACCTGTCCGACGATCAGGCCGAAGCCGCCTCGCGCGAAGAGGGCTGGATCCTCAATCTCTGAGGCCAGCCCGCTTGCCTGCGCCTCAGTACTTGTACCGCGCGCTGAGAAAGACGCTGCGGCCCGGCTCGGGATAGCCGACGGCCAGCTGATAGTTCTGGTCCAGAAGGTTGCGCGCGCCCAGCGCCAACTCGACCCCCTGCGGGAAGTCGTAGGCGACCCGCGCGTTGAGCAGGCGGAAGGCGCCGTCGCGCTGATAGCCGGTGCTGGCGGCGTTGACCTCCCAGCGATCTGACGCGATCTCAAGGTCCGGCTGCACGTGCAGGCGCTCGATCGGCGTCCAGTCGGCGTAGAGCACCACCTTGTCGGTGGGCGTGTCGGTCGGCTTGTAAACCGTACCGCCCGGGACGTGGAACCTCTGCGCGATCCAGGTGAAGTTGCCGCCGGCCGTGATCTGGCTGCTCAGCCGGGCCGACAGCGACCCTTCCAGGCCCAAGTAGGCGCCGTTGCCGACGTTCTGGAACTGGGTCACCACGGTCTTGGCACCCGAGCGCGCTGACAACCGTCGCCCGGCGCGGCGAGGCGCTGTTCTTCGGTAAGTTCAAGTGCGACTCCTGCCATGCCGGCGCGAACTTCACCGACAACGCCTATCATAACGTCGGGCTCTACGACGTTGACGGCAGAGGCGGCTATCCGGCCTCGGACCACGGCCTGCGCGAGCACACGGGCGCGCGCGGCGACGAAGGCAAGATCCGCACGCCCAGCCTGCGCAACCTGTCCGTGACCGGGCCTTACATGCACGACGGCTCGGTCGGCGACCTGGCCCTGGCCATCCTGCGCCATTATGGACCGGGCCCTAACCCGCTTCGCGACCGCAGCCTGAGCGGTTCGGGGCCCGACGCGATCGAGGCCGACGATTTGGCGGCGTTCCTGCAAGCCCTGACCGACGAGGCCTTCTTGACCAACCCCGCGCTGGCCCCGCCCAAGACCGCCTGCGGCAAGCCGCTCTAGCCATCCACAGGAGCGTGTTCCTGCGCGGGGCGGGGCTCCGGCAGGAGTTTGGCCGACAGCGCCACAAGCGCTTCGCTATTGGACGCCTCGGCCAGGCGCGCCTCCAGACCGCGGTAGGCCGCCAGCACGTCACGGCCAAGAACCGTAAGGCGCGCGCCCTTGGACTGGCCGCCGCCGGCGGTGGTTTCCACCAAAGGCCCGCTCCAGCATCGGTTCATGGTGTCGACGAGCAGCCACGTCCGGCGGTAGCTCATGCCGAGCGAGCGGCCGGCGGCCGAAATAGAGCCTTCGCGCGCGATCGCATCGAGCACGTCGGCCTTGCCGGGGCCCATGGCGAACTGGTCGCCGCACACGATCTGGGCTTTCAGCTTCAATGCGCCGATCACCGGCATGCCTGGCCTCGCTCTTGCATCGTGCAGTAAAGGCCCGAGACGGAGCCGGGGGCAAGCGCCCGCTGTCGAACAAGACCAAGCCATGGGCCCGCCCTGCGTTGGCCGGTCGGCGGACGCTTGACCCGAACCGGCAAATCAAGGACCGTGGAAATTGTTCCGGGGCGCTGAAGAATTGGGCTGTTCGATGAAAGTATTCGTGCATCTCGCGCGAAATAAAGACGCGAACCAGTGGCGGGAAGCGCGGACTCAGGGCCGGCTGGTCGGAATCAACGACCCGACGCCCTATGGATACGACCGAGCGGAACATATGGATTGCGAGGTCACTTTTTCGGCCTCCGACCCCGAAAACATCCTGATCAAGTTCATTCGCTTGTCGCTTAGGGTCATTCTGGGCTTCGACATCATCCACGCCTGGCGCCAACGGTCTCACATTCACAAGGCCGACATCGTGTGGACGCACACGGAGTCGCAATATCTGGCGGTTTCCGCGCTGGTGCTGCTGCTGGGCTGGAAAGTTCCCATTTTGGGCCAGACCGTGTGGCTGTTCGACTCCTGGCCCCGGCTCAATCCCCTGCAGCGCACGCTCTGCCGCCGCCTGATCAAGCGCATCGACCTGATGACCTTTCTCTCGCCCGAGAACATGGCCATCGCCGAGCGCCTGTTTCCAGGCAAGCCCAAGGCGTTCGTCAAGTTCGGCATTCCCGGCGAGGACCTGGTCGAGCCTGTCCAGCGCACCGCCCAGCCCCTGAAGGTGCTGTCGGTTGGCAATGACCGGCACCGCGACTGGTCAACCCTGGTGGCGGCCACGGCGGACGATCCCGATGTCACCCTGACCATCCTGTCGGGCACCGCCAACGCGGCCCTGGCCAAGGCGCCGAACGTGTCCATCCACTCCGCCAAGACCAACCCTGAACTGCTGCGGGCCTATACCGACGCCTCGGTGGTGTGCGTGCCTCTAAAACCCAACCATCACGCCAGCGGGATCACCGCTGCGCTCGAGGCGGTGGTCCGCGGCGCGCCGCTCATCATCACCGACATTGGCGGGCTGCGCGCCTATTTCAGCGATGACGACGTCTATTTCGTGCCGCCCGGCGACCCATCGGCGTTAAGCGCCGCGATACGGCATGTGATGACCCACGGCGAGGAGGCCTTGGCCAAGGCCAAGCGCGTCCAGGAACGGATGCGCCAAGGAGAACTGGGCTGCCAAGCCTACGTCGCCGAGCATGTTCGACTGAGCCGGGAGATCCTGCGGTGAGGCCGCGGCGCTTGACCGCTCCGGCGACGGTTGTGGCGGCCGGTCTGGCGATCACGACATTAGCTCGGCCCGCCGCCGCAGAAGATCTGCCGATCTGCAGCCTCAAGCTGGCGTTCTCGGATGACTTCAGCCGCTTCCAGGTCGCGCCCCACGTCCTGCCGCCCGGCGGCGGTTGGACAGCCCACACGCCCTGGAACGGCGATTTCGGCGACGCCGAGTTCAGCGACCCCCAACCCGATGGACCGTTCTTTGTGCGCGACGGCGAATTGCAGATCGTCGCCAGCAAGGATCGCGACGGCAAATGGCGCTCGGGCCTGATCGCGGCGGCCGATCCCAGCGGGCGCGGCGAAGGGCTGATGTACGGCTATTTCGAAGCGCGCATGCGGTTCCCGCCGGGTGAGGGCACGTGGCCGGCGTTCTGGCTGGGCGCCCTCAAGCCCGCCACCGACAAGTCGCCGAGCACCGAAATCGACGTGGTGGAGTATTACGGCCGCACCGTGTGGTCCTACGAGGCCTCGGTCCACGCCTGGTACGACGGGGCCGCGGAAGCCCGCTCGCGCCACGAGTCCAAGAAGGTGATGGTCTTGCCCTTCTCCCTGGTCAACGACTTCCATAACTACGGGGTGTTCATTTCACCGCAGAGGCTGACCTTTTTCCTTGACGGCAAGCCAGTGTGGGAAGCGCCCACCCCTCCGGAACTGACCAAGCCGTCCTATCCCCTGGTCAACCTCGCGCTGGGCGCCGGCTCCCCGACCGACCATACGCCCAACCCCTCGGTCCTGCGGGTGAAGTACGTGCGGATGTACAGCTACGACTGGCGCAAGCACCCGGCCGGTTGCCAGCCGCCCCTGGGCGAGGGTTAGGCCGCTTTGGCCGTGCGGCGCGCCAGGATGCCGGACGCCCGTTCCAGCAGCCAGCTCTCGAAGCCGGGCGGCCGGCCGGACGCCAGCCACAGGCCGGCCAGGACGGCGACATAGATCAGCAGCCCAGCCAGGCTGCAGGCGGCCAGGCCCGCCGTCAGGGCCACCCCCGACAAGGGCAGCAGGTAGGCCCGCAACAGCACCAGGGCGCCGGCCATGGCCGTTCCCGCGATCAGGGGACGCGAAGGCCGCTTGAGCTGGCGCAGGATCGGCACGCCCGCCAGCATGCGCACGAAGCCCATCGAGACCAGCACCATGATCGCAGCCGACACCGTTCGGGCGATGATCACGCCCATCGGCCCCATGTACCAGACGCCCACGAGGGTGGCCGGAATCTTGATCACCAGTTCGCACAGGTTGATGCGCATGAAGATGTCCGAGCGGCCCTCCACCATCGCCAAGGGCGTCACCGGGGCGTTGAGCAGGGGCATGATCAGCAGCAGGGCCATCCACTGCAGGTAGTTGGAGGCCTCCATCCACTTGGCGCCCAGCACCACCTGCACGGCGGGATGAGCCAGAAGGCCCAGGCCGAGCATTAGCGGCAGGCCCACGGAGAACACCGCGGCGGCTGTGTTCTGATAGGCGTCGCCCAGACGCGCGCGGTCATTGCGCACCAGGGCGAAGGCCGAGAAGGTCGGCTGGTAGATCGGCTTGAGCAGGGCCTGCTCGGGTAAGCCCGACAGGTCGCTGGCCATGCTGAACAGGCCCAGTTCCGCCCGCGGCACGAACCGGGCGACGATCAGGCGGTCGGCCTGCCAGTTCAGGGCCACGAGCACCTGGGCCGCCGTGGTCCAGCCCATGAAGCCGGCGAAGGCGCGCCACTCCACCAGACTGAGGCGGACAGCGGAAGGGGCGAACATATAGGACCCCATCGCCATGAACATGGGGCCCAGCACCGTGGCGGATGCGATGGCCCAATAGCTGTGGGTGAACAGCCCTAGGCCCGCGGCGATCACGCCGGCGAGAATCTTGGCGCTGATCTCGATGATGGCGTCCGGCCGGAAATTCAGGTTGCGCCAGAAGTGCGCCATGGCCGGACTGGCGATGCCGCGCATGGCCGGCGCCAGGCTGAGGAACATGATCAGCGGGATCAGCCGGTCGTCGTTATAGAGCCTGGCGAAGGGCCAGGCGGCCGCGCCGAGGATGAGCGCCAGGGCCGCCCCGCGCGCCGCGCCCATGGTGAAGGCCGTATGCATCATCGGCGGGGTCAGCGCCTCGGACCGCACCAGAACCTGCGAGATCGGCAGCTCGAAGATGGCCTCCATGATCTGCACGAGGGTCATGGCGATGGCCACCAGGCCGAAGTCCTTAGGAGTCAGGGCGCGCGTCAGGACCAGCAGCGTGACGAAATCGATCGAGCGAGCGCCCAGGCGCGACGCCACGACCCAGGCGGCGCTCAGAGCGGCGCGACCGGCTATGGCCCCTCGTTCAGACGGTCTCGACATTGGCTCCCGATTGGCTGCCCCGCGCGTGAAAGACAACGCGCCAAAAGCCTTGTGAAGGGAGCCCCGTAAAAATTTCTATTAATTTCCGTCGCGTGCGCGCGGCGTAACGCCCAGCGGCGAGCCTGTGGTCAGACCGCAGCCTTGAATGAGCCCAGCGCGCGGTCGTCCCGCAGACGCTCGGCCACCAGGAACGCCAACTCCAGCGCCTGCTCGGCGTTCAGGCGCGGGTCGCAATGGGTGTGATACCGGTCGGCCAGATCGGTCTCGGTCAAGGCGCGCGCCCCGCCCAGGCATTCGGTGACGTCCGCCCCGGTCATCTCCAGGTGTACGCCGCCCGGATGCACGCCCTCGGCGCGGGCGATCTCGACGAAGCTCTTGACCTCAGACAGCACGCGGTCGAATGGGCGGGTCTTGTAGCCGTTGGACGCCGTCAGGGTGTTGCCGTGCATCGGATCGATCGCCCACACCACCGCGCGGCCTTCCTTGCGCGTAGCGTTGAGCAGGCGCGGCAGGCGCGCGTCGATCTTGTCGGCGCCGAAGCGGCCGTACAGCGTCAACCGGCCCGGCTCGTTGTCCGGGTTGAGCGCGTCGATCAGGCCCAGCAGTTCGTCGGGCTCGAGCGTCGGACCGACCTTCAGGCCGATCGGGTTCTTGATCCCGCGCATGAACTCGACGTGCGCATGGTCGAGTTGCCGCGTGCGCTCGCCGATCCACAGCAGGTGCGCCGAACAGTCGTACCAGTCGCCTGAGGTGGAATCGACGCGGGTCAGCGCCTGCTCGTAGCCGAGCAGCAGCGCCTCGTGGCTGGTGAAGAACTCCACCTGGTGCATGCCCGGGTAGGTGTTCGGATTGACGCCGATCGCCTGCATGAAGGCCAGGGTCTCGGAGATCTTGTCGGTCAGGGCCTGATAGCGGGCGCCTTGCGGACTGTCGTCGACGAAGCCCAGCGTCCAGCGGTGAATGTTGTTCAGGTCCGCGTAGCCGCCGTTGGCGAAGGCGCGCAGCAGGTTCAGCGTCGAGGCCGACTGGTGATAGGCGCGCAGCAGCCGTTGGGGGTCGGGCGTGCGAACGCTCGCGTCGAACTCCATGCCGTTGATGTTGTCGCCGCGGTACGACGGCAGGGACACCTCGCCCTGAACCTCGACCGGCGAGGAGCGCGGCTTGGCGAACTGGCCCGCCATGCGGCCCAGCTTCACCACCGGCTTGCCGCCGGCGAAGGTCAGCACCACCGCCATCTGGAGGATCAGGCGGAAGGTGTCGCGGATGTTGTCTGCGGCGAACTCCTTGAAGCTCTCCGCGCAATCGCCGCCCTGCAGCAGAAACGCCTTGCCGGCCGCCACGTCGCCCAGCAGCGCCTTCAGCCGGCGCGCCTCGCCCGCGAACACCAGGGGCGGCATCCCGCGCAGTTCGGCTTCGACACGCGCCAAGGCGTCCGCGTCCGGGTAGTCGGACGGGATGTGTTTGGCCGGCTTCGATCTCCAGGACGCGGGGGTCCAGCGTTCAGTCATGGCGTGCGCTCAGTTAGGAGGCGCGGCTTTTAAAGCAAGTGGCCGCGCTTGGCAAAACCGCCCTCGTCGCATTTCCTAAGGGAGAGGAACGTTTTACTCGGCCGCGCTCATCTGGATGGGCGCGACCTTCTCGCGCATGGTCACCAGCTCCTCGGCCATGGTCGGGTGCAGGGCGCAGGTGTTGTCCCAGTCGGCCTTGGTCACGCCCATCTTGATGGCCACGGCCGCCAGTTGGATCATCTCGGGCGATTCAGGCCCGACGATGTGGCAACCCAGGATCACGTCCGTGGCGCCGTCGACCACCAGCTTCATCAGCACCCGCTCGGCGCCTCCGGCGAAGGCCTCCTTCATCGGCCGGAAGCGGGTGGTGTAGATGTCGACCCGCTGGCGGGTGCGCCGCGCCTCGCCCTCGGTCATGCCCACGCAGCCGACGGGGGGCTGGGAGAACACCGCGGTCGGCACCAGTTCGTGGTCGAAGCGCGTCGGCTTGCCGCCGAACACCGTGGCGGCGAAGGCGGCGGCCTCGCGGATGGCCACGGGCGTCAGATTGATGCGATCGGTCACGTCGCCCACGGCGTAGATGTTGGGCGCATTGGTGCGCGAATAGTCATCGACGGCGATCGCGCCGCTCTCAGTCAGGGCCACGCCGGCGGACTCCAGCCCGAGGCCCTCGACATAGGGCGCCCGACCCGTGGCGAACATCACCTGATCGGTGGTCAGGGTCACGCCGTTGTCCAGCCGGCTGACCAAGCCAGCCTCGGTCTTGTCGATGCCCACGTGCTGCGTTCCGACCATCAGCTTGATCCCGCGCCGCTCGATCTCGTCGGACAGGTGCGAGCGTACATCCTCATCGAAGCCGCGCAGGATGTTCGGGCCGCGATAGACCAGGGTGGTGTCCACGCCCAGGCCGTTGAAGATGCCGGCGAACTCCACCGCGATATAGCCGCCGCCCACCACCACGATGCTCTTGGGCAGGCGCTCGAGGTGGAACGCCTCATTGGAGGTGATCACATGCTCGATGCCCGGCACGTTGGCCGGCACCGACACGCGCCCGCCGGTGGCGATCAGGATAATGTCGGCCGTGACCGTCCGGTGCTTGCCGACCAGTTCGATGGTGTGGGGGCCCGTCAGCCGCGCCTTGGCGTGGATCAGTTCGGCGCCAGACTTGGCGATGTTGGAGGCGTAAGCCCCCGACAGCCGCCCGATCTCGACCTCCTTGGCCTCGAGGAACTTGGTCCAGTCGAAGCGGCTCTCGGGCTTGGACCAGCCATAGCTCTCGGCCTGAGCCATCAGATGCGAGAACTCCGAGGCGTAGACCATCAGCTTCTTGGGCACGCAGCCGCGGATCACGCAGGTGCCGCCGACCCGGTCTTCCTCGGCCACCGCCACCCGCTTGCCCATCAGCGCCGCGAGCCTGGCCGCCCGCACGCCGCCCGAACCCGCGCCGATGACGAACAGATCGTAGTCGTAGTCGGCCATGGTCGGCTCCCGCGCGCCGGCGCCCGAGCGGCGCCGTGGCGCATAGATGGGCGAGTACGCGGCCCGGTCAACCGCGACTAGGGCAGAAGCCGCTCCACGCCGGAGTCGGTCCCCAGGATCGCCTCCTCGGCCAGGTCGAGGAACAGGCCGTGTTCGACCACGCCGGTGACGCTCTTTAGGGCGTCGGCCAGCAGGGCCGGATCGGCGATCACGCCGCAGGCGGCGTCGTAAATATAATTGCCGCCATCGGTCACCACGGGCTTGCCGTCCTTGACCCGCAGGCGCGGCGCTATGCCGATGTCGGCCTCGGCCAGGGCGTCGCACAGGCGTAGCGCCGTGGTCTTGTGTCCGAACGCGACCACCTCGATCGGCAGGGGAAACTTGCCCAGGCGCGGCACGGCCTTGGCCGCGTCGGCGATCACAACGCAGCGCTTGGACGCCTCCCACACCAGCTTCTCGCGCAGCAAGGCCGCACCCCCGCCCTTGATCAGCGACAGGCCCGGCCCGATCTCATCGGCGCCGTCGATGGTCAGGTCGATCCCGCCCGCGTCGTTCAGGTCGATGACGGTCAGGCCCACCGCCGCCGCCAGGCTCGCAGTCGCTTCGGACGTGGCCACACAGCGCAGCTTCAGGCCCTCGGCCCAAGCCCGCTCGCCCAGCGCCTTGACCAGATAGGCCGCGGTGGTGCCCGTGCCGAGCCCCACGGTCATGCCGTCCTGGACCAGGGCGGCGGCGGCCTCGCCCGAGCGTTTCTTCTGCAGCTCGACGTCGCTCATCACCGCTCCTTGCGCCGGGCGGCCTTGAGCGCGCGAAAGGCCGTCGCCCAGCCCGGCTTGGTCGTCTGGCGCGCGCGGCCAAGGGCCAGGGCGTCCGGCTCGACGTTCTCGGTGATGACCGAGCCGGTGCCGGTGAAGGCGCGGTCGCCCACGCTGACCGGCGCGACCAGCAGGGTGTTGGAGCCGATGAAGGCCCCCTCGCCGATCTCCGTGCGCGCCTTGTCGAAGCCGTCGTAGTTGCAGAAGATCGTGCCGGCGCCGATGTTGGTCCGGGCGCCCACCACCCCGTCGCCGAGGTAGCTCAGGTGGTTGGCCTTGGCCCCCGCGCCCAGGGTCACGTTCTTGACCTCAACGAAGTTGCCCACGTGGGCGTCCGGCCCGATGTCGGCGCCCGGGCGCAGGCGCGCATAGGGTCCGACAATGGCGCCGGCGCGCACCACCGCGCCCTCGATATGGCTGAACGCCCGGATGTGCGCCCCCGACTCGATCTTCGCGCCGGGGCCGAACACGACGTAGGGCTCGATCACGGCCCCGCCCGCGACCTGGGTGTCCCACGAAAAGTGCACCGTCTCGGGCGCGCTCATCGATACCCCAGAGGCCATGAAGATACAGCGCTTGTGCGTCTGGAACGCGGCCTCGGCGGCGGCCAGTTCGGCCTGGCAGTTGACGCCCATCACCGCGCTTTCGGGGGCGAAGGTGGTCTGGGCCGCCAGCCCGCGTCCTACCGCCAGGCCCACCACGTCGGTCAGATAGTATTCGCCTTTGGCGTTATCGGCGCGCACCTCGCTCAACAGGTCGAACAGCAGCTCCGCGTCCGCCGCCAGCACGCCCGAATTGCAGGCGCTCACCGCCAGTTCTTCGGGGCTGGCCTCCTTGGCCTCGACGATGCGCTCCAGCGCCCCGTCCTCCCCCAGGATCAGCCGGCCGTAGGCGCCCGGATCGGCCGCCTCGAAGCCCAGCACCGCCAGGTCCGCGCCGGTGTCGTGCAGGTCGAACAGGGGTTCGATCGCCGCCGCGTCGAGCAGGGGGCAGTCGGCGTAGGTCACCACCACATGGCCCTTGAACCCCGCCAGGGCCGACCGCGCCGCCAGCACCGCGTGGCCGGTGCCCAGCGGCGGGTCCTGCAAAGCGATCGCGCCGGGCCCCAGCCGCGCGGCGGCGTGTTCGCCCACGGCGGGGCTGTGCGCGCCCACCACCACCACGATCCGCTCGCAGCCCAGCTCCTGGGCGGCGTCGATCGCGCGGTCGAGCATGGCCCGTCCGCCCACCTTGTGCATCACCTTTGGGGTGGGCGATTTCATGCGGGTGCCTTGGCCCGCGGCCAGGATCACGGCGGCGCGTCGCGTCATTCGAACCTCCCACGCTTGAACCGGACGGCCGCAGCCGACTCGAACATTGCGCTCACGGTCGATTTAGCCGAAACGGCGATGCCTTTACACAGGAGACCTGCCCTGTCTTCGCTTCCCCGTCCCGCGCCCCTGGCGGGCGCCGTGATCGTCTTCGACCTAGACGGCACCTTGATCGACACCGCCCCCGACCTGATCGGCGCGCTCAACGGCGTGCTGGCCGAAGAGGGCCTGCCGTCCGCCGACCTGAGCCAGGCGCGCCACCTGGTGGGGCAAGGCGCCAAAGCCATGATACAGCGCGGCTTCGCCCAGGCCGGCGCGGCGCTGGACGAGGTTACGCTGGAGCGCCTGTTCGGCCGGTTCATCGACATCTATCTCGGCCGTATCGCCCTGGAGAGCGTGCTGTTCGACGAGTTGGAGGCCACGCTCGACCTACTGGCCGACGAGGGCGCGGCCCTGGCGGTTTGCACCAACAAGCGCACAGACCTGTCGCTCGCCCTGCTGGACGCCACCGGCCTGACGCGCCGGTTCGCTGCGGTCGTCGGCCCCGACCGCGCCCCCGCGCCCAAGCCCGACGCGCGCCACCTGCTCACGGCCATCGCCGCCTGCGGCGGCTCGCCGGGCCGCGCGCTGATGGTCGGCGACAGCATTTCCGACGTGAAGGCGGCGCAGAACGCGGGCGTGCCGGTGATCGTGACCAGCTTCGGCTACACCGACATTCCCGCCGCCGACCTGGGGGCGGACGCCTTGATCGACCATTTCACCCAGCTGCCCGCGTTGGCCCGACGGTTTCTCGGCATGAACGCCGGCGCCTGATCGGCCGCTTGCCCCAGAGCCTGCGGCGAGCTATAGGCACGCCTCTTTCCGGCATGCCCTGCATGGATGCGTAGCTCAGCGGGAGAGCACCTCGTTCACACCGAGGGGGTCACAGGTTCAATCCCTGTCGCATCCACCAGGCCGTCCCGTCATAAACCCGGTGTGGGTTTTACGGCCGGAAACCCCCGCAAATACCGACGCTTGGCACGAGTGGAGAGCAATCCCTCGCTCTCCAATTGGTCTGGATTCCGGAAATCCTGGCCCTAATTGCCGAGCATTCTCCAGGGCCATTTCAGAAGTGTAGCTTTCGGCGCGATGGGCGGTTTCCCACGAACAGGGAAAACCACATCGCGATGACGTATGCCGCCGCGGTAAACATCGTTGGCCAAAAGATGGTGGAGCGCGCCTGCGCCAAAAGCGCCCCCGCCCAGCGCCTGCCCCTGCCGCCCGATCCATGACTTTGACCGGACGCCCGCAGCTTCAAGATGGTCAGCGAGTGCGCGGACCGAGCCGAGCGTCAGGTAGCGCTGAAAGGTGTCGCGCACCGTCGCAGCCTCACCGGGATTGATGACCAGCTTACGGTCCACGCCGTCATAGCCGAGCGGCGGTCGGCCGCCCATCCATAGGCCCTTCTTCTTGGATGCCGCGATCTTGTCGCGGATGCGCTCCCCGGTGACCTCGCGCTCGAACTGAGCGAAGGACAACAGGACGTTGAGGGTCAGTCGCCCCATCGAGGTGGTGGTATTGAACGCTTGGGTGATGGAGACGAAGCTGATGGCCTTGGCGTCGAACAGCTCAACGATGCGAGCAAAATCGGCGAGGCTGCGGGTCAGGCGATCGACCTTGTAGACGACAACCACGTCGATCAGGCCAAGGCCGATGTCGCGCAGCAAGGCCTTAAGGCCTGGCCGCTCCATCGACCCGCCGGAGAATCCCCCGTCGTCGTAAACCTGCGCATTCTCAGTCCACCCCTCGCCCGCCTGCGAGAGGATGTAGGCCGAACAGGACTCCCGCTGGGCGTGGAGGCGGGCCGCAAGCAAACCAGCCAATTCGCCGCTGGCTTGGGATTCTTACGGTTTTTCGCGTAGCCAAACTTGGAACTTGATCAAGTCCTCCTGCGCCCGAACACTATCAGAAAGCCGATTAAGCTCTCTTTTAGCCATCCGTATTTGGTCACTCCACGGCAATGATTCGCTGTCTTCTTGAGGGCCATACAGGCTATATTCTGGGGCGGCGATCTCGCCATCACCTCGGATTAGATAGGCTTCCACGGTGTGAACCTGCGTGCCCAACGATGCTGAAAAAGCACAAAGCCCAAGCAATTCATCAAGCGAAAGAAGATCGGTCCCTTTCGCC
This sequence comes from Caulobacteraceae bacterium, assembly GCA_035524315.1. Lineage (GTDB taxonomy): Bacteria > Pseudomonadota > Alphaproteobacteria > Caulobacterales > Caulobacteraceae > BOG-938. Next base: position 31,574 of record DATKPD010000015.1, read on the forward strand.
GTCAACCCCTTCTTATATATCTTTTCCATATTCATGACTTGCCGTGAATATCCAATATCATTTCAGTTATCGTCCGGCTTCTTCTCTGGAGGTTTTTGCTGCGGATTATTTCGATCATTTACTTGTATAGTTTGCTTCGTCTTCTCGTTGACGACTGCGAAGTTCCCATTTTTGTCCACATGGGCTGCGGCCGGGTCGCCTTTTCGGCTATCGCCTTGTTTGGTGGCATACTTGTCATCTGGATTCTTTAGGAGATGATCCAGTGGTCTTGTCAGCTTAAGTCCGCGTGGCCGCCGACGCCCCCTACCCTACCCCATTCAGGCGGCCGCGGTCGCAGCCGCCCGCGCCCGGTGAGCTTGCGCTCGCAGCCGACGCCGTGGCTCCTAAGTCAGTTCTTGAAGATCCGGGTGGCCAGGTCATGCAGGCTGATGCGGATGTTGCGACCGTCATGGATCTGGCCAGGGTTCTCCTGGGCGTAGAGCGGCAGGCCGCGGTCAGCGAAGAACTTCTTCATCAGCTGCTGAGTCTGGATCAACGGCTCGGCGGCGCCGACGTAGATCGCCACCAGCTTCATGTGGGCCGAAGCCTGGAGCTCCGGGATGAAGGTCGCCAGCTTGGCCATATCAGGGACGCGGTCCAGGTCCGGCCCCTCGTATTTCGAGGGGTCCAGGTCGCTCTTGATCTGCACCCCCACGCCCGGCCAAGTTGGATAACCGCCGCTGAAGGTGAAGACGGTGGAGAAGCGGTCGACGTGACGCGCGCCAGCCATGAACCCCTGGGCCCCAGCTGAAGAGAAGCCGCCGATGGCGCGGTGGTCGCGGTCGGCGAGGGTTCGGAAGCTGTGATCGACCCAGTCCACTAGGCTGGTGCCGATGGTGTCGGCTGACACAACGTAGCGGTCGCTGGTCTGGTTGCCTGCGCCGTTGAAGCCGGCCCAGCCCACGGAATCGCCGCCGGGCGCGCCGGGGTCGAGGCTGACCACTATCATCGGGACCGCGCGACCATCGGCGAACATGTTCTCGAACATCACCGACTGCGGGCTCTCGCCCTGCTGTCCGGGTTCGCCGGCGCCGCCGAGGGTAAGATAAAGCACCGGATAGCGCCTTTCCGGGTGCTCGTAATAGCCCGGGGGCAAGAAGATCTCGAGGTCCTTGGTAGCGCCCATGAAGGGGATGGTGGCGTAGACGAGGCTACCGCGCGGCGCGCCGCGCGGGATGAAGTCACTGCCGAAGGCGCCGGGAATCACGAAAGTGTTGGCCGCCAGCAGGGATGGCGGCGAGTTCGTCTGCCCCCAATTGGGGTCCACCTGGAAGCCATCGACATTGAAGCTATAGCTCCACACGTCGGAGCCAAGCGGGGCGAGTGTGGTCGCGGTCCAGAACCCTTGAGCGTCCTTGGTCATCTGGATCGCAGTGTGCCCACCAATGCCGCCGGGCCAGTCACCTTGCACAAGCACCCCGGCAGCCAGGGGATAGCCTTTGAGGCGGAAGGTCACGCGGTTGTCGGGCTGGATCTGATAGGGGATCGGCCGGCTGTTGCGCGCAATCTCCTCCGGCCCGGCCTGGGGCGGCGGCGATAGCATGGGAATGGGCCCCGCCGGTGTCGGTCCGCTCTGTTCCACCTTGCCGGGGCCGCCCATTGGCTGCGCCTGCGCGCAGACCGCCACTGCCGCCAGCGAGATCACGGCGATCGCCCAGGCGCCTGTCTTGTTAAGCTTCATCCCCGTTCCTTTCGCCCCAAGTCTCTTCTCGACAGAACCGCCGCCCCGCAGGCCCCGCCAGTGGCAGCAAAGCTCAAATCGCGACCACTCAGACCGTCACGGCCCGCCAATCGGCGGAAATACTGGCCATAGTACTTCCGTAATAGTTAGGACACTCAAATTATGTCTTCAGATATGCACGCCGTAGCGAGACGTTTCTGGCTGTATGCGATACTAAGTCGGGAATGTATAAATTCAATTGCGCAATTTTTGACAATGTAAGCGAATTTAAGCTCAACCATTACATACATTGCGCCTCCTCGATTATTGCGGCGGGCCTGTCTGCTTAACTCGGCCCGGCGCAAACGCCCCTACCCTACCCCATTCAGGCGGGCGCGGTCACAGCCGCCCACGCCCGATGAGCGTGTGCTTGCAGGGTGCGAAGGCGGGTCGGGAGATCAGGTGGGGCTGCAGATTGGAGGTGTCGTAGACGGCGGCGTGGGTGGACAGGAAGC
>DATKPD010000016.1:0-8784 GCA_035524315.1 Caulobacteraceae bacterium
GGCCGGAAGGAGGGCGGCCGTCGCGGGGTAGTCTGGGCGGCTTGGGCAAGGATGGCTCCGAATTCGCGCCGGCGGCAGGCGCACGCGACCCTGCGCCTACCACAAACGCGCCCCGGCCGCTGCCATCGTTCGCAGCTTAACCCTTTCCCCTCCTTGCGCGGGTGCGCGGCGCACGCCTATCTAAGGGCGCAGGCGGACGGGACGTCCGCCGTACAACCTATAGGACCGGGTTCATGCGCGACCACATGCTCAACCTCGTTCCCATGGTGGTCGAGCAGACCAGCCGAGGCGAGCGCGCCTTCGACATCTTCTCGCGCCTGCTCAAGGAGCGGATCATCTTCCTCAACGGGCCGGTCGAGGACGGCATGTCGGCGCTGATCTGCGCCCAGCTGCTGTTCCTGGAATCGGAGAACCCGAAGAAGGAAATCGCCATGTACATCAACTCGCCGGGCGGGGTGGTGACGTCGGGCCTGGCGATCTACGACACCATGCAATACATCCGCAGCCCCGTGTCGACGGTGTGCATGGGCATGGCCGCCTCGATGGGGTCGTTCCTGCTGATGGCTGGCGCCACGGGCCAGCGCATCGCCCTGCCCAACGCCCGCATCATGGTGCACCAGCCCTCGGGCGGGTTCTCGGGTCAGGCGTCGGACATCGAGCGCCACGCCCAGGACATCATCAAGACCAAGCGCAAGCTCAACGAAATCTACGCCAAGCACACCGGCCAGCCGGTGGAAGAGGTCGAGCGGGTGCTCGACCGCGACCACTTCATGACCGCGGACGAAGCCAAGACGTGGGGCCTGATCGACCACGTCTACGAGAGTCGTGAAGCGGCCGAGGCCGCCGAAAAGGACAAGTAGGCCCAAATGCGCCGGGCCGCCCGCGCCGGCGGTCGGCCTTAGGCGTCCTTAATCATTTTGTCCGAGACTGCGTCTCTCCCAGGCGACGGATAAGGACAGAAGCGTGGAATTGGCGATCAAGGCCCCGGCCAAGGCTCCCGCGGCGAGCACGCTGCGCATCATCGATCTGGTCGAGAAGGTCGTGATCCTGGTGCTGTTCCTCGGCCTGGCCGCCCGCATCGGGGCCACGCTCGGTCAGCGCCCGTTCAACGCCCTGCTGCTGGCCTCCGACGGCATCGTCGTGGTGATGATGGTCCTGCGCCGACGCACCGAGGCGGTGTCGCAATTGCCGATCGACTGGATGCTGGCTTTCGCCGCCACTGCCGCGCCCCTGATGGCGCGGGGCGGGGGGAATGCGCTGGTCGGCGATGCGCTCGGCTACGGCCTGATGGCCGCGGGCCTGTGTCTAAGCCTCTACGCCAAGGCGGCGCTGTGGCGCAGCTTCGGCCTGGTGGCGGCCAACCGCGGCGTCAAGTCGAGCGGGCCCTACCGCCTGGTGCGGCACCCCATGTATCTCGGCTACACCATCACCCAGATCGGGTTCGTTCTGCTCAATCCCCTGTGGACCAACGCGGCCCTCTACGGTTCGGCCTTCCTGCTGCAGATCCTGCGCCTGCGCGCCGAAGAGGACCTCCTGTCCCAGGACCCGGCCTATGCCGCCTATATGCAAACGACCCGCTTTCGCCTGCTGCCGGGCGTATTCTAGGCCCGGCGCCCGCCGGAAAGGCCGGGCCGATCAACCGTGCGCGGCATAGGCCGCCAGGGCCTGATCCAGATCGCCGATAAGATCGGCCACGTCTTCCAATCCCACATGCAGGCGCACCAGGGGTCCGCCGAACGCGGGCGCGCTGCGCCGCTGAGGGAGCTGCGGATCGCAATGGATCGCCAGGCTCTCGTACCCGCCCCATGAAAAGCCCCTCCCGAACAGGCTCAGGGCGTCAATGAAGGCCTCGGCCGCGCCCGGCGCGCCGGGTTGCAGCACGACGCCGAACAGGCCGTTGAGCCCGCAGAAATCGCGCCGCCACAGGTCGTGGCCGGGGGCGCCGGGCAGGGCGGGGCAGAGCACGGCGCGCACCTGCGGCTGACGCTCGAGCCACTGGGCCACGGCCAAGGCGTTGCGGCCGTGTCGTTCCAGCCGCGCCTCCAGGGTGCGCAGGCCCCGCAACATGAAATAGGCATCGTCGGGCGACACGCAGACGCCCGATTGCTTGAGGAAACGGTCGAGTTCGGAGAGGATCCGGGCGTCGTTGGTCGCGGCCGAGCCCATGAACACGTCCGAATGGCCGCCGACGTATTTGGTCAGGGCCTGCACGCTGACGTCCACGCCGTGCCCCAGGGCGTCGTACAGCAGGCCCAGGCCCCAGGTGTTGTCGATCATGGTCAGCACGCCGCGCGCCCGGGCGGCCGCGGCGATCGCGGGAACATCCTGGATTTCGAAGGTGAGCGAGCCCGGCGATTCCAGCACGATCATGCGGGTGCTCGGACCGATCATGGCCGCGATCTCATCGGCCGCTGCGTCGCCGGGGAAATAGCGCGTGCTGACGCCGAACCGCCGCAGCAGGCCGTCGCAGAACGCGCGGGTGGGTCCATAGACGCAGTCGGCTGCCAGCACCTCGTCGCCGGTTTTGAGCAGGGCCAGCAGCACCGAGGTGATCGCCGAGAGCCCTGAGGGGAACAGGCGCGCGCCGGCGGCGCCTTCCAGTTCGGCGATCGCCTCGGCTAGGGCCGCCTGCATCGACAGGCCTAGCCGTCCATAGGTCTCGTGGCTGTCATACAATGACCGGGCGTCGGGCATGAGCACGGTCGAGCCGCGTTGCAGGGGCGGGCTGACCGTCTGCAGCCTTGCCGGGGTCTTGGCGCCGGCGCGGATGAGACGCGTCTTTTTTGAAAGCCCGTCCTGGCCCATGATGTCCCTGTCCGAAATAAACACGCCGGAGCGTTGCAACGCCGATGCGGCAAGCTTAGAGCCCGGCCGAATGGGGCGATCAAGGAACAAACGCGAGCGCCTGGGCGCCGTGGCGGCGGCGATAGGCCTCTGCCTTTGGCTGGGCGCGTGCGGGCGTTCCGATGACGGCGGCGCGTCGGACCTGGCCGCGCTGCAGCCCACCCCGGCCGCGGCTCAGGGCGCGACCCTGGCGCGGGTCAAGGCGCGTCGGCGGCTGCGGTGCGGGGTCAGCGACGACAAGCCCGGCTTTTCCCAGCGCAACCTGACCGGTCAGTGGCGTGGGTTCGATGTCGACATGTGCCGGGCGGTGGCCGCCGCCGTGCTCGGCGATTCGCGCGCCGTGACCCTGGTGGCCCTGACCAGCCGCACGCGCTTCGCGGCTTTGCAGTCCGGAGCGGTCGATCTGGTGTCGGGCGGCGGCGCCTGGACCTTTTCGCACGACGAGGCCCTGGGCCTGAACTTCGTGGGCGTCAGCTACTACGACGGCCAGGGGTTCATGGCGCGAGGCGCCAGCCGCCTGCACACCATCGGCGACCTGGCCGGCGCGCGTATCTGCGTGCTGGGCGGCGCGGCCAGCCAGCAGGGCCTGGCCGACATGTTCAAGGCGCGCGACGAGGACTATCAGGCCGTGGTCAAGGACACGCTGGACGAGGCTGTGCAGGCCTATCGGCGCGGGGAATGCGACGTCCTGAGCGACGACGTGTCGGTGCTGGCGGGCCTGCGCGACCGCGTCAACACGGCGGACCAGGCGATCCTGCCCGGCTTCATCGCCGACGAGCCGCTGGGGCTGATGGTGCGCGAGGACGATTCGCGCTGGGCCGACATCGTGCGCTGGACCCTCAACGCGCTGGTTCTGGCCGAGGACCTGGGCGTGACCAGCGCCAACGCGGAAGGCCTGCGCCGCGACACCGCCAATCCGCTGATCCGCCGCCTGTTGGGCGCGGAGGGGGAATACGGCCAGCGCATGGGGCTTGCGGCCGACTGGTCCTACCGCGCCATCCGCCAAGTGGGCGACTATGGAGAGATCTACCAGCGCAACCTGGCGGGCCTCAATCTGCCGCGCGGGCGCAACGCCCTGTGGGACGCGGCCGACCCTGGACAGCTGTACGCCCCGCCGATGCGGTAAGGCCTATTTGAACGCCAGGGTGAGTTGGCCGCCGAGGAATGTGCCGACCGGACCGAAGGTCGAGGCGGGACCCGGCGTGCGGTCGGACAGGGGCGTCAGGCCGCACAGATAGCCGGCCGACACGGTCGCCTGAGGCCCGAACTGACGCGCGACCGAGGTGCGGTTCGTGGGTTGGGGATCGGGCTTGGATGATGCGTCGCCGATCGACACCACACCGTCGGACAAGACAAGCGCGGGCTTGGGCTGCGGCGGCAGGGTTTGAGCGGCGGGCGCGGCGAGGGCGGCGGCGGGCCACAGGACAGCGCAGGCGATGAGGGCGTGGGCTGATGTCATGAGCCTAATCATGGGTCGAATTTCCGTCGCGCACAATCGCCGCGTCCGGTTGGCTGGCCCATTCGGTCCAGGAGCCGTCGTAGACCGGCGTATCCCAGTGTCCGAGGCGGGCCAGCGCCAGGGCCAGGATGGCGGCGCTGACCCCCGAACCGCAGGTCGCGATGATGGGCAGGGCGGGGTCGACGCCGGCCACCTCGAACTTGGCGGCCAGGTCGGCGGCCGCCAGTAGCCGGCCATCGAGAACGATCTCGCTATGCGGCAGGTTGGATGAGCCGGGCATGTGGCCGGAGGGTAGGCCGGGCCGGGGCTCGGGCTCGATCCCGCGGAAGCGGCCCGACGAGCGCGCGTCCAGAACCTGGCCGCCCCGATCGAGCGCCTGCTTGACCTGATCGATGGTGCGCACCAGCGCCGGGCGAACGTTGGCGACGAAGGCGGCGGGCGGAACCGGGGCCGGCGCGCCTTGCTCGGTTGGCCGGCCCTCGGCGATCCAGCGGGGAAGGCCGCCATCGAGCACGAACACCTGGTCGTGGCCCATCACACGGAAATTCCACCACACGCGCGCGGCCGACAGCAGGCCGATGTGATCATAGACCACCAGCCGGTCGCCGGCGCCTATGCCCATGGCGCCCACGGCGGCGGCGAACACCTCCGGCGCGGCCAGCATGTGGGGCAGGCCTGTGGCATGGTCGGCGATCGCTTCCAGATCGAACAACGCCGCGCCGGGGATGTGCGCTGCGCCGTATTCGCCTTGGGGCGTGCGCGGGTCGCCCGGCATGTAGAAGGGCGCGTCGATCACCTTCAGGTCCGGCTGACCCAGATGGTTGGCCAGCCATGATGTGCTGACGATGGGATCGGCGGGATGGGTCATGATCAGAGCAGCCACGGCGGCAAGGGCAGGTCGCGCTCGCGCAGGAACTCGGGATTGAAGATCTTGCTGGCGTAGCGCTGGCCGTAATCGCACAGCACGGTGACGATGGTCTTGCCCGGGCCCAGGTCGCGCGCCAGGCGGATGGCGCCGGCGATATTGATCCCCGACGAGCCGCCCAGGCACATGCCTTCGTGCTGCACCAGGGCGTAGATCTGCTCCAGCGCCTCGGCGTCGGACACCTGGTAGGCGTGGTCGATAGAAAGGCCGTCCAAATTGGCGGTGATGCGGCCCTGGCCGATGCCCTCGGTGATCGATCCGCCTTCGGCCTTCAGTTCGCCTTGGGTGTACCAGTTGAACAGGGCCGCGCCGAAGGGGTCGGCCAAGCCGATGGCGACGTCAGGCTTGCGCTCGCGCAGCGCCATGGCGATGCCGGCCAGGGTGCCTCCCGAACCCACCGAGCAGATGAAGCCATCGATCTTGCCGCCGGTCTGGGCCCAGATCTCCGGCCCGGTGGTCTCGACGTGGGCCTGGCGATTGGCCACGTTGTCGAACTGGTTAGCCCAGATCGCGCCGTTGGGTTCGGTTTTGGCGCGTTCGGCCGCAAGCGCGCCGGAATAGCGCACATAGTTGGCGGGGTTGGCGTAGGGAACGGCGTCAACTTCGACCAGCTTGGCGCCCAGCAGGCGGATCGCTTCCTTCTTTTCCTGGCTCTGGGTGCGCGGGATCACGATCTCGCAGCGGTAGCCCAGACTGGAGGCGACCATGGCCAGGCCGATGCCGGTATTGCCGGCGGTGCCTTCGACGATCAGGCCGCCCGGCTGCAGCAGGCCTTTGCGCTCGGCGTCGCGAATGATGTACAGCGCCGCGCGGTCCTTGACCGACTGGCCCGGATTGACGAATTCGGCCTTGCCCCAGATCTCACAGCCGGTCGCCTCGCTCGCGCGGTTCAGGCGGATCAGCGGGGTGTCGCCGATCAGATCGACAACGTTTCGGCCGATTCTCATCGGATAAGGCTCGCTAAGGCTCAAGGACCCGGCGGCGGCGCGCGGGAGACAGGACCGAGCAAGTGTGGATTTTGGAGGCTTGTGTCAATCGCTTCGGCGCGCCACTTGTGGCGCCTGACCGCTAGGAACGTCCGCTTTGAACCCCATGCCCGCCTCCGCGCCCAATCCCGTCGTCACGGTCAAGACCGCCTCCGGCCGCGAGGTGCGGATCGGCAACCGCGAGCGCCTGTCGGTGATCGCCGGGCCATGTCAGCTCGAAAGCCGCCAGCACGCGCTGGAAGTCGCCCATGCGCTGAAGGAGATCGCCGACCGGCTGGATATCGGCCTGATCTACAAGACCTCGTTCGACAAGGCCAACCGCACCTCGGCCAACGCCCAGCGCGGCGTGGGGCTGGAAGAGGCCCTGCCGGTGTTCGACGAGATCCGCGAGACCTATGGCCTGCCGGTTTTGACCGACGTGCATGAAAACGAGCAGTGCGCCATCGCCGCCCGCTCGGTCGACATCCTGCAGATTCCGGCCTTCCTCTGCCGGCAGACCGACCTGCTGGTGGCCGCCGCCAATACCGGCAAAGTGGTCAATGTGAAGAAGGGCCAGTTCCTGGCGCCTTGGGACATGAAGAACGTGGTGGCCAAGGTCATCGGCGCGGGCAATCCTAACGTCCTGGCCACCGAGCGGGGCGTGTCGTTCGGCTACAACACCCTGGTGTCGGACATGCGCGCCCTGCCGGTGCTGGAACAGATCGGTTGCCCTGTGGTGTTCGACGCCACCCACTCGGCCCAGCAGCCGGGCGGGCAGGGCGCGTCCTCGGGCGGCCAGCGCGAATATGTGCCGGTGCTGGCGCGCGCGGCCGTTGCGGTCGGCGTGGCGGCCGTGTTCATCGAAACCCACCCCGATCCCGACAACGCCCCCTCGGACGGCCCAAACATGGTCGTGCTGAAAGAATTCGAGCCGTTGATGGCCGATCTTCTGGCGTTCGACGCCCTGGCCAAGCGCCGGGGCTGATCAGCCCTCGGGCTGATGATCGTGCTTGTCGTCGGCCTTGCCGTGCTCAGGGGGCTTGCCGTGGTCCGGCCCCCTGCCGGCGGCGGGCGGCGCGGCGGCCGGAGGACCGGCCCGCTGACCCAGCGCGCGCGGCGCCGTCGCCGGTGAACCCGCGGTTTCGGGCTGGGGCGCGGGCGGCCGGGAGGCGGCGGGCGGCGCGGCGGCGGGCGGACCAGCGCGCTCACCAAGCGCGCGCGGCGCGGTCGCCGGTGAAGCGGCAGGTTCCAGCCTAGGCGCGACATGCTCCGGCGCGGGGGTCGGGGGCGCCGGCCTTGGAGCCGGCGGGGCGGCAACGGGCGCGGCTGGTCTGGGAGCGGGCGTGGGCGCGGCGGCGGGCGCCGCTACGTCGGGACGAGGCCCCGGCTGATGCGGCGCTTCGGGCGGTCGCGGCCCGGCCGGCGCGGCGGCGCCGGGCGTCAGATCGTGATGTTGCGGTCCCGGACCCGGGCCGCCGGCCGCTTCGTGGCGCGGACCGTCGGGCGCGACCTGGGGCGAAGGGGCCGATTGCGACTGCATCGGCGGACCGGAGCCGCCTGGCTGGGCGAAGCCGGGACCGTGTTGTTGCGGCGGCTGAGGCCCGGCGACAGCCTGCGGGCCGCCCTGAACACGATCCTGGGGACCACCTTGCGGCCCGCCGGCGCCCGGCTGGGGCAGCGGCGCGGGACGGAATTGACCTTGGTCGGGCCCGGGGCCTTGCGGATGATCGTGGTGGCCGGCGTTGGCCAGGTAGGCGCCGGCGGCGGCCGCCAGGGTGGCGGCGGCGATATCCGCGCCTGAGGGCGGCGGTCCGCCCCGGGGCGGCGGCGGGCCCAGGGCCTGGCGATACGCCTGAGCCTCGGCCTCGCGCCGATCATGCTCGGCCTGGAAATAGCCGCCGTCCTGCGGTTGGTGGGCGTCGTGATAGGCCTGCCACTGGGCCGAGTTGGCTTCCTCGGATCGCCACGCCTGGCGTTGGCGATCGATGGTGGAGCGGCGGTCCTGCCACGACTGGACGGCGACCGGCTGGCGACGACCGCCGAACGCCGCGTTATGCAATGCCTGGGCCCGGGCGAGATAGCGGCCGGCCAAGCCCACGCGCTCCCGCGCGAAGCTGGGCGGCATGACGCGGCCGCCAGGGCCGTAGACCACGACCAGGTTCGGCCCTGAATAGCCGTAGCTATAGGCGCCGTCCTGGACCAGATAGGGTTCGTCCGACCCCGGATCATAATAGTAATAGCGCTCGCCGCTAGGCGTGGGCTCAGCCACCCGGAAGTAGCCGTCGCCCTGCCAGACCCACGGCTGGGCCCCGTCGTAGTCGAACGCGTAGTCCGGCGGCGCGTCGCCGATGGCGTCGGTCAGGTCCGACGCGCGGTCGGCGTAGGCGTACTGTTGCCCCGGATCCTGGAGATAGGCCACGCCGGCGGCAGGGGCGCTCGACAGAGCCTCGGCCGCCGGCGCGGTGGCGGTCGCGGCGGCGGTCGGCGCGGCAGTGGTCAGGGGTAGAGGCGCCGGCGCAGCGCCCGAAGCAGCCTCGCTCGAAGCCGTTTGCTGGCCCTGGTTCTGGTTGCAGCCCGCCAGCATCAGTGGC
>DATKPD010000017.1:0-20306 GCA_035524315.1 Caulobacteraceae bacterium
ACGGCACTTCGCGCGAGGTCACGGTGAAGTCGACCAGCTTCAGGCCAAGCCTGGCGCAGGCGTCGCGCTCAAGGGCGTAGAAGCTGGCGTCGAACCCGCCGCGCAGGTTGATGATGGTCTTGATGCCCGCGTCGCGCCACGCCTTGAGCTGGAACGGCCAGGGCTGGTTGGTGCGCACCAGTTCCGGGCTCACCCAGTGGGCGTTCTGGAACCTCAGCCGCAAATAGGCGTGATCGTGCCACAGATAGTTCAGATAGGTGGAGCGACGGCCGCGAGGCGTGGTCAGGTCGAAGTCGGCCAAGGCATGTTCCATATGACTGAGCCGCACTGATACTCTGAGCCGCGCCCAAAAAGAAGACGAGCCGCGCGCGTCGGCGATCGAGGCGCGCACTTGACACCGCCTCGGAAAACAAGCGACCGAACCCGCATGAGTTCGCCGGCCGCCCCCCAGACGCCCCAACCGATGGCCGAGACCAAGGCGGTCAGGCGCGGCGAAGCGGCGCGGCGCATCTTCGACGAGTATCTCAAGCCGCGCTGGCGCGCGCTCGCCGCCTCCATGGCGTGCGCCGCCCTGGTGGCGGGCCTGAGCGCGGTCATGGCCTGGCTGCTCGGCCCGGTGGTGCAGAGCGTGCTGGTCGACCGCGACCCAAAGGCGCTGATCGTCTATCCCCTGGCCATCGCCGCCGTCGCCCTGGCGCGGGCCGTGGCCGCCATCGGCCAGGCCAGCCTGGTCAATTCCATCGGCAACCGCATGGTCGGCCAGATCCAGGTGCAGTTGTTCGGCCGCCTCGTGCGCGCCGACCTGGCCCAACTGCGCGACGCCCATTCCGGCGCCCACCTGTCCTCGATCCTCTATGAGGCCGGACTGGTGCGCGAGGCGGCCACCAACGGCCTGATCAACTATGTTCAGAACGCCCTGACCATCGTGGCCATGCTGGTGGTGATGTTCCGCCAGGACGTGGGTCTCAGCCTGATGGTGCTGCTGGGCGGCCCTCTGGCGGTGGGCGTGATGCAGCGCTACGCAAAGCGCACTAAGAAGGCCGCGCGCGGGGCCATGGCCGAGACCTCGGCCCTGTCGACCGCGGTGATGGAGAGCATCGACGGCATCAAGATCGTCAAGATGGAGAACCGCGAGGCCTACGAGGAGGCCAGCGTGGCCGAGGTGGTCGCCCGCCGCGAGGCGCACCTGATCAAAGGCGCCAACGCCCGCTCGGCCGCTGCGCCCGTGACCGAGGCGGTCATGACCCTGATCGCCGCCGTCATCATCGCCTACGCCGGCTGGCTGGCGCTACACAACGGCTTCGGGGTCAAGGCCTTCACTTCGTTCCTGGCGGCCCTGCTGATGGTCTCGCCCGCCCTGCGCCAGGTGGCCAATCTGCAGACGGTGCTGGGCGAAGGCCTGACCGCCGCCGAACGCCTGTTCGCCGCACTCGACACCAGGCCCCTGATCAAGGACGCGCCGGACGCCGAGACCCTGCCGCGCAGCGAGGGCCGCATCACCCTGACCGACGTCAGCTTCGCCTATGGCCCGGAGATCCCCGCGTTATCGGGCGTCAGCCTGGAGGCCCGGCGCGGCGAGACCATCGCCCTGGTCGGCCCCTCGGGCGGCGGCAAGAGCACCATCCTCAATCTGATTCCGCGTTTCTACGATGTGCAGGCCGGATCGGTGGCGATCGACGGCCACGACGTGCGCGACATCACGCTGCAGTCGCTGCGCGAGCAGATCGCCTTGGTCACCCAGGAGCCATTCCTGTTCGACGACACCGTGCGCGGCAACATCGCCTACGCCCGGCCCGAGGCCTCTCCGGGCGAGATCGAGCAGGCCGCCCGCAACGCCGCCGCCCACGAGTTCATCATGGCCCTGCCCCAGGGCTACGACACCCCGGTGGGCGAACTCGGCTCGCGGCTGTCGGGCGGCCAGCGCCAGCGCATCGCCATCGCCCGCGCCTTCCTCAAGGACGCGCCGCTTCTGCTGCTGGACGAGGCCACCAGCGCGCTCGACACCGAGAGCGAGGCCAAGGTCCAGGAGGCGCTGGAGCGCCTGATGGTCGGCCGCACCGCCATCCTCATCGCCCACCGTCTGTCGACCGTGCGCGGCGCCGACCGCATCTATGTAATCGACAAGGGCAAGGTGGTCGAGACCGGCCATCACGAAAGCCTGATGGCGCGCGGCGGCCTCTACGCTCGCCTCGCCCGCAGCCAGCAGTTGGACGAAGACGTCCTGGACGCGCCCGAGTGAAGGCGCTCCTCCGCTCGGCGCCGGTTCAGGGCCTTCTGGCAGTGATCGCCTGGGCCTACCTCGGCCTGGTGCTGCGCACCGTGCGCTGGACTCATGTGAACCGCGAGCGGCTCGACGCCGAACTGGCCCTGAGCCGAGGCGCCATCGGCTGTATCTGGCATGGCGCGATCCCTCTGGTCATCGGCGTGCGCCCGGCCCTTCGGGGCCGCGCCGCCAAGGTGCTGATTTCCCTGTCGCCCGACGGCGAGTTCATCACCCGCGCCATCGCCGCCCACGGCGTCCAGGCCATTCGCGGCTCCAAGGCCAAGGGCGGCAAGGCCAAGGGCGGCGCGGCGGCTTTTCGCGAGTGCATCGACTGGGTCGCGGGCGGAGGGCTGTTGCTGGTCACGCCCGACGGCCCGCGCGGGCCCGCCGAGGTCATGTCCAGCGGCGTGGCGCGCATGGCTAAACTGGCTCAGGCGCCGGTCTATATGATCGGCCTGGCGGCCCGTCCGGCCTCGCGCGCCAAGAGCTGGGACCGCACCTGGCTGCCCCGGCCGTTCGGACGCGGCGCGGTGGTGTGGGACGGCCCCTACCACCTGCCGGCCGAAGCCTCCGAATCCGACATGGACCAGGCCCTGAAGATGTGGTCGGCCGCGCTCAAGGCGGCGGGCGCCCGCGCCGAAGCGGCCCTGGCGTGATGCTCGCGGCCTACAGCCTGGCGATGGGCGCGCTGGAGCCGCTGGCCCCGACGATCCTGCGCCGACGCGCCAAGGCTGGAAAGGAAGACCCCGGGCGGCTGGGCGAGCGACTGGGCCACGCCTCCGCGCCGCGACCGCCCGGCGACCTGGTCTGGCTGCACGGCGCCAGCGTCGGCGAGACCCTGTCCCTGCTGCCCCTGGTCGAGGCGCTAGACCATGAGCGGCCGGACCTGGCGCTGCTGGTCACCTCCGGCACCGTCACCTCCGCCCGCCTGCTCGGCCAGCGCCTGCCGCCGGGCGTGATCCATCAGTATGCGCCGCTCGACGCACCCGGCGCCGCGCGCCGGTTTCTCGCCCATTGGCGACCGAGCCTCGGCGTGTTCGTCGAAAGCGAGCTTTGGCCCAACCTGCTTCGCCAGGCCAAGGCGTCCGGCGCGCGGCTGGCGCTGCTGGGCGCCCGCCTGTCGGCCTCCAGCGCGCGCGGTTGGACCCGGGCGCCCAAGGCCGCGCGCACCCTGCTGCAGACCTTCGATCTGATCCTGGCCCAGGATGCGATGAGCCGCCAGCGGATCGAGCAGCTGGGCGGCCCCGTGGCGGACGTACTGGACCTGAAGCAGGCCGGCGCGCCCCTGCCCTGCGACGACGCCGAACTGGCGCGGCTGAAAGCCGAGATCGGCGGCCGGCCCGTGCTGCTCGCCGCCAGCACCCATCCGGGCGAGGACGACCTGGTCGCACAGACGTTCGCCGCCTTGGACCTGCCTACCGCCCTGCTTGTCCTGGTCCCCCGCCACCCCGAGCGCGGGTCGGCCTTGGCGGCGGCGCTGCGCGCTCAGGGCTGGCGCGTGGCGCAGCGCAGCCGGGACGAGCGTCTGGAGCCCTTCACCCAGATTTATCTGGCCGACACCTTGGGCGAGCTGGGCCTCATGTTCCGCTTGGCCCAGGTCGTGGTGATGGGCGGCGGCTTCGCCGGCGACGTGGGCGGGCACAATCCCCTTGAAGCGGCGCGCCTGGCCCTGCCGATCGTCACCGGGCCGGATGTGGCCAACCACCGCGAAGCCTACGCCGGCCTGCTGGCCGAAGACGGCGCGCGCCTTGCGCCAACCCCGGCCGAGTTGCAAGCTCAGCTGGCGGCCCTGATGGCCGATTCTGCTCTTGCCCACGACGTCGGCCAACGCGCCCAGACCTTTGCCATGCGGGGCGATGGCCAACTCGGAAGGGCGCTAGATAGACTGCGCCCCCTCCTGCCCGGACCGTCCACATGAAGTTCAAATCCCCGCGCTGGTGGTACAGCCGCGAAGGCGCTCCGGGGCCGGTCATCCGCCTGCTCCTTCAGCCGCTGTCCTGGGTGTGGGCGTGGAAAACCCAGGAGCGGATTGAAAAAGCCACGCCATTTGACGCCGGCGTTCCGGTGATCTGCGTCGGCAACCTGACGGTCGGCGGGGTGGGCAAGACGCCGGTCGTGCGCGCCCTGGCCGCCCGCCTGGCCGACCGCGGCCTCCAGGTCGCCGCGCTATCGCTCGGCTACGGCGGGCGCACCGAGGGCCCTCACCGGGTCGATCCCGCGCTCGAAAGCGCCGACGATGTGGGCGACGAGCCCCTGATGCTGGCGCTGGGCGGGGTGACCGCTTGGGTCGCGCGCGATCGGCCGGCCGGCGCCGTGCAGGCCGCCGAAGGCGGCGCGCAGGTGGTGATCATGGATGACGGCCACCAGAACCCGTTTCTCAAGAAGACCTTGTCGCTCGTGGTGGTGGACGGGGAGACGCGCAACGGCGAATGGCCCTTCGGCGACGGCTCGGTGTTCCCCGCCGGCCCCCTGCGCGAGCCGCTGAAGCGCGGTCTGGCGCGGGCCGACGCTGCGATTGTCATGCTTCCGGCGGACCTGCCCGCCGCCGACCCCGGCCTTTTAGCCCTGCTCGCGGCCAAGCCCGTGCTGATCGCGCGCCTCGCGCCCCTAGCCGTCGCGCCGCCCGGCCCACAGATGGGCTTCGCGGGGGTCGCCAAGCCGTGGAAGGTCGAGCGCGCCCTGCGCGCTGCGGGCTGCCAGTTGGTCGACTTCGCCAGCTTCCCCGATCACGCGCCCTACAGCGACGACACCCTGCGGGCGCTAGAAGCGCGCGCCCAGGCTTACGGCGCAAGCCTGATCACCACCGAAAAGGACTGGGTGCGACTTTCGCCCGAGTGGCGCGCCAAGGTCGGGATTTGGCCGGTCGCCGCCAGGTTCGAGGACGAGGCGGCGCTGGACGCCGTACTCGCCCCGGTCGTCGTCCAAGCGGCGGCGGCTACTTCACCCGCTGCATGACCACGGTGGAAATGAACGGCGGCGCGCCGTTCTGACCCATCAGCCGCACCATCAGGGTGAGCGTGTCGCCCTGGGTCAGCCACGTCAGGTTCTCCAGATAGATGCCGCCCGCATCGATCGCCACCAGCTTGCGATGCGACCAAGTCTCCTTGTCCTCGCGCGCCACGAGCGAGGCGTCGAAGTGCTTGACGTTGACCTCGACCGAATGGCCGACGGGCCGGATGATCCAGATTTCCTCGACGCGCGGCTTGGTCCCGTCGCCCAGTTCCAGGTGACCGACGATCAGGCCATCCGCCGTCAGCGAAAATCCCGCCGAGCCGGTCGTTCCCTGCCAGGCGCCGATCAGGCCTTTCAGATCGGCCAAGCTCGCCGAGGCCGGCGCCGCGCCGGGCGGCGACAGCGCGGGCCGCACGTCCTGCGCGCGCGCCGATCCCGCAAGAAGGAGCCCAGCGGCCCCGGCCACGGCCGCGAACTTGATCATGTGGTCCTCCTGGGGTGTTAGCCCCTACCCTAGCGCCCGCCAGCCGATATCGCGCCGGCAAAAGCCGCCCGGCCAGTCGATGGCGTCGACCGCGCCATAAGCCCGGTCGCGCGCCTCCTGCAGGGTCTTGCCGCGGGCGCAGACATTGAGCACCCGCCCGCCCGCCGCGATCAGCGCCCCGTCCTCGCGCCGCGCCGTGCCGGCGTGGAACACCGCCACGCCCTCACCGAAGTCCGCCTCTGCGCCGGCGATCACGCTGCCGGCCTGCGGCGCGTCCGGATAGCCCTCGGCCGCAAGCACCACGCAGATCGCCGCGTCGTCAGACCATCGCGGGGGCTCGAGCTCCGCCAGCCGGCCGGTCGCGGCGCCCATCAGATAAGGCACGATGTCGCTCTCGAGGCGGAGCATCAGCGTCTGGCATTCCGGGTCGCCGAAGCGGGCGTTGAACTCGACCAATTTGGGCCCGTGGTCGGTCAGCATCAGGCCGGCGTAAAGCACGCCGCGATAGGGGCGTCCCTCGGCGGTCATGCCCGCCGCCGCCGGCTCGATCAGGGTCCTACGGGCCTGATCGGTCAGGGCCGGGGTGAGCACTGGAGGCGGCGAATAGGTGCCCATGCCGCCGGTGTTGGGGCCCTTGTCGCCGTCGAACGCGCGCTTGTGGTCCTGGGCGGCGCCGAACAACAGGGCGGTCGCCCCGTCGCACAGGGCGAACAGCGAGGCCTCCTCGCCGGCCATGAACTCCTCGATCACCACGCGCGCGCCGGCTTGGCCGAAACGCCCGCCCAGCATGTCGTCGATCGCCGCCTCCGCTTCTGACAGGTTCTCGGCGATGACCACGCCCTTGCCTGCCGCCAGACCGTCGGCCTTGATCACATAGGGGGCCTGGAAGCGCGTCAGGAAGGCTTTGGCGTCGGCGGCGGCCTCGAACACGCCGAAGGCCGCGGTGGGCAGGCCGCGCCGCTCGGCGAAGGCCTTGGAAAAAGCCTTCGAGGTCTCGAGTTTGGCCGCGCGCTCGGTCGGGCCAAAACACGGAATCGCCAGGTCTTCCAGCCGATCGGCCAGCCCCAGTTCCAGCGCGCTTTCCGGCCCGACCACAACCAGGTCGGCGGCGATCTCATGGGCCAGGGCCACCAACCCTGCTACGTCGGTCGCCTTGACCGGGCGGGTCTCGCACACCGCCGCGATGCCGGGGTTGCCGGGCGCCGCCACCAGACGCTTGAGCAGGGGGCTCTGGGCGATCTTCCAGGCCAGGGCGTGTTCGCGCCCGCCCGATCCGACAAGAAGGATGTTCATGGCCCGCCTGTGGCGCGCGCCGCCTCGAAGGTCAATCCCCACACCTGACGCGACTCGCCGGGCTCGCCTATGTTGGGCTGATGAGCGACCTCGACGACGCGCCCTTGGCCTCGACGCCCGCCGGCGGCAACGCCGAGCCCTATTCGGTTTCCGAACTGGCCTTCGCCCTCAAGCGCACGGTCGAGGCGGCCTATGGATTCGTGCGGCTGCGCGGCGAACTGAGCAAGGTCACGCGCCACGCCTCCGGCCACGCCTATCTCACGCTGAAGGACGACAAGGCCTCGATCGACGGGGTGATCTGGAAGGGCCGCCGCCTGGCCTGCCAGCCCGAGCAGGGGCTGGAGGTGATCGTCACCGGCAAGATCACCACCTTCCCCGCCTCGTCCAAGTACCAGATCGTGATCGAGAGCCTGGAGCCGGCGGGCGTGGGGGCCCTTTTGGCCCAACTGGAACGGCTCAAGGCCAGGCTGGCGGCCGAGGGCCTGTTCGACGCCGCGCGCAAGCGGCCGCTGCCGGCCATGCCGGCGGTGATCGGGGTGATCACCAGTCCGACCGGCGCGGTGATCCGCGACATCCTGCACCGCATCCGCGACCGATGGCCGTGCCAGGTGCTGGTGTGGCCGGTGGTGGTGCAGGGCGACGCCGCTAGCGGCCAAGTGCGCGCGGCCATCGCCGGGTTCAACACCCTGCGCGAAGACGCACCGGTCCCTCGGCCGGACGTGCTGATCGTGGCGCGCGGCGGGGGCTCGGTCGAGGACTTGTGGGCGTTCAACGATGAAGCCCTGGCGCGCGCGGCGGCGGCCAGCGCCATCCCCCTGATTTCGGCGGTGGGCCACGAGACCGACACCACCCTGATCGACTTCGTGTCCGACCAGCGCGCGCCCACGCCAACCGCCGCCGCCGAAATGGCCACGCCCGTCCTGGCGGAGCTCAAGGCCGGCCTGGCTGACAGCCAGCGGCGCCTGGCGCGGCTGGGCGGACGCCTGATTGAGGACCGCCGCGCCCGTCTGACCGCCGCCGCGCGCGGCCTTCCGCGGCCCGACGACGTGCTGTCGCTAGCGCGTCAGCGGTTCGACATCGCGGCCGGCCGCCTCGCCGCCGCGCTGGAGCGCAATACCCAGGTTCACGCCCAGGCCCTCACGCGCACTTCGGCGCGTTTCACGCCCGGCCTGCTTGAACGCCCCCGTCGCCTGAAGGCCGAGCGCCTCGCCGACCTGACCCGGCGCTTTGCCATGGCTGCCCGGCGCGGCCCCGAGCGCCTGGCCCAGGGCGCCCGCCTTCCTGCGCTTGGGCAAAGATTGGGCGCGGCGCTCGAGCGCCGATTGATGGCGGCCCAGGACCGCCTGACCCAGCTCGACAAGTTGCGCCTGTCTTTGGACCCCAACCGCCCGCTGGCCCTGGGCTTCGCCTTGGTGCGCCGCGCCGACGGCTCGATCGCGCGTCAGGGCGCCGCCCTGGCGGCCGGGGAAGCGGTGACGCTCAAGTTCGCCGACGGGGAGCGCGGCGCGGTGATCGATGGCGATCCAAACAGCGGGCGCCCCCCCGCCCCCCTTTCCGCGCGCGCCAAACCCGCGCCCAGGCCGCCTGGGGGCCATCAAGGCGATTTGTTTTAAGCGCGCCCGGCGCTACATTGCGGCCATGAACGCCCATGACCGCGCCCTGCCGGGCGCCCGATCCGACGAAGCCAAGCTGCACTACGGCGACGGCGAATACGCCGTTCTGAAGCCGGGCCGCTACGTTGTGTGCGCGGTGTCCGGCCAGGCGATTCCGCTCGATGCGCTGCGCTATTGGAACCCAGTGCTGCAGGAAGCCTACGCCAGTCCAAAGGAAGCATTGCAACGCTGGCGCGAGCTGAATCCAAAGCCTTGACACCATAAGTCGGCGCAAACCGCCGAAGTCGTTGCGCCCCGTCCTCGATAACTTTTTTTCAGGGTTTGCCGATCAACGTTCGGCTAACCTTAATCAGCACAACCCGGCAGGGTCGGAAAAAACTGATCGATGAGCGGCCAATTCTCGTCCCTGAAAGTCCTTCTAGCGGACGATAACGCCCACCTGCGCGCCATCGTGGCCGCGATCCTGAGCGGCATCGGCGTTCCCCGCGTGCAGGAGTGCAGCGACGGCGCCCAGGCGCTCGACTGCCTGCGCCGCGGCCCGATCGACGTGGCCATCGTCGATTTCCACATGGCGCCGGTCGATGGGGTGGAGTTCACCCATCTGGTGCGCAACTCGCCCGATAGCGTCAATCCGGAACTGCCGATCATCATGCTGACCGGCTATGCTGAGCGGGCGAGGGTGTGCGAGGCGCGCGACGCGGGCGTCACCGAATTCATCGTCAAGCCGGTGGCGGCGCGGGCGGTCTACGACCGGCTCAATGCCGTGGTGTTCCGGCCCCGCCCCTTCATCAAGTGCGAGAGCTATCATGGCCCGTGCCGGCGGCGGCGGCAGGATCCGGGCTTTCAGGGGCCCTTCCGCCGTTCGACGGACGCCCGCGCGTCAGCCAAGGCTCAGGTTTTCGGCGACATATAAGCTTCGCGCGGCCAGCGCTTGTGCACCCAGAACCACTCCTCGGGCCGCTCGCGCACGCGCGCCTCGATAAAGGCGTTCACGCGCCGCACGCCCTCAGCGATATCGTGGGTGCGGTCAGCGGTGCGCTCCAGCACGATCGGCTCGTGCACCACCACGCGAAAGCGCGCGCCCTTGATGCGCTGAACCGACATGGGCAGCAGGACGCCTGACGATCTGAGCGCCAGCCGCGTCGGCCCTGGCGCGGTATGGGCGGGCACGCCGAAGAACGGCTCGGCCAGGCCGCCGTTGAACTTCTGGTCGTTGAGCAGCGCTACCGACTCGCCGCGCCGCAGGGCCTCGAGCATCTCGCGCAAAGCCACCGCCTCGCCCTTGGGCGCGAACAGTTCCACGCCGTAGCGCGCGCGGTTCTGGATGATGCGCCGGTCGATATAGGGGTTGTTGGCGGCGCGGTAGGTCACTTGGCAACGCACGCCCGACCTGACGATGGCGATGGCCATGACTTCCCAGTTGGAGAAGTGGCCCGAGATCAACACCGTGGCCTCGCCGCTCTTGCGCACGGCGTCCAGCCGTTCGCCGCCGACCACCTCGATGCGCCCGCTCTCGGGGGTCAGCCGCCCCAGCATTTGGAACTCGGTCGCCAACCGGCCGACGTTGTCCCATTGGGCCTTCAGGATGCGTTCGCGTTCGGCCTGGCCCATTTCGGGAAAGGCGATTTCCAGATTGCGCCGGGCGGTCTTGTCTGCACCGGTCATCGGGCCGAGCCATTTGAGCGTCGCCCCACCCAGGGCCGAAGCGACGTCGATCGGCAGCAAGGCCAGCAGAGCGCCGACGAGATCGAAGGCCAGGGCCTCAAGACGCCAGGCGAGATCCTGGGCCAGGGAGGGTCGTTTCTGCGCCATGCCTCCTATTAGGGCCTGGCGCCCGGAAGGCAAGCGCCAGGCGTATGCCGCTCAGCCCAAGGGGGAACACGCGTCGGGCGAGCGTGGCGCCGCCTTTGCGGCGAGTGATGGCATCTGTCCCACAGTGGGACGCCTGCCGCGAGGAGACGCCTTATGGCCAACGACATCGACCTTCACCTGGGCAAGCGCCTGCGTCGGCGTCGCCGGTTGCTCGGCCTGACCCAACAACAGCTCGCGATCGCCGTCGGCGTGCGCTTCCAGCAAATCCAGAAGTACGAGTGCGGCGCCAACCGCATCTCCGCCGCGCGTCTGTGGCAGCTGTCCGAGGCGCTGGAAGTGCCGGTGTCCTACTTCTTCGACGGCCTGGCCGAAGCGGCCGACCGCGATTCCAACGATCCTTCCGGAACCGGCGGCGAGATGTTCGCGCGCAAGGAAACGCTCGACCTGATCCGCGCCTATTACCAGCTGGGCGAGCGGCCCCGCCGGCGCCTGCTCGACCTGGCCCGTTCGCTCAACGGCGAGATCGACGCGGCGTGATCGCTGCGTCGGGCCTTGGCTTTAGGGGCCGAAACCCTCTAAGCCTGCGGCATGTCCCTGTGGCCCAAATCCGCCTCCGCGCTTGAGCGCCTCGCCGAGCTGGAAGCGTTCCTGCTCGAGCTGAACGCGGCGGCGTCGGCTATCACCGTGCCCCTGTTTCGCGCGGAGTTCAGCGTCGAGAACAAGGCTGGGCCGGACAAGGCGTTCGACCCGGTAACGGCCGCCGACAAGGGGGCCGAGGTCGAGATCCGCCGCCTGATCGCCGCGCGCTTTCCCGAGCACGGCGTGATCGGCGAAGAATATGGCGAGGACCGGCCCGACGCCGAGTTCGTCTGGATCCTGGACCCGGTCGACGGCACGCGCGCCTTTGTCTCCGGCATCCCGCTGTGGTGCCACCTGATTGGCCTGCGCTACCAGGGCGAGCCGCTTTTGGGGCTGATCGGCCAACCCTGCCTGGACGAGGCCTATCTCGGGTCGCCCTCCGGTTCGCGCCTCATCGCGCGAGGCCAGACCACGCCGCTCAAGGCCCGGCCTTGCCCCCGCCTGACGGAGGCGACCATCGCGTGCACCGACCCGCAAGGGTATTTCACCGGCGCCGAGATCGGCGCGTGGACTCAGGTGCGCGCGGCCGCCCGCATGGTGCGCCTGGGCGGCGACGCCTATCTGTTCGCCCTGCTGGCGGCCGGCCGCATCGACCTGGTGATCGAGTCGGGCCTCAAGCTGTGGGACATCGATCCGGTCGTGCCAGTGATCGAAAATGCCGGCGGCATTGTCGCCGACTGGCGCGGGCGCCGGCTCGGGCGCAAGGGCGGTCAGGTGGCGGCGGCGGGCGATGCGGCCTGCCTGGACGAGGCGTTGGTCGCGCTGAAGCGCTCGGCGGTCTAGCCCAGCCGACCGATCAGGGCGTCGAACTCGCGCCAGAACAGGGCGCGCACCCTATCGGTCTCCATCAGGATCTCGTGGAAGGCGCCGGGCGCCTCGACGTAGCGACCGTTGGGCGCGGCCCGGGCGAACGCTTGGGCCGCCGCGCTGAGCACCAGCGCGTCCTCGCCCGCCCCGATCAGCGTCAGGGGCGTGGCGATGGCGGCGGCGATGCCCGGCCGGCTAAGGACCGCCCCGGCGCGCAAGGCATAGTCGAGCCAGCCCCAGGTCGGTCCGCCCAGGGCCAGATCGGGACAGGCTCGCAGCTGGGCCATGTACCGCTCGAAGCGCGTCCGGTCGTGGGTCAGGCGATTGCGCTCGAAGGTCAGGGCGAAGGGGTCATAGCGCTGCAGTTGCACGCCGCCTAAGCCCAGCACGGCGGCGGCGCGAGCGATCAGGCCCGCCGCGCCGGGCAGAACGCTCACGGCGGCCAAGCCAATCATCGGCGCGGTGGACATCACGCCGTCCAGGCGCCGCTCCCCGCGGCTGAGCGCCAGCAGCACCAGACCGCCGCCCATCGAATGAGCCAGCGACACCCATGGGTGCGGAAGCTTGGCGCCTGCCTCGTCGAGCATCAGGCTGTAGTCCGACAGATAGGCCTCAAAGCCCTGAGCGTGGCCGCGCAGGCGGTCCGGCAGAGCGCGCTGCGACAGGCCCTGGCCGCGCCAGTCGTGGGCCAGCACGGTGAAGCCGCGCGCCTGCAATTCGCCTATGGTCTCGAAGTACTTCTCGATCGGCTCGGTGCGGCCAGGACTGAGCACCACCCCTCCCACGACCGGAGTCATCGCCGGGAACAGCGCCGCACGCAGCCGCGCGCCGTCCCGGCCCTTGAGCCAGAAGGCCCGGCCGCCGCTGGGGACAGGCGCCGCGGCGATGCCGACCAGGGGCGCCGCGTCCATCGTCAGCGCCTCGAGGCCGCCAAAAGCGGCGCCAAGCGCATGGCCACGCTCATGTCGCCGTTCACGCGCATGCGACCGCGCATCAGCGCCGCCATGGGGTCCAGCCGTCCCCGCGCCAGGTCTTCCAGGTCGTTCTTGGATACCGACACCGTGCAATCGGCCGGCCGATCATCGTTGCTCACCACCGCGCCTTCGATGAACAGGAATCCCTCGCCGCGCAGATCGATCTTGAGTGTCTTGTCCAGTCCCGCCTGGCCGTCGAGCGCGCGTTGCAGCGTCTGGGTGATGGTCTCCAAGCTGGCCATCGGCTAGCCCGGCCTGACAAAGCGCAGGGTCATGCGGTCGGGCTCGCCGATGGCGTCGAACTTGCCGTGCTGGAAGAACGGATCGTCAGGTTTGCCCTTGGCGGCGGACTGACGCCACGGGGGCAAGGTCCATACGCCGAAGGGATAGGCCTTCACGTCCTTGGGATTGGCGTTGATCTCACTGGAGGCCTGAAAGGTGAAGCCCGCCTCCTGGGCCAGGCCCTTGACGTAGGCCTCCTGGACATAGCCGTCCGGGGCCAAAGCGTCCTGAACGCCCCCTGGCGCCGCGCGGCTCTCTTCCACCCCCAGCACGCCGCCGGGCTTGAGCGCGGCGTAGGCGTCGTGGAACGCCTTTTCCGCCATGCCGCCGGCCATCCAGTAGGCGATATCGTCGGCGAAGATCACCAGATCGGCGCTGGCAGGCGGGGCCACGGGGCCGCTGGTCGCGCCGAACGTGGTCATGACCGGCTGACCATAGAGCGCCGGGGCCACCGCGAGGCGCTTGGCGTAGGCGTCGACCAGTTGCGCCTCGGCGGGCCGGGCGACCGGATCGACCTGAAACTGGGCGGCGTAGAACTTGCCGCCGTTGGCGGCCAGATAGGGCGCGATGATGTCGGTGTACCATCCCGCGCCGGGCCAGAACTCCACCACCGTCTGCCCGGGCTTGAGGCCCCAGAAGGCCAGGGTCTGGGCGGGATGGCGCCAACGGTCGCGCGCCTTGTCCGCGTCGGAGCGCCAATCGCCGGCGATGGCGGCGTCGAGGCTGGCGGCCGAGGTCTCCGGCGCGCCGCTCGCCCCTGCGGGCGATGGAGGGCGGCCCTGACCGCAGGCGGCGAGGGCGGACGCGGCGGCGGCGAGCAGGGCGGTGCGGCGGGAAAGGTCGGACAGGCGACGGCTCATCGATGTCCGCCCCGGGCGCGGGCGGCGCGTGTCGGTCGCTTAGCGCGGGACGGGCGCGCGGTCAAAGGCGCAAAGCCCGGCCGCCCCCTCTTGAAAGGCCGCGGCCAACGCCCAAATTCTCTGCCGAAGGCGCCGATTGCGGGCCTTCCGAGCGGATGTGGCCTTAGGCGCGTCCGGCTCGCTCACCACAACCTTGCTTGAAGAAGGATGTTGTTATGCGAACCGTCGATTTCACCCCCCTCTATCGCTCCGCCGTCGGCTTCGACCGTCTGGCCGCGCTGCTCGAATCCGCCGCCGGCTCGGACGCCGCCTCCGGCTATCCCCCCTACAATATCGAGACCACGGGCGAGAACGCCTACCGCATCGAGCTGGCCGTGGCCGGCTTCAGGCCCGACGAACTGAGCCTGGAAGTGCGTGAGAACCTGCTGACCGTACAGGGCCGCAAGGCGGCCGCCGAGACCGAGAGGCGCTTCCTGCACCGCGGCCTGGCCGAGCGGAACTTCGAACGCCGCTTCCAACTCGCCGACCATGTGGTGGTGACCGACGCCCAGCTCGCCGACGGCCTGCTCGTCGTATCGCTCAAGCGCGAGATCCCCGAAGCGCTCAAGCCACGCAAGATCGAGATCAAGACCGCCGCGAGCGAGCGGCTGATCCACGCCGACGCGGCCTAAGCCCGGCCCGCCCCGCCTAAACGACTGGGGCGGCGTTTTCGGCGCCGCCCCTTTTGTATGTCTGCGGCTCAGTGCTCGGAGGGCGGCGGGGCGCCCATCTGGGGCTTGGGCGCGAACCAGATGGCGCTGGCCGAGACCACCATCAGCGCGGCCACCACGATGAAGATGTGGTTGGTCGAGATCATCACCGCCTGGCTCTGCACGATATTATCGAGAAGCGAGGTCGATTGGGCCAGCGACAGGCCGGCCTGGGTCATGCCCCCGAGCAGTTGATCGGCGCCGTGCAACCGGTCGACCAGGGTCTGGCGCACGGTGGTGGCGTGATCGTCCCACGCGGTGGTGGTGATCGAAGTGGCGAACGCGCCCGACGTGGTGCGCACGAAGTTGAGCAGGCCCGCGCCAGAGGCGATCTCGCTCGGCTTAAGCGTGCCCATGGCGACCGACATCAGAGGGATGAAGAAGAACGGCATGGCCAGACCCTGGGCGATCTGGGGCCAGATCAACTGGTTATAGGCCATGTCAGGCACGAAAAGGCTGCGCCAGAACATGTCGGCGGCCAGCCACAAAATGCCGAACGTGACCAGTCGCCGCGGATCGATCTTGGTCACCAGGGTCGCGACGATCGGCGCGAACACCACCGCCAGCACCCCGTTGAACCCCGTGACATAGCCGGCCCAGGTGGCCGTGTACCCCATGTCCAACTGCAGCCACAGCGGGATGATCACCAGCGAGGCGTACATGCCGGAGAAGGCCAGGCACATGGCGAAACAGGCCGAGGTGAATCCTCGATAGCGGAAGATGCGCAAATCCACGATCGGGTGCTCCTCGGTGAGCTCCCAGATGATGAAGGCGATGAAGCCGACGATCGCCACGGCCAGCAGCACCATGATGACGGGCGACTGAAACCAGTCCAGCTCCTTGCCTTTGTCCAGCATGATCTGCAGGGCGCCGACCCACAGGACCAGCAGGCCCAGTCCGATGAAATCCACCGGCAGGCGGTGGGTGACGTCATTCTTGGGCAGGGTGCGCGAGGCCAGCATGACCAGCAGAGCCGCGACCGGCACGTTGATGAAGAACACCCACGACCAGCCCATGTTGTCCGAAATGGTGCCGCCGAGAACCGGTCCCGCGATCGGCGCGACCACGGTGGTCATGGCCCAGATCCCCATGGTCTGGCCGCGCAGATGGGGCGGCGAGAAACGCTGCAGCAAGGTTTGCGACATCGGTAGCAGCGGGCCGCCCGACAATCCTTGCAGCACGCGGAAGAGCACCAGCGCGCCCAGCGAGGGCGACAGTCCGCACATCATCGAGAAAAAGCCGAACGCCCCCATGGCGATGACGAACACGCGCACGGCGCCGAAGCGGCCGGCCAGCCAGCCGGTCAGGGGGACGGTGATGGCCTCGGCCACCGAATAGGAGGTGATCACCCAGGTGCCTTCCTGGGACGAAACCGCAAGGCCGCCGGCGATGTTGGGCACCGACACATTGGCGATGGTCATGTCCAGCACCGCCATGAAGTTGGCGAACGCCAGGGTCACCACCGCCAGCACCAGCGCCGGGCCACGGAGAAATCCATCGGCCTCCGACGCGGCGGGGGCCGCGGGCGCGGCCTTTGCCTTGTTGGCCATATCAGCCTCCGTTGTCAGGCGAACCCGATTTCGAGACGTCGATCGTGGCCTTCATCGACAGGCCCACGCGCAGCGGATGAGCGGCCAGCTCCGCGGGATCCAGGCGGATGCGCACCGGCAGGCGCTGGACCACCTTGATCCAGTTGCCGGTGGCGTTCTGGGCCGGGATCAGGGAGAAGGCCGAGCCGGTGCCGCCGGACACGCCCACCACCTGGCCGTGGTAGACCACCCCGCCGCCGTAAAGGTCGGACTTGAGGGTCACAGGCTGGCCCTGGCGCACCTTGCGCAGCTGAACTTCCTTGAAGTTGGCGTCCACATAGGCCTGGGTGATCGGAACGATGCTCATCAGGGTCGAGCCCACGGCCACCCGCTGGCCGACTTCGACCTGCTTCCTCGACACAACGCCGTCGAGCGGGGCGCGGATCACCGTGCGGTCCAGATCGAGCTTGGCGGAGTCGCGGGCGGCGCGCATGGCCGCCACCTGGGGATTGGAGCTGACATCCCCTTGCACCAGGGCCTGCTGGGCTTCGAATTGGGCCTGAGCGGCCTTCTTCGCTGCGTCGGCTTGAGCGGAGGCGGCCTGGGCGGCCGCCAGATTGGCCTTGGCTCCCTCATAGGCGGTCTTGGCGGCGGTCAGCTCTTCGCCCGACACTGCGCCCGAATTGGCCAGGCTGGCCCGGCGGTCATAGTCGAGCTTGGCCTTCGCCAGGTCGGCGGTGCTGGCCTGGATTTGAGCTTGCGCGCGATCGAGGTCGGCGGTGCGCGCCGAGACCTGGGCCGACAGGGCGTCGGCTGTGGCCGTGCCGCCGGTGATCTGGCGAACGGTCGCCTCGTAGTCGGCTTCGGCCTTCTGATAGGCCAGGGTCGCGTCCGCCGGATCGAGTTCGACCAGCACGTCTCCGGACTTGACCATGTCGGTCTCGTGCACGTGCACCGCCTTGACCGGACCGCCGACCAGGGGAGTGACCTGGGCCACTTCGGCGCCGACATAAGCGTCGTCGGTGGTCACGTAGCGCGAGCCCACCAGCAGCCACCACAGGGCGAACAGAACCACGACCACCGCGCCCGCGCCGCCCAGGATGGCGAACAGCCGCTTGCGCTGCTGCATGCGGCGCTCATTGTTCCGGGTCGGCGCCGCGGCGGGCTGGACGGCGGATGCGGAGTGACCGGCTTGATCGTCAGCCATGAGCGAGTCCTTACGGGGTTTGGGTCTTTGCGGGGGCGGTTTCATTGAACCCGCCGCCGAGCGCGCGAATAAGTTCAACTTCCGCGCCCACCGCGCGGGCTTGAAGGTCGTCATACTGGCGGCGCGTGGCCACCAGGGTGTTTTCCGCGGTCAACACCGACAGATAGGTCGATAGCCCAGCCTTATAGCGCATTACCGCCAGATTGTAGGCGTCCTGGCTGGCGTCGAGCGCCTGTTTGGCGTGATCGATGCTCTCTTGGGCACCGCGGCGGATGGTTATGGCGTCGCTGACTTCGTGCAGGGCCTGGACCACCGCCTTGTCGTAATTGGCCACCGCCTCTTCGTATTCTCCGCGAGAGTTGCGCAAGGCGCCCGCCAGCTTGCCGCCATCGAAGATCGGCAGGCTGAGCGCGGGCCCGAACTGCACCAGATTCAAGTTGTGGGTGAAGATGTCCTGCGGCCGAGTGGCGACCACTAGGTCTGAAGCCGTCAGGTCGATGTTGGGGTAGAAATTCGCCCGCGCGACCTTCTCGTTCTGGGCCGCGGCCTCGACCCGCAGGCGCGCGGCGGCGACGTCGGGCCGGCGGCCGATCAAGTCGGCGGCCAGATGGGGCGGCAGGCCGATCGGTCCCTCGACCACGTGGCCGGGGTGCAGATCGAGAAACGTGTCGGGCCCCTCGCCGACCAGGGCGGCCAGGGCGTAGCGAGCTTCGAGCGCCGCGCCCTTGGCCGCGACTAGGTCGACCTCGCTGCTCTCGCGCTCGGCGTCAGATTCCCGGAACTCGGCCCGGGTCTCCAGGCCATTTCTTTCGCGGTCGCCCACCAGGGTCCGGCTGCCCTCGCGCAGCTTCGCCGCATCCTCGGCCGCGGCTTGGTCAGCGTCGGCCATGATCAAGTTGGCGTAGGCGGTCGCCACCGCGGCGGACAGTTGCAGCCGTGCGGCCTCCACCTCGAACTGGGCGGCCTTGGCCTGGGAGCTGGCGGCGGCGACCGCCGCGTGGTTCCGGCCGAAGAAGTCGAGCTGGTAGGAGAGGTTGCCGCTCAGCTGGGTGAAGGGCTGAATGTCGGACGGCAGAAAGTTCTTCAGCGACTGCGGCGTGCCCGGGAAATTAATGGTCACGCCGGTTTCCTGGATCGACCCCTTGGCGTTCAGGGTCGGGAACAGGCTGGCCCGGGCGGCTTCGCGCGCGGCGGCGGCTTCGGTCAAACGCGCCTGCACCGCCCGAAGGTCGGGTGAGGATTTCAGGGCCCGTTCGATCAGGCTGTTGAGCGTGGGATCGTTGAACGCGGTCCACCAGTCATCGGCCGGCCAATCCGAGACGGCGGCCTTGGCGAACACCTTCTCGGCGGCATAGTCCGAAATAGGGCGCACCTTGGACGGCGCGCCCAGATCCGGCGCGCAAGCCGTCAAGCCGCACAGTCCAACCGCGACCATGGCCGCCAGGGCTGCGTGCGACTTTTGGTCTGACGCCGAACGGAAGGGCATGACGAACCTGATGGAGTTTGATATGACCGTACCGTACGGTCAGTTCCGTGCTTGTGTGCGCCGCGGCGTGATCTCTGTCAAGGCGGAACGCTCCTGGAAAGGGTCATATAGGGCATGAACGCCATCGCGAAACCCGACCGGGACGAACGCCGCGAGGGCATTGTCGCCATCGCCCGCGAAGTCTTCATGGAAGAGGGTTACGGCGCCGCGTCCATGTCGGCGATCGCGGCGCGGGTCGGCGGATCGAAAGGCACGCTCTATAACTATTTCAAATCGAAAGCCGAACTGTTCGGCGCGGTGATCCAGGACGATTGCGCCACCAGCCAAGCCGCCCTGTTCGACCTGGAAGCGGCCGGCGGCGACATCGAGAAAATCCTGCATCTGCTGGGCGGCCGGGTCCTGCGCCTGTTGCTGTCGGACGAGGTGATCGCGGTGCACCGCATCGTAGTGGCCGAGTGCGCCCGCTTTCCCGAACTGAGTCAGGCCCATTTCGAAGCGGGTCCGCGCCAAAGCAAGGAGCGCCTGCGCGCCCTGTTCGTTAAGGCGATGGACGAGGGCAAGCTGCGCAGGGCCGACCCGGCGCGCGCGGCCGAGCATGCCATCGAACTGATCCTGGCCGGGCTCTACAAGCGGCGTCTGTGGAACATGGGACCGATGCCGACCGACGCGGACATTGACGCTAATGTCGAGGCCGGCGTGGCCGTCTTCATGGCCGCTTACGGCCCCAAATAGCCTGCTTAAAACCTGGCCTCCATGTTGCAGCGCGGCGTCGATGGCGCTGCTGCGCTTGGTGAGGCCTGGCGCACGTGCTAAATCGATCCCGTATTGAGACGTTGGAACGACCCAAAAGCTCGCGGTCGCGGGGGCCGGGAGCGTTACGCATGAGTCTTCAAGCCTCGCTTGCCACTCAACTCGGACGCACACTGGCCGCCCTCGGGGCCGGCGCGGTCATGCTCGCCGTCGGCGCACTGCTGTCGTTCGTGTCCGTCGATCATTCGAGCGCGGCCATAGAACAGCACCGAGCCCTGGCGATCGCCCGCCAAGCCCGGGGCGATTTCTCGGCGTCGGGTCTGCGATCACTGCTGAGCCGCATGACGCCAGCAGACGCCGTCATGGCCGCCCGCTACGATCCCGCGCTGTTCAAGCCCGCGCCGGACGTGGCCCCGCCGTCGGCGCTCAACACAGACATGCTTCGCCTGCTGCCCAGGCTTAACGCCCAGCAGGCCCAGGCGGTCAACGCGGGCCTGGTCCTTTCGCCCGACCCCAATCCCGCCGCCCGCTCCTTCTCGCTCAAAGGCGCCAGCGCGCAGGACCGGGCGCGGGCGATCGGCTGCCTGACCCAGGCCGTCTATTACG
>DATKPD010000018.1:0-13005 GCA_035524315.1 Caulobacteraceae bacterium
GTGCCCGCACGCCTGGTCAATTGCCCGACCTGCAACGAGCCCGCGCGCTCGATGGATCACACCCTGGCCGACGTGGTCTACGACTACGTCATCTAGCGGCGACCGATCCGGCCCGCCCGGCAAATTCCGTTGCGCTAAGGACGAAAGCCGCTAGGGTCCGCCGCGGCGCAACAGCCGTGACTCTCCGAGGGCCCCGTGAAGGACACCGACACCAAGCGCATCGAAACGCACCTGAAGCGCACCTTCGGCAATACGGCGATCCTCCTGAAGCCTCGCCCCAAGCAGAAGGACTCCGCCGAGGTCTATATCGGCGATGAGTTCATCGGCGTGGTCTATGAGGACGAGGACGAGGACGGCTCGTTTCTGTTCGAGATGGCCATCCTCAGCGAAGACCTGGACTAGGCTCCAAAACGAGAAAGGCCCGGGCGCGAACCCGGGCCTTCCGTAATGCTTAGTCAGCTCGGCGCTTCAGAGCACGCCGAGCATGCTGGCCACCAGAGGGTGGCGCACGATGTCCACGTCCTTCAGCCGCACCACCGAGATGCCGGCCACGCTCTGCAGCCGGTCGGCCACGTCGCCCAGGCCCGAGACGCCGGGCAAGAGGTCGGATTGGTTCGGATCGCCCGTGATCACCATGGTCGAGTGCCAGCCCAGGCGCGTCAGCAGCATCTTCAGTTGGACATAGGTGCAGTTCTGCGCCTCGTCGATCACCACGAAGGCGTTGTTGAGCGTGCGCCCCCGCATGAACCCGACCGGGGCGATCTCGATGGCGCCCTCGGCCATCAGGGCCCGCACCCTCTTCATCGACAGCCGGTCGGACAGCGCGTCGTAAAGCGGCCGCAGATAGGGAGCCAGCTTGTCTTCCATCTCGCCGGGCAGGAACCCGATCGATTCGCCCGCTTCCACCGCCGGGCGCGACAGGACGATGCGCCCGACTTTGCCCGCTTCCAGCGCCTCGACCGCCTTGGCGATCGCCAGATAGGTCTTGCCGGTGCCGGCCGGACCCAGCGCCATCACCAGATTGCGTTCGTCGATCGCCTTCATCAGGGCCTCTTGCCCCTCCGATTTGGCTTTGATCGTTTTGAGGTAGCCCTGTTCGCGTCCGTCTTCAGCGTTGCCGGCGGCGCCGAGCGGCGACCAGTTCCGGTCGATGGGCAGCCGACGGATTTTATTGTCGTCGTCGAACTGCGCCGGGTTGAACTCACCTTCCCGCACCATACGCTTCAGGGCACGCTTGGTCATAGGGACCTCCGTTGGGGCCAAGAAAAAAGGGCGAGACCGCAATGGCTCGCCCTCGGGTAAAACTGGGTAAGAAGGGGGGTGCGCGCAGGTGCGGATCCAGATGGCGCCACGCGTAGCCGAAGTGGGCCCGGCGGGCTTGGTCCGTCTGCGCTGATGATCGGTTCGGCCATCCAGCCCCCTCGAATCGTCACATTCAAACTATGCTAACGTCCTTTCCGAACCGTTAAACCGTAGAAGTGTTCCAATAAGGCCCGATAAAGATGAGCATATTGTCACTGGATGGTCATACTCCGGATTTGCCGGGTTCGGACGAATACTGGATCGCGCCAGGCGCGAGTGTGATTGGACGCGTAACGATCAAGAAGAACGCTAGCGTTTGGTTCGGCGCCGTGGTTCGCGGCGACGTGGAAGCCGTCTCTATTGGCGAAAACACCAATATCCAGGATGGATCGGTGCTTCACGCCGACCCGGGCTATCCTTTATCGATCGGCCCGGATGTGACCGTGGGCCACATGGTCATGCTGCATGGGTGCGAAATCGGGTCAAACAGCCTGATCGGCATTGGCGCAGTGGTGTTGAATGGCGCAAGGATCGGGCGCAACTGCCTGATCGGCGCCCGCGCCCTGATCACCGAGGGTAAGGAAATCCCTGACGGAAGCCTGGTGATGGGCGCGCCCGGACGCGTGGTGCGCGCGCTGAGCGACGCGGAAATCGCCGGCCTCACGCGGTCGGCCGAGCGCTACGTGGCCAACTGGAAGCGCTACGCCGCCGGTCTGGCCGTGATCGCCTAGGCCAGACGCCGGCCGTTCATGGCGGCCAGCTTCAGTCGGGGCAAGGTCCGCGCCGCACCTTCGTCCTCGACAGCGAGTCGCACGAGTCGAACGCCAAGCGGTCCCACCGGCTGATCGCGCAGCGGCCACAGCGAGGTGACCGGCTGGACGAGGCCCAAAAAGCGCGTCACTTCGCCTGCGCTGGTGCTCATCGGCGCCAGCAAGATCTCAAGGTCGGCCCTCTGGCCGTTGACGGCCTCGCCCTGAGCATCGACGACCAGGGCGGCTCCGCGGCGCAACGCCGCTTCCATCGCGGTCTGAAGACCGATTCGGTCGCCCTCGCGCCACAGCGAAATGAAGTCGGCGTCGCGCAGGCTATGCTCGCCGTGGAGGGCCTCGACCAAGCCCCCGGACAGGCGGAAGCGATATCGGCCTGCGCCCAGCCGTCCCAGGATGAACACCTGGGGCAGAAGATCGGCGAAATCAGTCGGATCGACGTCGGCGCGCAGAGGCGCCAGGCCGGCGGATCGGCGGCTTTGCCAATAGTCTGTCAATCGTTGTGTGTTGGAATGGGACATTCCGGCCTGCCTTTCGCCCTCAGCAGGGAAGAATCGGGCCAAGACGCCGCGCCTCGTTCCGGGAGGGGTGGACCAATTCGTAGTTGTCCGTGGAGGCGGCGGGTCATGAACAGGCGTTTGCTGGGCCTTTGGGCGATCGCGGCGAGCTTGACGCTGCTTGCGATGAGCCTGCCCGCCGCGGCGCTCGCCGCCGGTTGCGGTTGCACGCCGGCGCCGCCCGCGGCCTGCTGCAAGCAGCCCACGCCGCCTGCGCCCCCAACACAGCCGTGCTGCGGGTCGGGCGGCAACAACATCATCGTTCCGGGCGTGAACGTCTATGTGGCCCCCTCGGTGATCGTCGAGGCCAGCGCCAGCGCCCAGGTCAACGCCTCGGCCAGCGCGACGGGATCGGCGTCCGGATCGGGCTATGGCTCTGGCTTTGGCTACGGATCGGGGTCGGGGTCGGGAACCGGCGCGGGCATCGGCAGCGCCGCGGCGAACATCATCAACTACGGCGGGGGCGGCGGCTCTAGCTTTTTCGAGAGTGGCGGTTCGAGCGGCACGATCCAGGCGCTGAACGTCGACTCGGGCGCCAGCCAGCGCAGCGCCTATCAGGCCTCGCGCAGCAAGGTGCGGATCGTGGTGATTCAGGCCTTCTGCCTGGACGACAAGGACGTTCCGCACCCGGCCTCGCAGGTCACGCCGGACCGCGAGCTGCCTGAGTCTTACGCCGGTGAAGTCTATCGCTGCATCGCGGGCACGCGCATGCAGTGGACCCTGGCCGACTACCTGGGCAAGGTCGACTTCTCCCAGGGCCAGACCACCACCTGCAACAAGAGCGAGGCCTTGGTGATGACCCACGCCCCCGGCCAGCCTCTTGGCTATCTGCAGTGCATGGCTCAGAAGCCGGCGCGCGACTGCAACGAGCGCTCGCTGCTGCGCCGCTTTGGCGCCGGGGTGAAGATCATCAAGATCATCACCACCGAGACCTACACCGCCTACC
The DNA here is from genome assembly GCA_035524315.1 of Caulobacteraceae bacterium. Lineage (GTDB taxonomy): Bacteria > Pseudomonadota > Alphaproteobacteria > Caulobacterales > Caulobacteraceae > BOG-938. The sequence goes on from DATKPD010000018.1 coordinate 3,573, forward strand.
GCGAGGAGCAGACCCGCACCGCTTCCAGCGGCGGGTTTGAAAGCATGACCATCGACGGCGGCGTGGGCGGCGTGGCCCACTGACCCCGGCTATTTTACCGCCAACGCTTTCTCGCCCCCGCCGGCGGGCGAGGCGCCCTCGGCGATGTTGGCCTCTGGCAGGATCTCCACCTTCCACGCGCGCTCCGGCGCCAGGTACTTCTGCGCCGCCTTTTGCAGATCCTCGGCCGTGACGCTTTGATAGTGCGCGACCTGGGTGCGAATGGCCTGCAGCTTGCGAGGATCGGTCTGCGCGTCGGTCAACGCGGCCAGCCAGTAGGCGTTGGTCTGGCGCGCCTGCTTGAGCTGATCGACCAGCGGCAGCACGGCGCGGGTCAGTTCATCCTGGGAGACGGGCGCGGCGCGAAGGTCCTGGGAGATCTTGTTGAGATCGGTGAAGAACACGCCGACACGGTCGGGCGGCGTCTCGACCTGGGCCAGCAGATAGCCGTAGCCCGGGAAGATCTGAGAGGTGTTGAGGCCCGCATGCGGCGAATAGGTGTCGCCCTTAGCCACGCGCAGGTCGTCGATCATGCGCAACTGCAGGACTTCGCCCAACACCGTCAGGACGCGCGCTTCGCGCATGTCGGCGAAGAAGTCGTTGGTGGGCCACGCGATCGCGGCTTCGGCTTGGTCGGAGCGCCCCTTGTGCCGTTCGACGATCGGCTCGGCGGCGGGCTGGGGGAAGCGCACGGCTTTGCTGGCCGGCGCGGGCATATCGGCCGGGGTCGAATCGCGCTGTAACGCGCCGAGGGTGGCGGCCGTGGCGGCGATAGCGCGGTCTGCGGTGATATCGCCGACCATCACCACCTCGATCGGCCCCTTGTCGAGGTGTTGAGTGAGCAGGGTTCTCAGGTCATCGATCTTGCTGGAGGCGATGGTCTGGTTGCTGGGCGTGGCCCAGCGCGCGTCGCCGCCGTGCAGCAGCTGCGCCAGATCGCGGTGCATCACGCCGCCGGGCGTGGCCTCCATCTGGCTGTCCAAGGTCATGCCATAGGCGCGCATCCGCTCGAACGCTTCGGGGCGGAAGGCGGGCTCGCGCACATAGGCGGCGAACAGCTGCATCTGGGTGTCCAGATCGCTCGACTTGGCCGCGCCGGACAGCACGAAGGCGTCGTCGTCCAGGCCGAAGCTGGCGCCGACCACCTTGTTGTTGAGGGTCTGGTCGATGTCTTCTGCGGTCAGCTGTTTCAGGCCGCCCTCCACGAACGACGAACCGGCCCACAGCGCCGAGGGCGCCGCCTTGGACAGGTCCAGCCGTCCGTGACCAAAGCGCATCTGTACCTGCACCTCGCTGCGTCGGTAATCGGTCGGCTTTACGGTCAGGCGCACGCCGTTGGCGAAACGCACCATGGTTACCCCGAACTCGGGAATCTCGCGCCGTTCAACGATCTTGCCCGGGGCGCCGAACTGGGCGTAGGGCCAGGCCTTTCCGGCCACCACCGTGGGCGCGACCACCGGCTCGGCCAGATCTGCGTCGAAGGCGGCCTTGAGCACCTGGGCGCCCCCATCGACGGGCTGGGGCGTGGTCATGAAGACAAGAGGGCCGGCGCCAGAGAAGGCGCTCTTGGCGGCGGCGGAGACCTCGTCGGCGGTGATGGTCTTCACCGTTTGATCGAATTGCGCGAGCTCCTGGGCTGGGCTCTGGACCACGGAGCGTTCGCTGAGCGAACCGACAATGGCGTTGGCGAGGCTGCGGGTGTTGCGGGTCTGGGCGGCGGCGACGCGCTCGGCCAGGGTGGTGCGGGCGTCCTCGATCTCGCGGTCCAACTCGCTCTTGAGCACGCCATAATCCACCAGCCGCTGCTGCTCACGCACCGCGGCGGCCAGGGCGGCCTTCCATTTGTCGGGCTGGGCCGCGACCTGCAGGGTGGTCGAGCGGGCCGACTCGAACAGGTCGTCCTGGTCGGCCGAGGCGCTGATGAAGGGAGCGTCGGCGGCGCGGCTGATCCGCTCCAGGCGGCGGTTGAGGACCGATATCGCCAGGTCCTCCAGGGCGTCGGCCCGGTCGCGGGCCAGGGTTTCAGGCGCGCGGTCGCTCGGGCGGTTCCAGCCCACCGCGATCGACAGCGGCGCGCCCGGCTCGACAATCACCTGCGCCTCGCTCTTGCGCGGCTGCAAGGTCCCCACGTCGGGATCGGCGCCTTCAGGATGGGGGTTGGTCCAGCCGCCGAAACGGGCCTTGATCTTGGCCTCCATCGCGTCGACGTCGAAGTCGCCGACCATCACCAGCGTGGCCCGGTCTGGCCGATAGTACTTGTCGTAGAAGTCCTCCAGCGCGGCGCGCGGCGCGGTGCGGATTACGTCCACCTGGCCGATGGGCAGGCGCTCGGCCGCCTTCTGGCCCTGCAGCAGGAACTGCAGCCGGCTCTTGAAGGCGTGATAGTTGGGATTGTCGTCCAGCCGTTCTTCCGAAAGCACCACGCCGCGCTCGCGGTCCATGGCGTCCTGCGGCAATTTCAGTTCGCCGGCGATCTCGCGCAAAAGCATCAGGCCGGTGTCGACGGTGTCGGCGTCGGTCTTGGGCAGGTCGAGCTTATAGATGGTTTCGCCCCAGCTGGTCGAGGCGTTGGTGTCCGCGCCGAAGGCCAGGCCGTGACGTTCCAATATCTTGACCATCTCGCCGGTCGGCACGTGCGTCGAGCCGTTGAACGCCATGTGTTCAAGGAAGTGCGCCAAGCCCTGCTGGGCGTCAGTTTCCATCAAGGAGCCGGCGGCGATGCGAAGACGGAACGAGGCTTGGCCCACAGGCGTTTGGTTGTGCATCAAGGCGTAGGTCATGCCGTTGGGCAGCCTGCCGAAGCGGATCGACGGATCCGGCTTAACGTCGGATTGAGTTTGGATCCAAGCGTTGGGGGCCAGACGGATCGGGCGCGCGTCGTCAGCCTGAGCGGCGGCGGCGCACAAGACTGCGGCGGTGGCGACGGCGCCGAAGGCCGCTGCGAAAATCCTGGATCCCATAGACCTGCCAGAATGCGATGTGGAACTTTAGCCCCTCGGGACCACAGTCGCTGGCGGATGGGGCGAATGCAAGGCGGCTAATTGTCAGGTTCGCTGACGTAGAATGTCGCAGTATTTCCGATCGCCGTCGACACGCCGGTAACCGAACGATTGGCGGTATTCATGGTTACGGTGGAGGTTGCCGCCACGGCTGTGCTGTTGTTCTGCCGGTTGGTCACGGTCATACGGTTGGCGCAGGTCGAACAGGCGTAGCCGGTCACCGCGTTGCCCATGGCGATAGCCGTGGAGGACGCGTCGTACCCCAGGCCGCCCGTGCCGCTGAAGCTGGAGGTCACCTCGACCCCGCCGCCGGAATTGTTCTGAGTGTTGTCCAGCGTCAGATCCCCGTTGAGGTTGCCCGCCACCACCGAGTTGCCGACGCCGCTCGCGGTGGCCGAGCCTGAGCCGAACTCGTAGGCGGTCGCGTCGGTCTGGCCGTGGATAAAAGCGGTGTTGGTCTGATTGATCGTCGCGCCCATCGGATTGTTTTCGTTGTAGGCCGAGATGTTGTTGCCGATGGCGTTCGACGAGGCGGCGATGGTCTGGCCGTTGCCGGCGTTCACGAACTGGGCCGCCTGAGTGTACTGGCCCGTGTTGGTCTGGTTCAGCGTGACCGCCGTGGTCGCACCCGCGCTGTTGTTGACGGTCACGTTGTTCCCCATCGCCACGGACGAGAAGGTCGAGGTGTCCGCGCCGGTGTAGTTGACCACCGCCCCGCCATTGGCCTGGACGATCGCCTGGTTGGTCTGGTCCGACTGCATTGTGGCCGAGCCGCCGACCGTGGCGATCTCCTGCGAATTGCCCAGGGCCTGTACGCTGTGGCTGATGTCGGCGGCCAGGCCGTTGGTCGCGTTGATCTGGCTTTCGGCGTCTACCGTCGCGCCGGCCGCGGTGGTCTGCGTCAGATGGCCGGTCAGGTCGGCGTACCCGAGACTGTCGTTCTGGCCGGTGTTGCCGGTCGCCGAGGTGGTGATCACGGCCGAGCCTGCGGCGCCCCCGTCGGCGACGTTGAGCACTGCGTTGGCGGTGACGTTGGCGTTTGACGTCTGCACCGACTGCACGTCCATCGAGCCCGACTGCACCTGAGCCGAATAGCCGTTGGCGCCGCCCGAGGTGGTTTCGGTGGTCTGGTCAGCCGTGACGACGTTCAGCGTCTGGTTGGACGTGACGTCGGCGTTCTGGGTCTGCTGGTTGTCGACCGAACTCTGCTGGAAGGTCTGGCTAGTAGCGGCCGCGGGCCACAGCCCCGTCGCGATTAACGTCCCAGCGAGAAGGATTGTCGCGCGTCTGACCATTGTTGCTGTCCACATTGTTATAGGCCGGGGTGTAACCGCCCGTCAGGCCTGTGGTGCTCTCCAGCGGGTCCGACTGCAGGCACACCTGCGGTCCCGGCGCGCCGTAGAGATTGGCCATCATCTCCAGCACCGCCCGCTCGATCACGGCGCGCACGCCGAGCTGCAAGGGCTCCAGGGCGCCTTCCCCGGCCGAGATGTCGAAGGTGTTGCCGCCGAGCACATCGAACAGCCCCACGCCCACTTGCCGGCCGATGATCTGCTTCTGGTATGAGATCACGTCGACCACTTCGAGCGAGCGGGTGTTCACCAGGCGCAGGTCCAGGCCGATGTTCATCACGAACAGATTGCCCGTAAGGGTGCCGCCGAATCCCGTGCCACTGGTGCGCGCGCCGTCGAACTGGGCGCCCGAGGAGCGGATGTTGAAGTTCAGCTCGGTAATGCCGCCCACCAGATAGAAATCCGACCCCGGCACCTGGCCGGCGTGGATCTTGCGGTAGTCGACCGGCGCCTGGGGCGCGGGACCGGGCTGGTCGGAGATCAGCTTGTTGTTGGCGTATTTCAGTTCCAGCTCAGACACGCTGGTGTCGTAACGCTCGACCAGCGGGGCCCCGGCCTTGGCCAGGGCGGACATCGCCATCAACGAGGCGCCCTGGGTCAGCTTGCGGCCCGAGCCGTCGGATTCCTCTTTGCCGGTGTAGTCGGCGATGCGCCCGACCGCGATGCGCGGGGCGGCCAGGCCGCGCTGGCGTGCGTATTCGCCCAGGCATACCAGGGCGGCGGAGTAGGGGGTTGGGTTGGCGGTGACCGGCGCGTTGCCGATCGGGGCTGCGTAATGGCCGCCCGGCCCGGCGGTGGGCGAAACGCAGCCCGATACGACCAAGGCGCCGGCGGCGGCCAGGGCGGGGACGCGCTGGAGAATCGACAGGGTCGAACCCTTATTGGGCATTGCCGACGCCCCCGCTGACCGAGCTTGAGGCCGTGACCTGGCCGGTGTTGGTTTGATGCGAATTGACGATCACGGTGTTGTAATTGCCCGTGGTCACCACGGTCAGGTTGTTGCCGATGGCGGTCGCGCCCGCGCCCACGCCGGTGGCGGACGATCCGGCCCCGCCGGTGGTCGAGGTCGAGAACACGCTGCCGCCCGTGGGCGACAGGACCTGTCCGCCCGCGATCACCAGATTGCCGTTAGCGTCGCGCATCGACACGTTGATCGGCTGATTCTCCGACCCCGCGCTTCGCCCATAGCCGGCATTATATGTGGAGGAACTGGCCGACATTGTCTGCGCGTCGGCCGCGCCGGCCAGGCCCAAGGCGATGGCCGCGGCCCCGCACGCGGTCAAGCGCCGAACGGCTAACCAGGTCGGGCAGGGGGCCATCGGCGACTCCGTCAGGCGCAAGCGACGGTCGCCGTGACGATCGTCCCAAAAAGACACATGGCCAGTCCTAGGCCCAACACATCGCGAATTGGTTAATAGGTCCGGTCGTAAATGCAGGACGAGCGGGCGAGCAGCGGCGAATTCAATCGGGTTCGCGGGTTCCGGATCAAGGCGGCGATCGATGCGAGAGACCAATGAAATCAACGAGCCGCCGCTGAAGGGGCCCTGGCCCGCATGGGCCTTGGCCGCGGTGATTCTCGGCTCCTATCTCGTTCAGACCTTGTGTTTCGCCAGCGTCGACCAAGCCGCGGGCGCTTTCGGCCTGGCAGTGAGCGATCTGGGGCGGGGGCGGACGTTCACCCTGGTCACCTGCCTGTTCGTGCATGGGGGATGGGCCCATGCCGGGATGAATGCGGCCGGGGCCCTGGCGTTCGGCGCGCCGGTGGCGCGGCTGCTGGGCAAGGGGGTGAAGGGCGCGGCGTCCTTCGCCCTGTTTTATATCGTCTGCGGCGTGCTGGCTGGCCTCGGCTACGCCGCCGTCAGTCCGCACAGCCAGGCGGTCCTCATAGGGGCCTCGGGCGCGGTGTCGGGCCTGTTCGGGGCCGCCTCGCGCCTGATGGAGCACAGGCCGCGGCTGTCGCCCTTCGCCAGCCGATTCGTTGTCGGCTCGGCCGCGGCGTGGCTCGTGGTCAACCTGGCCATGGGCCTGTCAGGCCTCGCGCCGGGCCTCGGCGTCACGCCGATCGCCTGGCAGGCGCACCTGTTCGGCTACGCCGCCGGCCTGCTGCTGATCGGCCCCTGGTCCCATCTGCTCGGGCCCCGCCAGCCCTCGCGCGACCAAGCGCCTGAAGAGTTGATCTGAGTGCGCCCCGCCTAGGGTCGCCAAGACCGTTTCCAATGCGGCCGGATGGGTGCAGACTGCCTCAAATAACAAAAATCTCAGGAGGAACTTGGTATGCTTGTTTCCCAGATTTTGAACGGCAAAGGCGCGCAGGTGTTCTCCTGTTCGCCGCACGAGACCTTGGCCGCGGCCGCCCAGCAACTCGCCGAACACCGCATCGGCGCCATGGTGGTGATGGACGACAAGGGCCAGGTGACCGGCATCATCTCCGAGCGCGATATCGTCCGCGCCGTGGCCGGCGCCGGCGCGCGGGCCCTGTCCTCGCCGGTGCAAAGCTTCATGAGTCGCGGCATCATCTATGCCGAGCCCCGCGAGACGGTGGACACCTTGCTGTCTCGCATGACCGACCGCCGCATCCGCCACCTGCCGGTGTGCCACAACGGTCATTTGATGGGGGTGGTGTCGATCGGCGACCTGGTCAAGGCCAAGATCGCCGAAGCGGAGGCCGAGGCCGAGGGGCTGAAGGCCTACATTACGCAAGGCTGAGGGCCGGGCCCTCGGGCGTTCACGCGCCGAGGCTGAGAATCGCCTCGGTGCGGGCGCCGCTCGAATCGTCCACGGCGTGCTGCAGGCTGTAGCCTTCCAAAATGGCGGCGGTCGCGTCGCGCGCCTGGCGCAGGGCCGGGCGCAGCGCGCAGGTGTCGAGATCGGGGCAGTCGTCGCATTTGCGGAAGGCGGTCTGGCTGACGCAGGGCGCCAGCGCCAAAGGCCCGTCGATCACCCGGATCACGTCGGCGAAGCTGATCTGCGGGGCAGGGCGGGCCAAGACATAGCCGCCGAACTTGCCCCGCCGACTGAGAATCAGCCCCCTGCGCGACAATTCCAGCAGAATCGCCTCCAGGAATTTGCGCGGGGCGTCGGCCCGTGCGGCCAATTCAGCGGCGGTGAGCTGCTGTTCGGGCCCAGCCCGGGCCAATTCGACGAGGGCCCGAAGGCCATAGCGGACTTTCTGCGAGAGCATGGCTCATCCTACTTTCCCTTTAGGCATTAGGGGGCCTGCAGAAATGTCGCAAGGGCGGGCCAGGTTGGACGACTTTCTCGTCGAAGACCGTTGACAGGCCCAGGCTCAGCGCATAGAAACCGCGCCTCCGACGGGATTGCCCGCCGGCGACGACGATCTCGCTGAAGTTCTTAGAAATTCAGCTTGATTTTTTGGCGCCGATTGGTCATATTCCGCCACCTCAATCGAATCGCACAGGACTTGCGAGGGAAGCCCCTCTGGGCCCCTGGGTGATTTTTTGTTCTCAAAAACGGCCTCGGCCGGGTTCGAGAAGAAAGCTTGAAAAGGCCGATTGACACGGAAAACCGGGGCGACTAGATAGCCGCCTCCGCCGACACCGGGCGCTAAACGGTGGGGCCGGCCAAGCCGGTTCGGGTCTTTGACATCGTTGATTTGGAAAGAGAAACGCAGGCGGCGGCGCTCTGGCGATGATCCTTCGGGATCATCTTGACGCTGACAAATGCGGTCTCTTGAAAGACACCATGAAATAACGGTTCCGGCTTGCCGGGATCGATATCGAATGGGAACTCGTCAATAGACTACGCAGACAACGCCCACGGTCTTCGGACCTGTGGAAACGAAGTCAGAACGTCAACTCAACCTGAGAGTTTGATCCTGGCTCAGAGCGAACGCTGGCGGCAGGCCTAACACATGCAAGTCGAACGGACCCTTCGGGGTTAGTGGCGGACGGGTGAGTAACACGTGGGAACGTGCCTTTTGGTTCGGAACAACTCAGGGAAACTTGAGCTAATACCGGATGTGCCCTTCGGGGGAAAGATTTATCGCCATTAGAGCGGCCCGCGTCTGATTAGCTAGTTGGTGAGGTAAAGGCTCACCAAGGCTACGATCAGTAGCTGGTCTGAGAGGATGATCAGCCACATTGGGACTGAGACACGGCCCAAACTCCTACGGGAGGCAGCAGTGGGGAATCTTGCGCAATGGGCGAAAGCCTGACGCAGCCATGCCGCGTGAATGATGAAGGTCTTAGGATTGTAAAATTCTTTCAGCAGGGACGATAATGACGGTACCTGCAGAAGAAGCCCCGGCTAACTTCGTGCCAGCAGCCGCGGTAATACGAAGGGGGCTAGCGTTGCTCGGAATTACTGGGCGTAAAGGGCGCGTAGGCGGATTGTTAAGTTGGAGGTGAAAGCCCAGGGCTCAACCTTGGAACTGCCTTCAATACTGGCAATCTTGAGTATGAGAGAGGTGTGTGGAACTCCGAGTGTAGAGGTGAAATTCGTAGATATTCGGAAGAACACCAGTGGCGAAGGCGACACACTGGCTCATTACTGACGCTGAGGCGCGAAAGCGTGGGGAGCAAACAGGATTAGATACCCTGGTAGTCCACGCTGTAAACGATGAGAGCTAGTTGTCGGCATGCATGCATGTCGGTGACGCAGCTAACGCATTAAGCTCTCCGCCTGGGGAGTACGGCCGCAAGGTTAAAACTCAAAGAAATTGACGGGGGCCCGCACAAGCGGTGGAGCATGTGGTTTAATTCGAAGCAACGCGCAGAACCTTACCCACGTTTGACATGTCCAGTTTGATCGCCAGAGATGGCTTTCTTCAGTTCGGCTGGCTGGAACACAGGTGCTGCATGGCTGTCGTCAGCTCGTGTCGTGAGATGTTGGGTTAAGTCCCGCAACGAGCGCAACCCTCGCTACTAGTTGCCAGCGGTTCGGCCGGGCACTCTAGTGGAACTGCCGGTGGCAAGCCGGAGGAAGGTGGGGATGACGTCAAGTCCTCATGGCCCTTACGCGTGGGGCTACACACGTGCTACAATGGCGGTGACAGAGGGTTAACCCCTAAAAGCCGTCTCAGTT
>DATKPD010000019.1:0-5122 GCA_035524315.1 Caulobacteraceae bacterium
ACGGCGCGCCGTTCAAGGCGCTGCCGATCTTCGTGGTGCGTCGCTTCCACCACTCCGGCCTGCTGGTGCGCCCCGACGCGAACATCAAGCATCCCAAGGACCTGGAAGGTAAGAAGGTGGGCGTGCGCGCCTACTCTGTCACCACCGGCGCCTGGACCCGTGCGATCTTCATCAAGGAGTTCGGCATGGACAACTCCAAGGTCAACTGGGTGGTCGACGACGAGGAACACGTCACCCAGATGAAGCTGCCGCCGAACGTGATCCACGCGGCCGAGGGCGATTCCCTTTACGACATGATCATGCGCGGCGACCTGGTCGCGGGCTTCGAAGGCGCCGCCGGCATCGGCCGCACGGGCAACCCGACCGGCGGCTGGAAGGAGACCGAGGTCGATTTCCCCGACCTGCTGCCCAACGCGGCGGAACTGGAAGCGGAATGGTTCAACCGCACCGGCGTCTACCCGATGCACGGCACCATCGTGGTCAAGGACTCGGTGCTGGCGGAAAATCCGTGGGTCGCCAAGTCGCTCAACGACGCCTTCACCCAGGCCAAGGACGAGTGGCTGGCGGGCCTCGACAGCCGCATCGCCTCAGGCGCCGAGCTGCCCGGTGACAAGAAGTACGCCAAGCTGGCCAAGCTGGTGGGCGACCCCATGCCCTACGGCCTGAAGGCCAACCTGCCGACCATCACCTATCTGGAAGAAGCCGCCTTCCGCATGAACCTGACGCCCAAGCGGATGTCGGTGGAAGAGCTGTTCGTCGATCCCAGCAAGCTGTAGGCGAGCGACACGACGAGGCGCAGTTGAGGCCGGGGCTCGCCCCGGCCTCTTTGCGTTTGGGAACGCTCAGCCGAGCAGCTTGAGCGCCTCGGCCGCCAGCGACATATCGGCGACGCGCGCGTAGGGCATCAGGGTCTTCTGCACCTGGAAGTCGATATTGACCTGCTGCATGTAGCGGATGCGGTCGGGCCCCACGGCCAGATTCACGGCGAAGGGCTTGTAGGTCTGGATGAAATCCCACTCCAGCTCGTGGTCGCGGTCGGTCTCGTTGGGGAACACCGCGCGGCGGGCCTTGATGAAGGCGTCCTTGGCCTGCGGCGACTGCACGAACCGGTAGAGCTTGGCGTAGGCGGCCAGGCATTTGACCAGGGCCTCGCGCTCGGTGGCGATCTTGCGCGTGGAGGCCCAGGCGCCCTGGTAGGTGTAGTCGGCCAGCTCGATCGTCATGTTGCCGTGGGAGATCGGGCGGATGTGGAAGCGGTCGGCGTCGAGCGCGGTCGCGCCCAGGCCGGCGTCCACCGTGCCGGCCGAGACCGCCTTGATGATGTCGGCGCTGGAGCCGATGTTGACGAAGCGCACCTTGGCGATGTCGACATTGTATTTGCGCAGCAGCAGCACCGTCAGCTGGTAGACCAGGGCCCCGATCGACCCCGTGCCGACCACCTTGCCCTCCAGATCCTTGAGCGACTGGACGTTGGGCTTGCCGGTATACATGGCCGTGGTCGGCCGCAGCGAACCGCCCGCGAGAATCTTGAGGTCGGCGCCGCGTTCGATCGCTGGCAGCACCTGGCCGAAGCCCGACATCATCGAGACGTCGATCGAGCCGGACACGATCCCCCCCAGGATGCGCGAGCCGTCCGCCACGCCCATGATTTCGGGCGCCAGGCCGAAGGATTCCAGGTAACGCACCTGCTTCATCAGCTCGGTCATCACCATGTTCAGGCCGCCCGAGGCGTTGGCGATGGTGACCTTCGCGGAATCGGCGGCGAGGGCCGACGCCGGCGCGGCCAGGGCGACGCCCGCACCGATCAGCATGTCTCGACGTGAAAGCGCGTGCGTCATGTCCTCCCCGCTCAAGCCGCCGCCGAACTTTGTGGCCGACGATGCCCGAGCTATAGCGCGTGAAACCGCCGGCGCCATCCGCCGGTCAGTCCAAAACCAATCGCGGCGGCTCGCATTCAAATTGCAAGATCGGATCTTGTTTATGATGTTTACCTGCCATCGGGTGTTATGAGCCCCACCAAAGCCGGTTCGCGCGGCGCGCACGGCATTCAATCCGGATCGGATGAGGATAGACGATGAATGGAGCCGAGAGTCTCGTCACCACCCTGGTGGACAGCGGTGTGGACGTCTGCTTCGCCAACCCCGGCACCTCCGAGATGCACTTCCTGGCGGCGCTGGAGAACCCGCGCATGCGCAGCGTGCTGTGCCTGTATGAGGGCGTGTGCACCGGCGCGGCCGACGGCTATTTCCGCATGGCCGACAAGCCGGCCTCGACCCTGTTGCATCTGGGCCCCGGTCTGGCGAACGGCCTGTCCAACCTGCACAACGCCAAGCGCGCCCGCTCGGCCATCGTCAATGTGGTGGGCGAGCACGCGCTGTCGCACCTGAAGTACGACGCGCCGCTCAAGTCCGACCTGGACGGCATCGCCCGCACTCAGAGCGACTGGCTGCGCCGCACCGACACCGCCAAGTCCCTGGCGACCGACGCGGCCCTGTGCGCCGCCCAGGCCAAGCTGCGTCCCGGCCGCATCGCCACCCTGGTGCTGCCCGGCGACACCTCTTGGGGCGAAGCTGACGGCCCCGCCCCGCCCGCGCCGATCCCCTACGCGCCCGGCGCGCCCGACCCGCTGCTGGTGGACCACATCGCCAAGATCCTCACCTCGGGCGAGGAGACGCTGATCGTGTTCGGCGACCACGCCATGCGCGGCCGCTGCCTGGAGCTGGCCGGCAAGATCAAGGCCAAGACCGGCGTGCGTCTGGCCACCCAGTTCTTCTCCTCGCGCATCGAGCGCGGGGCCGGCCGCGTTCCGCTGGAGCGCATTCCCTATGCGGTGCCCCAGGCCCTGGCCTTCCTCAAGGGCTTCAAGCACATCATCACGGTGCAGACCGGCGAGCCGATCGCCTTTTTCGCCTATCCCAACACCCCTTCGCTGCTGAAGTCGCCGGACGCCACGGTGCATCCGTTCATCGAGCTGGATCACGATCCGGTGGCGGGGCTGGAAATGCTGGTCGACGCCCTGGGCGCCGGCCACGAAACCGCGGTGCTGCAACCGCGTGACGAGAAGCCCGCGCCCGAGGGCAAGCTGGATCCGGTCAGCATCGCCCAGGCCCTGGCCTTCGCCCTGCCCGAGAACGCCATCCTGGTGGACGAGAGCCTGACCACCGGCCGCGAGAGCCTGGGCCTGACCGCCGGCGCGCGTCCGCACGACGTGATTCAGAACATGGGCGGTTCGATCGGCTATGGCACCCCGGTGGCCACCGGCGCCGCCCTCGCCTGCCCCGACCGGCGCGTGTTCTGCATGGTGGGCGACGGCAGCGCGATGTACTCGATCCAGTCGCTGTGGACCCAGGCGCGCGAGGGGCTGAACGTCACCACCATCATCTTCGCCAACCACTCGTATCAGATCCTCAAGACCGAGTTCGCCAACATGGGCTTCGGCCCGCCCGGACCGCAGGCCCTGTCGATGATCGACATCGGCAATCCGCGCATCGACTGGGTTGCCATGGGAACCAGCATGGGCGTGCCGTCCGAGCGCGTGACCGACGCGGGCGCCCTGACCCAGGCGCTGATCAACTCGGCGCGCGAGCCGGGGCCGCGGCTGATCGAGGTGCTGCTGGCTTAAGGCGGCGGGCCCTATCCCGTCCCGCTATAGCTGGCGGGTGTACTGGCCCTGCCCGGCCCAGATGGACACCGCCCGGCGGTCGAACGAGGCGAAGACCTCGCCGCCGAGCCATTGGCCTTCGTGGCATCCGCGATACGTCACCAGTCCAAGCCTTGCGGTATGCGGCCTCACGATTAAAGATCACGAGAGTCGTTATATTGTGGTGAAATACCTGCCCGCTCCTACCGCCAACGAATCGCCTGCGCCGACAACAACCGCTCCAGTGCCGAGCCAATAAACAGATCCTGCGGAAGTTGACATCGGTATGGATGGTTGGGAAAGCGCTATTGCCGCATCGCGCCCATGCCGCGAATTGCCGTTATGTCACGAAGACGCCTGACCCCTTAAGCAGCACTCGTAAGGCTGCTCGATCCAACCAGGATTTAAGGAAGGCGCGCCAACCGTAGCAACGGACCTTGCCGATGTCCGACATGGTCTTGGCAGGGCGCCCCGCCCTACTCGTCGTGGGCGCGCCAGGGAGCGATGGCGGCTTCGGCGCGGCGGACGAGGGAGGTCAGGCCCACGCCCAGCAGCATCAGCAGCAGGATCGGCACGAACATCGAGGCGGTGTCGTAGGCGTTGCCGTACTTGACGATCATGGCGCCCAGGCCGGTGATGGCGGTGAAGAACTCGGCCACCACCATGCCAATGATCGCCCGCCCGATGCCCAGGCGCAGGCCGGTCATCATGTAGGGCAGCGAGGCCGGCAGGATGATCTTGAGGAAGATCTGCCGCTCGTTGGCGGCGAAGGCCGTGCCCACGTCGATCAGGGCGCTGGGCACATTGCGCACCCCGGCGGCGGTGTTGATCAGCACCGGGAACACGGCCAGGATGGTGACGATGAACAGCTTGGCCGCGTCGCCCAGGCCGAACCACAGGGTGACCAGCGGGATGATCGCGACCAGGGGCGTCGCGTAGAGCGCGTTGACCAGCCAGTCCGTCGCGGCATCCACCGCCTTGTAGCGGCCGATCAGCAGGCCCACGACGATGCCGATCACCGATGCGGTCACGAAACCCACCAGCAGGGTCTTGAGGCTGCTCTGCAGGGCGATCCACAATTCCCCGTTGGCCGCCAGGCCGCCAGCCGCCTTGATGATCGCGCTGGGGTACGACATGAACAGCGGGTTGATCTGCCGGCCGAATATCTCCCAGCCGCCGACCACCACCACGATCGAGATCAGGCGGATGATCCACAGCTTGCTGCCGGCCTTGGGCGGCGGGCCCAGCAGTTCGATCTCTTCCGATTTCTCGGCGGGCGCTTCCGCCGCGGTCATCCGGATATCCGTCACTTGTCCTCCAGACCGCCCCGCGACCCAACCGGCGGGGCGCTCGCATTATCGTTGGATCATATCACGCAGCGGCAGCGGGCTGCGAACGAATGAGCGACCACATCTCCGCGCGGATTTCCTGGAACACCGGGTCGCCCCGCAGTTCGGGCAGCTCCGGACGCGGATGCTTGAA
>DATKPD010000020.1:0-29519 GCA_035524315.1 Caulobacteraceae bacterium
GACCTGCCGCTCGCGGTGGCGGGCCAGTCGATCACGCTCACGCTCGAGGACGAGATCGACATCTCGCGCGGCGACGTCATCTCCACCGCCGACTCGCCGGCCGAAGTGGCCGACCAGTTCGAAGCCTCGCTGGTGTGGATGACCGACGAGCCCATGCTGCCGGGCCGTTCGTACCTGCTCAAGATCGGCGCACAGACCGTGACCGCGACGATCACCGAGCCGAAGTACAAGGTCAACGTCAACACGATGGAGCACCTCGCCGCCAAGCAGCTCGGCCTGAACGAGATCGGCGTGGTCAATCTCGCGCTCGACCGGCCGATCGCCTTCGATCCGTACACGGTCAACCGCGACACCGGCGGCTTCATCCTGATCAACCGGATGACCAACAATACGGTCGGCGCCGGCATGCTCAACTTCGCGCTGCGCCGCTCGCACAACATCCACATGCAGCACGTGGACGTCGACAAGACCCTGCGCGCCACGCTCAAGGGCCAGCGGCCGGGCGTGCTGTGGTTCACGGGCCTGTCGGGCGCCGGCAAGTCCACGGTGGCCAACCTGGTGGAGAAGAAGCTGGCCGCGCTCGGCCGCCACACCTACCTGCTGGACGGCGACAACGTGCGCCACGGGCTGAACAAGGACCTGGGCTTCACCGACACCGACCGGATCGAGAACGTGCGCCGCGTGGGCGAGGTGGCGCGCCTGATGACCGACGCCGGCCTGATCGTGATCACCGCCTTCATCTCGCCCTTCCGCGCCGAGCGCGAAATGGTGCGCCAGATGATGGCGCCGGGCGAGTTCTTCGAGATCTTCATCGACACGCCCCTGGCCGAGGCCGAGCGGCGCGACGTGAAGGGCCTCTACAAGAAGGCCCGGGCCGGCGAACTGAAGCACTTCACCGGCATCGACTCGCCCTACGAGGCGCCGCAGCACGCTGAAATCGTGGTCGATACGACCAAGATGACGCCGGACGAGGCGGCCGACCTGATCGTGGACAGACTGCTAGGCGAACTATAGCGTCCCGGAGACCCCGGGAGCGCCATGACATCGACACCGATCGACCCGAGCGGCGGCGCGGAGCCCGCGGCCTTGCGCGCGCGTCACATCCTGGCGGCCACCGTGGGCAATGGGCTGGAGTTCTACGACTTCGTCACCTACGCCTTCTTCGCCATCGACATCGGCAAGGCCTTTTTTCCCATGAACGGGGCGTTTGGCAGCCTGATGCTGTCGCTGGCCACCTTTGGCGTGGGCTTCCTGACCCGGCCGATCGGGGCCGCGGTTATCGGGCGCTATGCCGACAAGGCGGGCCGAAGACCGGCCATGATGCTCAGTTTCTCGCTGATGGGCGCCTCGGTGCTGGCCATGGGCGTGATCCCGCCCTATGCGGCGATCGGCGTGGCAGCGCCGGTCCTGGTGCTGCTGGCGCGGCTGGCGCAGGGCTTCGCCCTGGGCGGCGAGGTCGGCCCCACCACCGCCTATCTGGCCGAAGCGGCTGAACCGCGCCATCGCGGCGTGGCCGCCAGCCTGCAGGGCGTCAGCCAAAGCCTGGCCAATGTGGTCGGCGCCGGCGTCGGCCTGACCCTCAGCCTGTTGATGCCGCACGACGCCCTGCATCTCTATGGATGGCGCATCGCCTTCCTGCTGGGCGGCCTGGCGCTGCCGGCGGGCCTGTGGCTGCGGCGCAACCTGCCCGAGACCCTGCATACGAGCGAACATCCGGCCGACCATGTCGGCCAGGTGCGCCCGGCGGTGCTGCTGATCTGCTTCTTGGCGCTCAGCAATCTGACCATCTCGACCTACGCCAAGAACTACATGACCACGTTCGCCCAGGGCTCGCTGCACCTGGACGCCACCGTGGCCTTCGCCGCCAGCGTCGCGCCCGCCCTGCTGTCGGTCGCGGCCGCGTTGTGGGGCGCGTGGCTGTCAGATCGCATCGGCCGACGGCCGGTGCTGGTGGGCGGGGCCCTGCTGGCCGCCCTGGCCACGCCGCCCCTGTTCTTCTGGATCGTGAGCGCGCGCACGCCCCTGGCCTTGCTGGCCGGCGCCAGCCTGATCGCCCTGGCCAGCGCGCCCGCATCCGGGGCGCTCTATGCCGCCCTGAGCGAGAGCATGCCCAAGGCGTCGCGCGGCCTGGCGGTGGCCCTCACCTACGCCCTGGCCATCGGCCTGTTCGGCGGCAGCGCCCAGTTGGTCTTCACCGGGTTGATCCACGTCAGCGGCAGCCTGATGGCGCCGGCATGGTACATGACCGGGGCCAATGTGGTGGGGCTGGCGGCCCTGTGCTTCATCCCCGAGACCGCGCCGGTCAAGCGTCACGCCGCCGAGCGGCTCCGACCGGCCCGCGCCGGCTCAAGCCTTTCGCGCTCGCCGTCGAACATGTAGTCGCGCGTGATCGGCAGGGCGTCGACCGTCTTGGCCAGCTGGAACTGCAGGATCATCATGCCGGTGTAGCGGAATCCCACCTCGCTCAGCGCCAGATAGAACTCCCACATGCGGCAGAAGCGTTCGTCGTAGAGCCGCGCGATCTCGTCCCGCCGGGTCATGAAGCGCAGGCGCCAGTGGCGCAACGTCTCGGCGTAGTGCAAACGCTGCACCTCCACGTCGGTGACCCACAGCTCGGATTGCTCGATCGGGGCGGCCACCTCCGATAGCGAGGGAATATAGCCGCCGGGAAAGATGTACTTGGCGATCCACGGCTGGGTGACGCCGGGCGGCGTGCGCCGGCCGATGGTGTGCACCAGGGCCGCGCCATCCTCGGCCAGCAGGCGATGGATCGTCTCGAAGTAGGTCAGGTAGTTGGGCGCCCCCACATGCTCCAACATGCCGACCGAGACGATGCGGTCGAACGGCCCTTCCACATCGCGGTAGTCGGTGAGCGAAAAGCGCGCCCGATCCTGCAGCCCCTCGGCCTGGGCGCGCGCCTGGGCCACCGCCAACTGTTCGGCGGACAGGGTGATGCCCGTCACGTCCGCACCGTAGGTGCGCGCCAATTCCAGCCCCAGGCCGCCCCAGCCGCAGCCGATGTCCAGCACGCGCATGCCCGGCTGCAGGTTCAGCTTTTCGGCGATGTGGACCTTCTTGGCCTTCTGCGCTTCGTCCAGCGACATGTCCGGGCGCAGGAAATAGGCGCAGGAATACTGCATGTCCTGGTCCAGGAAGCGGCTGTAGAGGTCGTAGGACAGGTCGTAGTGGTGCGCCACGTTGCGGCGCGAGCGGGTGCGGTCGTTGATCTGGCCCAGCAGGCTCATGGCGTGGGTGATCGCGCGCATCACGGGCCCATGGCCGCGCCGATGGTAGAGGACGTTGCGGCCGACGATGTCGAGCAGCCCGGCGATGTCGCCCTGCTCGAAGGTGAGCCCCTCCTCCATATAGGCTTCGCCCAGCGCCAGATCGGGATTGAGCATCAGGCGCGTCGGCCAGCCCTTGGCGATGCGGATCGCCACCTCCGGCCCCGAGCCGTCGCCGTAGGTGTGAGCCAGGCGGTCCGGGCCCCGCACGGTCAGGCGGCCGAGGGTCAGGAACCGTCGCAACATCGCGTGCAGCACGTGTGGACCCCCTTCCGGCTCCAAACAGGCCTTCAACGCTCTCTTAAACTTGAAGTTTCACCCGCATTTCGGCGTTTTCAAGTCCCCGCCGGCGCGGCGGCGCGCGGCAGCCGCCAGCCCGGACGCGGGAAATGGCAGGTATAGCCGTTGGGATAGCGCTCCAGATAATCCTGATGCTCGGGCTCGGCCTCCCAGAACGGACCCACGGGCGCCACCTCGGTCACCACCTTGCCCGGCCACAAGCCCGAGGCGTCGACGTCGGCGATGGTCTGCTCCGCCACGCGCCTTTGCGCCTCGTCGGCGTAAAAGATGGCCGAGCGATAGCTGGTCCCGCGGTCGTTGCCCTGGCGGTTCAAAGTGGTGGGGTCGTGGATCTGGAAGAAGAATTCCAGCAGGGCGCGGTAGCTGGTGGCGGACGGGTCGAACACGATCTCGATCGCCTCGGCGTGCGAGCCGTGGTTGCGATAGGTGGCGTTGGGCGTGTCGCCGCCGCTATAGCCCACCCGCGTCGAGACCACCCCCGGCAGGCGCCGGACCAGATCCTGCATGCCCCAGAAGCACCCGCCCGCCAAAACCGCCCGCTCGTACGACGCGCTCATCCAACCCTCCGAAACCTTTGATCGAACAGGCCTCATGTAGGATCGCGCGGCGCTTTTCGCCATGTGCGCAACGAGCCTTGCCCGAAGGCCCGCCATCAGTATATTGCGCGCCTTCCCGCGGCCCCGTCAGGCGTCCGCCCGGGGTGAGGTGGCCGAGTGGTTGAAGGCGCACGCCTGGAACGCGTGTATAGGGGAAACTCTATCGAGGGTTCGAATCCCTCTCTCACCGCCACCCAGTCAGGCGGATAAATCTCGCGCCCGAACCCGCCCAAGCGTCGCGGGCGCTCATATGCGCGCGGGCCTGCTGGGCCAAAGGCCTTGCCGGAGCCGGTGACGCGCAGGCCTTGGCCTCGCCCGTGCGTGCTGCAGAGTTCAATCAAGCCCCGTTCGGTCTGGCCAGCCGAAAGAGGGCCGTGTTGGCCCGCGTGATTCACAGCATCCGGCCGAGTGTGCTCTGGGCGCTGTCCGGCTGTTGGTCGATCAAGTGCAAGATCGAGACGGCGGTGATCCTCAAGTCCAGTTCGGCGAGCGATTGCGCCAATTCGCCAAGCACGGCCGTGGAAACTCGGCGCAGTTGATGGCCATGCTGACGCTCCAAAAGGGGACTTCGGCAGGACGAGACTTAGTCTTTGCTTTACTTGCCATAGCCTTGATTCAAGGGCTGGGCCTTTCCGCGGTGATCAAGGCGTCAAGCGCCACCGCGCCTTGGCCCCTGGGATGCACAACCACCGGATTTAAGTCCACTTCTCTAATCTGCTCTGTCGCGGTCATGGCCGAGCCAAGGGCAATCACGATATCGACCACCGCGTCGACGTCCAGCGCCGGTGATCCCCGGTAGCCGCCGAATAGCGCGCCGCACTTCAGGGCGCGCAATTCCAAGGCGATATCTTCGCGCGATAGGTCCGGCGGGAGGAGCCTTACGTCCTGTAGCATTTCGGCGAGCACGCCACCGAAGCCAACCAGGATCACAGGCCCCCAATCCGGATCGTGACGCCCGCCCACGATCAGCTCTATGCCGCCCTCCCCCATGCCTTCGACCAACACGCCATCCAACACAAGACCGGGCCGGGCCCTGGCGATGTTGGCGGCCAGACGCGACCAACCCTCGGCCAGCCCCTCGGCGTCCTTGAGCGAGAGGATCACTCCGCCCGCGTCGCTCTTGTGTGACAGATCGGCTGACTGCGCCTTCAGAACCACCGGAAAGCCGAGGTCGGCCGCCGCCGCCTGAGCTTCCTCCAGCGTGCGCACGAAACGGCCCGGGGGGAAGGACACGCCGAGCGGGGCCAAGGCGGCCTTGGCCTTGTATTCGGGGATGATACCGCCGGCCAGTCCGCCGATGGCGGCCAGCGGCGGGGGCGCCGTTACCGGGCGCCGGTCTACGGCGCCGAGCCGTTTGATCGCCCGCAGGGCACGCTCGGCGGTCGGGAAATAGGGAACGCTGGCGTCCCGTAGTGCGGCTATGATCGCAGCCGGCACCTCGGCCCCTTCGTCCAGCCCGGCGAACACCACCGGCTTGCTCGCATCGCTCCCGGCCATGGCGGCCAGGATCGGCGGCGCCTTGATGCCGATCACGCGCGGCGCCTCTTGAATGATGCCGACCACAACGGCGCCGAAACGGTCATCCTCCAGCAGCACGGCCAGTGTGCGCTGGTAGATTCCCGGGTCGACCAGGCCCTGGGCCGTTAGGTCCAGCGGATTGCTGACCGCGACGAACTCCGGCATGGCGGCGCGCAACTGGGGTGCGTTGGCGTCGGTCAGCTCGGGCAGGCTGAGATCAAGCTCCTCGCAAAGATCCAGGGTCAGGGCCTTGAAGGCGCCCGACTCCCCCAGGACCGCCACGCCGCCCTCGGGCAGGCTCCCGCAGCGAAGCGCGATCTCGCTGATGTCCCCGAGTTCCTCCAGGGTCTCGGCCATCACTACGCCGGCGCGACGGACGAACAGACGCATGGTCTGATAGTCGCCGGCCAGGGCCCCCGTATGGGTGGCGGCGGACTGCCGCGCCGCGCCGCTCTTGCCCGGATGCAGCAGCACAATAGTCTTGCCGAGGTCTCGCGCGCGACGCGCGGCGCGCAGGAACCGCTGCGGCTGGCGGAACTGCTCGACGATCATCGAGATGACCTTGGTCTCGGGATGGTCGACTAGGTATTCGACATAATCCTCGACGCCTGACGCCGCCTCGTTGCCCGTCGAGATAGACAAGGAGAGTGGCAGCGTCCGGCTGGCCAAGGTGACCATCAATACAGTGGCCATGGCGCCGCTCTGGGAAACGATGCCGATGCGGTCGCCGTCGGACTGCGTCGGCGCAGGCGGTTCGACGAATGTCAATGGAATTCCGTCGATGAAGTTGACCATGCCCAGACAGTTGGGGCCTTCCAGCACCATGCCAGCCGCCCTCGCGACAGCGGCAATCTCGCGCTGCTCGGCCATGCCCGCCTCGCCGCCCTCGGCGAAGCCCGAGGAGAAGATGATGGCCGAACCAACCCCACGCCGGGCCAGAGCCTTGATCACGTCCAGCACGGCCGGTCGCGGGATCGCGAGCACCGCGGCATCGACCCCCTCCGGCAGATCGTCCACCGACTTCAGGCAGGGACGTCCCCCGATCTCGGCCCGGTTGGGGTTGATCAGGTGGATGTCGCCCGTGAACCCGGCGCGCTCAAGGTTGGCCAGCAGCGCAGCGCCCAGGGCGCCGGGCTTTTCCGAAGCGCCGACGATGGCGACGGAACGCGGCCGCAACAGGCGGTCGAGAGGGAGCGCGGAGGGCTGGGCCATAGTCGGATCTCCGGACACCGCTTATTTCGCGGCCTTGGACTTGTCGTAGGCGCCCAGACCCGGCTTGTAGGTCTTCTCGTCGATGAACTGTTTGATGCCTTCCTTTCGGCCGTCGTTGTCGTAGCTGTTGGCTGCCTCCTGGGCGCGGACCAGATAGTCGCCGGCGTTGTCGTAAGTCATTTCGCGAACACGGCGAATGGCGTCCTTCGTGGCCTTAAGCGCCACTGGGTTTTTCTTGAGCAGCACCTGAGCGACTTCAGACACGCGCGCCTTCAGACCCGACAGCGGCACGGCCTCATTGACCAGACCCCATTCGGCGGCGGTCTTGCCATCAATATTCTCGCCCATCAGCGCATGATACATCGCGCGGCGGAACGACATCAGTTCCGTCGCCACCTTGGCGGCGCCCCCGCCCGGCAGAATGCCCCAGTTGATCTCGCTCAGGCCGAACGTGGCCTCGTCCGCGGCGAACGCCAGATCACAGGCGAACAGGGGGCCGTAGCCGCCGCCGAAGCACCATCCGTTGACCATGGCGATGGTTGGCTTCTGATACCATCGCAGGCGGGTCCACCAGCCGTAGGCCTCGCGCTGGGCCTGTCGGGTCGCGCCCAGCCCCTTGGCCTCGTTCTCGCGGAAGTATTCCTTCAAATCCATGCCGGCGCTCCAGGCCGTGCCCTCGCCAGTGAGAACCAGCACCCCGACGTCGTCTCGAAACTCAAGCTCGTCCAGCACCCTCAGCATCTGGCGGTTGAGACGGGGGCTCATGCAGTTGCGCTTGTCGGGGCGATTGAACTTCACCCACGCCACGCCGTCGATGACGTCAAAGGCGACCGTTTTTGCTTCGATCGGGTCGATCATTTTTTGTTCCATTCCACTTAAGGGCCGCTACTCGACGGCGAATACGTCAATCTGAACGTTGTCAGGGTTTCGGACGCCGCGCCCGACAAACACGGTCCGGCGGAGCCAATCGTACGGGCCGGGGCCGACGCTGAAGCGCGGACTGGTCCGAAAATAGTAGGCATCGGGCGCCACCTGCTCGCCCGCGGCCAATTTGGCAGTCACCTCGGGCGAGGCCACGCGGACACCTGGGTTTGCGATGTCGATCACGACGCCGTCGCTCGTCTTCAGGGTGTAGCGGGTATCCACCACAGTCAGGCCATCGCCCCCGATCGACTGCCAGTCACCCCCTCCGGCCAGCACCACGCCCTGCAACCTCGGGCCGCTTACGGCGCCGCCGCTTATCGGCACAAATCGTTTGCGGCGGCCGTCAACCACACCCTGCTCGATCGGCGGATCCAGTTCGGCGTAGATTGAGAAAACGTAGCGCAGTTTGGGCGCGGCCGGATCGGACGCTGCCTTGCTCGCGCCTGCCGCCAGTATCGCCAGGGCCAAAAACACCGCTGATCCTCGCCTCATGCCCGACTGCCTGGTACGTTCAGATTGGGAAGTGGCCGGGCTGGGTCTCGATGGTGATCCAGCGCAAATCGGTGAAGGCGTCGATGCCGGCCTTGCCGCCGAAGCGGCCGTAACCGGACGCCTTGACCCCCCCGAACGGCATCTGGGCCTCGTCGTGCACGGTAGGAC
This sequence comes from Caulobacteraceae bacterium, assembly GCA_035524315.1. Lineage (GTDB taxonomy): Bacteria > Pseudomonadota > Alphaproteobacteria > Caulobacterales > Caulobacteraceae > BOG-938. Next base: position 8,495 of record DATKPD010000020.1, read on the forward strand.
CGTTCACATGGCAGATGCCGGATTTGATCTGGTGCGCGACACGCAGGCCGCGGGCCGTGTCGCGAGTGAAGACGGCGGCGGACAGGCCGTACTCCGTGTCGTTGGCCAAGCGGATGGCGTCGGCCTCGTCCTTGGCGCGGGTCACCGCTACGACCGGCCCGAAACTTTCGTCGCGGAACAGCTTCATGCCGGGGACGACCTTGTCGATCACATGGGCAGGCATGAGCACGCCTGTGGACTGGCCGCCGACCACTTGGACGGCGCCCTTGTCGACAGCGTCCTGGATCAATCCCTGCACGTGATCGACGGTCTTCTGATCGACCACCGCGCCGAGCGGCGCCTTGCCCTCGCGCGGGTCGCCCACGGGCATGGCGCCAACCTTGGCGACGAACCTGGCCATGAAGGCGTCGGCCACCGCGTCCAGCACGATGATCCGCTCGGTCGACATGCAGATCTGACCCTGGTTCATGAAGGCGCCGAAGGCTGCGGCCTTGACCGCTTCGTCCAGATCCGCGTCCTCCAGAACGATCAGCGGGGCCTTGCCGCCCAGTTCCAGCAGCGCCGGCTTCAGGTTCTCTGCGGCGCGCCGAGCCACGATGCGGCCGACCGCGGTCGAACCGGTGAAGTTGATCCGCCGCACCGCTGGATGATCAATCAGGGCGCCGACCACCTCGCCGGCGTCTTCGGGCGCATTGGTGATCAGGTTGACGATGCCGTCACCCAAGCCCGCCTCGATAAAGGCCTCTGCGATCAGGCTGTGGGTCTTGGGGCACTGCTCGGACGCCTTGAACACCACAGTATTGCCGCAGGCGAGCGGCACGGCGATCGAGCGCACGCCAAGGATGATCGGCGCGTTCCAGGGAGCGATGCCCAGCACCACGCCCGCCGGCTCGCGCAATGCCATGGCGATGCAGCCCGGCTTATCGGACGGGATCACCTCTCCCGAAATCTGGGTGGTTAAGGCAGCAGCCTCGCGCACCATCGAGGAGGCTAGCATCAGGTTGAACCTGGCCCAGCCTTCGGTCGCCCCGATCTCCTCCATCATCGCCTTGACAAAATCGGCGCCCTTGGCGTCCAGGGCGGCGGCGGCTGCCGTCAGCTTGGCGCGGCGGGCATTGGGGCCCAGTGAAGACCAGGCCGGGAGGGCGGCCGCGGCGGCGTCAGCCGCGCAAACGGCGTCCTCGACGGAGGCGGCGGCGGCGGTCGTCGCCAGATGGCCGGTAACCGGATTGAGCCTCTGGAAGGTTTTGGCGGCGCCCTTCGCGTAACCGCCCACGAGCAGATCCACCTGACTGGCCGACATGGTTTCGCTTCCTCATTATGTTATGCTACATAACATTGACACGTGATCGTTGGCAACCGCGCCTCTGTATTCCGCGGACCCGGCCAGACGGACGCCCCGGAGGAACCATGCGCACTCAGGTCGCGATCATCGGCGGCGGCCCGGCCGGCCTTCTGTTATCGCAACTGCTCCATGTGGCGGGGATCGACAGCGTGGTGCTGGAACGCCATAGCCGCGACTACGTCGAGGGGCGCATCCGTGCGGGGGTGCTGGAACAGGTCACCGTCGAACTTTTGGAACAGGCGGGCGCCGGAGCGCGGACGCGCAGCGAGGGCCTGCCTCACGGCGGCTTCGCCCTGGCTTGGGACGGTGAGACGTTCCGCATCGACATGCAGGGCCTCGTCGGCAAGTCGGTGATGGTCTATGGCCAGACCGAGTTGACCAAGGACCTCAACGCCCTGCTGGCCGACCGCGACCAGCCGGTGTTCGAAGCGCAGGACGTGACGCTTCACGACGTCGCAACAGACGCCCCCTGGGTCACCTACGTTAAAGACGGACGGACCATCCGGCTTGACTGCGACTTCATCGCCGGCTGCGACGGCTATCACGGCCCGTCGCGCAAAAGCATTCCTGCGGCGAAAGGCCAGATTTTCGAAAGACGCTACCCGTTCGGCTGGCTCGGTATCCTGGCCGACGTTCCGCCCTGCGATCACGAATTGATCTATGCCAACCACGACCGCGGCTTCGCTCTGGCCTCGATGCGGTCGATGGTCCGCAGCCGCTACTATATTCAGGTATCGCTTGAGGAGAATCTGGAGGACTGGCCGGACGATCGCATCTGGGACGAACTGGCCATCCGCCTCGGCCCGCAGATCGCGGGCCGCATCACCCGTGCTCCCTCGATCGAGAAGAGCATCGCGCCGCTACGCAGCTTCGTGTTCGAGCCGATGGCGCATGGCCGCCTGTTCCTGGCCGGCGACGCCGCCCACATCGTGCCGCCCACCGGCGCCAAGGGCCTGAACCTGGCGGCGTCCGACGTGCACTATCTGTCCGACGCGATCACGGGCTTCTACTGCTCAGGTTCGCAAACGGGGCTGGACGCCTATTCCGCCACCGCGCTGGCCCGCGTGTGGAAAGCCGAGCGGTTCTCCTGGTGGTTCACCAGTCTGATGCAACGCTTCCCAGATACCGACGCCTTCGCGCGCAAGATGCAGATCGCCGAGCTCGACTATCTGCGCCGCTCCCAGGTCGGCGCGGCAGCGGTAGCCGAAAACTATGTGGGCCTGCCGTTCTGAGGCTTACCCGACAAAATGAAAAATGCTGAGGAGAAAGCGGGATTTCCATGCAGACCCCCAACCTTGCAGCGCCTTCAGCGCGCCAAGCGACGGCCCTGGTTCCCATCATCGCTGTTTCGGCGATCGCCTCGGTGGTGGTCTCGATCCGAACCGAGAAGTTGGAGGACGCATGACCTCCGCAAGGACACCGACCTGGGTCCACAACGCCTGGTACGTCGCCTGCACGCCGGACGAGATCACGGACCGTCCGCTAGGCCGAACGATCTGTGGTCAGCCCATGGTGATTTTTAGCGTCCCGGATGACGGCGTCGCCGCGCTCGAAGACTTCTGCCCCCACCGGGGCGCGCCGCTGTCTTTGGGCTTCCAGCAGGGCCAAAATCTGGTCTGCGGCTATCATGGTTTAGCGGTCGACTGCAGGGGGCGGGTCGCCGAAATGCCGGGTCAACGGGTGGAGAAGTTCCCGTCCGTTCGCAGCTTTCCCGTCATCAAGCGGCATGGCTTTGTGTGGGTGTGGCCGGGCGATCCGGAAGCTGCGGACCTAGACCTGATACCGGCGTTGCATTGGGCTCAAAGCGACCAATGGACCTATGGCGGCGGGCTCTATCACGTCGCCGCCGACTATCGCCTGATGGTCGATAATCTCATGGACCTGAGCCACGAAACCTATCTTCACGCCTCGAGTATCGGACAGCCAGAGATCAACGAGTGTGAGGTGACGACCCGTACGACCGACCTGGAGGTCGTCACCAGCCGGTTCATAGACGGAATCCTCGCGCCACCATTTCACGCCATGGCGCTGCGGGCCGCCGGTTTGCCAGACGATGGTCCTGTTGACCGCTGGCAAATTTGCCGTTTCACCTTGCCCAGCCACGTTATGATCGAAGTTGGCGTCGCTCTGGCCGGGCACGGCGGCTACAAGCCCCCGAGACGCTCAAGACCAACATGGTGGTGGTCGATTTCATCACCCCGGAAACGGAAACATCGCATTGGTACTTTTGGGGCATGGCGAGGCGGTTCAAGATCGACGATATCGAACTGACCCGCGCCCTGCGCGAGGGGCAGGGAAAAATCTTCGCGGAAGACATGGACATGCTGCAGCGACAGCAGGCCAACCTCACGGCCCAGCCAGATAGACGGCTGCTCAATCTGAACATCGACTCCGGAGGGGTTCATTCGCGGAGGATGATCTCCAAGGCGATCCGGGCCGAGGCCGTCGCCAATCGTTCGGTCACCATCAAAGCCTGACGCGGAATTCCAACGACGCCGACGCCAGCCCGTTCATGTGCAAAGCCAACCCGTGCGGCCTCGGCGCCGCCCGGGCTTCATAACCCATAGGATTGAATTCAATCGACGCGCAGGGACGGGCGCCAGTTCACGGACTTGAACACCGGAACGAAGCCGCCGTCTCGATGTCTGCCCCGACGCGGCGCGGTTGCAATGGGAAGGGGCACAGCAGCCGGGTGCGACCGGGCCAGGGCGTATCCGTCCCGGCTGTTGCAGTGATCGCGCCTGGCGTCACACCGTGTTCACGCCATGCGACCAGCTTGGAGAATATGTCGAACTGGGTGGTGGCAGGCCCCCCTCCTCCATGGTTCATCCCCGGCACCGCGTAGAACCGGATGAAGCGGGCGGCCGTGCCATGCTCACGCCGATTCACGGCATTGAGCCAGCGCAGGGTGTCAAGAATCGAGAACACCGGATCGCTGACGCCCTGGAACAGGATGATCTTGCCGCCCCGCGCCGTGAAGGGCGACAGGTCGGTGGCGTCGGCATGCATGAAATCGACCGAGGCTTCCCCAAGTTCCCCCCACTTGACGTGCGCGGCCCGATACGCCTCATCAATATCGGCAGAGAGCGCATAGCGGGTCAGGGAACTCACGTCCGCAGCGACGTCGAGTGGGGGTGAGCGGAACACGGCGCTGTTGCTGGGGGCGCCAAGCTGGATCAGTGCGCCGTTGTTGGTGGCGGAGTCGTAGCTGCCCATCTTCCACATACGCCAACCCTGCGTCACCCCGTGCGCCGTTCGCGCGCCGATGCCCGCATCCCAAGCCCAGTCAGAGTAGACGGGCTTGCCGTCGCGCGTCAGCGGACCGCCGAATACCTTACGCAGCGCAGCCACCTGCATCGGCAACAGGCATTGGGCGGTCTTGTCGGCCGGCGTGTCGCCGGCGCATGTAACCTTCGCCAGTTCCGGCACGACGCGGGCCGTGGTGCAGGCCGTGAAATTCTCGATCATGCCGTCGTGAGTGCCGTCAAGATCGTCGCATGCGGCGAGAATGGCCTGCTGCGCTAGGATGATGTCGTCGTCGCTCATCGCGCGGTTGACCAGCGGCAGGCCATCGGCGGCGTTTTGGCCTAAGGCCTTCGCAACAGCGCCAAACGCTTGCCCATCCCAGAGCTGTGCGATGGAGGCATGGGCAAGGTGGAAGCCGGGATAACCGATCAACGCCGCGTCGAATTCGCGCGGGAAACGCTGCACGGCCATCATCGCTTCCTGGCCCCCCTTGGAGCCGCCGACGAAGTAGGTGTAGGTCGGCGCCCGGCCGAAATAGGCCCGAACCAGCGCCTTGCCGGTCCTGACGACCGGGCCGATATAGCCGAAGCCGTAATTGTGGCGCGCCAGGGCATCATGGCCAAAAGTGGCGGTTCCCTGCCGCTCTGGATCGTTGTTGGTGGCATTGTCGTGCCCGGAATCCGCGGAAATCACCGCATAGCCCTGGCTCAGCGCTGTGACCCCCGGCTGCCCGAACAATGCACCGGCGGCGTCGCCAATATTGCCGTCGGTTCCTCCGCCCCCTTGGAACACGAACCTGCCATTCCATGTGGTTGGCAGGCGCAAATGGAACCGGATCGCATAGTGCTGTCCGTTCGCGCCCACGCGCTCTTGCATCTTGCCGACGATCTCGCAATGGGCCGGCATTGCCGGTGTAGGGGGAGGCCCGCGGAAATCCTCGGTCGTGCGGGCAAGGGCAGGGCTGGCGTCGCGAGCTATGGCGCTGGTGACGACGGCGTCGGTGATTGGTAGGGCCGACTTGGCCAGCGCGGCGCAGTGTTTGGAATCGCCGGTAATCACCGGCTCGGCCCCGGCCGGTTTGGCGTTCCCCAGCATGGGGAGAAGGCTGCTTGCGCAGGCGAGCGTGGCTATTGCGATGCGATTGTGCTGGTTCAAGTAAACTTCCTCCGGCCGCGAGCACAAGTTATGTTTCGTGATATATGGACTTCTGGAACAGTTCGGCCCAAATGCGCCGACTTTCCCCACTCGATCAGGAAGACCGAAACTGCCGATGAAAAATCCGCTCCAGTCCTATCCTGGTTACTTGCTTCGTCGCGCTGCGGTTAGCCGTCTTGCTCAACTTGAGAAACGTCTCGAGCCCTTAGGGCTGGGCGCCACCGAGGCGTCAATCCTCACGCTTGTTCACCACAACCCCGATATTTCGCAGGCGGAGTGCGGCCGCCTGCTGTCGATCCAGCGCCCTAATCTGAACCCGATCATCCGCCGGCTGATCGAGCGCGAGCTGGTGGCTTCCAGTAAGGGCGTGGGACGCGCTCTGTGCCTTCGGCTCACTGACACAGGAACGGCGCTTGCGCTTCAGGCGATTACTGAATTCGAAGCGCACGAGGAGCGCATATATGCTGCGGTCCCAGAACATCTTCGCGCCGATCTGATCCCGCTGCTTATGGCCCTTTGGGCGCCGCAATGAACGATCGCCCGGCGTGACAAAAATCACGCCGGGCGATCGCCATCAGAACTTCTTGCTAATGCGAACACCATATTCACGGGGCGCCCCGTACAGTTCGTTCTTACCGCTCTGACCAGCAACGTAGAATTTGTTGGCGAGATTGGTGCCATACCCCTCGATCTTCCAGTTGTCCTTTTCGACCATCACGCCGGCCTGGACTAGACCGCGCGCGGCGATCAGGTCGGTCGAGGCCTGGTACGTCGGATAGGCCCACTGCGAACCGATGAACGCATAGCCCACACGCGGGGTAACCGTGACGCCGTTCGCAGCCTCGATGCGATACGAGGCGGACAGGTTCCAGGTCCACTTCGGGCTATAGAGGTTCGGACCGCCAGAGGTGCTGGTGATGACATAGTTGAAACAGCCCGCGCCCACCGTGCCGGCAACCCCCGCGGGCGAACATTGCGGGAAAGACACGCCGGCGGGGATCGCCCACTTGTTCACCAGGCTCAGCGCGCTTGTGGCGCTGTCAACGAAGGACGAGCCGCCATCGATTGAAAGGGCCTGAATCTTGGCCTGGAAGCTTGCCTCGAAGCCCTTGATGCTTGAGTTGGTAAGGTTGGTCACTCCGCTCTGGCCAGAGAGCGGATTGATCACATCCATCTGGAAATTGCTGTAATTCATGTAGAATACGCCCACTTGCGTACGCAGGTGGTGGTCCAGCATGGTCGACTTCCACCCGGCTTCGTAGTCCCACACCGTCTCAGGCGCAAAAGTGCCGCCTGGCGGGTTGATACCGCCGTTCTTGTAGCCGCTTGCCGCGAAGACGTAGAGCAGGTCGTCGACATCGGGCTTGAAGTTCAGCGCGATCTTGCCGGTGACGTGGCCGTCATCCTCGGCGCCGGTCTGCGGCGCCAGCACAGTGGCGCCCACCGGCGGCGAGGCCAGGATCTGGTCCAACGTGGAACCGGGGGCGGCGCGATAGACGGCGCTCGACCCCTCGACGTGGAAGTGCGAGTAGCGCAGACCCGCGTCGATCGAGAATTTGTCGTTGAGTTGGACGGTCGTTTGGCCGAACACGCCGAGCAGCGTCTTGCTCGTCACGGGTTGCGGCAGCGTGGTGAACGCGCCGTTGGTCGTGCTCCAGTTGTGCAGGTCGATCTGGTTGTGTTGGAAGTAGCCGCCAATCACGTATTTCAAGCGGCCGCTGTCCGGCGAAATGATGTTGATTTCCTCACTCCATTCACGCTCGCGCACGTTGTTTGCGCCAGCCGTCTGGTTCAACGCCGAATTGCTCCTGTTAAGCGACGTGGCGTCGGACTCGTTGAGCGTGGACAGATGTTTGTTCTGGTAAGCCGAAACTGAGCGCAAGGTCAGCCCGCTGTCCAGCTGGTACTTCATCTCAAGCACGGTAGCGAAAGCGCTCTCGTGGTTGGCAACCGGGGAATCGTAACTGACCACCCACGGCGTGTTGGTCCGCCCGACGACATAGGGATTGTTGGCCGTAGTCGCTGCGATCGGCTGCAGGGCATAACCGCCGGTCTGGCGATCGACCCCCTCGACCTTCAGGTTGGCCTGGAACCCGCCAGACTTGAACAGCGCCTGGATCCGACCATCGCGCTCGTCGAGCTTTTCAGGCTGGTTGTGGGCGGGGCCGATGTCCTTGAACCAGGCGCCGTGCGTATTGATCAGGCCTGAGGCGCGGATCGCCAATTTGTCGCCCAGCGGCACGTTCAGCGCCGCATTCATGCCGGTGTTGTTGTAGTTGCCGTAATTCGCGGTGGCGTAACCCCCGAGTTGGCCAAGCTGCGGTCGTTGTGTCGTCAGGTAGACAGCGCCACCGGTCGAGTTCGCGCCCGAAAGCGTGCCCTGCGGTCCGCGCAGGACTTCGGCGCCGGCCATATCGTAGAACTGGCCGTTCGAAACGATCGGCGGCTGGAACACGCCGTCGATGTAGGTGGCGACGCCGTTGGTGACCTGAGGCGATCCCGAAGCGAGGCCGATACCGCGGATGTTGAACGAGTCCGTGATGCCTGAGCGGGAAATGGTGAGGCCCGGCGCGGCGGTCTGGAGGTCGAGCGCGCGCATGATCTTCTTCTCGGCCAATGCGTCACCCGACAGCGCCGTGACGGCGATGTCCACGTTCTGCACGTCCTCGCGGCGCCGCTGCGCCGTAACGACGACTTCCTGCACCGAGTCGGCTGACGGGCCGGCGGTGGCGGCGGCGGCGGCTTCCGCTGCAATCGCCGGCTGCGAAACCAGAGCGGTCGTGAACATCAGTGCAGCGATGGCTGCGGTCCGAGAATCCTTCAACATTCCCTCCCCCTTCGACATGCCGTTGGATACCGGCATAGTTCATATGTTATATAACATAACATCTGCGGCCTGAGAGAGTCAACGGCATGTCGCATCTAGGTTGTCAGGCATCGCTGCGCTGAAGCCTGCGATTTGGACCCCATCCTTTTGCGTTCCCGCCGCCGCATCGGCGCCGCCGTGCGGCGGTGGAGCTTGAACGACACAGAACGCACTTAAGTTCTTGCTCCAAAATGACTTTTCGTGGTCGAAGCGGAGACGAGTTAGCGTTTCAATGAAAGCCCCCGCGCGGCCCGGGCGCTGATCGGGGCGGCGCGAAAGGGCGACGATTCCCCCCCTGAGAATGGATTGCGAAAAGTCGCGCGGCCATCGACGCCTAAAACGTCCACGTCGCCTTGAGCTGACCGGAGATGGGCTCCAAAGGATGGAAGGTGGGACCCTGCTCGGCGGCGGAGTTCGGCGTCAGGCGGTAGGCGTAGTCGTACCCCGACGCATTGGCCTTGGTGTTCAACAGGTTGAAACCGCTGGCCTCGATCGTCAGATGGGCGTTGGCCCGATAACCCAGGTCAGCGTTGAACTCGCTATAGCCGTTGTCCTGCGGGTTCGGTGGCCCGTCGCTCAGCGGATAGGGACCTAGGTTGCGCCACTGCAGGCCGCCGAACCATGGGCCCCTGTCGGCGATGACGCCGAACGAACCGATGAAGCTCGGAGCATTGGCGATGTAGGCGCCCCCGTCGATCCCATATGTGTCCAGGAAAGCCCCGCTTCCCTGATATCGGGCCTTGGAGAAGGCCAGATCCGTGTTGAACTCGATCCATGGCAGCGGCTTGTATTGCGCCGAAACCTCGACGCCCTGCCGGCGGCTGGGAGCGCTCGCCGCGTCCTGCCCCTGGTCGGCATCGTAGGTCAGCTCGGACTTGAAATCCTCTTGGAACAGGGCGACCTGCACCTGCACCTTCGGGATGATGTTGGTGCGCACCCCGACCTCGTAGCCGTCGGCCGCAGCCAGGAATGGTGTCCGACCCGCCACCCCCGGAATGCCCTCGATCGGCACGGTGCCGAATACCCCACGCACATCGTCTGAGTGGAAGCCGCGGCCGGCGCTCAAATAGAGCTCGGACTTGTAGAACGGCCCGAGGATCAGACTGCCCTTGGGCTGCAACAGGGTCTGGTCGCCCTGCAGCTTCTGGCCGTCCGTCAGACCCACGCCGGTCACGCCCAGATAGGTGTCATCCGCGGCATAGTATTCGTCGCGCAGGCCGATCACGGTGCGCAGCCACGGCGTCCAGTGGGCCGTGTTTTCAACATAGCCCCCGAGGTCCAGCGTATGGACCAGATCGTTCTGGCACATGCCCTGATTGGCCGGGATGAAGTAGGCGGAGTCGTCGATGTTGGCCCGGGCTCCATTGGGGATCTCGGAAGGGTCGGCGACCGCGACAGAACAGTAATCCAGAACCTGGCGCTGCCGGGTATGGCGACGGCCCACATAGTCGTCATCGTGGCGGACCTGCACGCCGAATACGGTCGAGGTGTCGATCGGTCCGAAACTGTGCTTCAGGATCAGCGACGTCTGGCCGCCGAAGGTGTCGCGCGTCTCGGTCTGCTGCTCCTGGTCGCCGTTGATGTTGTCCTCCAGATAGTGAGTGAAGTCGTTCCACAGGGTCATGCGGCTGTGGATGTAATAGGCGCTGGAGTTGAAAGCCCAGCTTTCACCGGTTTTGGCGAAGTGGCCAGAGAGGCTAAAGCGCTCGGAGCTGTTGCCGTCGGTCGGGTCGAGCGTGCCGAAGCGGTTTATCAGGCCGCTCGTAAGGGCCTCTACCGGCTGGTCAGTCGTGAAGGCGCCGTCGCCTTTGTAATACATGGCTGTGACGTTGTAGCCATCGGTCGCGGCGCCGTGGCTATAGCGCAACTCGCCGGCCCATTTGCGGAAGTTGTCGGGATGGTCGAACGGCCCGTCGACGTGGTCGTAGGTGACGCCGCCAACCACGCGATCGTCTTCCGAGAGCTTCAGCGTGCCGCCGCCGAAGACGGTGTACCGGCCAAGCGTGCCCCCGGTCAGCGCGATCTGGTTGGGAATTTCGTCCGCCAGCTTCAGATGGGTCGAGGCCACCGCGCCGAAGTCGCCGACCGAGGCGTAGTAAGGCCCCTTGGTGAAGTCGAGGCCGTTCGCCATCTCCGGCAACTCGAAATTCAGGTCAGAATAGCCCTGGCCGTGGGTGTTGGTCGGCCGGTTGATCGGCATGTCGTCGATGAAGTTGGCGATGTCGGTGCCATGGTCGAGGTTGAAGCCGCGCAAGAGGTATTGGTTGGCCTTGCCCTCGCCCGAGTGGACAGTGACGATCAATCCAGGCGTTGTCTCGAGCAGTTGGCCCGCCCGGTACACTGGGCGCAGTTCCAGCTCCTTTTCGGTCACCGCCCCTTGGCTGGCGGTGGCGGCGACGCCCAGGAGGTTCAGCCGAGACGCCGTAATGACCACGCCGGTCTCGGGTGGGGAGGATGTCGTCTGCGCGACAGCGACGCCTGATCCTGTCAGGACGACTGCCGCGGCGCCCATCAGCGATGACCGCAGGGCGCGCGCGGAGCGACGCATTTCTGAGGCGATTGCACGCCGCTCGCAGTAAATTGTCGGTTTCATGCAGTTGCGCGACGCCTTGATCATGTCTGGAGTTGACACGACCCAGGCATCGCACGCGATCCGCGCAAACGCTTATGAATTACGGTTCCGCGAACGTTCATGAACGTTGATATAGCGCCGTCAGCGAGGTATGGCGACATATGACCGATGTGAATTCGCTTTCGGCGGAGATAGATGAAGTCCGGCGCAGCGGCGCGTTGGGCCGCTCTGAGCTTATTCTCCGCTTGTTCGACTATTTGGCCGAGCGATCGCTCAACCATCGATCACCCAAGGAAGCGGAAGTCGGGGCGGACGTCTTCGGTAGACATCCGAATTTTGACACGACCCGCGATGCGGTTGTGCGGGTGTACGTACACAAGCTGCGCCGAAAGCTCGATGCGCATTACGAGGGCCCGCGCCGCGCCTCGGCCGTAAGGATCAACATCCCCCGCGGCGAATATCGCCTCATGCTCGAGCCGCTGAGCATGCCCGCCGAACCGTCGATTGAACCAATGAAGCCGACGGCCATACGCCGCTCGATCTGGATCGTCGCGGCCGTGGTCTTAGCGATTTGCGTAGGTGCGGCAACATGGATCGTCTCCCGCGCCGACTTGCCGCCCAGTATGCGCCAGGGTCTTGCCTTGCGGTCCACTTCCGTGTGGGGACCACTGCTTTCCGACCGGATGCCGACCCTGGTTGTCGTGGGCGACTATTATATTTTCGGTGAAAGCGACGACGGTTTGAGCGTCGCGCGGTTGGTGCGCGAATACACTGTAAACTCGGCTGGCGATCTGAACGCCTTCCTGGCTCAACACCCCCAACTTAGCGCGCGTTACGTCGATCTGGACCTGCGCTATCTGCCCATCGGCAGCGCCTACGCGCTGAGCAGTCTTGCGCCGGTGCTCACGGGCGAACCCAACGGCCCCGCGCCGCGCGTGATCCTGGCTAGCGAGTTGAGCCCCGACATGATCCGGCGCAACAACATCGTCTATATCGGCTATTTCAGCGGGCTCGGCGCGCTGAAGGACACGGTTTTCGCGGGGTCGCGCTTTTCGGTCGGCGACACCTACGATCAAATTTTGGACAAGCGTTCGAACCGCAAATTCTCTAGCGGCGGCGGTGGGCCGGACGCGACCGGCGCGATGTACCGCGACTATGGCTACTTTTCGAGCTTCAGCGGTCCGGCAGGCGGGCGGGTCGTGATCATTGCCGGGACGCGCGACGTGGGATTAATGCAAACCGCCGAGGCGGCAACCAGCACCGACGCTTTGCAGGCCGCAACGCGCGGATCGACCGATTTCGAAGCGCTTTACGATGTTCAAGGCATGAACCGGCAAAACGTGGCTGGAAAGCTGATCATCGCTTCTCCAATCGACAGCAGCGTCAAATGGACCGGAACGGGGGCGCGGGCGCCCTTCCCGTCGGGCTGACTCGCTTCAGACAAAGCTGCGGCTGACGTACCAAAATAGACCTTCAGCTATCAGGAAGGCGGACGCGAAATCGACGAAGACCGGCCGCGGAACGGTCCATTTGATCCTGGAAAGCGCGTAGACAAGCAGGGTCACGCCCAGAACGAGCGTCAACTGACCGATTTCCACGCCGATGTTGAAGCCCACCAGCATCTCGGCCAGACGGCCTGGCGGAATCTGCATCTCCAGCAGGCCCGCCGCGAAGCCGAACCCGTGGATCAGGCCGAACACGAGGGTGATGATCATTCGCAGCCGGCCTGCGTCCGGCAAATGCCCGGAAATCATCAGGTAGTTGGCGGTGAACAGGCCTGCGCCGATCGACAGCGCAACGGGCAGACCGCCGAATCCCATCAGCTTGATCACGGCCATGGCCAGGATGATCGCCGCGAGCCCCAGGGCGAACACCGCCGGCTTCTCGGTAGCGACACTGAGATTTTCGGCGCCGATCAGGCAGATGGTCAGGGCCACCAGGGCGTCGATGTAGTCCGCATGTGGCCGCAAGACCCCCGTGACGGCCAGGGCCAGGGTGATGCTGTGGCCGATGGTGAAACCGGTGACCACGAAGATCAGGTCCTTGAGCCGGCGCGAGATCATCACCATGCCCAGCAGGAAGGACATGTGATCCACCCCGGTGAAGATGTGCATGACGCCCATGCGGATGAATTCGAAGATGCTGGCGTTCTTCAGCTTGCTTTCTTGGCCGCCTGTCACCTGGACCGTCTGGCGGTCCTGGGTGATCAGTTCCTCGACGAAGTCGCCAGTCTGGACGTTCTGAATCTGGGCAAAGTTGGTGTGGCTCGAAACCACATCAAAGAAGGCCGAGGAGCGGATCTCAATGTCGCGCGTGCTGGGACAGGTGAAGGTGAAGTCGAACCGGCGGAACGCGGGCGCCGACGACAGCGCCACGATCGGCGGCGCGATCGGGCAGCGGACGCCACTGGCGATCGGATAGACCCGGGCGGCCAGGTATTTCTCCAGGCCAGCGTCGTCGATCTGCGGGCCGTTTGGGTTCAGCCGCTGGCTCTCGACCTTCGGAATGGTCATCACCAGATCGATGGTGCGGCCATTGATCTCCCATACAGAGTGAGATTCTGACCGCACATGCGCGAATGCGGGGGTCAAGGCGACGCTCGCCGCGCTGAGGGCCAGGCCCAGGGCGAGCAGCAACCGGTCAAGCGCCTTACGTCTCATCATTGGCGCATGTCCCCAGCGATCAGGACATTGGCGCGCTTACGCAAAAAGCGCTCGTCGGCCGCCTGCACCCGCGCGATCGCGTCCTTTTGATAGTCGGAAAGCACGCGCGCGCGGGCCTGATCAAAGCTCTCGGCGACCGGCGGTCGGTTGTTGACCATGTAAAGTATGTGCACCCCGTCGGGGGCCTGGATCGGCGCGGTCGCCTGGCCGGCGGCCAACCCGCGCACGGCGTTGAACATCAGGTCGCCCAGATGAATTCGCGACGCGAAGTAGAACTCCTCACCCTTCACCCGGCCCGAGTCCTTGCCACCGAACTGGGAGACCACGGCGTCGACATTTTGGTGCGCCTTCAGAGCCTGCTCGGCGGCCGGCGCATTGGCAGACGGGAAAACCAGATCGCGAACGACCAACGTGCCTTCGCTGGAATAGACGTCCTTGTGGCGGTTGTAATAGTCGAGCAACGTGGCGTCGGATGGCTGGCTAGCCAGCACGTCCGCGGCGATGCTTTGCTCGACCGCCGCGACCATGGCGTTGCGCACGTCCGGATCGACGGAGGCCTCGTCGAGTTCCTTGCCGCGTTGGACGAACAACTCCTCGCGGATCATCTGATCCAGCACGGTGCGCCGTTGCTCGATCGTCGCGTGAGCATAATCGGTGTCGTAGAGGGTCTTTAGCTGCAGATAGAAGTCGCTGCGCGCGATGGGCTGTTGATTGACCAGCGCCACGTCCTCCGGTGGAACCACCAGGGTCGACGTGCCCTTCGCGGTGAACAACGCGAAGCCCGCCAGGATCAGGCCGATAGCGGCGCCAATGGCGAACAACCAAATGGATCGGGCGAAACTGACATGAGTCATGTCCCGCCAGCCGGGTTGCGGAGGGGCGCTGTGAATGTCCTTTGCGACGGTCATGGCACACTTTGCTTGGGTTGCTCGCCGCTATGCGACAGCGAGTAGACGTAGAGTGAGATTTCGCGAATCTGCGCCGGGCTCAGCCGGTCGAACCACGCCGGGCATGTGCCGGCCAGACCGTTGGCGATAGTGTCGGCGATCCAGGCGTCCGAGCCGTCGCCGTAAAGCCAGATTGAGTCCGTGAGGTTTGGAGCGCCGATCGCGGCGTCCCCCCGCCCGTCGCGTCCGTGGCAATCATAGCAACCGCCACGATTGCCGAAGATGGCTTGGCCACGCAATGCCGCCGCGGGATCGGCCGGCTGCTGCCGCAGTATGTCCAGAAACTGGACGACATCGCGAATATCGCCAGGAGTCAAAGGCTGTAGCGCCGTTTCGCGCGGATATGGAACGCGGTGGGCAAATGCCGGCATGTCGGCCAAACGCCAGGTGCGCCCGTTTGGCGCGCGGATTCCGTACTGCACCACCGTCTCGATGTCGCTGACCTGGCCTTCCCCATAGAGCCAGTCATTGTCGGTCAGGTTCGGCGCGCCAATCGCCGGGCGCCCTCGCCCTTCAACGCCATGGCAGCTGGCGCAATGGGCCTGATAGAGCCCGCGCCCGCGCGGCAAGGCAAAGCGCATCATGGCAACGTCCGTCGGCGTATTGTTTGGTTCAAGGCTGACCAAGCGCGCTTGCGACTGCGCGTCGAGGATTGCGCCGACAAGCACAATGGCGCCAAAGCCAAGGACCATGGCCCCCGCGATGCGCGTGCGCACGCTCAAGCGGCCAATCCAAGCCTTCAGGGCAGCAAAGTCTCGCCCGCCCACGCCCACCATTAACCGCCCTCCACCGGCGTCGCCGCCCCCCCCCCTGCCTGACAGAACCTTCGCCGGAGGTCTCAGCAATTACGGTTGCCAACACGTTCATCAACGCCCTCATTCCGCTGATTAGAGCGGACAATTGGCGGCGAAGACGGGCCCGGCTCGAGTGTGTCGCCACCGGTCCGCGGGCGGACATCGATATTGCGACCTCGCCCATAAAACCTGATGCACGGCGCCAGGCAGCCTAGCCCGTATGGCAAGGAGGCGTGTGCGCCGCTGGCCGGTCAGGCAGAACTTATGGCGCATCCTCGTATTTCAAATCCTCCCGGGCGGACCACCGGTTCGATAGTCGGAGTATTGGACGCTCAAAGATTATCGGCGCGCTCGAAGTCTAAAGTTTGGATGTCGGTCCCGCAGCATCGCCGAACGGCCAATGCCTGAAGGGGCCTGCCCGTAAATTGGATGATGACGCACCGGATCCCAAATCTCGGGGCCGGGCTCAGAACAGTTAAAACATCAAAGGAGAGGATAGCCTTGGCTGCCAAAGTGCACTTGAAGATCGCGGTTGCAGAGGCCCCACACACCGCTGCCGTCCGGAATGGCTCAATAGCCATCGAAGGAGTCGATGCGGAAATCTTGACGATCAAGCCGCAGATCGCCGCCTTCCGAAGAATGGTGCGCGATGTCGAGTTCGATGTCTGCGAAATCGCATCCACCACCTATCTCATCGCCCGCGCCTTCGGCGCGCCTTTCGTGGCGCTGCCGATCTTCCTCATGCGCCGTTTCCATCATGGGGGTCTTCTGGTCCGGCCGGATGCTGGAATCGCGCACCCCAAGGACTTGGAAGGCAAGAAGGTCGGCGTACGGGCCTACTCGGTCACGACCGGCGTATGGACCCGCGGGATCCTCATAGACGAATACGGCTTGGATTCTTCGAAGGTCACCTGGGTCGTCGATGACGAGGAGCACGTGACCCAACTCAAGCTTCCCCCAAACGTCGAACACGTCGCACCCGGAGACACCCTCTATGAGATGATTGAGCGGGGCGACTTGGCGGCCGGTTTCGGCGGCAACGCCGGCGTCGGTCGGACGGGCGATCCCAAGAGCGGCTGGAAGGAAGTGCAAGTCGACTACCCCGACCTGTTCCCCAATGCCGAAGCGCTGGAAGCGGAGTGGTTTTACCGCACCGGCATCTATCCAATCCATGGCACCATCGTGGTGAAGGACGAAATCCTCAAGGCGCATCCGTGGGTCGCCAAGTCGCTCTATGACGCTTTTCTTCAGTCCAAGAACGAGTGGCTGGCGGGACTGGCCGCCCGTGAAGCGTCTGGCGCATTGCAGCCGGGCGAACTCAAGTACGCCAAGCTGGCCAAGATCGTCGGAGATCCCATGCCCTACGGCATCGCCGAAAACCTGCCGACGATTAAGGCGATGGAAGACACCGCCTTCAAGCAACAGCTCATTCCTCGCCGGCTGGCCGTCGACGAAGTCTACTTCGATCCAGCCAAACTCTGAGTCGCCGCCGCTCAGCCGGCCACGCGATCCCGCCCGGCGCTGACCTCCAGCGCCGGGCGTTTTACTTTTGCCGCGGCCCTTTCGGTCCGCGCACCGTTACGGCTGAATATCAGATGGCCTGGGCGGGCCCGGCGCTCAGCGCCGCCCTCATCTTATCGCGGTCCAGCCCGTTGTCCCATTGGGCGACGCCCATGGCGGCTGCGGCGTTGGTGATGGCGAACGTTGGGGTGAAGCCCTGGGACATCAGTCGATGAATGCCCAGCATCAGGGCGACGCTGCTCACGGGAATGGAGCCGTCCATCGCGATCGTAGCCGCCAGGACCACGAAGGCCGCGCCAGAAACACCCGCGGCCCCTTTGGAGGTCAGCGTCATGAGCAGGACGAGGCCGAGCTGGTGCTGCAGATCCAGCGGCGTATTGGTCGCCTGCGCCAGGAAAATAGTCGTCATGCCCAGATAGAGGCAGGCGCCCGTCAGGTCGAACGAGTAGCCCGCCGGCACGACGAAGCCCACGAGCTCCTTTTGGCAACCCAGTTGGGTGAGCTTGGCCATGATGCGTGGCAGCACCGATTCCGAGGACGTCGTCGCGATGCTGATCAGAATTTCGTCTCTGAAATACCTCAGGAACTTGAACATATTGAAGCCGCACCACCAGGCGATGGGCGCAACGGACACTATGATGAAGACGATACAGACGAGATAAAATTCGCCGACCAGTTTGCCCAATGATTCCAGCGAAGTGACGCCGAATTTTCCGACCGTGAATGCGATCGCGCCAAACGCCCCGATCGGCGCTACCCACATGACAATGTTGACGATGCGGAACAGCATCTGCATGCCGACGTCCAGGACATCAAGCAGCGGCCTGGCCTTCGTTCCAATGTTTATGAGCGCAAAACCGCAGATGACCGCGAGGAACAAGACCTGCAGAACATTTCCCTGCGTAAACGCTCCAAGAAATGTATGTGGTATAATGTTCAACGCAAATGACACAAACGAAATCTGGTCAGCCTGCTTGACATAGTCTTCGACCGCGCCGCTATGAAGATCATGTACATTGACATTCATGCCAACGCCTGGCCGCAGAATATTGGCCGCCAATAACGCAACGACAATGGCCAATAAGGTCATTACCTCAAAGATGACCAACGACTTCACAGCCACCCGGCCAACACGCGACATGTCGGCCATATTGGCGACGCCGTTAACGATCGTGCAAAAAATCAATGGCGCAATCACCATTGAGATCAGATGCACGAACCCGTCCCCAAAGGGCTGCATCTGCACGGCAAGCTTCGGGTCGTAAATCCCCAGCAGGATTCCGACGACCATGGCCAGTAGCACCCACAACCATAATTGCCGCCAAATCGGCCGTCGACGCGGAGTCTCACTCCCTTCACCAGCGCTGTCGGCATGAAGTTTATCAGACATCGTGTTCCTATCGTCGAATGCTGGCACTTGGGATCTATTGGAGCCGCAAGTTCAGTCGTTACGGCTACTTGCCTTTTTCGTACCCAGGATTGAACCGCACCACCATATACGTCACGTGCCCGTCAAGTTTGGTGAAGCCATGGACCACATTCGGCGGGATCATCACCACGTCGCCGACGCTCACATGGCGCGTGCTTCCCCCCTCGACCTTGGTCCCCTTCTTGCTGGGGCCAATACTGGCGGGATTTGTCGGCTTGCCGTTGGTCATCATGGGCTTGGCGTCCAGCAGGGTTCCCCCCGTGGCGAAGTCCCCGCCGCCCTCCATGATGTAATAGATCTCGGTGACGACGTCGTGGGTCACCGGAGCCTCATCGGGCGTATCGCGCCGCAAGACGTCCACATTGACACGGTCGTCGCCCGCCCGAACGGCGCCAACCACGCCCAAGGCCGAACCCTTGGCGCGCGCCGCCAACGCCTTGGCGAAATCATCGCTGGAGATGAAGACCGCGTCGGTGCTGGCCGGCAGAATGGTCGATTGAGCCCGGGCAGCGGTAGAGATCAGTCCGAGCGCGAGCACCGCCAGGCCAAGTTTTTTCGTGATCATATCAATGATCCTTAGAAATTCGGCACGTTGGGCGAATGATCGTAGGCGTCTTTCAGCGTGACCATCCAGGGATACCACTCACGCCAGTGGTCCTTGATGCCGTCGCCGTCGATCCGCTTGAATTCAATACTATAGTAGTGGATCGGCGTGTCGCTGGTGTTGCGCACCACGGCTCCTGGGCGCGCGCCGGACGTGGCGCAATTGATTTGCTCGAAGCCCTTGAGGACCGGACTCTGGTGGCCGCCCTTGGGCTTGGGAATGGGCATGCCCGCCACGTCATAGGCGATGACCACGGGGTTGGACGATGCGTCGGTCCGCTGGGTCTGCCCGGGCAGGACCAGCACCTCTTTCAGGCGGATGTGGTCGTTCTCAAACAGCAGCCGGTCGCGGGTCGGCGTGGTCATCGGATGGGTATACCAATCCTTCCAGCGGTCCTTCAGAGCCGCGCCGTCGACGCGCAGGAATTCAAGGCGGTAAAAGTGGTGAGGGAAGGTATCCAGATTGGTCTCGTGGTGCAGAATCTGCGGGCTGGCCACGCGGCAGTAGGGATAGGTCGCCCCATCCGGAGGCGCGCTAAGCGCCATCTGCATATTGTGGTCGTGGTCCATGAACAGCGTGTTGGTGCCCTTGGGCACAGGCGCATCAACCGCGAACACCGACGGGAACGGATGGCCGTGCATATTGCCTATGACGCCGGGGAAGTAGGCCACCTCGACCAGGCGTACATGACTGTCAATATAACGGACGTGGTGGACCTCCGAGGCCGCGACCGCCGCCTCGGTCTCATCGGCGAAGGGATAGTGCTGCGGCCACTCTCCGGGGTTCAGGGTGTGCGGCCCCTGCACGGGCTGGTAGCCCCCGTCCGCCAGCGCGTGCGCGGCCCCGAGGCCCGCCAAGATCGACGCCATGGCCGTTGCCAAAACAAATTTCATTCTTCTGTTCATCTTTGAACATCCTGTCTGTGGCGGCGAAAACACGCCGGCGGATCGTGGAAGCCGGCGCGGATCGAACTAAAAGCCCTTAGGCGAAGTCTGCGTCCGCGGTTTCATGCGGGCGGATTACTTGACTGGCCCTCCAAGGGATGAGCTCTTCTCACTGCACTTAGAAATTAAGCGACCTCTTCCGCGTTTCCGGCAAGAAAACCCAGGTCGATACAACACTTATCGCCGTAAAAACGAATGGGTACCAAAGTCCAGCGAATATATTTCCTGTCCCCGCAACAATAGCGAAGACCGTAAAGGGCAGAAATCCACCCACCCAACCCACGCCGACGTGGTATGGCACAGACAGGGCGGTGTAGCGGATGCGGGTGGGGAAAAGCTCCACCGCCGCGGTTGACAGCGGACCGTAGAGCAGGGCCGCGCTGATCCCGAAGATGAGCATCAGGCCGAACAGCGCGGGTTTGTTGATCCGCGCCGGATCGGCCTTGGCTGGATAGCCGGCCGCCACGAGGGCCGCCTTGGTCCGGGCCTCGAACGCCGCCTTCTTGGCCGCCACGTCAGCGTTGGGCAGCCCCGCGACGACCGGCGCAATCACGGCGACTGATCCGATCTGAATCTCAGCGACCGAGCCCTTTGGGGCAGAGCGGTTCGCGTAAGACACCCCAGCATTGGCCAGGACCCCCTTCGCAAGGTCGCAGGACGAGTTGAACTGCTTCTTTCCGATGGGGTCGAATTGAAAGGCGCAATCGTCCGGATCGGCGACCACAACCACCGGGGCGGCCTTGGACGCCGCCGCCAACGCGGGATTGCCGACAACTTCCATGGCATGAAACGCTGGAAAATAAGCCGCCAGCGAGATCAGCATGCCGCAAAGCATCACCGGCTTGCGTCCGATCCGATCCGACAGGCGGCCCGCGACGATGAAGAACGGCGCGCTTACGGCCACTACCCCCATCAGCAAGGCGCCGCTGATGCTTGGAT
>DATKPD010000021.1:0-15861 GCA_035524315.1 Caulobacteraceae bacterium
GCACCAGGCGGCCGTTTGCAAACTCGCCAAGGATCTCGGCGTCGAGCTTTCGGCGGCCGAGATCATCGGGGTGGCGGCATGAGCCTGCATCCCCAGGAGATCGCCATGGGCCGCGCGCACTGGCGGGCGCTGGCGCAGGAGGCCGTCGCGTGCGTGGCCGACCTGGCGCGGCCGACGGGCGAGCTGCGGCGGCTGGGCCAGATGCGCGAGATGGCGTGCCCCAGCCGCGACCGTTCGGTGATCCTGGCCTTCGCGGCGCTGAAGGCGTGCGCCCTGGCCTATGACGCCGAGCCGGCCAAGGCGCACCGCGCGGCCCAGGCCCCGGCCCTGGCGATCTACGCCGCCCTGGTGGGCGACATCCTGGACGCGACGGCGCCGCCCGAGACGGCCCGCACGCGCCCGTTCCGCGCCGACATCGACGGGTAAGGCGCCATGGCGGGGGGCATGTCGATCCGGGATGGGGCGATGTTCGCGCACAAGTGGGCGCTGGCCCAGGCGTGGCCGGCGGCGGCGCGGGTGACGGCGGCGGCCTATGCGGTGGACGCCGCGGCGATCATGGCGCCCAGCCGGGGGCGCGGGCCGCGCCCGGCGCCCGAGGCGTGGGACGCCAAGAAGGTGGCGATCTATCTGGCGGTGTGCCTGAGCGGGTGCGACTACGCCGCCCTGGGCCGGCATGTGGGCCTGCATAAGGACACGGTCTCGAGCCATTGCGCCGACGTGCGCGCGCGCCTGGCCGACGCCGATCGCGACGAGATCTCGCTGGAGGCGCTGGAGGCGATCGCTCGCGGCCAGCTGCAGCGCGGCGAGCTGGCGCGGCTGGACGCGGTGCGGGCCCAGCTGATGGTGCTGGCCGACGTGACGGCCGAACTGGTCGGCTCATCCGACGCTCATCCGACGTTTCATCCGACCGCGCTCGAAAATTTCTCGAAAAAAAATGAAACCGGCGACGTGGTCGCGTTGCGGAGGGCGGCGCGGTGAGGAAATTCCCCCTCTTGCCCGGCTCGACGTGGGGCGACAGTGCGCTTTGCCCCTGGTGCTCGGCCTACACCGACGACGCGACGGTGCGGCTGGAAGCGCTGGCGATGGCCTTCATCGACGATAGTCTGCGCAACCCCAGGCGTAACGACGACGGCACGGCTGACCCCAGCGCGCTGGTCATGACCTGCGACGCGTGCGGCAAGCCGTCGATGGTGGCCCTCCGCCGTGATCGTGACGGCGCCGTGATGCAGCTGATCCCGGTGCGGACCGAGGCCGACGCGCGCTTGATCAGGGGCGAGGCATGACGCGCCCGTGCCTTCGAGCCGACACGGACGCCCACGCCGAGCTGCGCGCGTGGCTGGAATATGTCGCGCAGACGGCGATCGACTGGCTGGACGCGCTGGACGCCCAGGACGCCGACCTGGAGGACGACGAGCGCGAGGACGACGCCGAGGGCCTAGGCGCGCCCACCCACCCCTTCATCCCGCAGCTGAGGAAACAGCGATGAACGACGCCGTGATTTCACCCCCCGCATTGCCCACGACCCTGGCGGTCGACGCGACCGAGGCGCTGGAGCGCTTTCGCTTCGCCCTGGAGCACGAGCTGTTGGTGCAGGCCAACTGGCACGTCGAGCGCGACGGCCGCCAGCTGGCGTGCGCCCTGGGCGTGCTTGGTCCTGAGGTTTCAAGGCCGGCGGACTGCCCCGCCAGCGTGATGCCGAAGTGGCTGGCCGTGATGGTGCCGAACTTCTTCGACGCGATGCCCTATGAGGCGGCCACGGCCTGGGGCCTGGCGTTCTACGAACAGCTGGCGCGGCTGAAGGGCCAGGTTCCGTTCAGCGTGGTCTATGACTGGCAGGCGCATTGCGTGCTGGAATTCTGGGCCGCCTCGCTGAAGAAGCGGAAATTCACCGAGGCGCAACTGGCCGAGAAGCTGGCGCGGGTGGAGGCGGCGCGGGCTCTGCATGTCTTGCACCTGGGAGGGGGCGCAGCGCCGAAAGCCGCATGGCGTGAGGCGCTGCGCCCCCTCTATGCTTATGCTTATGCTGATGCTTATGCTTATGCTTATGCTGATGCTGATGCTGATGCTTATGCTGATGCAGCCCGCACCCCGCTGAAGGCGGGGGAGACCAAGGCCGACCTGCGACAGCGGCGCCGGGCCGAGAACATCCAGCTGATGGCCGACGGCCTGGTCGCGGCCATGGCCCGCGTGGGCGCGGTGGAGAGCGCCGCTTGAGGGACACGTCCTTCAATCTGCGCCTGGGCTTGTTCAGGCCGCAGGGGCCGTTCAGCGCGCACCACGCTGAGCGGCCCGGCCTGTGGCGCGTGCGCGACGCGGACGGAACCCTGGTCGCCACGGCCAGGACCCGCGCCGGCGCGCGCGTGGCCATCCGCGCCCTGCACGCCCTGGCGGCCGAGGGCTGGATGGACGGCGGGCCCATGGACCTGGCCGCATGACGCCCGACCAGCTGATCCGCAGCCGGGCCGGCGCGGCGCGCACCCTGAGCGAATGCGTGGCCGAGTTTGAGGCCGCACAGACCGACATGGAGCGCGCCGGCGCGCTGGGCGGCATATTGGGCGCGGCGGCCTCGGCCATCGCGTGCGAATTCGGCCATGAGCTGGCCCAGCATGCGCTGACGCGCGTAGCGGTGCGCCTCAAGGCGTCGGCGCAATGACCGAGCACCGCCCCCTGCCTTATCCGTGGTCGGATATTCGCGCGCAGCTGCAGGCGAACTTCGCCGGCGTGCTGGCGGCGCTGGGCCTGAAACACGACCTGCCGGGGCGCGACGACGGGCGGCGGATTTTCCCGCTGAACCCCATGCGCAACGACCGCAAGCCCGGCAGCTTCGTGATCTGGATCGACGGCGAGCGCGTGGGCGCGTGGAAGGATTTCGCCACGGGCGAGCAGGGCGACGTGTTCGACCTGGTGGCCGGGGTGCGGCGCCTGCGCAGCAAGATCGACACCTATTGGTGGGCGGTGGATCACCTGGGCCTGGACCGCAAGGGCAACGCGGCCCAGCCGCGCCAGGTGGGCGATATCGAGGCCGAGCGCCGGCGGCGCGAGCGCGACCGCGTGGCGGCCGAGATGAAGGCGCACGAGGAGGACGAGGCCAAGTCGGCCGGGCTGTTCAAGCTGTGGCTGAGCCTGCCGCCGATCGCGGGCACGCCGGCGGAGCACTACCTGCGCGTGGCGCGGGGCATCGACCTGTCGCGCCTGGCGCACGCGCCCGAGGCGCTGCGCTGGGCGGCCCGCGCGGAATACGTCAACAGCCAGACGGGCGAGGTGACGGAATGGCGCAACTGCATGGTGAGCGCCATGACGCGCGGATCCAAGCTGGCGGCGCTGCACCGCACCTATCTGAGGGCCGACGGCGGCGGCAAGGCCGACGTGCCCAAGCCCAAGATGATGATCGGGCCGTGCCGGGGCGCGGCCATCCGCCTGAGCAAGGGGCCGTCGGGCCTGTCGCCGGCCAAGGCGGCCGCCGCGGGCAAGCGCGGGCCGCTGGCGATCGGCGAGGGCATCGAGACGTGCCTGACCGTGGCGGCCGCGCGGCCCGACTATCGCGTGTGGGCGGCCGGCAGCCTGAGCCTGATGGGCCTCTTAGACTGGCCCGAGTGCGCCAGCGCCGTGGTGCTGCTGGGCGAGAACGATTGGAAGACCGACGCGCGCGCCGCCTTCGAGCGGATCCACAAGCATTGGCTGGACCAGGCCAAGGGGCGGCCGGTGGTGGTGGTGAACGCCGCCCGGGGCAGCGATTTCAACGACATGGTGAGGGCGGGATGAGAACAAGAGCCTTAGCGGCCCAGATGGCGTTGGTCCTGACCGTCGGCGCCTGCGCCCCCGACACCGTGCCCGACAGCGTGCCGAACGCGGCGTTGCTGCGCTGGTGCAATTCCACGGGGGCGATTTATCAGACGCCCGACGGCGCCCTGTATTACGGGGTGCAAGGCATCGGCATGCAGCGCGTCGCGCCGGGCGCAAATCTCGCACTCGTGTGCGATCCGCGCTGATGGCGTCGGCCCCCAACCCCCTGGACGAAGTCGGCGCGCTGTTGCCGTCGTTCGACGACGACGCCGAGGCGATGCTGACCCTGCGCCAGCAGGCGATGGCCGACCCTCCGAAGGGTTGCCCCATGAACGTGGCGCGGCGCGGCGAGCCGGAGGAAATGATCGAGCCGGGCAAATGGCGCGACCAGGACTTTGTCGACCGCCGCACGGGCCTGCCGGCCAATTCGCCGGTGATGCCGCTGGGCAAGCTGAAGGACGTGTTTTTCTTCCTCAACACCCTGGGCGAGGTGCACGAGCTGCAGGCCAATGCGGGCAAGGGCCATATCGACGCCCTGTTCGCCGGCCGGCCGGGCTTCCTCACCTGGGCGTGGCCGCGCTGGCAGATGCCCAAGAATAAGAACGACTTTCCGACCGTGACCAACTGGCAGGCCGAGGAGGCGCGCCAGGACCTGTTCGCGGCGTGCGCGTACAAGGGCACCTTCGAGCTGGAAGACAAGGTGCGCGGGCGCGGGGCGTGGCGCGACGACGACGGCAGCCTGATCTATCACGCCGGCGACGCGGTGTGGCTGGGCGGGCAGTGGCGGCCGCCGGGCGAGCACGGGCGGTTCATCTATCCGGGGCGGCCGCGTATCGGCCGGCCGAGCCTGAAGTACGAGGCGGCGGGCGAGGGATCGCCGGGCGACCTGCTGTTTCAGGCGCTGCAGAGCTGGAATTGGGACCGCAAGGAATTGGACCCGCGCCTGGCGCTGGGGTGGATGGCGCTGAGCCTGGTGGGCGGGGCGCTGGACCAGCGGCCGGTGATCTATGTGGTGGGCACCGAGGGCGCCGGCAAATCGACGCTGCAGAAGCTGCTGCGCCTGGTGGCCAACGGGGCCCTGGTGTCGACCAGCAACACCACCCAGGCCGGGATCTATCAGAAGGTGAAGCAGGACTCGATCGCCGTGATGGTGGACGAGCTGGAGGCCAAGGAAGACACGCGCACCACGGACAAGATCCTGGAATTGGCGCGGATCGCCTACAGCGGCGACAAGATGCAGCGCGGCGGCCAGCACGGCGTGGGCCAGGAATTCGCGGTCATGTCGTCGTTCCTGTTCTCGTCGATCGCTCTGCCGGCGATGGACGCCCAGGACGCCAGCCGCATGGCCGTGCTGTTGATGCGCGAGCGCGAGCGGCCGCGCGCCGGCGAGCGGGCGGTGGACGTGCTGAAGGAGCTGGGCCTGCGCGACGGCAAGAAGGCCAGCGCCATCGGCCAGCAGCTGCTGCGGCGCATGTTCAAATGGTTCGACCTGGAGGGCGGGCGCACCCGGTGGGAAGCCCTGCGCGACGCCTTTCGCGAAATGCTGATCGAGGCCGGCCACGAGGACCGCAGCGCCGACACCTTTGGCGCGCTGGCGGCCGGTTGCCATGCGGCGCTGCGCGACGAGGCGCCCACGCGCGGCGAGCTGGAACAATGGGCCGGGTGGCTGCGCGCCGACCAGCTGAGCGAGACCAGCGGGCGCGAAAAGACCTGGCGGCGGTGTTTGACCCACATGCTGCAGGCGCAGCCGGAGGTGTTTCGCACGCGCCACCACAAGAGCATCGGCGCGGCCCTGGAGGACTTCAAGGCCAACCCGGTGACGGTGGCCGACGCGCAGAGCTATCTGAACCACGTGGGGCTGTCGTTGAGCTTCGCCCGCGGCGACCCGGAAGAATGGGACTATGCGCGCCTGTTCGTGCCGGCCAAGCACCCGGCGCTGCACGAGCTGTTTCGCGGCACGCCGTGGATGGGCCGCCAGGCCGCGCCCGGACCCTGGAGCGGGGTGCTGCGCCAGATGCCCCAGGCGCTGTGGTTCAACGGCAAATGCGACAAGGGATTGGACGCCAAAGCCAGCGGCATATTCGTGCGGCTGGCGGCGGCGTTGGAGGCGTAGAGGAGACGGCCATGCCGCGCTTTGTGGACTTTCACACCTATTACGACGGCCTGGTGCAGGTGAACGCCGACGCGGTGCTGTACGTCAAGACCGGCCTGAAGGGCGAGACCCAGCTGGTGTTCGGCGCCTTCCACGGCGGCATGCACATGCTGACGGTCGCGGGGCCGCGCGCCGAGGCGATCGAGCGGCTGGAGGGCGGCGAACGCGCGCCGGCAGACGTGTCGCCCAAGCCTTCACGCAGGTACAAATCGCCGCCCTGACCCCGTTCGCATAGGCGCACGATCCGCACCGCTTCAGCCGCCGCTGGAGCGGTGTTGGCGCGTGGGCGCGGCAACACGGCGTAATCAAGCCGATCGGCCTTAGCCGAGCGGCGCGCATGGCGCAGGACGGCGCGCGCGAAGCGCGCGGCGGCCGGTGCGCGCCATGCTCCGCAATCCCCTACGTCGGCCCCGACCCCGACCGGGTGGGAGTTGACAAGCCTGCCTTGTCATCCGACCCTGACCCCCGGCTTCAAAGCACGGATTGGCGCGCCTTAGAACCCTCGGCCCTTCGCCACGGTTCTAGTTACGGTTCTACCGTTTAGCGTGTAGCGCCAAGGGCTTAGGCCACGAAGAACCCATAGAACCCTTAGAACCCTGGCCGCCTCGTATGTGCGCGCGAGATAGGCTGCGCCTCGGCCCGTCTCACGCACACGAGACGGAAAACAGGGTTCTTTGGGTTCTATGGTTCTATGGGTCTATAGGGCGCTGAAATTGCAGGAAAAAGGGCGGAAAATCATAGAACCCTGGTTAGAACCGTAGAACTCGGCCTAAAATATTCGCCGAAAATGGCCGATCCGTCGCAACCCTCGCTAGACCTCGTCGAAAGCCCCACTCCACGGCGTCGGGGGCGGCCGCGTGGCGCGCGCAACAAACGGTCGATCGACCTGGCGCGGTGGGTCGAGGCGACCATGGGCGGCCAGACGCCTGGGCAACAGTGCGCGCAGCTGGCCATGGTCTCGCCGAAGGAGCTGCGCGACGCGCCGACGCGGGCGCGGGATCTGGGCATTGCCGGCGCTGGGCTGGATCGGCTGACCCTGGCCATGGTGGTCAAGGCCGAGCTGCTGGCGCGCGCCCTGGGCGTCGAGCGCGCCCAGGCGTGGGCGATGCTGCTGCGCGAACGGTCGGAGCTGATGCCCTACATCCACCAGCGCCAGGCGCCCATGGCCGAGGCGAAGGGCGGCAAGTCGCCGGCGACGGTGTTCCTGATCCCCGAGGGCGAGGCGCAGGTCGCCTTGGCCGACTTCACGCCCGACGACGACGGCGAGCACGTTGAAATCATTGACGATTTGTCCAGCGCCGCCGCGCCAGTCTCACGCGGCTAGTCTCACGCCTGGGCGCAAACCCTTACGCCGTAAGGGATTGGTCGCCCTCCGCCCGATGATGGGATATCAGCGGCTCTCGCCGGCCACGCCGCTCTGACGGAGCACCAGGCCGACGCCGGCCGACCACTTCCGGCCCCCGCCCACCCCCTTTCCGCCCAACGCCCCCGACTGTGGCCCTGTTTCCGTCGGGCAATAGCCGTTCAAGCCCATCATCCGACCCGGCCTGGGAGCGGCGACCCTAACCTCAAGCCACGGGTCAGGGTTGGGGTGCGCGCCTTTGCAAAATGTGGATCAGCCGGACCTCAGGCGCTGGGAATTCGCGGGCCCGGTCGCACGGGCCTACGAACTCTGGCGCGGGCCCACGACCATGATCGAGGGCCCTATCGGGGGTGGGAAAACCACGGCCTCAAGCCGCCGGTATCTCCGCGTCGCAACCTGGCAACACCCTAGCCCTCGCGACGGAAAGCGCAAGGCCCGCATCCTGTGCCTGTGCCCGACCTATCGGCGCGCGTGGGACACGATCATGCCGTCCTACTTCAAGGTGTTCCCCCAGACCCTGGGCGAGTTTCGCGGCTCGCGCGGCGATCCGGCCGACCACGTGTTCGATCTGCAGGTGCAGATCGCCGGCCAGGTTCAGACCCTGCACATCGAAACCCTGTTCCGCGCCGTCAACGACCTGGACATCGAAGACTTCTTCCGCGGCTTCGAGATCACGGCCATGCACCTGCCCGAGGCCGACACCAACGGCGACCTGGACCAGATCCTGTCGCTGGGCGGCTCGCGCCTGGGCCGCTATCCCGAGCCGCACGACCGGCCCGAGACGGCTGATGCGCCGGCCTACGCCGGCATCTTCGGCGACGCCAACGCCCCGATCATCGGCACGGCCTATTACCGGCGCTTCCACTCCAAGGTGCTGCCCGACGGCAGTCCCGCGCCCGCCGGCGACAAGCTGTTCCGCCAGCCCAGCGGCCTGTCGCCCAACGCCGAGAACCTGAAATTCCTGCGCCGCATCCGGCCGGACTTCTACGAGCACTATTGCACCACCATCGACCCCTACGACGTGGGGCGCATGGTCAAGAACAAGCCCGGGTTCGGCCGCCACGGCCAGCCGGTGCACCCCAACTTCGACCCCGACCAGCACGTGGCGATCCAGCCGCTGCAGGTCGACCGCTTCCAGCCGGTCTATATCGGCATCGACGCCGGATCGAACACGCTCAAGCCCGCCGCCACCTTCAACCAGCGCGCCTATTCGGGCCAGTGGCGCACGCTCGACGAGATCTACCTGCCCGACCAGGTGCAGATGACCACCCAGGAGCTGGGGGCCGAGATCCGGCGCAAGATGGAGACGCGCTTTCAGCACGCGCCGGGCGCCATGCTGTGCCTGGACCCGGCCGCCGGCGGGCGCAACGCCTCGTCCGAGTTCACCACGGCCCAGGAGCTGCAGTTCTACACCGGGATCGAGGCCCAGCTGGCCCCGTCCAACCAGCCCAAGCACCGCCGCGCGGCCATCGACCGCCTGTTCCGCACCAATGTGGGCCCGGGCCAGCCGGCCAAGATCATCGACCCGGCCTGCACGGGCCTGATCGCCGGCTACACCGGCGGCTTCCACTACATGAAGCGCGGCCAGGTGGTCGGCGTCAGCCCGGCCAAGAACAGCTACAGCCATGTGTGCGAGGCGGACGAATACGCCGCCCTGACCGTGGAGGGCATCGGCCCCAGCGAGGGCCGCTTCATCAGCCGCGAGGGCGAAGGCGCCGCCGACGCCCCGCGCGTGCTCTACGGCGACTAGGGGAATTTCGTTGGCCTACCGCGCCGCGCGCTGCTCGAGGCCGGCCTCATCCGACCGGGCGCGGCCCCGGCTACGGTTACCCAGACGAAAACCATTGGAGACGGCCCGCCATGGGTAAACACCCGTTCACGCGGAACATCCTCGCCGGCGCCGCGCTGGCGGCCATGTTCGCGGGCTGCGCCAGCGCGGCCAGCGTGCAGATCGACCCGGCGCACAACCAGGTCAGCTGCAGCAACTGCAGCGTCACCTCGACCCCGACCGCGCCGGCCACGTCAACGACCGCCGAGTCCTCCCACGCCTGGAACGTCACAGGGCTCAACGACCTGACCGTCACGACCGGCGCGCTGAGCGGCTACCTGATGGTGTTCGACGCGCTGACGCCCCCGGCCGACGGGGCCGTCACGCCCAAGTACTGCATCACCGCCCCGGCCGGCTCGACCGTAGTGCTCGATGGGGGCGCGGCTCCGGTCGGCTTCACCACGGGCATCGACGCGGTGTTCTCGACCACGGGGTGCTTCACCAAGACGGCGTCGTCGACGGCGATCTTCAGCGCGCGCGGCCTGACCGGCGCGGCCACCGTCGCCCCGGCCGCGTCGTCGGCCGCCGAGGCGTCGCACGCCTTCAGCTACCATAGCGTGCTCGACCTGACCCTCACCACGGGCGCGACCCCTGGATACCTGATGGTGTTCGACGCCGCCTCCGCGCCCGCCGATGGCGTGGTCGCCCCGGCCTACTGCGTCGTGGCGCCGGCCTCGTCCACGGTCAGCCTGGGCGCGGGCGCCTCGCCCGTGAGCTTTGTCACCGGCCTGGTCGGCGTCTTCTCCAGCACGGGCTGCCTCTACAAGACCGCGTCGGCCACGGCCTTCTTCACCGCCCGCGGCAACTGATCGCGCAGGACAAGGGATCCACACCATGAAGCTGTCTCGTCTTCTCGCCGGTTCCGCCATCGCGGCCAGCCTGGCGCTGGGCGCACTCCCCGACGCCTCCCAGGCCGGAACACTGGGCGTCATCCAGGCCGCGCCCAAGCTGCAATCGGCCGTGTTCGGCACGCCGGGCGCGGCCACCTGGACCGTCCCCAACGGCGTGTCCGAGGTGTGGATCACGGTGCAGGCGGCCGGGGGCGGCGGCGGCGTGTCCGTCGCGTCGGGCGGGGGCGGCGGCGGCGGCGGCGCGGGCGGGACCGTCACGCGCTGGCCCACGGCGGTCACGCCGGGCGCGACGGTGTCGATGACCATCGGCGCGGGCGCGACGTCCGGCACGGGCGGCTTCGCCGGCAACACCTCGATCAACAGCGGCACGCTCACGGCGGTCCCGATCCCCGCCGCCGCCCAGAGCGGATCGGCGGGCACGGGCACCAACGGCGGCGCGGGCGGCGGCGGCTACGGCATCAGCGGCGCGTCGGTCGCCGGCGGCGCGACCACCACCACCACGGCCAACGGCGGCGGTTATCCCGCCCAGGCGGCGATCGGCGTCACCGGCGCGTCGGGCGCGTCGGGCTCCGGCCCGGCGACCTCGGGCGGCGGCGCGGCGCACGGCTTCATCGGCGGGGGCACCACGGCCGGCGGCACGGGCAACGGTTCGGGCGGCGCGGGCGGCTCCTCGCCCTTCGGCGCGGGCGGCGCGGGCGGTAACACCGGCGTGGTCGGCGGCGCCTGCACCGGCTATGGCTCGGGCTCGGGCGGCTCGGGCCAGGGCATCACCACCAACACCGCCGGTTGCCCCGGCATGATCCTGATCGAATGGGTCGGCTGATGGGAAAGGTGCGTCGCGCGCTGCTGGGAACGGCCTGTCTCGCGCTGGCCACCCTGGCGTCGGCCGCCGTCGCCCAGGGCGTGGGCGGCGTGAGCAATTCCGGCGTCGCCGGCGCGGTCGGCCTTCAGTTCACGCCCCAGAGCGTGGCCAACACCATGGCGTGGGACACCTCGCACGCCGGATCGCCCGCGCCGAGCACGGCCGGCTGGGGTCATCCGCTCTCCGATCCGTTCACCGACTGCACCCGCATCGCCACCATGCCGTCGAAGGGCTGGGACTTCACGCACGCCTGGTTTTCCTACACCGGCGGCAGCGCCGGCGGCACGACGGGCATCATCTGGCAGGACCAGACCAACGCCCACAGCCCGATCAGCTGCGCCAACGGCCACCTTGACCTGACCGTGTCCAACCCGACCGGGACGCAATGGCAGGGCGCGCAGATCATGTCCGAACCGCTCGGGCCGGCCGCCGGCGGCGTCGCCGTTCAATACGGCTATTTCGTCGCCGACGTGGTTCTCCCGCCGCCGCCTTCCGGCATGGAGCCGTGGCCGGCCGGGTGGAACACCGCCTGCACGACCACGCTCGCGCGCACGACCCCGTGTGTCGAGATCGACGGGCTTGAGGGCCTCGGCTCGCCCACGACACCGGCGATGGTCACCACGGGGCATATCTGGCCGGCCACGACCCCGACCACCTACCAGGTGACGGCCCACCACCAGCAGCAATTCACGCCGGCCCAGACCTATGACGGCCAGCACCACGTCTATGGAACGCTGTTCACGCACGACAACATCATCCTGTATCTGGACGGCTTCGAGCAGGCGCGCATGAACATCGCCGCCTTCGGCGACGACTTCAGATATCCGCAGGCGTTCCTGTTCGACAACGACCTGCTGGCCTTCGCCAACACGTCGCAAACCTACACCATGAGCGTCTATAAGGCGGACATCTACACGCCGCCGGCAGGCTCTTGCTATGTCAACGGGGGCTGTTGATCGCGCATGTCTGGACTGTTCGGATCCGCTCCCAAGCCGCCCGCGCCCGTGCCGACGATCAACACCTCGGACGCGCAGAACCGCGTGAACAACGCCCTGGCCCAGCGCCTGGCCTCTGGGGGCACCAACGCCGACCAGACCAGCGCGGCCCCGGCCGCCGTGGGCGCGCCGCGCCTGCCGACCCTGACGGGCCTCAACTGATGGTCGCGGTGGGGGGACGGTTCTCCGAGGTCGACGGCTGCCTGCAGCAGTTCGCCAGCATGCGCAGCCAGCGGATCGACTTCGACCGCAAGCGCCAGGGGGTGAGCGACTACATCCGCCCGCGCCGCGATTTCAGCATCACCCAGCGGCCCAACCAGCTGCGCCCGCATCGGGTGACCAGCTCGACCGCGACCAACGCCTCCAACCGCCTGATGGCGCTGCTGCTGTCGTACATGGTCGACACCACGCGCCCGTTCCTGCTGCCCAACGTCAAGGCCGGCCTGGTGGCCGCCGGGCGCGACACCGACCTGGACGACGACGCCCTGGACTTTCTGGGCAAGCTGGAATGGTCGGTGTTCGACCGCATGATGCTGCCCCGCGCGCAGCTGATGTCGCACCTGGGCGCGATGCTCAAGGAATACGTCGATTTCGGCGACGGCGTGCTGTGGACCGGCCGCCGGCGCGGCTTCGGGCCCTACTTCAACAGCCGCCCGGCCTCGGCCTGCTGGTGGAGCAAGAACGACGAGGGCGTGATCGACACCCTCTACTTCAAGATGCTGCTGCCCCTGCACCGGGTGTTTAAACGCTGGCCCGACACGGCGCCGCAGCTGTGGTCGGCGCAGGACGCCAAGGCCCCGCCCAACGAACAGCAGCTGACCTCGATCGTCATGGCGTGCCAGCCGCGCCCCGGCGGCCGCGCCGGCGCGGTGGTCGAAAACAAGCCCTTCGCCTATCTGGCCATCGCCGAGGAGAAGGGCGCGATCCTGGAGCGCTCGGGCTTCGACAGCTTTCCCTATCAGGTGTTCCAGTTCGATCCCCTGCCGGGCAACGCCTATTCCGAGGGCATCGGCTGCCAGGTGCTGCCCGACGTGATGGTGCTCAACCACCTGCAGCAGTGTATCGAGGACGCCGCCAGCCAGAAGGCGTCGCCGCCCCTGGCCATGCCCGCGCGCATGTTCGGCAAGGTGCTGGATCGCCGGCCGGGCGCGGTCAACGCCTATAACGCCGCGGGCCTGGGCCTGGCGCGCGCCGACCAGGCGATCATCAAGCTGGACTTCACCGGCGACATCACCGCCGCCGTGGATCTCAAGCGCTCGCTGATCGACGACATCGAGATGGGTTATTTCGTCGACTGGATGCGTCCGCGCGAGAGCGGCGACCAGACCGCGACCGAGGTCAACGACAAGCGCGACATTCGCCTGCGCGGCATGAGTTCGATCGTGGCCAACTGCGCCCTGCCCATGTGCCTGGTGGGCGACCGCGCCATGGAGATCATGGCCGAGGAGAATATCCTGCCGCCCGCGCCGGCCAGCCTGCGCGGCCTGAACGTGGACTGGGAATACGCCGGGCCGCTGCAGATCCAGCAGCTGGCGCGCAACGCCCAGACCATGCTGCAGCTGCTGAACGCGCGCGCCCTGGTCGGCCAGCAGGACCCGGTCGCGGCCGAGGCGATCGACGTGGAGGAAAGCCTGCGCGTGATCGCCGAGAGCCTGGGCGCGCCCACGCGCGTCTCGGTCAGCCGCCAGGCCGTGGCCGCCAAGCGCGCCGCCAGCGCCCAGCGCCAGCAGCAGCAGGACAACGCCGACAAGCTGGGCCAGGTCGCCGCCGCCGGCCGCGACGCCGGCGCGGGCGTGCAATCGCTCGCCGCCGCCGCCGGCCAGGCCCAGGGCGGCGCCCCCGGCGCCACCTTCGCGCCCGCCGCGCCCCTGGCCCAGCCCGTCGCGGCCTGACCATGGCGCGCAGACCCCAAGCCGCCCCGCCGCCGCCGTTCGCGCCGCCCGCGTTCGACGCCAAGCGCCTGATCGCCGACATCCGCAAGGGCGATCCCGACGCCATCGCCCGAGCCTATCGCGCGACCTTCGACAACCAGGTCGGCCGCCTGGTGCTGGCGCACCACCTGGCCGACATGGGCGTGGGCAATGTGTTCGGCCAGGGCCTGACCGACGCCGAGCTGCGCTACGCGGTCGGCCGTCACGACGCGGCGATCGCCCTGGCGCACGCCGCGCTTTTCGACCAAGCGGCCATCTCCGTGGCCGTGCTCAGCGACAACCTAGAGGGAAGCACCGACGATGAGACTGCGCAGCATCAAGACGCCGATTTCGGCGATGGATACACGCCGCTGGACGACGACTACTGAGGACGGCTCGGCCGGCGCCGGCGCGAGCGGCGGCTCGGGCGGCGAGGGCGCTGGAGCCCAGGGCGGCGCCGGCCAGGGCGGCGCGGGCCAGCCCTTCTATTCGGGCTTCACGCGCGAGGATCTGCGCACCCATCCGTCGGTGCAGAATTTCAAGTCGGCCGAGGACCTGGCCTACGGCTACGTCAGCCTGGAAAAGCGCTTCGGCGTCGATCCGGCGCGGCGCATCGACCTGCCGGCCGATCCCAACGACGCCGACGGCATGCGCGCGGTCTATGCCAAGCTGGGCATGCCCGAGAAGGCCGACGGCTACGGCATCCAGCTGGGCGAGGGCGCGACCGACGCCGACAAGGCCATGCTGGGCAAGGCGGTCGAGACCTTCCACAAGGCCGGCCTGTCGGTGGCCCAGGCCAAGGTGATCGGCGAGTTCATCAACGAACAGACGGCGGCCCAGCAGACGGCGGCCGTGGAGGCGTTCAAGGCCCAGGCCGAGGCGGGCAAGGCCGCGCTGCAGAAGGAGTGGGGCCAGGCGTTCGAGCAGCGGTCCAAGGAGATCGGCAACCTGATCGCCAAGTACGGCGACGAAGACCTGGTCAAGGAATTGGACGGCGAGAAGCTGGGCAACTATCCCAACCTGGCGCGCATGCTGGGCAAGATGCTCGACCGCATGGCCGAGCCGGGCGCGCCGGGCGGTTTGAGCGGCGACGCGGCGGGGGCCGAGCGGGCGATGACGCCCGACCAGGCCAAGGCCGCCGCCAGGGTCCAGGAGGCCCATCCGGCGTTCCGCGACAAGAAGCACCCGCAGCACGCGGCGGTGGTGGCCGAGCGCAATCGCCTCCTGGGCCTCGCGCAGCCGGTCAAGGCCTGAGCTTGACCCACGAAGCTTGACGATTGGGGCAAATCAGTTCAGCCCATGAGTTCCAGGCGGCGGCTTCGGCCGCCGTCTTCGCGCCTCCCAGTCGGGTAGTCCGTTCAAACGGGTCCGAAGCGGGGCGCGCGCCCAGGGGCGTTAAGCCAGGCTCGCGTCCGGCCCATTCCTTCGGGAAGAACGGCCGGGGAGTGCTGCCGATCAAATCTCGAACCTTGATCGGAACCGTCGCGCGAGCGGCGGCCACAGCCCCTGGAGCCGACTTATGTCGACCAATGAAGACACCATTCTTTCCCAGTATGTGCCGGGGTTTAAGGCCAACCTGAACCTGGCGCCGCAGCAGACCGACACCAAGCTGCTGTCCACGGTCGACGAGGACCTGGCCTACGACGTCCCCGGGCAGATGTTCAACGCCGACGACGTCGGCCGTTCGGACCCCGAGAACATTTCCACCCGCGTGCCGGACACCCCCGACAAGTTCGTCGGCATGACCCGCCGCCTGGGCTACTTCCAGCCGTTCCAGGACGCCGCCTGGCTCGACAACGTCGACAAGGCGCGCGAGCTGGTGGACCCGACCAACAAGATCATGATGGCCCTGATGGCCGGCCGCTGGCGCATGGTCGACAAGGCGATCATGGCCGCCGCCCTGGGCCTGGCCTACTCCAAGACCGACGACACCAGCGCCCCGTCGTCCAGCAGCCTGCCGGCCGGCCAGGTGGTCGCCTCGACCGACGTGTCGGCCGCGCACGACGGCGAAGTGGTCCCGACCGACGGCTCGCAGTACGGCCTGTCGGTGGGCAAGATCCTGCGCGCCGGCTTCCTGCTCGACGAAAGCGAGCTGGAGGGCGAGCGCTTCTGGATCG
>DATKPD010000022.1:0-23136 GCA_035524315.1 Caulobacteraceae bacterium
TCCGGCGCAGCCGAGTAGGGAGAACGCCAAGATGGAAGTGAGTAAGAGTTTGGGCCGGATGACGGTTGTGGTTCTGGGCGTGCTGGCCCTGAGCGGTCAGTTGGCTTTGGCCGCCTCGCCGCAGGACGCGGTCAAGGCGCGTCAGGGCGCGATGAAGTCGGTGGCCGCCTCGATGAAGACGATCAGCGACTATGTGAAGGGCGCCGCGGACAAGGACGCCGCGCTGAAGGCCGCCGGCGATCTTGGCGCGACCTCGACCAAGCTCGCCAAGATGTGGCCCAAGGGCACCAGCTCGGCCGATCTTCCGGGCGTGAGCGGAGCCAAGCCGGCGATCTGGACCGACGGGGCCAAGTTCACCGACGCCTTCGGGACCATGAATCAGGGTTCCAAGACGCTGGCGAATGTGATCAAGACGGGCTCGACCGACGACGTGAAGGCCGCCGCCGCCGCCTTCTCCAAGACCAATTGCGGCGGTTGCCACATGAATTACCGCGACACCCTCCAGCACTGACGGCCCGAGCGTGACAGGCCCGTTGTCTCCTGCGTCTAAATGACTCAGAAAGCCCGGAGCGACGCCGCGCATGAACAGCCGCGAAGCCCTGAAAGTGATGGTGCGGCCATGACGGACGTCGTCACTGTCGTTGGCTCCGGCTCGATCGGCATCGCCATCGCGCGCCGGATCAGCCCGGGCAAGCACATCCTCCTGGCCGACCTTCGGCCGCAGACCGCCGAAGCCGCCGCCGGGGTGCTCAGGGACGCGGGCTTCACCGTCAGCACCGCGAGCGTCGACGTGTCCAAGCGCGCGTCGGTCGAGGCGCTGGCCGCGCAGGCGGCGGCGCTCGGACGCGTGACGAGCCTGATCCATGCAGCCGGCGTATCGCCGTCTCAAGCGCCGCCCGAAGTCATCCTCGCGGTCGACCTCTACGGGACGGCGCTGGTGCTCGAAGCCTTCGGCGAGGTCATCGCCGAGGGCGGCGCGGGCGTCGTCATCTCCTCGCAGTCGGGTCATCGCCTTGCGGCTTTAACGCCGGCCGAGGATGCGCTGCTGGCCACCACCCCCGCCGACGACCTGCTGGCGCTGCCCATGCTCCAGCCTGATCGCATCACCGATCCCTTGTTGGCCTACCAGTATTCCAAGCGCGGCAACGCGTTGCGCGTTCAGGCCGAGGCGGTTCGGTGGGGCCGGCGCGGCGCGCGCATCAACGCCATAAGCCCGGGCATCATCATCACACCGCTGGCCAACGACGAGTTGAGCGGCCCGCGGGGGCCGGGCTACCGGCGCATGATCGACCTGTGCCCGGTCGGCCGCGCGGGCGCACCCGACGAAGTGGGAACCGTCGGCGCGCTTCTGCTCGGGCCGGAGGGCGCGTTCATCACCGGCAGCGACATACTCATGGATGGCGGGGTGACCGCCGCCTACAAGTACGGCGACCTCGCGCCGCGATAGCCGCCCGGCTGGGGAGGGCGCAGGGCCAGGGGCGGGCGGCGTCCGCAGCGTTCACCTCTGTTGTCTCGGGTGTGATTTGAGCCTTGAATGGCCGCTGTCCAAGATGGACGTCTCTTCCAATCGGCACAGGAGCGGAGATGGCGCGGCGCGATATTCCAGGCGTGCGGACCTATTCCAATCCGGCCGGGGGATGGGGCGCGCTCAAGGCGACGGCCAAGGCCGTGCGCGAGCAGATGGAGCTGGTCGAGGCGCCGGTTGTGCTGCTGCAGACCAACAAGCCTGACGGGTTTGATTGTCCCGGCTGCGCGTGGCCCGATAAGGAACACACCTCGACCTTCCAGTTTTGCGAGAACGGGGCCAAGGCGGTCACGTGGGAAGCGACCAAGAAACGCGCGACCCCGGAACTGTTCGCCGCCCACACGGTGACCGAGCTGCTCGGCTGGACCAATCACGCCCTCGAAAACACGGGCCGCCTGACCCATCCGATGGCCTATGACGCCGCCAGCGACACCTACCGCGCCATCGGTTGGGACGAGGCCTTCGCCCGGATCGGCGCGGGCCTGAACGCCTTGCCCGATCCGGACATGGCCGAGTTCTACACCTCGGGGCGCACCTCGAACGAGGCGGCCTTCCTGCTTCAACTGTTCGCGCGGGAATACGGGACCAACAACTTCCCCGACTGTTCGAACATGTGCCACGAGGCCACCAGTCAGGGCCTGCCCAAGTCGGTCGGCTTCGGCAAGGGCACGGTCTCGCTCGACGACTTCGACCATTGCGACCTGATCATCGCCATGGGCCACAATCCCGGCACCAACCATCCGCGCATGATGGGCACCCTGCACGAGTGCTCACGCCGGGGCGTGCCGATCCTGGTCTTCAACCCGTTGAAAGAGCGGGCCCTGGAGCGCTTCGCCGATCCGCAGAACGCGGTGGAGATGGCGACGTTCGGGTCCACGCCGATCGCCTCGCGCTACTACCAGGTCAAGGTCGGCGGCGACGCGGCCGCGCTCAAGGGCGTGATGAAGGCGGTGCTGGGCCTGGACGCGGCGACCGGGCACGCGCTCGATCATGCGTTCATTGCAGAGCACACGCGCGGCTTCGAGGCCTTCGCCGACGATCTGCGCGCGACGCCCTGGGACCGGATCGAACGCGTCAGCGGCCTGTCGCGGCAAGATCTGGAGGCGGTCGCCGAGGCCTACATCCGCTCCAAGGCCGCGATCCTGACCTACGGCATGGGCATCACCCAGCACGCACGCGGCACGCGCACCGTGCAGCAGATCGCCAACCTGCTGTTGATGCGCGGACAGTTCGGCAAGCCGGGGGCGGGCATTTGCCCCCTGCGCGGCCACTCCAATGTGCAGGGCGACCGCACGGTGGGGATCAACGAGCGGCCGTCCCAGGCGCTGCTGGACGCGATCGAGCGCACCTTCGGCTTCCGCCCGCCCCAGCATCATGGGCATGACGCTGTGGCGGCTATGCAAGCCATCATCGAGGAGCGGTCCAAGGTGCTTGTCTGCATGGGCGGCAACCTGGCGGTCGCGCTGCCGGACCCGGCGGCCTGCGCGGCCGGCATGCGCAAGCTCGACCTGGTGGTCCACATCGCCACCAAGCTGAACCGGTCGCACCTTCTGGTCGGCAAGGACTCGATCCTGCTGCCCGTCCTCGGCCGCACGGAACTGGACCTGCAGGCGTCGGGCCCGCAGGCGGTGACGGTCGAGGATTCGATGTCGATGGTGCACGCCTCTCGGGGCAGGCTGCCGCCGGCGTCCGAGCACCTCAAGTCCGAGCCGGCCATCGTCGCGGGCATGGCCATGGCGACCCTGCCGCACAGCAAGGTCGATTGGGCGCATCTGGTCGGCGACTACGACCGTATACGCGACAAGATCGAGGCGGTCCTTCCCGAATTCGAGGACTACAACCGGCGCATCCTAAAGCCGGGCGGCTTCCGCTTGCCGATCCCGCCGGCGCAGCGCGAGTGGAAGACGGCCTCCGGCAAGGCCGAGTTCCTGATCTTCGACGGCCTGGGGGAAGATCCGTCGGCGGCCGAGGCGGATGTCCTGGTGCTGGCCACCATTCGTAGCCATGACCAGTACAACACCACCATCTACGGCTTCGACGACCGCTACAGGGGCGTGTTCGGGCGGCGCGACGTGGTCTTCATGCACGCGGACGACCTGGCGAGCCGCGGACTGGACAGCGGCGACGCAGTATGGGTCGAGCCCGCCACGGCCGACGGCGCGGCGCGCCGGCTGAAGCTCACCGCGACCAGCCATGACATCGCGCGCGGCTCCGCGGCCGCCTACTATCCCGAGGCCAACGGCCTGATCCCGCTGGATCACTTCGACCCCGAAAGCGGCACGCCCAGCTACAAGTCCGCGCCCGTACGCGTCAGCCGGGCGACTGAGGCATGACCGATCGCGATCGGCACGACTTGCCCACGGTTCGCCCCCTGGCCGGTTCGCGATGGCGGTGCGACGCCGCCGCCGCCGAACCGATCGAGCGCTGGGCGCCGGAGGAAACGCCGATCGGCCTGAGCTACGACTCCGAACCCTACGCGGTGTTGATGGCCACCCCTGCCGACGTGGTTGACCTAGCGCTCGGCTTCACCCTGACCGAGCGCATCGCCTCGCCCGAGGACGTGCTTGATGTGCGCGTGTCGGAGCAGGGCGGGGGACTGACGGCCGACATCCTCCTGACCAAGGCCGGCGCCGCGCGCGTGCTCGACCGTCGCCGGCGCACCTTGGAAGGCCGCTCGTCGTGCGGGCTTTGCGGCTTGCAAAACCCGCAGGACGCCCTGCGCGATCTTCCGCGCCTGCCGCCCGGGCTGGTCGTGGCGCCGCAGGCGATCCAGGGCGCCCTGGCCGCGCTCGATCGCCAGCAGCCGCTGGGCGCGCAGACCCGCGCCACACACGCAGCGGCATGGGCCTCGGCCGAGGGCGAGGTTCTTCTGATCCGCGAGGACGTGGGCCGGCACAACGCCTTGGACAAGTTGATCGGCGCGGCGGGGCGGGCGGGCCTCGATCCGTCCGCGGCGTTCGCAGTGATCACCAGCCGTTGTTCATATGAGATGGTCGAAAAGGCGGCCCTGGCCGGTCTGGCCATGATCGTGGCGATCTCGGCGCCCACGGCCTTGGCCGTTCAGAAGGCCGAAGCGGCCGACATGACTCTGGTCGGCTTGGCGCGGCATGACGGCCATACGGTGTTTGCCGGCCCGGACCGTATCCGCGATCCGCTTCGCCCGTTCGCAGTGGCCTGATCGGAGACGGCATGAGCGAGCCGGTCTATTTCCGTTTCGAGCAGGACTTCGTCGACAGTCTGCGGTGCGTGCCCATGGGCGTGCGGCTGAAGCTCGACCTGTGCGGCGTGAAACTCAGCCTCAGGCAGTGGTCGCGCTTCACCAAAACCGACCGGCAGGACCTGGCGGCGGCGCCGTGCCAGACCCCGCCGGAGATCGACCGCTTTCGCGCGGCGGTCATCGCCCTGATCCATCAGCGGGCCAATCAGTCGCCCGCGTTCATCCCGATCGAGGCAGATCCGCTCTGGGCTGAAACCGACGGCGTCCCTGGGGGCGTGACAGCGCAGGCCACAGACCTTGGTCGCCGGCCGCCCAGCCTGGAGCAGTGGCGATCTCTGAGCGAACTGCAGCGCTTCGCCCTTGTCAAACTCAGCCGCCCCGGCCACGAGAACGAGAATTTCCTGCCGGCGCTGGGGGAGTTCGGCCTCGACGAGCCGGTCGAGGTCTGACCGTCGGGCGTGCTGACCGCGATATGTCTGTCAGGGCGCGAGATCTGCCTCAGGCCGCGGAGGCCGGCTCCATGCCCTGGCTGCGGACCACTTCGTCGGCGGCGGGCGAGGTGAGATAGGCGATCAGGTGGGCCGCTTCGGCCGGCCGCGGCGAGGCGCTGCAGACGCCGGCCGCAAATATCGTCGTCGCCTGGATTTCCGGCGGCAGGGGGCCCACCACCTCAATCCCCGGGGCGTCGATGAGTTCGCTTAATTGCTGGAAGCCCAGGTCCGCGTCGCCGCGCGCCACCAAAAGGGCCACGGGCACGCCGGGCGGAGCTTTGACCAGCCGCTCGGACTTGGCGTCGCCGAGCCCCCAGCGTTCCACAAGCTGCAGCAGGTGGTCGCCGCTGGGGCCCGTGGAGTATCCGACCCTGCCGGCCGCGCCGACGGCGCGCCGCACGGCCGCTTCGTCGCCGATGTCGGGCCAAGGGGCGCCTGCAGCGACCGCGATCGCCATGCCGGACCGGGCGAACGGCCGGATGCTGCCCGGCAAAATGCGACCCTCCGCTTCCAACTGCGCCATGACGTTTGACGCCAGCACGACAATGTCGGCGGCCTCTCCCTCTCGCACCAGACGCGCGGCGTCGACTCCGCCCATCGACTTCATCTCGACCGGAATGCCGGACGTGGCCTGATATCGCAGCGCAAGCTCGCCCAGGATCAGGCGGGTCGCCATGGAAGAGATGCCGTACAATCCGCTGCTCATATCGATCTCCCTGGGCTGGCGCGCTTTAGCTTTAATATCCCAACCCGCCGCATTGAAAGCGCTCGATCTTCGCAACGCGCGCCAACGCGGCCGGCAAGCGGAACCGGTCGCTGAACATGAACGGCGCGCGCGCCTTGGCGACGGCTCCGGGCTTACGGTCTGGACGACGTCGACGCCTCGATGGCGCCGTCTGGCGCAACAAATCCGGCCGGCGCTGTAGGGTTCGCGCCATCCGGCGGCGGCTCGGGCACGCCGCGCGCCTCTTCGACGGCGTCCACCTGCCGCGCGATCGCCCGCAGGCGCGCGCGCCGCTTCCAGGGGCGCCAGGCGTCGCCCGGGCCGATCGGGTCGCCAAGATGGAAGGCCGCGACGAAACTGGCGAGGGGGCCGAGCTTTTGGGGGCAGATCGGCCGCAAACGGCAATGACCCGACGCGCGCAGGCGATCCAGGGCGTCGCCAACCCCGCCGGCGTCGCCAATCGCCGCTTTCAGAGTTGCTTGCGTGCAGCCCAGCCAGTGCGCGAGGAGTGCATTGCGCAGTCTGACTATCTCCTCGCGGTGTTCAGGACACGAAGCTTCCAGCGACAGATCGCACTCGGTGTCGAAGCCCATAGACCGGTTGTTGATATTCGCCGAACCCACGCGAAGCAGCAGGTCATCGATGATGGTCAGCTTGGCGTGAACGATGATCGGCCGTCCCATGCTGGTCACGGGGCAAAACATGCGCAGGCGATGCTGGCGATCGGCGCGCAGAAGGGTGTCCAGAAACGCCAGACGCGTCCGGTCCATCGTCATCTGATCGAAATAGCTGGGCGAATGTTCGGTCGAAACCAGGATCACCTCCGGCGCGTCGGGTTCAGCGAGCCTGGCGGCCAACTCCCGCGCGATCAGCGGCGAGGTGAAATACTGGTTCTCCATGTAGATGCAGCTTCGCGCCCGCCGGATGGCCTCGACGTGCAGCGTTTCGCACTCGCGCACCTCGGGATGACCGCGCCAGGCCGCCGACGTGCGTGACACGCCCGCGGGCAGCGATTCGAAACCGACCGCGATCTGCGACGGCCACGGGGTCTGCGCCAAAGGCGGGCAGGCGGCCAGTTGTTCGCCGGTCGCCCGTTCCCAGCGATCGCGGAACAACTGCCCGAGGTTTTGCGCCGCGGCGCCATCGACCAGAGCCATCACCTCGTGGCGGCTGTCGAAGCACTTGTTGTCGCGCCGCGTCTTTTGCCGCCGGGGATCGTCGTCCAGATGCTCGGGCGTATCCCAGCGGTCGGGGCCAATGTCGCCGCCGCCGCAAAACGCCAGGGCGTCGTCGACAATGATCATCTTCTGGTGGTGGCAGGCCCCCAAGGGCAGCTTGCCGTCCAGCACGAACTTGACGTGGGAGCCGGCGAACACCTGACGGTCGACGAACGGAAAGAAGTGCTGTGTGGCGGCCACGGGCATCGCGGACTTCCAGCACAGAATTCTCACGTCCAGGTGGGGATTGTCCTCAGCCAGCGCCTTCAGGAATTGGCCGATCCGGTCATTCTCGGGGCCGCCGCCGCCGGGCTCGGGATGCAGTTGCGTGTTCGCCTCGAACGCCCAGTTCAACAGGTGCACGCAATGCTTGGCGGCTCGCATCGCCGTCTTGGCGGCGTCGAAGTAGATCGCCATATCGACGAGCAGAGCGGCGCGGTCGGCGGTTCCCACCCGCCAGCACGTGGTTCCCGCCGCCAGCAGAGGGGGAGCGGGGACCCCCGAATGGGATCGCGCCTCGCTCAAAACGCACCGAGGCGCGCCGGAGCAACAAAGACCTGCGCCGGGCCAAGATCGGAGCCCGACAAAGTCCTCCAGGAGCGCTTGCGGCCGCCTGTCGGCATTGCACCGGTCAGACTTGAAATCAGGACAATACCAAAAATCGCGCCCAGCACGTCGGCCTCCCAAGCTCCA
This sequence comes from Caulobacteraceae bacterium, assembly GCA_035524315.1. Lineage (GTDB taxonomy): Bacteria > Pseudomonadota > Alphaproteobacteria > Caulobacterales > Caulobacteraceae > BOG-938. The sequence continues at coordinate 7,868 of DATKPD010000022.1, forward strand.
CCGAACGTCAACGGGCCGGCAAGTCCCGCGTTCCTTCATCGGCGAACCTGCGCGCGCTCGGCCGATCGCGCCTGGCCTGGCGGCCTGGGAAAGCGCCGCAGGCCTAAGCTTCGCGCCGCAAGATCACGCCCTATGACTTGGCTTGACAGGCCTGAGACCGGCAAAGACTAGATGGGTTGCGCCTGATCGCCAAAGCACTGGCCAGAGCGATTGCATGGGGAGACTTCGGGAATGCGAAAGGCCGCCGCCGTTTTTGTGACCGCCGCGGTCATGCTGTCCACTTCAACCCATGCCCAGCCGCCCGCGACGCCGCCGATCCCTGTGCCCTCGTCTGCGCCGCGCGACCCGCTTGCTCTGCCAGGCGACAATCTTCCACCCCCGTTAGCGGCCGAGCTCGCGCCGCCCCGCCCGCGCAATCCCAACACGCCTCAGGCGACGCCCGAGCCCGCGCCGCCATCCCCGCCGCCGGAATTGGCGCTGAAGGCGGTTCAGGCCGCGCTCGCCGACTGTCATTCCAAGGGCTTCGCGGTCGGGTCCGCCGTGGCCGATTCAGCGGGCGTGATCATCGTGGGCATGCAGGCCACCGGAACGCATCCGGGCACGATCTACAACGCGATGCGGAAGACTCTCGTGGCGCTGGAATTCGGCGTACGCAATTCGGTCGTTCGCGACAAATTGCGCGCGGGGGACTATGCGACCCTCGCGCGCGTCAGGCCGAGCATGACGCTCTTTCCGGGCGCCGTTCCGCTGTTTTCGGCGGGCAAGTTGATCGGCGCCATCGGCGTCAGCGGCGGCCCCGCCGGCGAGATCGATGAAGGATGCGCCGCGGCGGGCGCCGCCGCGATCAAGGATCAACTCGGCTGACAGGGTGTTCTGGGCCGGCCTCGGGTCGCGAGGCCGGCTGAAGCGACCGTGGTGTAAAGGATGGACCTTAAGGGGCGGGGGAGGGGGCAGGGGCAGGGACGGCCGCGGCGGTCCCCGGCACCGGCGACAGGGCCGAGGCCGGTGTGGAGTCGGGCATCGGCAGGTGCATCGACCACAGCACCAGTTCGCGGTTGACCTTGCTGACCGCATGCGGCGTGTGCGGCGGGATCATGATCACGTCGCCTTTGGCGATCGGGTAGGTGACCGCGCCCTCGACCTTGTCCGAAGCGATGGTCGGGCCTTCCCAGGCGAAACCATGCGCGGGCTTGGGATCGACCAAGTGGCCGCCCAGCAGCATGGCGCCCGAACCCTTGATCACGACGAACAACTCCGCGTCGGTCTCATGCTGGTTGATGCCCTTCTGGGCGGTGTTGCGCCATTCCATGGTGGCCCGGTAGGGGCCCTGCATCACCAGTGGCTCGCCGGTGTACATCTTGCCCGCCGCCACGTCGGCTTCGGCTTGGGCGATGCGCTTCTGGATGTCGGGGCCGGAGATGAAGATACGGGGATCGGCCGGCAGTTGCGGCGGCCCGCCGCCCACCAGCAGGGTCTTGGCGGTTGCGGGCGTGGCCGAACCGGCGATCAGCGCCGAAGCCGCCAAAAGCGGGGCGCACAGCGCCAACAAGCCGCGTTTGCGCGTGGCGCGAAGAAGCGAGAAAGCGCGAACCGATAGCGACGTCGTCATGGAAAACCTTTTCATTTGAGACAGAGCAAGTGAGCGGCAGCGCGACAAACGATGGCTCCGAGATAGCGCGTCCGGGCCATCGAATGTCCAAGCCCGATACTTCGTCCCCCCAACGAGTCCGGATACAGCCGCCCGCCCCCGCGAAGCCTCCAACGTTTTAGCTGAAACGGCAAGCGGCTGCTCTGGCGCGCCTTATCCGCGTCGCGGCTCCCGCCTCAGCATTCGCAAGTCCGACGTCGATCAAATCGGCGAATGCGCTGACTGGCGCGCGGCCATAAGAGGCCAAATACACAGCCTGGGCCACCGCTGAACGGCAGGTTTCGGGCGTGAGGCTAAGGTCTCTCCGTGGCGCGGACGCCCCGATCGCCGTTTCAGCCGATCCTGGACTGAATCTTGCGAACGCCATCCTGGGCGCACTTCTCTTCCTCGTAGGCGGCCGCCCCGCTGGTGGCGATGGCGCCGACGAGTTGCCCGCCCTTGAAGATCGGCAGGCCGCCGGGCAAGAGCGACATGTTAGGCTTGATCCGCGCCATGAGCGTCGGATCCCGCTCGATCTGCGCGCGCAGCTGCAGGGTCGACATGCCGAAACCGACCACTGTCACCGCCTTGTGCATCGCCATGTAGACGCCGTTCGCCCGTAGGCCGTCGGGCGCCAGCGCCGCCTTCAGATTGCCGGCGGAGTCGGTGACGGCGGCCGCCACCGTGTAGCCGTCGGCGGCGCAGGATTGCACAGCCGCCTGCGCCGCCTCCACCGCGAGGGCGAAGCCGAGGCTCGGGACCGTTTGCGAGGCAGGGCGGCGCGGATTGGTGTTCGGCCCCGCGGGCGGTCCCAGCGGCACCTTCAGCTGCGCGCTCTGGGGTATGTCGAAATACTCGCCCGGCATGGACTGCGGGGGAGGGGCGGTGTCCGCGCCATCCTGCGCATGGGCGCTGAACGACGCCATAAGCGCCAGGGCGCCTACCGCGATGAAGGATGATGACTGCATGGCCCTGCTCCGACTGTTTAAGCGCGGCCGAATCGTCCGGCTTTGGTTTGAATTTTGACCCGACGTTAGGCGAAGTTTCCGTGGCGTGAAATCGATATACACGCCGATCGCCCGAGTTTCCCGTTTCGTCAATCGCGGAAAGAGATGGCCTCCCTTGACCCACCGAGCCTGTCTGCGCCTCCGCCGTCTTGCGCGCCTCGATCGGCGCTACGTCACCGTGGGGCTGCGGATGAAGCTCTGAGGCGCCCCCCTTTGCGAAGGGGTTATGTGATGTTCAATGTCGGAAAGGGCCCGGCGAACCTTCCCGGATCGCCGCGCCCCGCGAGACCGGCTCTCTCTTAAGGGGCGCGCCGGAGTGCACGGGGAGGCAAGATGGCGGCGGCGGGATTGAGGGGCTGTGGGCGACTGGCCGGCGCATGCCTTGCCGTCGGGGCAATCGCCGGCGCGAGTTGGGCGCGGACGGCGGCGGGCGTCGACCCATCTCACGCATGGGCGTGTCGACGACGGCTGTCCCCGAGCAAGCCCGGCGCATCCCCAAGCAAGTGCAGGACGCCTCGCGGCCTGTCGGGACCGTGATCTCGATTGAGAACAACGTCGGCGTGATCCGCAGGCCGAACCAAAGGTAAGCCAATGAACCGACTTTCCATTTTTCTGGGCTGCGTCGCCGTGGCGCTGGCGGGCCCCGCGTTGGCGGCGCGCTCCACGCCGATGACCGTCTATTTCGACGGCAAGGTCTATACGGTCGACGACAGCCTGGGCGTTCAATCGGCTTTCGCGGTGAAGGGCGAGCGCATTGTCGCCGTCGGCTCGGACGCCCAGGTCCTGGCCAAGGCGGGCCGGGGCGCCAAACGCGTCGATCTGCGCGGCGCGGCTGTCATCCCGGGCCTGAGCGACAGCCACGACCACTTTTGGAACACGACCCGCTTTCTCGTGCGCGGGGTCGACATGATCGGCGTGGGCTCGCGCGCCGAGTTCGATGCGCGGTTGCGCGCCGCCGTGGCCAAGGCCAGCCCGGGTGAAATCGTCTACACCACGGTCGGCTGGGCGGTGACGCCGGCGCCCACGCGGGCGGACCTGGACAAGATCTCGGCCGACACGCCGATCCTGCTGATCGCCGACCGGCGCGGGCGCAGCGTCGCCAACAGCGCCGCCCTGCGTAAGCTGGGAGTGGACAAGGCTCACCCCACCTTCCATGGCGCGCCCGTTCCGGTCGACGCCCAGGGCGAGCCCACGGGCGAGCCGCCGGGCTATCCCATCAGCGTCGCCTGGGTCGAGGCGCTGATCCCCCCGCTGACCGACGCGCAAAAGCTCAAGCTGCTCGAGGCGGCCCAGCAAGAGCGCAACGCTCTGGGCATCACCGCCGTGCGCGACCTTGCGGTGTGGCCCGACGTGGTGCGTGACCTGCAGGTCCTGCGCCGTCAGGGCAAGCTGACCCTGCGCATCGCCCTGGGCGTGGAGATTCCCGACCAGGCCCACACCGCCGCCTGGGTGGCCGAGCAACCGCCGCTCAAGCGCGACGATCCGTGGCTGTTTGTCGACTCGCTCAGTGAAGAGCCCTGGGCCCCTGGGTCAGACAGCGTGGAGGACTACACCGTCCTGGCGCGCACCCTGAACCGCCAGGGCTGGCGCCCAGCGCCGCACGTCTCGTCGGACCCCCATCGCGGCATCACGGCGGACATAGCAGCCGAGGACGCCTTGCAGGCCTACGAGGCGGCCAACCGCGACAGCCCGCTGACGGGCAAGCGCTGGTATATGGAACACGTCCCCTTCGCGACCCCCGAGCAGATGGACCGCATGGCGGCGTTGGGGGTGGTGATCTCGGTGCAGGACGCGGGCTACGACCTGCCGGCCGTGGCGCCCATGCCGCCTGACCGCATGGCGCACGAGACGCCGGTGCGTGGCCTGATCGACCACCATCTGACAGTGATCGGCGGTAGCGACTACAACGGCCCCAACCCGGTCGAGCGCGCGCCGAACAACCCGCTGATCGATTTCTACTTCTACGTCACGCGCCGCACGCGCGACGGCCGAGTGATGACGCCAGACGAGAAGGTCAGTCGGGCTGAGGCCTTGAAAATCCTCACCGCCAATGCCGCCTACGCGACCTTCCAGGAAAAGGTGCGGGGCCGCATTGCGCCCGGCCTGCTGGCCGACTTCGTCATTCTCGACCAGAACCTCATGACCGTGCCGGACGATCAGATCCTGACCACCCATCCCCTGGCCACCTTTGTGGGCGGCCGGAAAGTCTATAGCGCGTCAGGCTCTTCCTTCTAACGTCGTGATGGCGAACGTCTCCCCGCTGTGCGGTTTCAGTAAGTCCTAGTAAGGCCGGAAGGAGGACGTACAGCAGGTTCTCTTGACCAAACGCGCCCCGCCGAGGCGGCCGCCACGAAGTCTTCCACGCCCGCCGCCGGGAAGGCGACGAGGCCCGCGTCGGTATCGGGGTTGGCGTCGTTCACCCCGCCCTTGACGAACAGGGGCGCGGCCGAGGGCAGATAGCCGATCACCTTGAGGTGGCCGAAGGCGTCGCGCACGAAATTGACCGCCGCGGCGTCCAGGGCGAGCTTGGCGCCGCCCGCGTCCGAAAGGAGGATCGCCACCGCGTCGAACAGCACCGATGGCGCGCCGTCGATGTTGTGGTCCGCGGCCAAGGGCTCGCCGTTTGCCGTCGTGACGCCGTAGATCGTCGGGGCGATTACCTCCACCTTGCCGCCCACGGCGCCGACGGCGGCCTTGACGTCGGCGACGAGAGCGCCGTCGCAGCCGTCGCTGACCAGCACGCCGACCTTGCGGCCTTGGAACGTCGGCTTGGCTTTTGCCAGCAGGCTAAGCATGGGCGAGGGCGCCAGGTCTTGCGGCTGGACGGCGGCCGGCGCCGCGACGATCTCGGATGTAAAGCCGAGGCCCGCGGCGACCTTTTCGGCGAGCGCCGGGTCGATGTTGATCAGGTGCGACAGCACCGCCTCGCGCACGCGCGGGATCAGGCATTTGCTCAGCTCGAACACCAAGCCCGAGACGATGTGGTTTTGCTCGGGCTCGGTCTGGCTGGCGAAAAACATCCGCGCCTGGGAATAGTGATCGGCGAAGCTCTCGGGGCGCACCCGCAGCTGTTCGCCGTCCGTCGCGGCGGGGAGGGTCTGATAGCCCCGCGCCAGGCTGCCTCGCGCGACGTCGGGGCCCAGGCTCGACGGCTCGTAGTTTACCTGTCCCTTGGGAACCGCCATCTGCATGTGGCCGTCGCGCTGCAGATTGTGGAACGGGCGCTTGGGCTGGTTGATCGGGATCTGGTGGAAATTCGGACCGCCCAGGCGCTTGAGTTGGGTGTCGAGGTACGAGAACAGGCGCCCCTGCAGCAGGGGGTCGTTGGTGAAGTCGATGCCCGGCACGACATTGGCCGCGCAATAGGCGACCTGCTCGGTCTCGGCGAAAAAGTTGTCGGGGTTGCGGTCCAGAACCATGCGCCCGACCACGCGCAAGGGCGCGAGCTCTTCGGGGACCAGCTTGGTGGCGTCCAGGACATCGAAGTCGAAACCGTCAGCCTGCTCCTGGCTGAAGGTCTGCAGGCAGAATTCCCATTCGGGGAAATCGCCGCAGTCGATGGCGGACCACAGATCGCGGCGGTGGAAGTCGGGGTCGGCGCCGTTGATCTTGAGCGCCTCGTCCCACACCACCGATTGCGCGCCGATCTTGGGCCGCCAGTGGAACTTGACGAAGGTCGAGACGCCTTCCGTGTTCACCAGGCGGAAGGTGTGAACGCCGAAGCCTTCCATCATCCGCAAGGACCGGGGGATGGCGCGGTCCGACATGATCCACATGATCATGTGCATGCTCTCGGGCGTCAGCGAGATGAAGTCCCAGAAGGTGTCGTGCGCGGTCTGCGCCTGCGGGAACTCGCGATCGGGGTCTTGCTTGGCGGCGTGGATGAGGTCGGGAAACTTGATCGCGTCCTGGATGAAGAACACCGGAATGTTGTTGCCGACGAGGTCGAAGTTGCCTTGCTGGGTGTAGAATTTCACGGCGAACCCGCGCACATCGCGCGGCAGGTCGGCCGAGCCCTTGTTGCCCGCGACTGTCGAGAAGCGGGTGAACACCGGAATCTTCTCTCCGGGCCGCTGCAGAAAATCGGCGGCGGTGAGGTCGGAGCAGTCTTCCAGGCACTCGAAAAAGCCATGCGCCGCCGACCCGCGTGCGTGCACCACCCGCTCGGGAATGCGCTCGTGATCGAAGTGCATGATCTTTTCGCGCAGGATGAAGTCCTGCAGCAGCACCGGACCGCGCGCGCCGGCCTTGAGCGAGTTCTGGTTGTCGCTGATTGGCACGCCCTGGTTGGTGGTGAGTTGGCTCTCGGGACCGGTGGCCTGCTGATGCAGTTCCCCGCCAGGCGCGACCAGGGTTTCGATGTCCGCGGCGGTATTGGCGTCGGCGGCCTGAATGGATTGCGACGGGGTCGGCGGGTGCGATTTGGGCATGGATATGGCTTTCGGACCGCTGGGCGGCCTTGGCTAAAGGGCGACGAAGATCGGAGAAGGGGCAGGATTAGGAGGCGAGTTCACTCGCGAGCGGCGCCATCAGTTCGGCCTTTCGGGCCGCCAACTTGTCGCCCAGCGCCTCGAGGTCGATCTGGGTTTGCCGCGCCTCGGGAAAGAGATCTGACTCTTCCTCGTCGACGTGATGGCGCACCTGCTCGCCCAGAACCTTGACCTTGGCGTCGTAGAGCGGCTGGCCGGGGCGCATCGCTTCGATCTGGGCGATCAGGGTCTTGGCGCCGGTGTGTTCAACGATGGCTTCGTCGATCAGATCGCCGTCGCCCGTGCTTTCGCGGACGGCCGGATAAAACAGCTCTTCCTCGATCTGGGTATGGACCTTGAGCGCCAGACAGATCTTGTCGGCCAAGCTCTTTTTCTCAGCGTCCGTGGTGGCGTGCTCAAACGCATCGAAATAGGCGTCCACTTCGCGGTGATCCGCTTCGAGCAACGCGATCGCGTCGGTTCCGACGCTGCCCGGAGTTGTGCGTCCCTTGCGGACGGCCGCCTTCGTCGCCTTCGTCTTCGCCGTGGTGGCCATGGTGGGCTTTCCTGTTAATCTACAACAGTAACCCGCCCTGAAGTCTATAGTTCCTCCAGTTAAGCTATTTTGGACGAACTTAATGGCGGCATTTTATGTGTCAGGCAGTCGACATTAAGTTAATACGCTGATCTATTCTGCTAAACGCCATATCTGTTGTTGGGTGAAATTCGACCGAGCGATCTTTTGCGCCCCCAGGGCAGCCAGTCGATGACGTCAACACACGCTGCAGAACCGCGCCGGCCCACGATCTGACGCAGATTGGGGCGCGCGACAAAGGCTGTGATGCCGGCGACGCCGCGCATCCCTGCCGCGCAAATCGAGGAGGCGTTGGCGCTCTACAAGGCGGCGCTGGCAGCCGACGCCGACCTCAGTTGCGAGGCGATCCGGCGGGATACAACCAAGTCAGATCACTCGTCCTAGGTGGAGAGTTAAAAGGTCGACGGCGCCGCGCATCATCATCGCTAGGGGGTCGCGGTTAGTCGACCGTCGGCGACTGTGTAAGTTTTTAGAATATCCGGCCCCATAAAGTGAGAGCCTTCCCATTTCAGGCTGGCTAAGTCGCTTCTCGGACCTTCCACGGCGGTATAGTTCCGCCCATCGTCTGGGTCGCCCTGGCCCGAGTAATGTGCCTGCATGGGATAGGCGAAAACCGGACGCGTGCGGACAGCCGGCGCGTCAGGCATCGGAAGGGGTGCGGGCTTGCTCCCCGCGATGAAGGGCGGCGCCGGACCATCGGGCGGCACACCATTAATCGGCGGTGCGCCGCGCGGCGGCGGGCCGGCGCCGAAGGGGCCGAAGCCCGGCGGGGTCTGTGCTGCATCGATGCGGTCGGGCGCGCGGCCCTGTTCGACCCAGGCCATCAGGGGGGTCAGAACGTCGAACTGGCTGAATCCGTCGCCGCCGCCGCAGTGGTACACGCCAGGAAACAGGAACAGGCGCAAGAAGCCGTTGGCCTTGGCTTCACCCATGAATTTCCGCACGCTCTCGTCGTAGGCAATGGTGTTCAACGGCGAGATGTGGGGATCGGACCAGCCGTGCCAGAGGAGGAGCTTGCCGCCCTTGGCTTGGAACCGTTCAAGATCGACGTCGGTCGCGTCGTAAAGCGGGTGCAGGTCGGCAAGACGTGCGAAGTGCGCCTGCGTAAACTCGAAATGGTCGATGTCGCCGTCCTTGGCCGGGGCCTCCGGGAAGATCACATAGGTCGACGATCCCGCCGCCATGCCCTTGCTTGGGATCGGCTGGTCCGCTGAGCGTGGAACGAACACACCCTCCCATGAGAGTTCCGAGCCATACTGAGGCTGGCCTATGGTGAAGCGGTGGCCTTCGGCGTCTCGCGGTCCAGCGTACAGCCTGCGCGCGGCGTCTACCTCGGCGGCCGTGAGGCAATTGGCGCTGTCTGTCGCCCCAGGGGCGCACTGTGCGGACCCGGGGTCAAATTTGCATGCGCGAGGATCGCTGATCAGTCCATCAACCTGTCCGTCGAGCGCGTCGCAGGCGGCCAGCACCGCCTTATGCAGCACCGGCAGGCGGCTGGCGATGAGAATGGCTTTACCGTCCGGACCGGTGTTCGATCGCGCCTGCCAAGCGTGATAAAAGGAGTTCTGCACTTGGAAATTCATGGCCGGAGCGCCGGCGGCGACGCCGTCGAAATCATCCGGGAAGCGCTCGGCTTCGACCAGGGCCTCGCGGCCGCCATCGGAGCAACCGGAAAAATAGCTATACCGCGGCGCCTGGCCGTAAAAGGCCTTGATCAGCGCCTTGGCCGCCAGGGCGGTTACGTGGTTTCCGCGGTAGGCGAAGTCGATGCGCTTCTGGGGGTCCAGGCCGAAGGCGGCGTCGCCGTCGCCACCAGGGCCGCCGACATTGCGGTGTCCCATGTCATCGCTGGCCACCACCATTTCGCCGTTCACGGCCGGTAGGCACGTTCCGGCATGGCTGACCTGCACGTCGAGATTTCCGCAAAGTCCGCCGCAGCCGGTCTGCAGATAGCGCTGGGTCCAGCCCTTCATCGGCAGGTCGACTTCATAACCGATCGCCGGCGCAATGGTCCCGGTCACGCGGCAGAAGCGGCCTTTTGGCGAACTAATCTCCTTAGCGTCTGCGGTCGTCGCAGCGCCGGTGGCAGCCTTGAGATCCGCGCCGGACAGCGAAGCGCAGCTCGCCACCGGATCGATCGCTTTAAGCGTGGCGGGGGCGGACTGGGCCAAGGCGCGGGCCATGAGCGCCGACGAGCCCAGGTAGAGCAACGCCGCCGCCAGCAATAGGATGGACAGCAACCGGGGCGGGGAGCCGCGCCGTAGCGCGGTCCCCCAAGTGAACACGGACTTCACGGGAATGCTCCGATCCTAATACTTGTAACCCAGGCGAAGGCCGAATTGCCGAGGCGTGTTTACCGCCACAGTGGCCGCGTTAGGCACGCCAGGCGTAAAGCCGCCGCCGCCGCCGGTGGCCTGGATATTATCTTCAAGATTGCGCGCGAAAGCCTCGGCGGTGAACCTTTGATCGGCGCTGGTGTAGGTTAGGCTCGCATCGGACCTGGTGAAGGCTGATTGCGTGTAGTGGATCGCGCTCACGAAGTCGCTGATCAGATAAGACGACGAGTAACGCGTATCGATCCGGAACTTCACGCTGCCCTTGTCACCCAGAGACCAGTAGTGATTGTAGCCCGCCGATATGACTGCGGCTGGAGTGCGGTCAAGAGACTGTCCCGACCAATTGACGTTCGCATTGATCCCCGCTCGGAAGTTGGAATAGCGGGACTTTTCCATACTTAGCGAGCCGTCAAAGGTATTGTTGTCGTCCAGCCGGAAGTTCATTTCGTTTTCCCAGCCGTAGAGCGTCGTCGGGGTGCCCTTGGTGAAGATCACGAAGTTGCCCATGATGTTTTCGAGGCTGCTGATCTGTTCCGAAGCGTAGTCGTAATAGTAAAGAGCCGAATTGAGTTGAAGATTAGGTAGGATGCGCCCCTTGTAGCCGAGTTCGTAAGCGGTCAGGGATTCCGGTGCATAAGGACCGGCGCCATGGGTGGCCGGATCGAAGTCATTGAAGCCGCCGGCCTTATAGCCGGTGGCGACCGAGGCGTAGACCAGTTGGGTCGGCGTGAACTGTGCGTTCAGTCCCACGCGGTAAGTCAGCTTGCTTGCGCTTTCGGAGCCATTGTTTGGGCCGCCGATGCAGTCTGCGAAGGGTGCGCAGAGCTTTCCATGCGCATCAAACGGACCGGCGGCGAAGGTTCCGACGCGGGTCAGTGCGTCGTGGCCCTCGCGCAGACCCAAGACCAAGCCAAACACGTCGTTCAGGTGCAAGGTGCCTTGGCCGAAAACGCCATACGTGGTGTGGATGGTGTTGTTGACCGGGTCGATGCCGTTGGTGCTGTCCGCATAGGTGGGGTTCACAAAGGGCGCGCCCCAATTGTGATCGCTCTCGTGGATATTTTCACGATACCAGTTGGCGCCCACCACCCAGTCGATGCGGCCCGGCGTCTTGTTCGACAGGCGCACCTCGTGGGAATCCGTCTGGAAGTTCCCATGATAGTCACGCCAGCCGTATTGGCCGCCGTTGTTGGCAAGAGGGTTGTTGCCGGAGTTGGTCATGTCGTGCTGCTGGAAGCTGAGGTGAGCCCCGTCGTAGGCAAGGTGCACGTACCCCAGGTCCTTGTTGAACTCGGCGTTCACATTCAGGAAGCTGTCGTTGATGCTACTGGCGAAGGGGCTGCCATAAATTTCCCGCTGGCTCGCGCCAGAGGTGGTGAACACCTTGTCAAGAAGGGCTTGGCCGGCGCCGGTCCCTCCCACATGGCCGCCCGTAACCGCCACGAACAACGTCCCGTCCGACTGGAATTTGTAGAGCAGTGAGCCGCGACCCGACACGTCGTCCTGGCCGTTCACAGCCGGTCCCGTCTTGTAGGCGCCAAGGGCGGGCGTGAGGTAGCCGTCGGCCTCATTGGCGTTTGCGGCAAAGCGCACCGCCAGTTGGTCATTGATCGGAACGTTGACCGTGAAGTCTTCGCGATGGGTGTTGTAGTTGCTGATTTCGCCGTCAGCGCTGGCCTGGAAGGTGTCCTGGGGGCGGTTCGTGATCACGTTTAGCGCGCCACCGGTGCTGGACTTGCCGTACAGCGTGCCCTGCGGTCCGCGCAGGACCTCCACGCGCGCCACGTCGAAGAAGGCCAAGCCCTCTTCCACCGGCCGACCATAGGGGATGCCATCGACGTTGAAGGAGATGCCCTCGTCGCCTTTGCTGGTGTTGTCGGTGGTGGTCACGCCGCGAATGGCGATGTTGACCCCGAAGTTGTCGCGACCGACCACAACTGAAGGCGAAACGTTCTGCAGGTCGGACACATTGACGATCCCCTGATCCTTCAGGGTCTGGCCTGTGTAGGCCGTCACGGCCAAGGGCGTGCGAGCGATGGTGGTGTCGCGCTTTTCCGCGGTGACGATCACTTCCGACAGGGTGTTGGCTTTGTCGGTCGAGGCTGATGCCTGGGCGCCAGCCGTTTGGGCTCGAGCGACCATCGGCAGGCCGCTAAGCGAGCCGACGAGTGCGGTAGTGGCCAGAACCAGGCGCACAGTGTTGCGGTGAATGTGCATTGGATATCCCCCTTATGGATCGGGCAGAGCGGCCGCTCAGATATGCAGGAGCGCACCTGCAAGCGGGGCGACCCGCGTCTTCCCGGTAAATTTGTTGCTTGTCTTAGCTTCTCAGCGAGTAATCACTCGTTACTGCTGTCTTAGGCTCGGCTTGTTGTATAATTCGTGTCGACTATGCTCCGATAGGCGACCATCAAATGGCTTACACATCTCCGAATGAGATGCGCTATTATCTCATGTCGCTGTGATAGTAGTCGTGCCGAGCGTGACGTAAGACAAGTAGCGTTTTGTATCGCTGTTTTTGACGCCTTCGGAGGGGCGTCCCTTGACAGCTTGGTTGTTGGCGATCGGGCGCCTTCACCTTCAGTCGCCTTGTGTATCGAACTGTAACGCTGTGTATCAATCACGGCGCGGCGCGCGTAGAGGCGCTAAACAAGGACATGAGCCCGCTGACTGCCCCCGCCGAAGGACGCATACTCGTCGCAGAGGACGACGCCGATATCCGCGAGTTGATCATCGCCCAGTTGGCGCGGGAGCCCTACGCGGTCAGTGCGGCTGTGAACGTGGCGGAGATCCGCGCGTCGTTGGACCGCGGGCGCGTGGATTTGCTGGTGCTCGACCTCAATCTTCCAGATGGCGATGGCCTGGACCTCTGCCGGAAGCTGCGCGCGGAAGGCTTCGACGGCGCCGTCATCATGGTCACCGCGCGCGATGCGCCCATAGACCGCGTGCTCGGCCTTGAGCTCGGGGCGGACGATTACCTCACCAAGCCCTTCGAGCCCCGCGAATTGCTGGCCCGGGTACGCAACCTTCTCAAACGCCATCGGGCCGTCGGCGAGGCTCCGAAACGCGAGGCGCGCATGGCCCGCTTCGGGCCCTGGCGGCTAGACGTGCACCAGCGGCGACTGATCGGATCAAACGATCGGCTGGTCATGCTGTCCGCGGCCGAATACCGCCTTCTTCGTCGCTTCCTGGACGCTCCAGGAAAGGTGCTTTCCCGTGAGGAACTGCTGCCTGAACGCAGCGCCACGGTGGCGTTTGACCGCACGATCGACCTGCAGATCAGCCGACTGCGCCACAAACTGTCCACCGAGCCTGGCGGAGACCAGGCTATCCTGACCGTCCGCAGCGAAGGCTATCTCATGCCCGGCCCGGTCAGTTTCGAATGACGGGGATGCTGGGCAGGATCGCGGCCTTCACCGATTCCCTGACGGGGCGGGTGATGCTGATCTTGACCGTGGGCGTGGCGGCGGCCGCCATCCTCGCGCTGTTTGTCTCCGAACAGGCCCAGGTCCGGGAGTTCGAGCGGATACGTCTTCAAGGCGGGCTCGCTAGCACGCTCGATATCGCAGGCCGACTGGAGCGCGATCCGGTAGGCGCCGCAAGACTGCTCAACGAAGGCGTCATCTTCGGCGCTCTCGTTCCGCCGGCAACTTGGCGTGATCCGCCGCCGGACCTCAAGCTCAGCCACATACTCATGCAGCGGCTCGGACCCCAGTCCGCCGCCCGGGTGATGCTGATTCCGCGCGAGTCATGCCTGGTCACGGTGAACGTCGCGATCCGTGCGGCCGGTATGATCGGACAGTCGACACCCGATTGTTGGTACGTCCGCTTCCGCGACTCCCGCGGCGTCGATCGGCGGCTGATCATCAACCTGCCTCTGATCAATTTTCCTCCAAATTCGAAGTTGGACCCGCTCTACATGCTGCTCATCGTCTGCGGGAGCGCGGTCTTGGCGTTTCCGGTAGCGCGCTTTGCGACCGCTCCGCTCGGGCGTCTTACGGCCGCGGCCAGGGATTTCTCCGTCACGGTGGATCCAGACGCCATCCCCGAACACGGGCCGAGCGAGGTCAGGGCGGCGTTAAAGACCTTCAACATAATGCAAAGCCGCGTTCGCGATGGCTTCCGCGAGCGGACTCAAATTCTGTCGTCAATCTCCCATGACCTTCAGACGCCCCTCACACGCCTGCGCCTGCGTTTGGAACAGGTGAGTGACGAGCATCTGCGCAACCTGCTGATCAACGATCTGGTGGTGATGCAGAAACTCGTCCGCGATGGTCTGGATTTAGCGCGCAGCAGCGAGAGCCGAGAGCCGTGGTCGATCGTCGACATCGACTCGATCCTGTCCAGCGCGGCCGACGACAATATGGAGTTCGGTAATCAGGTGAGTTTCGTGGGCGGCTGCGGCGCCCAGGCGCGGGTAAAGCCCAACGCACTGGTCCGTTGCCTTAACAACCTGATCGACAACGCGGTCAAATATGCCGCCGGGGCTGAGCTCAGTTGTAAGTTCGACGGGCCTAATCTTCTCATCTGTGTACGCGACCACGGTCCAGGCATTCCGGAACACCGGATTGAGGAGGCCTTTCAACCTTTTAGCAGGCTGGGCGGCGGGGCTCAGGCCGGCCCCGGCACGGGCCTTGGCCTGACGATCGCGCAAGCCCAGGCCCGCACGTTTGGCGCCAGCCTCACTTTGGCCAACCATGCTGACGGGGGCGTCTTGGCCGTCATCCGAATAAATCAGGGTAGGCGCCGGGCGCGCCCGCGACGACCCTCACAGCGCCGCTATTCCGGCGGTTGTGCGGCTGGCGCGAGTTCGATTGACGATCCCGATCAACAGCAGGTGTCCACTGGGCCCAAATGACTTAGCAGGGGTTTGAGCCGCCAAGATGGCGGTGCGGTCATGCCCTGCCAGTTCTGCAGGTTAGCCACGGCGTGAGATCCTGTGGTCCAGCGCCGTATTGGGGGCGCTTCAAACGGATCACGCAAAGCGGATTATTTAATCCCTCTCAACAAACGCGCAGCGTCATCATTCCCCGGGGGGCCTAGGGACGACACCCGCGTAGCGCGATGCGCCAGAGGAGCAATGATCTTGAACATAATTGCACGGATTGCGGCCCTCGCGGCCAGCGTTCTGGCTGTGTCCAATGGGGCGTTGGCTCAAACCGCACCAAGCTACAATGTGACGGGCCACATTGCCCTGCCGGACGGCGGTTGGGACTACTCGTCCTTCGACGCCGC
>DATKPD010000023.1:0-2370 GCA_035524315.1 Caulobacteraceae bacterium
CGGCGGCGTGGTTAGCGTTCGCGGCTCCCCATCCCGGCGAATCTTCTGGCGGGACCTCCATGCGGTGACCGGCGCCTTCGCGGGCGCGGTGATCCTGTTTCTCGCGGTCACCGGCATGCCCTGGTCGATGTTCTGGGGCGCGCACGTCCAGAAATGGGCGACGGCCGCCAACCTCTACGAACCGCCGCCACCGGCGCAGGTGACGCCGGACTGGCAGATGTCGGCGACGATGCCGAACATGCCGCATACGCCGCACGGGACGGACCCGGCGGTCAGCGCCCAGATGCCCTGGGCGATGGAAAAGATGGACATGCCGACATCGCAGGACATGCCAGGCATGTCGCCGATCGGCGTCGATCGCGCGGCGGCGATCTTCCGCACCCTGGGCCTGCCGGCCTGGGCGAGCATCTCCCTACCTGACGGGCCCAAGGGCGCCTACGTCGCGAGCTTGCGCCCCGACCGAGTTGAGGACACACGGGTCGTCTACCTCGACCAGTACACCGGCAAGGTCCTGGGTGATGTCGGCTTCAAGGACTGGGGGCCCGCCGCCAAGGCCATCGAATGGGGCATCGCCGTCCACCAGGGCCAGGAGTACGGCCCGCTGAACCGCTATCTCATGCTGGCGGGATGTGTGGCCGTGCTGCTGCTGGCGGTGACCTCGATCACCATGTGGGGGAAGCGACGGCCGAAAGGCGCCCTGGGCGTGCCGCCGCCGCCAGCGGAGCCGCGGGCGGCGCGCGGTTTGATCGCCATCATGGTCGTTGTGGGGATCATCTATCCGCTGGTCGGCGCCACGCTGATCGGGGCGTTCCTCGTCGATCGGGGTTTTGTGCTCGCACAACGAGGTCTCCACCCAGCACGGAAAATCGCTTAAGCGAGCCAGCCGCGCCCCTCGTCAAATCTCTGGAAGCAATGCTGCGTCACTGGCGGAAGGCCCGCCAGGCGGAGGAGTTGCCGCCTGGACCAAGCCCACAAAACTCGGGCATTCGCCCCGAAACGGCCATTTCCGCCGCTGAGACCGCCACCATTCCGGCCACTGTAACGCCCGTTTGTCGCGATGTCGGGCGCGTCAGGACCCCTGCAACCAGAAGTCAAGCTGAGCCGTGCGTTTTTCATTAAAAAACGCCGTGACGTCGCTTTTGTGATGAAAACGCCCTTGACCTCCGGTTGTTCCCGGACTCAGCTTGGCATGCCCGACGGTCAGGGCTGTTCGAGTCGGAAAGGCGCCCGTCACATGATTTCTCCCCGCCAGATCACCCGGGCTGCGATCCGCCTGAGGGATCGTTCCCAGACCGCGATGATCGCGGCGAGTGTCGCGCTGTTGCTGGCGACGCCGGCCTGGGCGTCGGGCAGCGGCACGGCCATGCCCTGGGAGACGCCGCTCACCACGATTCAGAACTCGCTCTCCGGGCCTGTGGCCAAGGCGGTGGGCATCATCGCCATCGTCCTGACGGGCCTGGGGTTCGCCTTCTCCGAGGGCGGCTCGGTGCTTCGCCGTGGGATCGGCATCGTCTTCGGCTTGGCGATCGCGTTCACCGCGACGACCTTCATCTCGAGCTTCTTCAGCATGACGTCCGGGGCGGCGTTCTGACGTGGCCCAGTCGGACATCGAGGGGTTCGAGATCGGCTTTCACAGCTCCCTGTCGGAGCCCGTGACGATCGCCGGCGTGCCGCGGATGATCGCGGTGCTGAACGGCACCCTCACCGCCGTCCTCGCGCTCGGCCTGCAGGTCCCGTGGATCGGCCTTCCCCTCGGCCTCGCCGTTCATGCGGGCGCCTACTGGCTGAACAAGCGCGACCCCTACTTCTTCGACGCCCTCAAACGCCACATCCGGCAGAAGCCCTACTGGGACGCGTGATGATCCCGAGTGTTGTTCAAGTCCTGACGACCCCGCCCGGCGTTCTCGCCCTATCGGTGGGCCTGGTCTCCTGGGCCTTGATGCGCGCCGAGATCTGGCCGCCGTTCGCGCGGCTTCGCTCCGCCCCCGCTAGCGCGGGCGCCGTCGCCATCGGGACTGCGGTCTACGCCGGCGCGGGCCTGATTTTCCACCTCAACGCCTGACGCCGACCGGGGGCCGCCTTGCTGTATCTCGGGGAGTACAGGACCAAATCGCAGCGGTTGTTCGATCATCTGCCTTGGGTCGCCTTGATCGGCCCGGGCCTGATCCTGAACAAGGACGGCAGCTTCCAGAAGACCCTGGCGTTCCGCGGTCCCGATCTCGCGAGCTCCACCGACGCCAGCCTGGTGGCCACGCGGGCGCAGCTCAACAACGCCCTGCGACGGCTGGGCTCGCGCTGGTGTCTGCACATCGAGGCGCTGCGGGCGCCCTCGCAGGAGTACCCGGTCAGCGCGTTCCCGGACCCGGTGTC
>DATKPD010000024.1:0-63660 GCA_035524315.1 Caulobacteraceae bacterium
CATGACGGCGGGCTCGATCGGCTACATCTTTCCGGACGCCAACTATGTGCACCAGGGCCACGGCGTGATCGGCTCCCCGCTCAAGGCGGGTTGCGCGGAGCCGGCGATTCTGGGCGCGCTGAAGCCGATGCTGGCGAATTGACACGACCGAAAACCTGTCAGGGCAGGGGGGAATCATGAACCCAAACAAGGTGATGCTGGCTTTCGCCTTACTCGCCTCGCTGGGCTTGGCCCACGCCAGCCCAGCGGCGGCCCAGACCGCCCGAGGCGCGGCGCCCCGAACGCAGGAACCGCCGCTCGATCCGTCGATCAAGACCACCTTCGTGCATCTGGGCAACGGCGAACCCGGGGTGCTCTATGAGCCTGTCGCCCCAGGTCCGAAGGCTCAGATCGCCGTGTTCGTCATGCACTCGGCCGGCGACTACCTGACCCACTCGGCCTGCACCAACCTATCCAAGCGCGGCTATCGGGTGCTGTGCGCCAACAACACCACCAGCAAGTCGGGCGAGTTCAACGACGGCATCCTGGATTCGGTGCTGCTCCAGGCCAAGGCGGCCATCGTCTATCTGCGCAAATACCCCGGGGTGAAGAAGATCGTGCTGTGGGGCCACTCGGGCGGGGCCACCATCATGACCGCTTACCAGGACATCGCCGAGAACGGGGTTAAAGTGTGCCAGGACGCCGCCAAGATCCACAAATGCCCTGACAGCCTGGCCAACATGCCGCCTGCCGACGGCGTGATCCTGGGTGACGCCAACTGGGGCTTGGCCCCCATCACCGTGATCGGCATCGACCCGGCGGTGAGCGACGACGACGGCATGACGCTCAATCCCGACCTCGACATGTTCAATCCAAAGAACGGCTTCAAACCCGACGGGTCCCACTACAGCCCTGAATTCGTGCGGAAATTCCAAGCAGCCGAGGCCAAGCGGTACAACAGTCTGGTCAAGCTTGCCCAGGCGCGGCTGGCGCTGATCGAGGCCGGCAAGGGCCACTACGCCGACGATGAGCCGTTCATTATCGCGGGGGCCAGCTTCACCGAGAACAAGCTCTACGCCCAAGACATGGGGCTAATGGCCCACACCGCCAAGGCCTGGCCGCTGCTGCATCCCGACGGCTCGATCACCACCGAGATCGTCCACTCCGTGCGCACGCCGACCCTGACCGAGAACCCATCGCACAACTACATGGGCGCCGCGCTCAAGACCACGGTGCGCAGCTTCCTGATGACTTACGCTATCCGCGTCGATGACGATTTCGGCTACGGGGAGGGCGACGCCATCCGGGGCATCGAATGGACCTCGTCCTACGCCAGCAATCCGGGCAACGCCGAGGGCATCACCGTGCCGTTCCTGACCCTGGGCATGACCGGCAGCTATGAGAGCGCCACGGCGGAGACCATCCACGAGCACCTCAAGAGCGCCGACAAGACGCTGGTCTATGTGGAAGGCGCCTCGCACGGCTATCCAGCCTGCAAGTCGTGCGAAAAGACGCCGGGCCAGTACGGCGACACGGTCAAGACGATCTATGACTACGCCGACGGCTGGCTCAGCAAGGACGGCCGATTCCTGAACGCGGCTACGCCGTAGAGGGCCCAAAGGAGAGATTGCATGAGAAATCTGATCGGCGCGGTCCTGGCGCTAGGTCTGTTCGGCGCGGCCGTCGCGCAAACGCCGCCGCGCGCGACCGAGGCCGCCGCGGACAAGCTGGCGATCAATCTGTTCCCGGCCAAGGCGGCGCTGACCGTGACCACGCCGGCGTTCCAGGAGGGCGGTGATTTCCCCTTCGAGAACACCCAGTACCGGGCCGACGTGTTTCCCGGCCTGTCGTGGAGCAGGGGGCCAAAAGGCACGCAGTCCTATGTGCTGATCATGCAGGATGGCGACAGCCTGATCCGCGGCGACGCCACCTTGCACTGGACCATGTTCAACGTCCCGGCCGGAACGACCAAGCTCGAACCGAACATGACGGGCGTTCCGGCTGGCGCCATGTGGGGTCCCAATCAGCGGATGAACACGCGCCGCTATATCGGTCCGCGATCGGGGGCGGGGCCCAAGCATCGCTATCATATCCAAGTGTTCGCCCTGGACACGGTGATTCAGGGCGACCCCAACCTGAGTTGGACCGCCTTGAAGGCGGCGATCGCCGGCCATGTTCTGGCGGCGGGACAGGTCATGGGGCTCAGCACGATCGATCCCACTGCCCCGGCGCCCGCGCCGCCTCCGGCCTCGGCTCCGGCGGCCCGGCCCTGAGTATGGGCAAGGTCGGGCTGGGACAGGACTTTTCGGCAACGCGCGGGTAGGGCGCTTTTCGGTAGGACGTGCACATGAGACGGTTTGGTTTGATGGCGACCTTGGCGGCCGCCGCGGCGTTGGGCCTGATCGGATCCGCGCCCGCCCGGGCGCAGCCGATGGACGAGCGCGGGCCGCCGAAGATCGCCCAGATTCCTGGGGTGAAGTCCACCTTCGTGCGCTTGGGACAAGGTGAGCCAGGCGTGCTGTACGAGCCGACCAATCCAGGTACCAAGGCGCAGATCGCTCTGTTCGTAATGCATTCCGCGGGCGACTACCTGTCTCATTCGGCCTGCACCGAGCTGTCCAAGCGCGGCTACCGGGTGCTGTGCGCCAACAACAGCAACAGCAAGTCCGGCGCCTTCGACGACGGGCGGCTCGACGGGGTGCTGCTGGAGGCCAAGCGCGGCATCCAGTTCCTGCGCGCCTATCCGGGCGTGAAGAAGATCGTGCTGTTCGGTCATTCGGGCGGGGCCACGGTCATGACCGCCTACCAGGATATCGCCGAGAACGGCGTGAAGGTGTGCCAGGACGCGATCAAGGTCCACAAATGCCCCGACAGTCTGGCCGGCCTGCCGCCGGCCGACGGCGTCGTGTTGGGCGACGGCAACTACGGCGTTGCGGAAATGACCCTGTTCAGCGTCGATCCCGCCGTCACCGACGAGGCCAGCGGCGTGAAGCTTGACGAGAGCATCGACCTGTTCAATCCGGCCAATGGCTTCAAGCCCGGCGGATCAAGCTTCAGCCCCGCCTTCGTCCACCGCTTCCTCGCCGCCGAGGGCGCGCGCAATAACCGCCTGATCAAGCTGGCGCAAGATCGCCTGGCGGCGATCGAGGCGGGCAAGGGCGAGTTCCTCGACGACGAGCCGTTCATCGTGCCGGGCGCCAGTCTGCTGGGCGGCAACAACCGCCTGTTCGCCCAGGACGTGCGCCTGCTGTCGCACACGCAGAAGCCCTGGCCCCTTGTGCACCCCGACGGCTCGATCACCAACGAGATCGTGCACACGGTGCGCGTGCCTGAAAACCCGCAGAACACTTCGCCCTTCATGATCCGCGGCGCGATGAAGACCACGGTGCGCGGGTTCCTGTCGACCTACGCCATCCGCACCGACAAGGATTTCGGCTACGACGAGGACTCGATCCACGGCGTCGAGTGGACCTCAAGCTACTCCAGCCCGCCCGGCAACGCCGAGGGCATCTCCGCGCCGATCCTGACCTTGGGCATGACCGGTCACTGGGAGTTCCTGGCCGCCGAGCTGGTCTATGACCACGCCAAGAGCGCCGACAAGTCGATCGCCTTCATCGAGGGCGCCACGCACGGCTACACCCCTTGCGCCAAGTGCGAGAAGACGCCGGGTCAGTTCGGCGATACGGTCAAGACGCTCTACGACTATGTCGACGGCTGGCTGAGCAAGCCTGGCCGGTTCATGTGACGCACCGGGCGGCGCGCGCCCGAGCTTCGCTGCGGGAGGAACGTGTCGCCGATGCCGAACTATTCACTGCCGGTCCTGATGCCGACCAAGGCCGCCAACGAGACGTTCGGCGGGGTCACCTACCATATCGACGGCGAACTGGTGCCGGTGCTGTCGGTCGATGTCACCCAGATGCCGGTCTATTTCGAGCACCATATCTTGCTGTGGAAGCACCCCAGCGTGCGCATCGGACTGAAGGCGCTGCGGGGCATGCTCAAACGCATGATCGCCGGCATGCAGGTGTTCGTGACCCAGGCCAGCGGTCAGGGCGTGATCGCCTTCAGTCGTGACGGTGCTGGCCACATCGTGCCGATCCATCTGGCGCGCGGCCAGGAGTTGCAGGTGCGCGAGCACCAGTTCCTCGCGGCCACCGACAACATCGACTACAGCTTCGAGCGCGTGAGCGGCATTTCCAACATGCTCTTCGGCCAGACCGGCTTCTTCATCGACCGGTTCCATGGGCGCCTAGGCGATGGGGTGCTTTGGATTCATGGCTACGGCAATGTCTTTGAAAAGACTCTCGCGCCGGGCGAAAGCATCGACATCGAGCCCGGCGGCTGGCTCTACAAGGACACCTCGGTGCGCATGGACACCGTGGTCGATCGTCTGACCAGCGGCATGTTCGGGTCGACCATGAACTTCGTGGTCAACCGCTTCACCGGGCCGGGCAGGGTGGGCATCCAGTCGATGTATCTGCACATGCCGAGCGAAAACTAGTCGTCGGGGAACGTTCCCGGAGCCGAACCTGTTGGCAACAACCGCCGCGATGGTTATGTGTCCGGTCACATTTTGAGGTGACACCATGCTGGCCGCGGTTCTGCACGGACGATCGGATTTGCGAGTCGAGCCTCTGGCCGACCCCCCCTTGGGCCCCGACCAAGTTCGCGTGCGCGTCGCCTTCGGCGGCATCTGCGGCTCGGACCTGCACTATTATCACCGCGGAGCTGTGGGCAACTTCGCCGTCCGGGAACCGATGGTCCTGGGCCATGAAGTGTCGGGCGTCATCGCCGAGGTCGGCTCGGCGGTGTCGGGTTTGGCCCTCGGCGCAAAAGCGGCGCTCGATCCCAGCAAGCCTTGCCGGCATTGTCAGTTCTGCATCGCGGGCCGCAGCAACCTGTGCGAGAACATGCGCTTCCTCGGCAGCGCCAGCCTGTTCCCTCATATCGCCGGCGGCTTCTCCCAGCATCTCATCCTGCGCCAGGACCAGGTCATTCCCGTGCCGGACGAAACGGATCTTCTGAAACTGTCGTGCGCGGAGCCGCTGTCGGTGGCGCTGCACGCGGTGCGTCGCGCCGGCCCCTTGATGGGCAAGCGGGTGATTGTGTCGGGCTCGGGCCCGATCGGCTTGCTAACCGCGCGCGCGGCGCTTCAGGCCGGGGCGATCGAAGTGGTCGCCACCGATATCGAGGATCCGCCCCTGGCCGTGGCGCGCCAGCAGTTCGGCGTCAGCCGCACGTTCAACGTGGGGGCCGATCCTCAGGCCTTGGCGCCCTTCGAAAGCGCCAGTGGCTATTTCGACGTGGCCTTTGAAGCCTCGGGTTCGCAAGCGGCGCTCAATTCCCTGTTCGCCGTGGCCAAGCGCGGCGGCCGAATCGTTCAGCTTGGCATGCTGCCGCCCGGCTTGGCCGGCGTGCCCGTCAACGTGCTGCAATCGCGTGAGCTTGAGCTGGTGGGCGCCTTCCGCGCACATGATGAGTTCCGCCTGGCCGTCGATTATATCGTCGGCGGCATTCTCGATGTTTCGCCTATCCTGTCAGGGGTCTATGCGCTTAAGGATGCGCAGGCGGCGTTTGAGCGGGCGGGCGACCGAAAGCAAGTGATCAAGCTGCACCTGGCGCTCTGAAGCATCAACGCCAGTGGGAGGGGGCAGGCGCGTTTGAGCAGCGACTTCGAGATCATCGACCCGAGGTTTGGGTCCTATGTTCTGCACAACGCGCCGGTCGAAAGGCTAGCGACCGGCTTCCGCTGGACCGAAGGGCCCGTTTGGTTCGCCGACGCCGGCGCGCTGCTGTTCAGCGACATTCCCAACAACCGCATCATGCGCTGGATCGAGGGCGTCGGCGTTTCGGTCTTCCGCCAGCCCTCCGACTTCGCCAACGGCCACACGCGCGACCGGCAAGGGCGCCTGATCACCTGCTCGCATGGCCGCCGGGCGGTGCTGCGCACCGAGCTTGACGGCGCCATCACCGTCCTGGCCGATCGCTACGAGGGCCGCCGCCTCAACTCGCCCAACGACGTCGTGGTCAAGTCCGACGGCACGATCTGGTTCAGCGACCCGCACTACGGCATTCGCATGGACTACGAGGGCGAGCGGGCCGAGCAGGAGCTGCCCTGCAACCTCTATCGCCTGGACCCGGTTGCAGGAGACCTGCGGGTGGTCGCGGGCGATTTCGCCGGGCCCAACGGCCTGGCCTTTTCGCCCGATGAGCGGACCCTCTATGTGGCCGACACAGGCGCGATCTTCGATCCGCACGCGGTGCGCCATATCCGCGCCTTCGATGTCGACGTGTCAGGCGGCCTGTCGGGCGGGCGGGTGTTCCACGCCGTGTCGCCCGGCGCCGCCGACGGATTCCGCTGCGACGAAGACGGCAACGTGTGGACCAGCGCGGCGGACGGCGTTCACTGCATCGCCCCCGACGGGACGCTTCTGGGCAAGATCCGCATTCCCGAGACGGTGGCTAACATCACCTTCGGCGGCCGCCATCGCAGCCGGTTGTTCATCTGCGCTTCGACCTCGCTCTACGCGGTCTACCTGAACCGGCGCGGGGTCCAGACTCCATGACCCGCGCTCTGCCACCAACAGCCAAGGGCGGAGCGGTGGCTTCGGACCGTCCGCCCTCCCGGCACGCCACGATCCGTGACGTTTCGAAGTTGGCGGACGTTTCGCGCATGACGGTTTCGCGCGTGCTGAGCAATCCCGAACTGGTCAAGGCCGAAACCCGCGAGCGGGTGCTTCAGGCTGTCGCCAGTCTCAACTATGTGCCCGACCGCACCGCGGGCAGTCTGTCGACCCGCCGCACGGGCTTCGTGGCGTTGGTGCTGCCTACCCTGACCAACGTCAACTTCTCGATGGTCGCCCACGGCCTGACCGACGTGCTGCGCCCAAAGGCCTTCCAGCTGCTGATCACTTACGACAACTACAGCCAGCAGGAGCGCGAGACCCAGATTCGCAACCTGCTCGCGCGGCGGCCCGAGGCGATCGTGCTGGTCGGGGCGGCCCACAGCCGCGGCGCCGCCGCCCTGCTGGCGCAGGTGGATATTCCAGTGATCGAGGTGGCCGACGACACCACCCGGCCGGTCCAGCACGCGGTCGGCTTTTCCAACCAGGAGGCCGGGCGCATGGCCGGCCAACATTTTATCCGCCGCGGGTTTACCCGAATCGGCGCCCTGGCCAGCCAGCCGCACGGCGATCTGGCCGATCACCGGGGTGAGGCGCGTATACGCGGGCTCGAGGCGGAACTTCGCCTCAATGGGCTATCGACCGAACGCATCCTGCGCGACGGCGATGCGCCGGTCTCTTACGATCACGGCGCGGCCAAACTGGGGCTGCTGCTCGATCGCCATCCCGACGTGGAGGCGGTGTTCTGCGTGTCCGACCTGGCGGCTGTGGGCGCCTTGATGGAATGCCAGCGCCGCGGCGTGGCCGTGCCTGATCAACTCTCGATCATGGGCTTTGGCGATTTCGACATCGGCCGGGTGGTGAACCCGTCCCTGACCACCATCCGGGCCGACTTCCAGGACATCGGCCGCCAGGCCGGCCAACTGGTGCTGGACCTTCTGGGCCCCGCGCCGCCGGCCGCACCCGAGATGATCGACGTGGGCCTGACCCTGGTCGAGCGAGGCTCGGTCGGGCACAGGTGACGGCGCGCGCGGCGCACGGGCGCGGAGCCGCTTGACGCCGGCCGGGCGCTCGCTATCAATGTGCCCGGTAACATTTTAGCCCGCGCATCGAAACGCGGCCCTTCATCCGAGACCTTCGTGCCCTCATCGCTTTTCGATCTGACCGGCCGCACGGCGCTGGTGACCGGCTCCAGCCAGGGGTTGGGCCTCGCCATCGCCGAGGGGCTGGCCGCCGCCGGCGCCCGTCTGATCCTCAACGCTCGGGATGAAGCCAAGCTCGCGGCCGCTGCCGACGGTCTGCGCCGAACCGGCGCCAGCGTCGCCTGCGCAGCCTTCGACGTTACTGACGCGGCCGCTGCGCGCGCCGCGATCGACCGGATAGAGGGCGAGGGGACCATCATCGACATCCTGGTCAATAACTCCGGCATCCAGCGCCGGGCTATGTTGCAGGACTTCGATCACGATGACTGGCGCGCCCTGATGGCCGCAAATGTCGACAGCGTGTTCTTCGTCGGCCAAGCCGTGGCCCGGCACATGATCGCGCGCGGGCGGGGCAAGATCATCAACATCGGTAGCGTGCAGTGCGAACTGGCCCGTCCCTCGATCGCGCCCTACACCGCCTCGAAGGGCGCGGTTAAGAACCTGACCAAGGGTATGTGCGCCGACTGGGCGCGGTTCGGCCTGCAGATCAACGCCATTGGGCCCGGCTACTTCGCCACGCCGCTCAACCGCGCCCTGCACGAGGACCCCGTGTTCGACGAATGGCTGAGGAAGCGCACGCCTGCGGGCCGCTGGGGCAAGGTCGAGGACTTGCACGGCGCAGCGGTGTTCCTGGCGTCCTCCGCCTCCGATTTCGTCAACGGCCAGACGCTCTATGTCGACGGCGGCATCCTCGCCGTCATCTGACCCGGCCGACCTCTCTGAAAGATATTCATGACCAAGCCCGTCCTCCTGCAGCTTTGCCCTTTTTCCCCCGCGCTTGAGCAGGAGCTGAACCAGACGTTCGAGGTTTGCCGCCTGTTCGAACTGACGGATTCTGACGGCTGGCTGAAGGACCATGGCGCGACAGTTCAGGCCATCGCCACTGGCGGGCACATCGGCGCGCCCAACGCCCTGATCGAACGCCTGCCCGGCCTGGGGATCGTGGCCATCAACGGCGTGGGGTTCGACAAGGTCGACCTGGACCTGGCGCGCAGTCGCGGAATCCGCGTCACCACCACGCCCCAGGTCCTGACCGAGGATGTGGCCGATATGGCCGTGGGCCTAATCATCGCCCTTCTGCGCGGCGTCGTCCCGGCGGACGGCCATGTTCGCTCGGGCGCCTGGCTCGAGGGCGAGCGGCCCCTGGCGCGCAAGGTCAGCGGGCGCCGCTTTGGGGTGGTCGGCCTCGGCCAGATCGGCGGCGCCATCGCCGCGCGCCTGAGCCCCTTTGGCCCGGTGGCCTACACCGATCTCGCCGAAAAGCCCGGTCCCTATCGGTTCGCGCCCAATCTGCTGGCCCTGGCCGAGTCGTCGGACGTGTTGATCTTGGCCAGTTCGGCCAACGCCTCGACCCGTCACCTGGTCAACGACGCGGTGCTGCGGGCGCTGGGCCCTGAAGGCTACCTGGTCAATGTGGCGCGCGGATCGCTGGTGGATGAGGACGCCCTGACCGCCGCCCTGGCGCAGGGCCGCATCGCCGGCGCGGCGCTCGACGTGTTCGCCGACGAGCCGCGGGTGCCGGAGGCGCTGATCGCGGCGCCGGGCACGGTGCTCACCCCGCATATCGGCAGCGCCACGGTTGAGACGCGGCAAGCCATGGCGGACCTTGTCATCGCCAATCTTCGCGCCTTCATTGCCGGTGCGCCGCTGCCGTCGGCGCTGGTCTGACGAAAGCAAAGACGAATTCATGACTGGACGGATCGCGGTCGTCACAGGAGCGGGCAGCGGCATCGGCCGGGCGGCGGCCCTGGCCCTCGCGGCCCACGGCTACAGCCTCGTGTTGGCCGGTCGCCGGGGCGAGGCGCTGGAACAGACCGCGGGCCTGACTGGCGCGGCCGCCGATCGCCTCTCGATCGCGCCCACCGACGTGACCGATCCAGAGGCCGTGCGGGCGCTGTTCGACGGCGCGGTGGCGCGCTTCGGGCGCGTGGACCTGTTGTTCAACAACGCCGGGGCCAGCGCCCCGGCCACGCCGATCGACCAACTCGATATCGACACCTGGCGACGGCTGGTCGATGTCAATCTGACCGGCGCCTTCCTGTGTCTGCAAGGGGCCTTCCGCGTGATGAAGGCCCAGGCCCCGCGCGGGGGACGCATCATCAACAACGGCTCGATCTCGGCCCATGCCCCGCGGCCTCAGGCTATGGCCTACACCGCCAGCAAGCACGCCGTCACTGGCCTGACCAAGAGCGCCTCGCTCGACGGGCGCGCCTACGATATCGCCTGTGGCCAGATCGATATCGGCAACGCCTCCACCGACATGGCCGCGGGCATGACCGGCGGCGTGCTCCAGGCCAATGGCTCGGTCGCCGCTGAGCCGGTGATGGATGTCGCGCGCATCGGCGACGCCATCGTCTATATGGACAGCTTGCCGCTCGACGCCAATGTCCAGTTCATGACGATCATGGCCACCAAGATGCCGTTCGTGGGGCGCGGCTGATCCATGCGCCATCCCCGCCGCCACGGACGAACGCGGTGAGGGCAGGCGCCAAAAATGCCTTCGGTGCAGGCTTGATCGCCTTGGTCGGAGTGGGGCTCATCGCCTGTATCACGCCGTTGGGCGCATGGCTGTCGCGGCCCTGGGACGATGCGCCCCATCCCGGCCTGCCGGCCTGGATGGCTTGGCACGGCCGGCTGATGGTCCTGGGGTGGGCGATCCTGGCGCCGGCTGGCGTGCTGGCGGCGCGCTATTGCAAGATATGGCCCGGGCAAGACTGGCCGCGCGAACTGGACGACCAGCACTGGTGGCATGCGCACCGCCTTTTGCAGACCGGCGCCATCATGGCGGCCAGCGCTGGGCTTTTGCTGGCGTGGCGAAACGCGGCCGGATTATCCCCCCTGGCGCGTGCGCACGGCCTGCTCGGGTGGGCGATCATGGGGCTCGGCTGGGCCCAGATCGTCGGCGGACTGCTGCGGGGCGCCAAGGGCGGCCCGACCGACCCTCGCTGCGCTTCGGGCGACCTGTCCGGCGATCACTATTCCATGACGTCGCGCCGCATTGTCTTCGAGTATGCGCACAAGCTCGGCGGTTATGTCGTCTTGGGCCTGTCGGTCGTGGCGGTGGCGATGGGCCTGCGCCTGGCCGACGCGCCGCGATGGATGTGGCTCGTCATCGTCCTGTGGTGGATCGCCCTCGCCGGCGTGGCGACGGCTTGTCAGCGCGCAGGCCTGTGCATCGACACTTATCAGGCGATCTGGGGGCCGGACGGCGCTTTGCCGGGCAATCGCCGGCGTCCGATCGGCTGGGGCGTTTCGCGTCCCCTCAGACATCCATTCAAAGGCGGCGACTGATGCTGATCCTCCTCCTGATCGGGCTGGGCGGCATCGCCCTGCTGCTGGCCCTGGTGCTGGGCTTCAAGCTGCAGCCGTTCGTGGCCCTGCTCCTCGTCAGCATCGTCGTCGCCCTGGCCGCGGGCTTGCCGGTCAAGGACCTCGCCAAGACGGTCGAGGAGGGCCTCGGCGCCTCGCTCGGGCACATCGCCCTGATCATCGCACTGGGCGCCATGATCGGGCGGATCATCGACGAGTCGGGCGGGGCCGAGGCGCTGGCCCGGGCGATGATGGCCCGGTTCGGCGATCGACGCCTGCCTGTGGCCATGACCGTTGTCGGTTTCCTGATCGGCATTCCTGTATTCTTCGAGGTGGGGGTCATCATGCTGATGCCGCTCGCTTACGGGGTGGCGCGGCGCACGGGAGGGCGGCTCCTGCCTGTGGCCCTGCCTATGTGTGTCGCCCTGTTGATCGTCCATGCCCTGTTGCCGCCCCATCCCGGAGCGGTGGCCATAGCCGGGCTGCTGCACGCCGACATCGGCCGCATGCTTATGTTTGGTCTGCCCATCGCCGTGTTCGCGGCCTTGGTGGCGAGCCCGGTCGCGGCGCGGCTGACGCGCGGCCAGTTCGCCATGACCGAGGACATTCAGGCGCAAATGGCGGACGAGCCCGCGGTCTCGGCCGGGCAAGGGCCGCCGCCGCCGCCCGCTGGCGTGATCGGACTGCTGATCGTGCTGCCGATCGTGCTGATCCTCGCCAGCACCGCCGCCAGCCTGTTCCTTCCGCCGACCTCGCCCCTGCTTCCAGCCTTCACTTTCCTCGGCATTCCGTTCGTGGCTCTGCTGCTCGACGTGCTGCTGTGCGCCTATGTCCTGGGCGTGCGCCGCGGCTGGAGCCGAGAGCGCGTGGGCCATGTGCTGAGCGCGGCGATACCCGGCGTTTCGATCGTCATCCTGATCACGGGCGGCGGCGCGATCTTCGCCAAGGTGCTGGTGACGACCGGCATCGGCGGGGCGGTCGCCGACATGCTCCACGCTACCGGCCTTCCTCTGCTGCTGTTGGGTTTCCTGCTCACCTTGCTGATCCGTGCGGTGCAAGGGCCCACCACGGTGGCGCTTATCACTGTGGGCGGCATTATCGGCCCCTATGCCGCGCGGGCGGGTCTGGACGCGAATCACATCGCCTTGCTGTGCCTGGCTATGGGCAGCGGCGGGATCGCCGTTTCGCACGTCAACGACGCGGGCTTTTGGATCGTGACACGCCTATGCGGTCTGACCGTGCGTGACGGGCTGCGCACCTGGACTGTATTGACCACCCTTGCCGGTTTTGCCGGTTTCGCAGCGACCTGGGCCCTCTGGGGGATGGTGTAATTGCGCAACAGGCCTGCGCCATATTGTCCACTAGCGCCCCTCAGGTGACCGCTTGCCTTGACACCGAGGGCGTCGGTCCTAGGGTGTGACCGTGCACATAAACGAGAACTGATACTCGGTCACACACGGGGGATACAAATTGGGGGCGGTGGGGCCGATGAGGAACCATCCTCCAACGCAGTCTGAACAACATCCGTAAGGGCAAGCGACACGGGGACGTTTCGCTGATCCGGTCGGACCATAAGTAAGCCGGCCCATGGCAAGGGGCGGACTAGGGAGCGACGTCAGTTGGAAAACCTTTTCAGCCGTGTTTCGGCTTTGATTGTTGTCAGCGCGGTGGCCGCGGCGACGTCGGGTTGGGCGCAGGGCGCGCCGGCGAAAAGCGCGCAGCCCTTCGGCGATATTCGCCCCATGGTGCACTTTGAAAGCGTCAACGACGGCGAGCCGTGGGGCGACCGGTTGTCCGTCCCTCGGCGCTTGGCCGCCACTGTCGTGGCCGCCGACAATCCTTCGCCCAAGCTGATCACCGATGTGGGCTCGCACCAGGGCGAGTTCCTCGAAGCCTTCATGCAGGAATTCCCCACGGCCAAGGGCCAGTGGACCGAGCCGGTGGAGAAGAGCCACAAGAACGCGCTCCTGCGCCTGGGCCGCTTCGGCCATCGGGTCAGCTACGTCATCGGTTGCGGCGCGCGCGACATCAGCCTGGGCTGCGTGTCCAAGGGCACGGACGTGCTCATCACCTCGTGGCTGTCGATCCACCAGGATCTGCCCGGCATCCAGAAGTTCTACAAGGAAGCGGCCGACATGCTGCCCTCGGGCGGCTGGGTGGCCAATATCGATCACGTTCGGTCCGAAAACCCGGTTTGGAGCAAGCGTTTCGCCGCGGCTCGCCAGGACGCGACCAAGAAGGGCCTGACGTCGAACACCGAGGGCCCCGGGGTGCACCACGCCGATTTCGTCACGCCGACTCTCGACGATCAGATCGCGGCGCTGAAAGCCGCGGGCATCGATGACGTGCAGGTGGTCTGGCGCGAGTACGACACCGTCCTGATCATGGGGCGTAAGCGATAAGACATAACATTACCGTTTAGACATTTCTTATATGTCTTCACCTAGTTCGTAGTGTAGCTTTTGTAGCAACTGAGAAATAATAAGAATAGACGCGCGATAAGTGCGCCTAAGCCATAACTATAGCTAGTGAACGCAACGATTATAAACAGAGGGAGCGTATCAATGACGCGATCAACTATTCTATTATCCGCCAGCAGTGCGATTGCGCTGGCGTTTGTAAACGTCGGCGCCGCATGGGCGGACGCGCAACAGGCAAACGATTCTGGCGAGATCGTCGTCACCGCGACCAAAAGCGCGCTCAAGGCCGACCAGGTGCCGCAGGCGCTGGAAGTCATTTCCGGACAGCAGATCACGGATGAAGGCATCCACGATGTGTCGAACCTTTCCGACATTACGCCCGGCGTTGAAATCGGCTGGAATTCGCGTGGACCTGAACTGAACGTTCGTGGCGTCCAGTCGACCGATCCCACGTCGAAGGGTGAACAAGACATCGTGTTCAACGTGGACGGCATCCCGGTCGGCCGTCCGCAGCTGGCTGGCCTGTCGTTCTTTGATCTTGAACAGGTCAACGTCCTCAAGGGCCCGCAGGGCACGCTTTATGGCCTCAGCGCCACGGGCGGCGTCATCAACGTGGTGAGCGCCAAACCGACCCATCAATTCGCGGCTTCGACCACAGTCGAGATCGGCGATTATGGTGATCGTCGCTTCGACGGCATGGTCAACGTTCCCGTCACCGACAAGCTTGCGATTCGCGTGGCGGGTTCGGTTAACAAAGTCGATGGCTTCATCAATCCGAGCCTGGACAATTTCCAAACCCCCGGTCACAGCGAGCCCCTTCTAGGCGGCTCCGACAACGAGACCGGCCGTATCACCGCGAAATATGACTTCTCCTCCACCGGTTCTGTGGTGGTCACCGGCACGTTCGGCCACGTCGGCGGCCCGGCACCATCCAACAGCATTCTGTACAACACCGCTCCAGGAACCGGCGGCGTATTCTCGTTCAACGGCGTCCACTACGGCTATGAGGCCAGCGGCAAAAACCGGTTCCAAGTCTTCTACAACCCGTTCGGTTCGGCCGGACTTGACGACAATTTCGCCAACGTCAACGCAGAAGTTAAATTCGACCTGGGGGCCGTTCACGTCGAGTACGACGGCTCGCGCGCCACGGCGCACCTGAACGATAATGGCTTCAATACCAACAACCTTTACTGTCCGACAGGCGCCGAATCGGGTTGCGGCGGCTCCGTCGGGTCGTACAACTTTGGCAACTATAACAGCCGTCTGACCGATGACAGCTCCGAGATTCGCTTCTCGGGCGTGGACAAGTCGGCACAGCTTCAATGGTTGATCGGCGCTAGCTACTTCCACGAATATAACGCCGAAAATGACATCGAGTGGCAGATCTCGCAGAGCACGGCGCTGCCGCTGAAGTCCCCGACCGGACAAACCACTGTCCTAAACTGCCTTGCCACCCCGTTTGCCGGCGGCTGCGGCGGCCCCAACCCGCAGATCATCGGCCCCAATATTCACGACTCCAAGGGCGTGTTTGGTCAGCTCCAGTATCATGTCACTGACAAGCTGACGCTGATCGGCGGTCTGCGTTATTCGACCGACTTGTCGGCGCGCTACGCGACCTTCAGCGCCGGCCCGGCCAAGAGCGGCGCCAACATTCCCGCCTATACGGAAAATGGCGGCCAAGTGTGGCTTAACGCTGCGGGCGGGCCTTGCGGAGTCAGCACCGGGCCGTGCTCTTTGTTAGCGCAGGCGTTGCCCGATGCCGGCACCAACACCACCAGCGCGGTGACTTACCTTGCGGAAGCCACCTATGATCTTACGCCCACGGCGCACTTCTACGCGCAGGTCGCTTCGGGATACAAGGGCGGCGGCTTCAACGACTACAGCGGCTCAACCGGCGGCGTCGCCCCGTACGGTGAAGAACTGCTGACCGAGTATGAGGCCGGCTACAAGGGCCTCGTGACCGACACCATTCACCTCAATGCTGACGCGTATTATTACGACTACAGCAAATATCAGCTGACTGGAGCCACGCTGATCCCGCAATCGGTGCAGGGTGTTGTTATCTATACAACGTCCGTTCCAGTCACGATCTATGGTGCGGAATCGGAGCTCACCTGGCACGCCACGCCGAACGATACCTTCGGTGCGACGCTTACCCTGGAAAAGGCCTTCTTTGACAAGGGTCCGCACCAGGCGACGGCCGGGTTCTTCGCTTTCGCGCAGGTTCCCTGGGGTGGCCATTCGCTGTCACAAACTCCGACTGTCGCCAGCACTCTCTCCTATGACCATCGTTTCGATCTGGGCGAGCGTGGAAATGTGCGCTTTCACGTCAACACGAAGCTTTCCGGTAGCTATTACGAAGAAGACCTCGGATATAATTATGGTGGTCCGTCTGGCATAAGCGGAAATCAATATACTCAACCCGGCTTTACCCGGACTGACGCATCGCTCGTCTACACCAACGACAGCGGAAAGATCAGCGTCGAAGGGTTCGTCAAGAACCTGGAGGACGGCGTCCAAATGCAAGGCGCGCCGGGCGGCGGTGGCGCCATCGGTACGGTCAGCGTTAATCTCCCGCGCACCTATGGCGTCCGGTTGACCTTGAAGTACTGATCACGGTCAGACCGTACCAAGGCTAGGAGGGGGTGGGCTGAAGCCCACTCCCTTTTGCTTGGGACCGTTATGATCAACCGATCAGCAGTAACCCTTACCGGCGCGCTCGCAGTCTTGCGGGCGCGCCGGAGCCGTTTTGAAACTCTGTTACGCCCGCGCTTATTCGGGGGCTGCTTTTCAGAGCCCCGTCTTCCGCAGGGTTATTCTGTTATAGTTCCAGTTGTTGCATCAGATTGTTAGCAATCCTGGCTCGTGTATTGGAAAAGTAACGCTGGCGATAAGTATTTATTGAGCGAAACAATCCTGAAAAGCGCGCCCACAAAACTGCAGTTGCGTGTGGCGTAACGACAATCGGCGATCCAGAGCCTTCCAGGCTGAATCGCGATTGTGGTTTTGCTCGCGAGCGCCCTTTAACCCCGGCGAGGCCTTTCCAGGTCGCTGCGCTTCAACTGAGACACTGAGAGACAGAAGGCGCTCGATGCGAACGTTCCACCGAATTCTGGCCATCGTGACCGTACTGCTGATGCTGTACCTGGGCGTCACGGGGACGGCGATGCAGCTGATCGACATGGTCGCCCTGGCCACGCATCAGCCCGACAACGCCGCCGACATCGCCTCGATCAACGAAGGCCGCTACGGCAACGGCAGCATCCATGTGATTACCGATGGCGACCTGGTCGCCGCGCCCCTGCCCGCCGGCGTTGATTACAACCAGGCCTTCGCCGCGGTGCTGCAGGACCTGCACAAGGCGGCCCCGGGCGCCCAGCCGCGCTTCGTGGAATTGCGCCAGGTCGACGGCCGCACCATCGGCCAGGTCGATCTGGGCGCCAAGCCGCCCGCGCCGGGCGAGCACGCGGGACCGCCGTCCGGTCCGCCCCGGCCTGGCTTCCGCCGCGGCGGGCCCGGTCAGTTCTTCATGCGCGACACCCACATCTATAAGGCCTTCGACCTTCAAACCGGTGCGCCCGTGAAGCCGGTCGTGGAGGGCGAGTTGCACCTGCCGCCTTCCGCGCGCGAGACCCTCAAGGAGTGGCACCGCTTCTGGCAGGGACGCGACACGCCGGGCGTATGGTACGAGCTCGGCAGCGGGATCCTGCTGTGGTCGCTGATCATCACCGGCCTGTGGCAATACTTCCAGTTGCTCGCCGCGCGGCGCAAGATCGGCCGCGAGCAGCTGTTCTGGATGGGCGGCGGCGTGTGGAAGTCGCTGCACCGGATCATTTCGGTGACCGCGGCCGTCTTCCTGATCTGCATCGCCTTCAGCGGCACCTGGCTCGGTTTCGAAAGCGTCTACCACACCTTCTCCGCGCCCAAGGGCGGCGAGAAGGATGTGACCGAGCCCTTGGGCGACGCCCAGGTGCTGCAGATCGTCGGCCAGACGGTGACGGCGCTCAAGACCCTGGAGCCCGGCGCGCCGATCAAGGTGCTGCGCGCGCGCCACTGGGGCGGCATGAACCAGGGCGGGGTGGTGCTTGGCGGGGCGCACACCCGTCAGGTGCTGATCAACGCCGACACGGGAAAGATCGCGTCCTTGACCGAGGCCGGCTACCCCAACAGTGGCTTCCCCTGGGGCACCGAGCGGCACGAGAACATCAAGCACTTCCACTCCGGCATGATGCTCGGTTGGGCCGGCCGTATCGGCAACCTGATCGGCGGCCTGTCGCTGATCTATCTCAGCATCTCCGGCATCATCATGTACGTCGACCTGTGGCTGAGGCGCAGGAAAGGCGGCAAGAAAGTGCTGTTCTGGGTCTGATCGCATGACCTCGCGCGCTCAAAAGATTGCGGGCGGCAGTCTGGTGCTGGTCCTGTCGGGTTTGGTCCTGGCGGCGGGCCTTCCGAGCGTCGCTTCGGCCCAGGTGCCTTCCGATCCGACCCGCCTTCCGGGCGATGCGCCGCCGCCGTCCCTGGCCGCGATGCTGCGGCCGCCAAGCGGGCGGCCCACCGGTCGGGATGGACCGCCGCCGGACGCCACGCCCGCGCCCTCCATGGCCTTGGCCCTGGAGGCGGCCCGGGCGGCCCTCAACGCCTGCGTAGCCGAGGATCTGCGCATCGGGGTCGCGGTCGTGGATTCGGCGGGCCAACTGCGGATCGGCCTGACCGCCGACGGCGCCGCCCCCGGGCTCATCTACGCGGCGGTGCAAAAGGCCTTGGCGGCGCTCGCTTATGGCCAACCCACCTCGGTAATCCAGGACAAGCTGCGAGCGGACCCCTCCGCGACGGGCCCGCTCAGGCCGAACATGTCGGTCAAGCCGGGCGCCGTTCCCCTGATGGCGCAGGGCCGCGCGATCGGCGCGATCGGCGCCAGCGGCGGCACGGCCCAGCAGGACGAGGCTTGCGCTGCCGCCGGCGCGGACAGGATCAAGGGCCGGCTGGGATGAAGGGCGGGGAGGAATGATCGATGGCCCAGGATAGGCGAGTTGCAGACGGCCGGCGCGGGTGCGGTTCGACGTTCCGGCGGTTGGCGGTCGTCTTGGCGCTGGCGCTAGGCCTGCCCGCGGCCGCCCACGCGGCGGGCGGCGCGCCCGCGATCGCGTGCGCCGATCTGGCCAAGGCGGCGATGCCTGGCGCGACCGTGACCGCGGTCCAGGCCTATGCGGCGGGCGAATACAAGCTGCCGTCCAATCGGCCCGAACCGCCGGGCATGAGCCTGACCGGCCGTTACCAGCACCGCGAAAGCCCAGCCTTCTGCCGCGTGTCCCTAACGCTGGCGCCGAGCGCGGATTCAGCGATCCGCATGGAGGTGTGGCTGCCGACCTCGGGCTGGAACGGCAAGTTCCTAGGCGTGGCCAACTTCGGCTGGGGCGGCTCGCTGATGTACGATGGCATGTTCAACGGCGTGCTCGAGGGCTATGCCGCCGCCAGCAACGACACCGGCCATGACGGGTCCGGGCCCGATGGTCAGGGCGGCCGGTTCAGCCTCGGCCACCCCGAGAAGGTGATCGATTACGCCTACCGCGCCGATCACGACATGACGGTCGACGCCAAGGCGATCATCAAGGCCTTCTACGGCTCGGGGCCGGTCCGCTCCTATTTCATCGGTTGCTCGCTCGGCGGGCTGGAAGGCCTCATCGAGGCCAAGCGCTATCCCGCCGACTATGACGGCATCGTCGCCGGCGCCCCCCCCAATCCCTTGACCACCTTCAACGCCGCCCAGCTGTGGCCGAGCTATCTGGTCAGCCAGGACCCCAGCCGCATGATGCCCGAAGCTAAGTACGCGCTGGTGCACGACGCGGTGCTCAAGGCATGCGCCTCGCCCATCGGTCAGGCGCAGGGGCTGGTCGAGCAGCCGGACCTGTGCCGGTTCGACCCGGTGGCGCTTCAGTGCAAGGGCGCCGATGCGCCCGATTGCCTGACCGCGCCCCAGGTGTTCCTGATGCGGTCGTTCTATCGCGGCCCGGTCGATCCGCGAACCAACACGGTCATCTTCCCCGGGCCCGCGCGCGGCTCGGAGTTGGGGCTGTACGACTTCGCCAATGGCAAGCCCTTCACCAACGCCCTGGACCTCTATCGTTACACCGTGTTCCAGGACGCCGACTGGGAGAGCGCCAAAATGGACTGGGACAAGGACGTCAAAACAGCCATCGCCAAGGTCGGCCCGCTGCTGGACGTCGATTCCGACCTCAAGCCGTTCCTGGCGCGCGGCGGCAAGTTGCTGATGTATATCGGCTGGAATGACTATCATAACCCCGAGCAGTTGATCGATTACTACAAGGCGCTGATCAAGACCGCCGGCCCCGCGTCGCGCGGATCGGTGCGGCTGTTCACGATCCCCGGCATGAACCACTGCTTGGGCGGCGCCGGCTGCGACACGTTCAGCAAGCTGGGCGTGATCGACGCCTGGGTCGACCAGGGCCAGGTGCCCGAGCGCATCGTTGCGGCCAAGATCGAGAAGTTCCGGGTCGTGCGCACCCGCCCGCTGTGCGCCTATCCGATGGTCGCCCGCTACATGGGCAAAGGCGACGCCAACGATGCCGCCAGCTTCGACTGCGTCGCTGCCGCCAAGGCCGTGGAGGCGAGGGGGTGACCGTGGCGCCGACCGTGATATCTAAAGTTTTGAACCGGAGTTCTGGCGTGCGCCTGACCAAGACCATCGTATGTTTGGCGCTGGCGGCCGCCTTGGCTCTTTCGGCCTCCGTCGGGCGCGCTCAGGCCGCGGCGGGAACGCTGCAGGCCGGGGCAAGCAAGGTGGACATCACCCCGACGCCCGACGAATTCCCCTATGTCCAAGGCCGCGAGAAGGCGTTCGTCGGCGTGCACGACCCGCTGTTCGTCCGCGCCCTGGTGCTTGACGACGGCAAGCGCCGCGTGGCCCTGATCAGCATTGAGGTCACCACCGTGCCGATGCCGGAGGAGATGTCGGCGGCGGCGTCTCAGACCTTGGGCCTGCCGGCCTCCAGCATCATGCTGTCGGCCAGCCACACCCACGAAGCCCCGCTGGTGTTCTTCCACAGCCCGGCGCCCGACCCGGTCCAGGCCAAGGAGATCGCGCGGATCAAGCAGGCGATCGTCACCGCCGCCCAGCAGGCCCTCGCCAACCTTCAGCCCGCCACCATCGCCTTCGCCCGCGGACAGGCCTTCATCAATATCAACAATGGCGAAGAGAAGAGGCTGACCACCTGGAACGATCCGACCGGCCCCTCCGACAAGTCGCTCGACGTGATCCGCTTGCAGACCCGGACCGGCGCGCCACTGGCGCTGATCGTCAATTACGCCTCCCATTCCGAGGTGATGTTCCGCAGTGTGACCAAGGACGGCGGCTATGAGGTCACCGGAGACATTTCCGGCCGCACGGCGCATCTGCTGGAAGACAGCCCCAAGGGCGCGCCGGTCGTGTTCTACACCCCCGCCGCCGAGGCCGACCAATTGCCGATCTTCAAGTCGCTTGAGCCGGCGGGCGAACTGCCTGCGTCGGACGAGGGCGCAGCCGGATGGGCGCTGCTCGATGTGCAGTCGCGCCGTCTGGCCAGCTCGGTGATCGACACTCTGGCGACCATGCCGGCCGGAAACTCGAATGTGTCGCTCGCCGCCGGGGCGGGTACGGTCAGTTGCCCTGGTCAGCAGTGGCGGCGCGATCCGGCTACGGGCGCCGCCAGCCTGGTCGATCATCCGCCGGTGACCATTCACCTGCAGGTCGTGCGCATCGGCGACATCGCCCTGGCCGGCGTCGGCGGCGACCTGGGCACGGCGATCGGCGGGGCGATCAAGGCCGCCTCGCCGGTGGCTCACACCACCGTAGTGTCCCAGATCGCTGGCACCGTCGGCTATATCCTTCCCGACGCCGCTTACGTCCATCCGGGCCATGGCCTGATGGGCTCCCTACTAAAACCGGGCTGCGCCCAGTCGGCCATCGTCGGCGGCCTGCGG
Source organism: Caulobacteraceae bacterium (assembly GCA_035524315.1). Classification (GTDB taxonomy): domain Bacteria; phylum Pseudomonadota; class Alphaproteobacteria; order Caulobacterales; family Caulobacteraceae; genus BOG-938. The sequence continues at coordinate 21,514 of DATKPD010000024.1, forward strand.
CCCTTGCTTAGCGCCAACTAGATCCAAACCCCCTGCCGGCGACGGCGGGACCCCACCATGCGGCCCGCCGCGCGCGGTCCGCTCTCTGGACGGAGACGTCACTATGAAGCGAAACCACCTCCTCGCCACCGCCTGCGCCGCCTTGGCGCTTGGCCTGATGGGCGCCGCGCCCGCCCTGGCCCAGCCGATGGGACCGCCCCCCGGGCCGGTCCAGATCGCCGGCGTCAAAACCACTTTCATCCACCTCGGCAACGGCGTGCCGGGGGTGCTGTACGAGCCGGTGACGCCCGGTCCCAAGAGCCAGATCGCTCTGTTCGTGATGCACGCCAGCGGCGACTACCTGACCTTCTCGGCTTGCGGCGAACTGTCCAAGCGCGGCTACCGTGTGCTGTGCGCCAACAACACCACCAGCAAGTCCGGTCAGTTCGACGACGGCATCCTCGATCAGGTGATGCTCGAGGTGAAGACCGCCGTCTCCTATATGCGCACCATTCCCGGCGTGAAGAAGGTCGTGCTGTTCGGCCATTCGGGCGGCGCCACGATCATGACCGCCTACCAGGACATCGCCGAGAATGGCGTGGCCGTGTGCCAAGACGCGCAGAAGGTTCACAAGTGCCCCGCTAACCTCGCCGGCCTGCCGGCCGCCGATGGCGTGGTGCTGGCCGACGCCAACTGGGGCCAGGCGGAAATGACCCTGTTCAGCATCGATCCGGCGGTGACTGACGAGCATAGCGGGATGAAGCTCGATCCCAGTCTCGATATGTACAATCCTGCCAACGGGTTCACGCCCCAGGGCGCCAACTATAGCCCCGCCTTCGTCAAGAAGTTTCTGGCGGCCGAGGGCGCGCGCAATAACCGCCTGATCCAGGCGGCGCAGGAACATGTCGCCGCCATGGACGCAAAGCAGGACGAGTTTGTCGACGATGGGCCGATGGTCATCCCCGGGGCTTTCGTGGCCGCCAATCGCCTTTTCTCAGCTGACAACCGCCTGTTGTCGCATTCGCAAAAGCCGCATCTGCTGTTGCACGCGGACGGGACCGCCACCACCGAGATCATCCACTCGGTGCGTGTGCCCGAGACGCGCGTGTTCGGCGCGACAGACACCTACCGCGGCGCGCTCAAGACGACAGTCAAGGGCTTCCTGTCGAGCTACGCCATCCGCACCGATCCCGACTTTGGCTACGACGAGGACTCGATCCACGGCGTGGAATGGACCTCGACCTACGCCAGTCCTCCGGGCGACGTGGAAGGCATCGCCGTTCCGTTGCTGACCGTGGGCATGACGGGCCACTGGGAGGGTCTGGCGGCGGAAACGATCTACGACCACGCCAAGAGCGCTGACAAGTCGATCGCCTTCGTCGAGGGGGCGACCCACATGTATACGCCGTGCAAGGAATGCGAAAAGACGCCCGGCCAGTTCGGCGACACGGTCAAGACGCTGTACGACTACGTCGATGGTTGGCTGAGCAAGCCCGGCCGCTACTTCTAAGGCTCAAACGGGGCCGGACGATCTCGTCTGGCCCCTGACGCCTCAGGGTTTTTCCTTTTTGGGCATGGCCGCCACTTCGGCAGGCGTCATCTGGGTGATGCGGTCGACGATGCACGGCGTCTTGAAGCCGGGAGGGCCGGCGGCGATGTCCAAGTCGACCGGCGAGCACACGATGTCGTCGCCGTGGCTCTGCACCACATAGGGATCGGTGAACGGCGGATAAAAGCAGCGGCCGCTCATATCCACCCGGATGTAACGGTGGTCTTTGGTCAGAATATTGAGCCGGGTCTCGCTCACCTGCACCGAATTCTGCACATCGGAGACGCGGAAGCACTGGTTGAACGCCAGGCTCTTGGGGTCGGCGGTGGTCGACTTGGCGGTGGCCGCGCCCGCGGCGAGGCCAGCGAAGATCAACGATCCGGTTATGATCAAGCGTTTCATGGCGCTGGCCTTTCCTTGCCGTCCATCCTTGCCCTGAGGCCGATCCGGCGGATAGGGAATGATAGCCCTTTCCGGCCTTTGCCCCAATCCGTTGTCCCAGGTCACTTGCAGCCGTGAACTATCGACACGCCTTTCACGCTGGCAACTTCGCCGACCTAGCCAAGCACGCTGCGGTGACGCTCATGCTCGACCGCCTGCTGGCCGCAGGCGGGCCGTTGCGGGTGGTCGACACCCACGCCGGCGCCGGCCTTTACGATCTGACAGGCAGCATGGCGCGAAAATCGGGCGAAGCTGAGGCGGGGGTGGCGCGTCTGATGGCCGACTCCGCCGCGCCGGTAGCGTTCGATGGCCTCAAGCAGGCGGTTCTTGCGCTTAATTCCCACGGACCTGTCAAACTCTATCCGGGCTCGCCGCGCCTGATCGCCGATCGCCTGCGTCCCGGCGACTCCTACGTTGGGGCCGAGTTGCACCCGGAGGACATCGTTCACCTGCACGAGGCGCTTTCGCCTCTGGGGCCGCAACGCCAGGCGGTCGCGCGCGACGGTTACGAGGTCGCGGCTGAAGCGGCGGCAGGGCAGGGGCGGCTGTTCGTCCTGGTTGATCCGCCGTTCGAGCGGGCCGACGATTACGCGCGGGCCGGCGATCTGGCCGCCACCGTGTTGCGACGCAACAGCAAAGCTGTCGTGGCCATCTGGACGCCGCTCAAGGACCTGGAGACTCTCGACAGCTTCGTGCGTAGGCTGGAAGACGGCGTTGGGACTGAGCTGGATGTCGCCGAAATTAGATTAAATAGCCTAGATAATCCACTGCAATTGAACGGTTGCGCCTTGGTCTTCATGAATGCGCCGCCTGGACTGGTTCAGGCGCTCGCACCGGCCTTGCAGTGGATCGCACGCCAGTCCCCGAGCCCGGCGGCGGCCGCGCGCATCTGGCGCGGGGGGCGGCGGGACACGGCCATTGGCGCCTCAGTGTAATTGCTGTATGTTGCGGTGCACAAATGCCGCGGCCGCGCGGCGCGGCATCGGAGCGACGTCATGTCCAAGCTGGATCCGGTAGGCGTCAAGGGCGGTTCGCCCGCCCAGGCGCTGTTCGATGGCGGACAGGCCCTGCGTCTGCAGATGGGCCTGACCTCGCCGCTGTGGTTGCTGTTCCTCGGCGCGGCCAGCGCCGGAGCCGCCGCCTGGAGCATGAGCCGCTGGACCAGCGCTGTCGGGCAACAAGCTCTGGTCGACAATGTGATTAAGTTGCGCCTGGTCAAGCCATCCGCGGTGCTCGAACCGGCGCCTGCGGCGGTCGAATTCGCCGAGGCCGCTCCGGTCGAGCTTCCCCCGCCCGAGGCTGCGCCCGTGCCGGTCCAGATCCAAACGCCCGTGGTCGAAGCGGTCCAGCCGGTCGCTCCCCCCGTCGCCGAGACGGTGATTGCGCCCGAACCCGCCTCCGAGGCGGCTGAGCCTAAGCCCGCGCCCAAGCCCAAGTCGGCGCCCGCCAGGGCTGAAGCGGCGCCCGCGCCCAAAGCGGTCGAAATCAAGGCGGTTGAAGTCGGGGCCAAACGCGTCGCCCCATCCAAGCCGAAGGCGGCTCCCGCATCGACGACTGCGGCCGGGCCCAAGGCCGGGGCCAGACCCAGGGCCCGGAAGCCTTAGGGCGTCCGGTAGGGCGCCGACGGCTTAGTTGACGTCCTTATCGCTGGAATGATCCCAGGGCTCGTCCATGCCGTCGATCGCCCACTCCGCCTGGTCGTCTTCCACGTCCTGCGCGCCATCCGCTTCCAACAGCGCGAGCCACACAGGATCGGTTTCGTCGACGAATTCCACGTCCTCGATCGGGACCACCGCGGTTTCGCCGTTGGGCAACAGCAGCCCGACCATCTCCAGTGTGATCTCGTCATCGGTCTCGTGCGACTCGGCCTGGACCACCAGGGCGGCGAATTCCTCGTCCTCATCGTACCAGATGACCGGGGAGGGCTTCTCGATGGGCAGGGGCCGGCCGTTGAACGTGTCGCCCAGGGCGAACACCGCGTCGGCGCCTTCGACATCGGCTGGCGTCGCGCAATGGCCGCCGAACGTGCGCGTGGAGCGCCAAGTCCGGGCGGAAAATCCAGGGTGGGCAGTCACGAACAACCTCCTCCTCGGGATGCGCCGATCAGAAGCCGGAGGGCGGGCGAGGTCAAGACGCAATGCGACCCGCGGGTGGTTGCGACTCGGCGCGCCTCCTGTCGACGGAGCCTCGCCGAGTCATGCTGATCGTTTGCGTGAGCCCGGCCCGGCGTAAAGGGCGCAGGCCCCGACCCATCGGGCCTTACATTATTTTGACCGCTTTTCGCGCAAGCAATCCGACCTCAGCGCCATTCACGGCGCAGGCGAATGCGGCAGGTCAAAGAGGTTTGAGAAAAGAGACGATTATGTTACCCGCAGGGCGACCCAGAGCACGCGAATCCGGCCCAAATGGAGCGGCGGAGCGGGCCTTGCCGGCTTTGCCATCAGGGCGCCGAAATCGTCTGTCCAAGTCTAATAGCGCCAGGCGGCGAAGGAGATTCGAATGGGCCTGTTGAATTTGAAGGCGATGGCCGACACTCCGGTCGATCACGAGCCGTTCGATTATATGGTCGTCGAAGGCTTCCTGGCCGAGGCTGACCGGCCGCAGATCGCCGACAGCTTTCCCGAAATGCCCGACGCCGGGTCTTTTCCACTCAGCGAACTGCAGATCGGCCCGGGCCTGAGCGCGCTGACCGACGAGATGAACGGCCCGGCGTTCCGCGCCTTGGTCGAGCGGAAGTTCGGCGTCGATCTTGCCGGCAAGCCGACCATGTTCACCTTGCGTGGCCGATGCGACGAGCGCGATGGCCGCATCCACACCGACTCCAAGAAGAAGATCATCACCGTGCTGGTCTATCTCAACGACGCGGCGTGGGGCGCCGATGGCGGCCGCCTGCGATTGCTACGCAGCGGTGACGATCTCAACGACGCAGCGGCGGAAGTGCCGCCGCTGTTCGGCACCCTGCTGGTCTTCAAGCGCTCCGATCGGTCCTTTCACGGCCATGAGCCCTATGTCGGGCCCCGGCGCGTGCTGCAGATGAACTGGGTGGTGTCCGATCAGGTCGCCGCCTGGGAGCAATGGCGTCACCGGGTGTCGGCGGCCGCTAAGCGTCTGGCGCGCGCTCTGTCCGGCTCCCAGCCCAAGCCGCATGCTGCTTGACGTCGGGCGCTTGGCGCCGGATCCGCCCAGCGAACAGCGGTTCATTCTGGCTATCTGCTCGGTCCTGGCCGTGGCGGCGCCCCTTTGTCTCTATTTCGGGGTGCGCGGGTTCGCCCCGGTCGTCGGCATCGGCGGAGTTTTATGCTTGCCCTGGGCGCGGCCGGCGCGCCACGACTGGCCCGGCATCCTGATACTAGCGGCCCTCGTCGCCTGGGCGTGCGTCGGCATCGCCTGGACACCCGCGCCCAATCTTCACCCTCGAAGCTTGAAGGACGTCTCGCGTCTGACCATCCTCCATCTCGGGCTGGAGTTGGTGCTGTGCGTCGCCTTCGTCACGGCGCTGGCCCGTCTGGGCCCGGCGCCGGCGCGAAAGGCCCTGACATGGCTGGCCTATGGCCTCTTGGCGATCGAGCTGGCGGTGCTGGTCGATGGCCTGTTCCACGCGGCGTTCTATCAGTGGCTGATCACCCTGACTCACGGCCGCACGCGGCCGGACCTGGCCATCCGAGCCCTGGCCCAAGGCGGCTACGCCGCCGCGGTCATGGTCTGGCCGCTGGGTATGGCGCTTCGTCGGCAGGGCCAGCCGCGCCTGGCCTGGGCCCTCGCCGCGTTCATGCCGCTGTCGCTGATCATCATGCGCGGGTTCGCCCCGACCGCGGCTCTGGCGGCCAGCGTTATCGGGTTTTACCTGGCTTATCGCTTCGGCCGCCGCGCCGTGATCGCCTTCGCCGTCCTCACCGCGGCCTACATGTTGCTGACGCCGCTGGTGATGATCGCCATCGATCACGGGGGCGTCTACGCCCTGGCCAAGGATCATGTCCCACCCTCCTGGGCTGAGCGCCTGCGGATATGGAGCTTCGTCGCCGAGCGCTTCCAGGAGCATCCCGTGCGCGGCGCGGGCCTGGACGCCAGCCGCGTCTATCCGGGCGTCGTGCCGCTGCATCCCCACAACGGTCCCTTGCAGCTGTGGTTCGAGTTGGGGCTGCCGGGCGCGCTCTTCGGAACCGTCTTCTGGCTTTGGCTGTGGCGCCGCATCGGAGACTGCGCCGACCGCAACCGCCTCTACGGCGCGGTCGCCTCGGCCACGGCGATGGTTTACCTGATGATCAGCGCCGTCGGATTCGGGCTGTGGCAGGAGTGGTGGATATGCTTGGGCGCCCTGGCCATGGCCCTCAGCATCCTGTTTTCCAAGACCCTCGCAGCTTCGGTGTCCTGACTTGACCCGGGCTGACGCGACGCAGGTCGCTCGCGCGACCGAGCGGCTGGCCCTACTCGTCACGTTGGCGTTCGTCCTCGTCCGCCTGGTCGCGTCAGGCGCCATGGGTCTGGGCGTGGATGAGGCCTACACCGCGTCGGTCTCGCGCGACCTGCACCTGTCCTACTTCGACCATCCGCCCCTGCATCAGTGGATCGCCCACGGCGGCGAGGCTCTGTTCGGCTTCGGCCGATGGGCGCGCCTTCCGTTCATCGCCCTGTTCGCGGGATCCTCGTGGATGATGTTCCGCCTGACCCGCCGGCTGTTCGGCGATGCGGCGGGCCTGTGGGCGGTGATCGCGCTCAACCTGTCAGCCTTTTTCACCCTGGCCGCGGGCGAGTGGATTCTGCCCGACGGTCCTCTGGCGTTCTGCGAACTGGGGGCGGCCCTGTGCCTGGCGCGCCAGCTGTTCCCTCGGCCAGACGAGCCCGCCCGCCCATGGCTGTGGTGGCTCGCGACCGGGCTGTGGCTCGGCCTCGCCGCCCTGTCCAAGTACCAGGCCGCTACGGTGGGGCTGGGCCTCGCCGTTTATCTGCTTTCGACCCCGACGGGCCGCCGCGAATTGCGCGGTCCGTGGCCTTATGCTGCGGGGTTGGCGATCCTGGTCGTCTCGTCGCCCGTCCTGGTGTGGAACGCCGGGCATCACTGGATTTCCTTCACGTTCCAGGGGGACCGGGGCGCGCCGCACCGGTTGACGCCCCTGGGACCGGTGATCGATCTTGTGGCCCAGGCGGGCCTGCTGCTGCCGTGGATCGCCGTCCCGCTGGCCTGGGCCGGCTACGGCGCCCTGCGCCGAGGAAGATCGGACCTGCCCGCGTGGTTCTGCCTGATGGCGGCGGCGCCGACCGTCGTGCTCTTCAGCGTTTTGCCCCTGTTCGGGACCAAGGTCCTGCCGCACTGGCCTATGCCCGGCTGGCTGATGCTGTTCCCGGTGCTTGGGCAGGCCCTGGCGGGCGCGCGCGGGTCCTGGCCCAGACCCTGGGCGATCGCCTCGGCCGTCGCCCTGCTGGCGTTCTGGGGCCTGGCGGTCAGCGACGCGGCCACGGGCTGGATCCGCGACGCCTTTCCGCGCGCCTTTCTCAAGGCCGATCCCACGCTGGAGGCGGCGGAGTGGACGCGCCTGCGCGGCGACCTGGCGGCGCGGGGCTTGCTTGACCCTCCCGGCCTGTTCGTCGCCGCCGTCAAATGGAATGAGGCCGGCAAGATCGACCAGGCCCTGGGCGGCAAGACGCCGGTCCTGGTGTTCAGCCCCGATCCGCGCGAGTTCGCCTTCCGCCCGCCCAGCAGCGGCTTGATCGGCCATGACGCCCTGATCATCGGTGCGGGCTCGGCCGTGCGCGACCAGCTTCCCGCCATCGCCCCGCACTTCGCATCCCTGACGCCCATCGAGGGGCTGTCGGTCGGGCGCGGGGATAAGGTCGAAATTCCGCTGACCGTCGTCTACGCCCACGATCTGCTGACGCCCTATCCCTTGCCGGTGTGGGCGTCGGAGACCGGGCGATGAGTCCGCCGCGCGTGTGGTGGGTCACGACCGGGCACGCCGGCTTTCGCAGCCAGGCGCTTGGTCTGGTCAATACCTTGGGCCTGGAAGCTGAAGAGAAGACGATAGAGTTGAAGGCGCCGTGGTCGCTCCTGCCGCCGGCGCTCTGGCGAACCGTCCTGGCCAAGCTCGATCCCGCCAAGGACCGGCTGGCGCCGCCGTGGCCGGACCTGATCATCAGCTGCAGTCGACGCGCGGCCCGCGTCGCCATCGCGGTCAAGCGCGCCAGCGGCGGGCAAACCTTGGCGGTGCATATCCAGAACCCTTTGGCGCCGCTTGACGAATTCGATCTGGTCGTCCCCATGCGCCATGATCGGGTCTCGGGTCTAAACGTGATCGCGGTCGATACGGCCCTTCACGACGTCGGTCCGGCCAAGCTGGCCGCCGCCGCCGACCTTTGGCGCAGCCGCCTGTCCCATCTGCCGCGGCCCCTGACGGGAGTCTTGCTCGGTGGCAGCACCAGGCAGCATCCGTTCACGATTCCGCAGGCCCAAACGCTGATCAATCGACTGAACGCGGTTCGGGGCGCCGGGGGCGTGGTCATCACCCCCTCGCGGCGGACGCCCGAACCGGTCAAGGCCCTGGTGCACGCGGCCTTCGATGGCGATCCTTCGGCGTGGGTGTGGGACGGGCAGGGCGACAACCCCTATCTCGGCATCCTGGCCCTGTCCGACCGTCTGGTCGCCACTGGCGACAGCGTGTCCATGGTGTCAGAAGCGGTAGCCAGCGGGCGGCCGACGGCGGTGCTCGACCTCGGCGGCGGCGCCCGTCATGAACGGTTCCTGTCTAATCTGGTCGAGCGCAGGATCGTCAGCCGGCTCGACGGTTCACCGTGGCTCGAGCCGCCCGCCCACCCGGTGAACGCCACCCTGGCGGTTGCCGAGGCGGTGCGAGGACTGTTGGCGTCGCGGGGATTTACGGCGGGCGGGGTTTATACGCCGACGGGGATCGCCGGATAGGACAGCTGCTCGCGCGCCCGCCATTCCTGGGTGACGTAGTTGACGATGACGGTGCGGCGGACGCGCGGAATGTCGCGCTTCTCGAACCCGTGATAGGTGTTCGAGCCCGGCACAAACACCAGGGCGCTGTTCCAGTCGAAGGCCGGCCGGCTGTGCCACTCGCCCGGCGCCTGATAAATGTCGGTGCCCAGGTCGCGTTGATCGGGGCCGTCCGGCAGGTAGTAGAGGATGGTGATCCGCTTGACCCCCAGGTCGGTGTGCGGCTCCAGCCAGAAACAGTCGGCGTCCAAGGTATATTCTATACGCACGTTGGTGTTCGACAGGTCCGCGCCGGTGGCGGCCTCGAACAGGGCGACGGTCTCCTCGGCCTGGAAGAGGCGCGCCATCCGATCGCATACCGCGAAGCGGCGTGCGTTCGCCGCATCGAAATAGTGGCGCGTGTCGTTGTGTAGCTCGCGCTTGCCCGACACGCCGTGCAGATCGGGCTTGGGAAAGGGCAGGGCGGCCAACTCGCGCGCGGTGGCGTCGGGCAGCACATCGCGCCAGATCCAGTGCCGATAGGGCGCTTCGTCAGGGACCGACGCCGCCACGCTCGCGCGCAGGGTGTCGAAAGCTGGCCTGATATCAGGATCGATGCGAAAGCGCGGCTTCAGCGCGTCAGCCTGAGTGGCCATGGGAAACTCCGAACCGAGCCGCGCGAGGCAAGCGACTCCAGGGTCTTATACCTGCGTCGCTCGAAAGTCGGAAATGAGGCGGATCAACGCCGGCCGATGCTCCGGTACTGGAAGCCGCGTTGTTCCATCTCGGCCGGGCGGTAGATGTTGCGCAGGTCTACCACCAGTGGCGTCTTCATCAGGCCCTTGACCCGGTCCAGATCGAGCGCGCGGAACTGGTCCCATTCGGTGATGATCACCAGGGCGTCGGCCCCTTCGGCCGCCTCATAGGGCCCGTCCTTGAAGTCCAGGCCGGTCAGCATCTTACGCGCTTCGTGGCCCTCAGGGTCGAACGCCTGGACCGTGGCGCCCATGGCCAGCAGGGCCGGCACGATGTCGAGCGATGGGGCGTCGCGCATGTCGTCGGTGTTGGGCTTGAAGGTCAGGCCCAGAATGCCGATGCGTTTGCCGGCCACATCGCCGTTCATCGCGTCGGCGATCTTGTGCGCCATGGCCTTCTTGCGATCGGCGTTGACCTGCACCGTGGTCTCCACCAACCGGATCGGCGAGCCGGCGTCCGAGGCCGTGCGCACCAGCGCCAGGGTGTCCTTGGGGAAGCACGATCCGCCATAGCCGGGCCCGGCGTGCAGGAACTTGGAGCCGATGCGGTTGTCCAGGCCGATGCCGCGCGCCACCTGCTGCACGTCGGCGTCCAGCTTTTCGCACAGGTCCGCCACCTCGTTGATGAAGGTGATCTTCATCGCCAGGAAGGCGTTGGCCGCGTACTTGGTCAGTTCCGAGGTGCGCCGGCCCGTGAACAGCAGCGGGCTCTCGTTCAAGTTCAATGGTCGGTAGAGCTCCGACATCACCTTGCGCGCGCGCTCGTCCTCGGTGCCGATCACCACCCGGTCGGGACGCTTGAAGTCGTTGATCGCCGCGCCCTCGCGCAGAAATTCAGGATTGGACACCACGGCGAAGTCCGCCTCGGGCCGCACCCTCTTGAGGATTTTCTCGATCTCGTCCCCGGTGCCCACCGGCACGGTCGACTTGGTCACGATGACGGTGAAGCCTTCGATCAGGCCCGCGATCTCCTCGGCGGCGGCGTAGACATAGCTCAGGTCCGCGTGGCCGTCGCCGCGGCGCGAGGGCGTGCCGACGGCGATGAACACCGCGTCGGCCGAGCGGATCGCCTCGGCGCCGTCGAGCGCGAAGAACAGCCGCCCCTCGCGCACGTTGCGCTCGACCAGGGCGTCCAGGCCGGGCTCGAAGATCGGGATTTCACCTTTTTCCAGGCGGGCGATCTTCGTCTCGTCCTTGTCGATGCAGGTCACCACGTGCCCGAAGTCGGCGAAACAGGCCCCCGAGACCAATCCGACGTAGCCTGTTCCGATCATCGCAACGCGCATGAGTACTATCCTGCTTCAGTTTTGGTGGGGTGGGCTGGGTTTCACGACCGGCCGGCGCATGACGCGGATGTCATCCGCGCGGGCCGCTCCGGCTAGGGGCTCGGTCTCGAATGCCCGGGGATCGGGCGGGAACTTGGCGCTGAAGGCGCTCGACATTCGCTCTCTCACGTTAACGAGCGACTGCCTCATACCGGCCAATCCCCGCGGATATCCTCCCGAACAGAACAGTACAGGTGTGAAAGTCAAATGACGCCGGCCCTCACGAGGTCGTGGATGTGCAAGATGCCCACCGGCCGGTCTTCGTCCACCACGAACAGCACGGTGGAGGGCGGGGCCGTTTCGCTCATGCGTTTCAGCGCTTCGGCCGCGAGCATGCCGCGTGGCGCGGTCTTGGGGTGCGCGGTCATCACCTGACCGGCCGTGGCGTCGAGCAGGCCGTCCATGTGCCGGCGCAGATCGCCGTCGGTGATGATTCCACACAGCTTTCCGTCCGGGCCGACCACGCCGACGCAGCCGAAGCGCTTTTCGGTCATCAGCAGCAGGGCGTCGCGCATGGGCGCGTCGGGCCCAGCCAAGGGCATGTCGTCCAGGCCGTGCATCAGGTCGCCGACGGTGCGCAGCATGGCGCCGAGCTTGCCGCCCGGGTGGTAGAGCCTGAAATCCCGGGCGGTGAAGCCCCGCCGCTCCAGTAGCGCCACCGCCAGGGCGTCGCCCACCGCCATCTGCAGGGTGGTCGAGGTGGTGGGGGCGTTGACCTCGGCGGTGGCTTCCTCCGCGTCGGGCAGCACCAGCACCAGGTCCGCCGCGCGGCCGAGCGCGCTCGCGGGCGACGCCGTCACCGCGATCAGCGGAATGTCGAAGCGCTTGGCGTAGGCCAGCACGTCGGCCAGTTCGCGCGCCTCGCCCGATTTGGACAGGGCCAGAACCACGTCGCCCGGCCCGATCATGCCCAGGTCGCCGTGGCTGGCTTCGGCCGGATGCACGAACAGGGCTGGGGCGCCGGTGGATGACAGGGTCGCGGCGATCTTGCGCGCCACATGGCCCGACTTGCCGATGCCGGTGCAGGCGATGCGGCCCTTGGCGCCGAACAGGGTTTCCACCGCCTGGTCGAAACTGGCTCCCAGCGAGGCGGACAAGGCGTGCAGGGCGTCGGCCTCGGTGCGCAGAACCCGCCGTCCCACGGCCACGGCGTCAAATTCGCTCATGGCGCGGTCTGCACTGTGCGCAGGGCGGGGGGCGGGGGGGCGCCTTGGCCCTGCGGCCACGTCAGCGCCAGAGCGACCAGCGATGCGGCGGCGATGGCGGCCAGGGGATAGAACAGGCGGTCGGGAAGCATGCGGGCGCCGAGGCTCAATCTGCGAAGGGCCTGAAATGCAAGGCCGAGTCCGCGCTTCATACCGCGCCGCGATGGCCGGGCCAACTGCCGCTGAATTGCTCCTCGCCGGCGGCGGCGCTCCAAACCGGCTCGACCGCCTTGACCCGCCAGCGCCTAGGGCTTAGCCCGCGCTTACATCGCCACAGCCGAGAGATCGCCATGACCGCCCTTGTCCTGCTCCGTCACGGGCAAAGCCAATGGAACCTGGAAAACCGCTTCACCGGCTGGGTCGATGTCAATCTTACCGCGGAGGGCGAGGCGGAGGCCCGCAAGGGCGGCGACCTGATCAAGGCGGCCGGCGTCAAGCTCGACCGCGCCTACACCTCGGTGCTGACCCGGGCTATCCGCACCGCCAACCTGGCCCTGGCCGCCGCTGGCCAGGCGTGGGTGCCGATCGTCAAGGACTGGCGTCTGAACGAGCGCCACTACGGCGGGCTGACCGGCCTCAACAAGGCTGAAACGGCGGCCAAGCACGGCGAGGAACAGGTCAAGGTGTGGCGCCGCTCCTATGACGTGCCGCCGCCGCCCCTGGCGCCGGGCGGGGAGTTCGATCTGGCGGCCGACCGCCGCTACGCCGGAATCGACCTGCCAGACACGGAAAGCCTCAAGACCACACTCGACCGCGTGGAGCCCTATTGGGATCAGGAGATCGCCCCCCGGCTCAAGGCCGGCGAGACCCTGCTGATCGCCGCTCACGGCAATTCTCTGCGCGCAATCGTCAAGCTGCTGTTCCACGTGCCCGACGCCGACATCGTCGGGGTCGAGATCCCCACGGGAAATCCGCTGCTGATCGAGCTGGACGCCAAGCTCAACCCGGTCAGCGCCCGCTACCTCGACGCGGCGCGGGCCCAGCCGCTGCCGGCGCTGCCGGCCAAGGTGGCGTGACGTCGCCGCCCGACGCTGCGCTGATGCGGCGGGCCATCGATCTGGCGCGCGCGCGAAAAGGCCAGACGGCGCCCAATCCCGCCGTGGGATGCGTCCTGGTCAAGGACGGTCACGTGGTCGCCGAGGCGGCTACCGCCGTCGGCGGGCGCCCGCACGCCGAGGAGCAGGCCCTGGCCTCCGCCGGCGAGAGCGCGCGGGGCGCGATGGCCTATGTCACGCTCGAGCCCTGCGGTTGCCGCTCCTCCGGCGCCCTGTCCTGTTCGGAGCGCCTGGTGCTGGCGGGCGTATCCAGAGTGGTGTTCGCCTGCGACAATCCCGACCACCGGTCAGGAGGCATAGGCCCCCGTCGCCTGGCCGAAGCCGGCGTGCAGGTCCAATCCGGTTTCCTCGCGGCCGAGGCCGAGGCGGCGCTTTATGGCGCGCCGGCCGGCTGGTCGCCTGGCTAGGACGGCGTTAACCCCTTTGGCCGAATAACTAGCGCGGGATTAACCAAGGACGCCGCGCGCATGTCGGCCGAACGGGCGCCCGAGGAACGACGTCGCCTGACCCAGGCAGAGGTCGATCTGGTGTGCGTCAAACACGATCGCCTGTTCAGAGCGCGGCCGGGCGGCGCCCGCGCGGTGTTCGCTTGGGCCGACCTGTCCGAACTGGACCTGTCCGGGCGCAATCTCTCCGACGCCGACTTCACCGGCGCGGTCGTGGCCGGATGCAGCTTCATCAAGAGCCGGCTCGACAACGCCATCTTCTACGGCGCGGACCTGCAGAACGCCGATCTGAGCGAGGCCAGCCTGCGGCGGGCGGATCTGCGGGGCGCGTGCCTGCGGGGGGCGGACCTGACCGGGGCGGACCTGTTCGAGTCCGATCTGCGCGAAGGGTCGATCGCTGCGGCCGACGCGGTCAAGGGGCTGCGTATCCTGGAGCCGACCAAGCGCGCGAGCGAGGCCCAAGGCGCCATCCTGATCGGCGCCAACCTGGAGCGGTCCAAGCTTTCGGGCGTGATGGCCGTGCGGGCCGATTTCACCGACGCCATCCTCAAGGACGCCCGATTAGTGCGCGCCAACCTCAAGCAGGCCACCTTGCACGGCGCCAACCTGTCGGGGGCGGACCTGTCGGGCGCCGACCTGGCCGGGGCGGACCTGCGCCACGCCATCCTGGTGGGCGCGGCGTTGCAGTCATGCGCCTTCGACGGCGCCCGGATGGACGGCGCCCTGACCGACACGCCTTCCAGCCGCGACGTCGCCAACTTGCCCTACGGCGAGATGCTGCGCGATCACGCCTTGTGGTGCGAAACCCAGGGCGCCGAGGGCAAGCCTTCGCGCTTCGACGACGCCGACCTGCGCGCGCTGGGCTCCATCGCCGGCTACAACCTGACCGCCCTGTCAGCCAAGGGCGCGGTGTTCTACGGCCTGAATATGGAAGGCGTGCAGTTGCAGGGCGCTCACATGGAGGGCGCGGACCTGCGCAACTGCAACCTCAAGGGCGCCGACCTGCGGGGCGCGCGCCTGGCCCACGCCAAGCTCAGCGGCGCGGACCTGCGCCACGCTCACCTCGGCCCGTTGCTGATCGGCCAGGACCGGCTGTTCCCCAGTGATCTGTCCGGCGCCATGATCAAGCGGGCTGACCTTCGCGGCGCGGACCTGCGCCGCGCCCTGCTGACCGGGGCCAATCTGTCGCGGTCCGACTTCGGCGGCGCCCTGGTGCGCGAGGCCGACCTGTTGGGCGCTCATCTGGACGGCGCCAAGGACCTTTCCCCGCTCGCGTGACGCCAATGGCAAGGGCTCGTTAACCGAATGTGCGCGGATCGCCGCTAGCTTTGCTGGAACGATGGGGTAACGGCGAGGGAAGCCCGTGTCTTTTGCTCAGGTCAGTACGGGCCGGCGTAGGCTGAGCCAGGTCGAGGCGGATCTGCTGCTGGGCGCGCACGAGAAATTCGTGTCAGGTCGTCCGGGCGGACGCCGCGCCGCCTGCCGCTTCATCGACTTCTCGGGCTTGGACCTGTCGAACCGCAATCTGTCCGACGCCGACTTCACCGGCTCGGCCTTCGACGGTTGCCGCATGGTCAGGACGCGGCTGGAGCGCGCCAGCCTGTTCGGCTGCTCCCTGCTCAAGGCGGATCTGCGGGGGGCCGTGCTGGTGCGCGCGGATATGCGCGGCGTGTGCTTGCGCGGGTCCAACCTGGCCTACGCCGATCTGACCCAGGCCGATTTCCGCGAGGGCCAGATCACTATCCCCCATCCGTCCAAGGGACTGCAGAACGCGCGCCAGGAACTGCGCAGCGGCGACTTGGACCATGTGATCTTTTCCGGCGCCACGCTTGATGGTTTGGACATGAGCGGCGCCTCGGCCTTTGCCGCCGATTTCCGCGACTGTTCCTTGCGGGCGGCCAAGCTCAATCGCGCCAATCTCAAGGACGCCAACCTGGCGGGCGCTCTGATGGAGGGCGCGGTCATTGCCGGCGCCAATTTGGAGGGCGCCAATCTGCAAGGCGCGGTGATTACGGGCGTAGAGTTCCAGGGCGCGCGGGGCCTGTCCTCCGCGCCGCCAGGCTGCCTGGCCGCGCCCGCGCCCGAGGCCGTGGCCAAGGCCGTAAGCTGGGCCGCCCAGGCCGAGGCCAACCGCCAGTGGTGCGTCACCGGCGGCAAGCAGGGCGCGCCCGCCAGCTTCGACGGCTGCGACCTGCGACCCCTGGGCGACCGGCTCAAGGGCGCATGGCTCACCGCGATGTCGGCGCGCGACGCCTGCCTGGTGGGGATGGACCTGTCCGGATGTCAGTTGCAGGGCGCCAATCTGGAGGGGGCGGACCTGCGCGGCGTCAATCTGCTGGGCGCGGACCTGCGCGGCGCCAAGCTGGCGGGGGCCAATCTGACCAAGTCCGACCTGCGCCAGACGGTGTTTGGTCCGCTGCCCCTGCCGGGCGGCCGGTTCAACGCCGCCAATCTGGGCGGCGCGCGCCTGCGCTACGTCGCGGCCGTGATGGCGGACTTCACCTCGGCCACGCTGGACGGCGCCGATCTGCGGTTCAGCGACTTTACCGGGGCCAGGCTCGGCGGCGCCAGCTTGCAGAACGCCCAGCGCGAGGAAACTGTGGGCATCGAGGCGGGCTGACCCGGACTCAGGCTGCCCCGTCCCGAGACGGCCCAAACAGGGCGTCCAGGTGAGCGCGCAGCAGGGGGCGCGGATCGACGAGGCCCATCTCCTGCATCACCCCGCGCCCGATCACCACCATCATCATCGGGGCGATCACCAGCAGCGGATACCGAGCGGTCTCCGGCGTGGTCAACTCGCCGTTCGCGGCCGCCTGGATCAGGAGCGCGGCGCAGCGCTGCTGAATCGGCCCGATCACCTCACGCCGGTAGAACCGCGTCAGCTCCGGGAAGCGGATCGATTCGCCGACCACCAGCCGCACCACGTCGCCGGTGCGTGGTTCGCTCAGTTCATCCAGGGCCGTGAACAGGAACGCCTCGATCGCTTGGCGTGCGCTCCCCGGTCCCGGTTCCAGCGTCGCGCGGACGCGCTCGGCCACCGGCAGCATCTGGGCCTTCACCGCCGCCTCGAACAGAGCCTCCTTGTCGGCGAAGCTGAGATACACCGTCCCCTTGGCCACGCCGGCGCGCGCGGCCACATCCTCGATCCGCGCGGCGGCGAAGCCCTTGGCCACGAACACTTCGGTCGCGGCGGCGATCACCGCCTGGCGCCGCTCCACCGCCTTGTCGGCGCGCGATGACTTCTTTCTTTCGGTCACCGGCTCAGTCCAGGGTGGTGCGCGAGCGCGACAGGGCCAGGCCGGCGACGGTCAGCACGAACAGGCCCAGCGCGAAGAGATTGGGCGCCATGTCGCTCAGCACCTGCTGCTTGAGCAGGGCGCCGCGCACGATGCGCAGCACGTGGGTCACCGGCAGGCACTCGGAGATGTATTGCGCCCAGCGGGGCAGTCCGGCGTAAGGGAAGGCGAAGCCCGACAGCAGGATCGTCGGCATCATGTAGAACATCGACATCTGCATCGCTTGAAGCTGGCTCTTGGCGACGGTCGAGATCAGATAGCCCAGGGCCAGATTGCCCAGGATGAACAGCGAGATGCCACAGCCAAGCGACAGCCATCCCGCCAGGGTTTCGGCCATGGGCACGCCGAACAGCACCTTGGCCAGCGCCAGGACCAGCACCGTCTGGCACGCCCCGACCAGGACGTAGGGCGCCAGCTTGCCGGCCATGATCTCCAGCGGCGTGGCGGGGGTGGCCAGCAGGGTTTCCATGGTGCCGCGCTCGCGCTCGCGCGTCACCGCCATGGCCGTCATCATCACCAGGGTCATCGACAGCACGATGCCGACCAGCCCGGGCACGATGTTGAACGCCGAGATATTCTCGGGGTTGTAGAGGTTGTGCACCACCACCTCGAACGGCGCATCGCCGCCCTTCGGCGCGAGCGGCCCGGTCAGTTCGCGCTTCAGCGCGTTCTGCGGCAGGGCCGACACCGCCGCCACGGCGTCGGCGGCCGCCACCGGGTCGGAGGCGTCCGCCTCGGCCAGGATCTGGGCCTTGTCGTGCTTGATCACCCGCTCGCTGAAGTCAGGCGGGATGGTCAGGCCCAGCATCACGTCGCCACGCCGCAGCAGGGTGTCCATTTCCGCTTCCGAGCGCGGCAGATAGCGCAGGTCGACGTAGGTGGTGCGCTGCATCGTCTCGATCACGGCGTTGGCCATGGGGCCGTGGTCGCTCGAATAGACCGCGGCGGGGAGGTGGCGCGGGTCCATGTTGATAGCGTAGCCGAACAGGAGAAGCTGCATGATCGGCATCACCAGGATCATGGCGTAGGTGATGCGGTCGCGGCGCAGCTGGGTGAATTCCTTGACCAGCACCGCATAGATGCGCAGCAGCGAGGCGTTCATGCGGCGTACCGATCGTCGTGGCCTTCGCCCATCAACTGGATGAACACGTCCTCCAGCGACGGCGCGACCTCATGCCAGGCGTAGGGCGCCGCGCGGTAGGGCGCGAGGGCGGCTTCCAACGCCGCGCGGTCCTGACCGCTGACGTGCACCGCCGCCCCGAAGGCCGAGGCGCTGGACACGCCCGGCTGGCCGGCCAGGGCTCGGCTCACCTTACCGATATCCGGGCCCTGGCCGTTGAACGTGACCAACCTGGAGTCGGCGATGATTTCCTGGGCCGTGCCCCGCGCGATCAGCCGGCCGTTGAGGATGTAGCCGATATCGTGGCAGCGCTCGGCCTCGTCCATGTAGTGGGTCGAGACCAGCACCGTCAGGCCCTCGCCGGCCAGGGCGTGGATCGCGTCCCAGAACTCGCGCCGGGCCTTGGGGTCCACCCCCGCGGTGGGCTCGTCGAGCAACAGCAGCTTAGGGTGGTGGAGCGTGGTGGCCGCCAGGGCCAGGCGCTGCTTCCAGCCGCCCGATAACGCCCCCGCCAGCTGGTCGCGGCGGTCGCCCAGGCCGAGCTTCGCCAGCGCCTCGTTGATCCGCTCGCTTCGGCGGTCCAGGCCGTAAACCCGCGCCACGAACGCCAGATTCTCGGCGATGGTCATGTCCTCGTACAGCGAGAACTTCTGGGTCATGTAGCCGGTCTGGCGCTTGATCGCTTCGGTCTGGCGGCGAAAATCCATGCCCAGCACCTGACCCTCGCCGCTGTCGGGGGTGAGCAGACCGCACAGCAGGCGCAGGGTGGTGGTTTTGCCCGAACCGTTGGGACCAAGAAAGCCGGTGATGCGGCCTTGCTCGACCGAGATGGCCACGTCGCGCACCACGTGCTTGCCGCCAAACCACTTGTTCAGTCCGTGAACGTCGATGACCTTGCTCACGGCCCGGCGGCTCCATCCACGGACCCGTCAGCGGCGCTCACGTCGATCGGCTGTCCGGGCGTGAGCGCACGCGGGTCGGACGGCGCGGCCTCGACCAGGAACACCAGCTTGTCGCGGGTCTTCAGGCTGTAGATCACCGGCGGGGTGTACTCGGGGCGTGGCTCGACATAGTCGACCTTGGCCGTCATGCCCGCTGCGCAGCCGTCGCAGGCGATCCTGACCATTGTTCCGGGCTGGAACCGGCTCACCAGGCTTTGCGGTACGTAGAAGCGCGTCTTGACCTGGTCGTCGGGGACCAGGGCCACGATCGCCGCGTTAGCCGCCGCCCATTCGCCCTTCTGGTACATGACGTCATCGACCCGCGCCGCCACCGGGGCCGAGGCCGACAGCAGGCCAGCCTGGGTCCGCAGGTCCTTCAGATTGGCCTGGCCGCTGATCACCTGGGCCTGGGCGGCGGCTAACCGCGCCTGGGCGCCCTGGATATCCTGCTGGGCGCTGTCCTTCTGCCGAGCGGCGGTCACGGCAGCGGCCTTGGCCTGGTCGATCTGCTGGGGCGCGACCGCGCCAGGCTTCTCGCGTTCGGCGGCTTCATAGCGCGCCAAGTCGGAGGCGGCCTTGGCGTCCTGCGCCTCGGCCGAGGCGAGGGCGGCTTTGGCCTTGCCCACGTCGTCGGCCGCGCCGCTGGCCTGGGCCTGGGCCTGGCGAACCGTGGCGGCGGCCAGGTCCACCCGAGCGTCGGGCGAGGTCGCATCGATCGAGAACAGCGGCGCGCCGGCCTTGACGCGCTCGCCGCGCACCACGTTCACCGCCGTCACCGTTCCCGGCGCCGGCGCCGACATGTACAGGTCGTAGGCGGTAACATAGCCGGTAAAAGTCCGGCCGGGCTTGCCGTGAGGGGCAAGGACCAGCCACAGCACGCCGGCCGCGGCCAGGGCCAGCAGCACGGCGGCGATGATCTTCGTCGGCGCGACCTTGTGCGCCGGGGCGGGGGATTCGGGCATCATCGCTCCTGGGTTAGATCGGCCGCCATGGCCGGCGCGCTGGCCCAGCCGCCGCCCAGGGCCTTGTTCAGCGCCACGCGATCGGACTGTTCGGCGAACCGCGCCTGGATCAGGGCGGACTGGGCGCTGAGCGCATTGGCCTGTGCGTCCAGAAGCGCCAGGCCGTCGATGAGGCCAGCGTGGGCTTGAGCGCGGGTCGCGGCGAGGGCGTCGTCCGCGGCGGCGGCCGACAGGGCGAACTGCGCCGCCCGCGCCTGGTCGGCCTGAAGCCGGCTCAAAGCGTCCTCCACGTCTTTCAGGGCGCCGAGCACGGCCGAGCGATACGCGAGGGCGGCCTCCCGCGCTTGAGCGTCCCGCAATTTGAGCGTGGCCCGCAGGCGGCCGCCCTCGAAGATCGGCAGGGTAAGGTTGGCGCCCAGGCTGGGCTGCAGACTGTCGCTGGACACCAGGGTCTTGAGCGCGCTCGAAACCAGGCTGTCGGAGCCCGTCAGGGCGATCTTGGGATAGAGGTCGGCGGTCGCGGCGCCCACGTCGGCGGTGGCGGCGGCCAGGTCGCGTTCGGCGCGGCGCACGTCGGGGCGGCGAAGCAGCAGGTCCGAGGGCAGGCCGGTGGGAACGGCGGCGGGCGATGGATCGGCCAGCGCGGGTTGCGGTTGCGCCAACTCGGCCTGCAGGGCGTCGGGCGTTTCGCCGAGCAGCACGGCCAGGGCGTGAGCCTCGGCCACGCGCTGGGCCGTCACATCCTGGCGTTGGGCGGTCTCGGCGGCGAGGCTGCGCTCGGCCGCGCGCAGTTCGGGCGTCGGCGTCAGACCGCTGGCCTGGCGCGCTTTCTGAAAGGCCACGCCGTCGGTCCGCGCCTGGGTCAGGGCCTGCTCGACCGCGGTCTGCTGGTCCAGGCTGCGCAGGTGCAGATAACTGCGCGCCACCTCGGCCGCCAGCATCACCTGGGCGTCCCGCAGGCTCCAGAGCGCCGCGT
Organism: Caulobacteraceae bacterium; assembly: GCA_035524315.1. Lineage (GTDB taxonomy): Bacteria > Pseudomonadota > Alphaproteobacteria > Caulobacterales > Caulobacteraceae > BOG-938. The sequence continues at coordinate 42,492 of DATKPD010000024.1, forward strand.
CCTCGCGCGCCCTGGCGGCCTCGATCTGACGGCGCGTCCCGCCGAACAGGTCCAGCTCCCAGCTGGCGTCGAACCCGGCCTGGTAGGTGTCGATGGTCAGGCCCGGCGAACCCGCCCCGGCGAAGGCCGAGGCGCCGCCCTGGCCAGGGGACTTGGCGCCGGACAGGGCCCCGGCCGCGCTGGCCAGGCTACTAAGGCCCGAATGCTTGCTGATCGAGATGGTGTTGGCGGCGCTGGCGGCCTCCAGCGAGGGCAGCGCCTCGGCGCCGGCGATGCGAGTCTGCTCACGCGCCTCGGCGATGCGCGCGGCGGCCGCGCGCACGTCCAGATTCTGGTCCAGGGCGCGCGCCGTCAGCCGGTCCAACTCGGCGTCGCCGAAGCCGGTCCACCAGGCGTCAGGCGGCGGGGAGGCGTCGGTGGCGGAGAAGGTGGGCGGCGTCTCGACGATGGGGGGGCGATAATCCGGCCCGACCGCGCATCCAGCCAGGGCCGCGGCGCCCGCCATCAGCCCGGCCAGCGCCATCGTCCGATTGGAACGTCCCTCAGTCATGGCGGCTGTCCCACGCACCTCTGGTTACACTGACTGACTGGTCAGCCAAAATCAAGATTTATTGGACGCCTTCGCGGAAAGGGCGAGCCACGCATGCGTTATCCATTGGGATAGTCCAGCCGCGGACGCGCTTCGCGTCCGGGGTTCAGTCGCCGAGGAGCGAACGATGATCAACCGCACGCCTTCGAAGACCCCGTCACGCCTGGCCATCGTCGCAGGGACGACGGTGCTGGCGCTGGCGGCGCCGGCCGCCCAGGCTCAGCCCTATCAGGGCCGCAGCGAGCCCGCCGCGATAACCCCGACCGCCCAACCGGCCGATGCCGCCGCTTCAAATGGAGTGGTGGTGCACGCGCCGCCCAGCCGGTCGCGCCCAGGCATCGGCCTGCCGCCCGACAAGGTTCAGGCCTACAATGCGGCGGCGGCCAACGACAAAGCCTGGCGCGACTATCGCGAAGCCGTCCCCTCGATCACCGATGGTACACTGGATCAGGCGAAGGCCTATCCGGGCCTGCGCGCCTACGTGCCAGAAAACTAGAGGTTCTTGGACGCTCAGCGGGGCGTCAGTCGTCGTCCATCTTCAGGGCGGCGATGAACGCCTCCTGCGGGATTTCGACCTTGCCGAACTGCCGCATACGCTTCTTGCCTTCCTTCTGCTTGTCCAGAAGCTTGCGCTTGCGGCTGGCGTCGCCGCCATAGCACTTGGCCGTCACGTCCTTGCGCAGGGCGCGCACCGTCTCGCGCGCGATGATCCGCCCACCGATGGCCGCCTGGATCGGAATGACGAACATGTGCTGAGGGATCAGGTCCTTCATCTTCTCGCACATCGAGCGGCCGCGGCTTTCGGCGCGGGTGCGGTGAACCAGCATCGACAGGGCGTCGACCGGCTCGGCATTGACCAGGATCTGCATCTTGACCAGGTCGCCCACCCGGTATTCCTCGATCTGGTAGTCGAACGAGGCGTAGCCCTTGGAGATGGATTTCAGCCGGTCGTAGAAGTCGAACACCACCTCGTTGAGCGGCAGGTCGTACACCACCATCGCCCGGCTGCCGACGTAGCTCAGCTCGCGCTGGCTGCCCCGGCGGTCCTGGCACAGCTTGATCACCGCGCCCAGATATTCGTCGGGCGTGAAGATGGTGGCCTTGATCCACGGCTCGGAGATGGTGTCGATCTTGACCGGATCGGGCATGTCGGCCGGGTTGTGCAGGTCGATCTCCGAGCCGTCGGTCAGCTTGATCTTGTAGACCACCGAGGGGGCGGTCGCGATCAGGTCCAGGTCGAATTCGCGGCTCAGGCGCTCCTGCACGATCTCCAGGTGCAGCAAACCCAGGAACCCGCAGCGGAAACCGAAGCCCAGCGCGGCCGAGGTCTCCATCTCATAGCTGAACGAAGCGTCGTTCAGGCGCAGGCGGCCGACGGCGGCCCGCAGATCCTCGAAGTCGGCGGCGTCCACCGGGAACAGGCCGCAGAACACCACCGGCTGCACTTCCTTGAAGCCCAACAGCGGGTCTTCGGTGGGGCGGCGCTCGTCGGTGATGGTGGCGCCGACCGCGGCGTCGGCGACTTCCTTGATCGAACCGGTCAAAAAGCCGATCTCGCCGGGGCCGAGGCTGTCGACCATGGTCGCCTTGGGCTCGAACACGCCCAGGCGCTCGGCGGTGTAGGTGGCGCCGGTCTGCATCATCTTGATCTTCTGGCCGACCTTGAGCCGGCCGTCGAATACCCGCACCAGCACCACCACGCCCAGGTAGGCGTCGTACCAGGCGTCCACCAATAGGGCCTTGAGCGGCTTGGCCTCGTCGCCCTTGGGCGGGGGCAAGCGGGTGACGATCGCCTCCAGCACCTCGTGGATGCCGAGGCCCGTCTTGGCCGAGGCCAACACCGCGTCCGAGGCGTCGATGCCGATCACGTCCTCGATCTGGGCGCGCACGCGCTCCACGTCGGCGGCCGGCAGATCGACCTTGTTCAGCACCGGCACGATCTCGTGGTTGTTGTCGATCGCCTGGTAGACGTTGGCCAGGGTCTGGGCCTCCACGCCCTGGGAAGCATCGACCACCAGGATCGAGCCCTCGCAGGCGGCCAGCGAGCGGCTGACCTCGTAGGCGAAGTCGACGTGGCCGGGCGTGTCCATCAGGTTCAGCACATAGTCCAGGCCGTCGTCCGCTCGGTAGTTCAGGCGCACGGTCTGGGCCTTGATGGTGATGCCGCGCTCGCGCTCGATCTCCATGTTGTCGAGCACCTGCTCCTTCATCTCGCGCGCGGTCAGGCCGCCGGTCTCCTGGATCAGGCGGTCGGACAGGGTCGATTTGCCGTGGTCGATATGGGCCACGATGGAGAAGTTGCGGATTCGATCGAGCGGAGTGGTCATGGCGCGTGGCTCTAGCACATCCTGCCCGAGGTGCGAGGGGCCTGCGCGCCAGAGATAAGCTCCCGCGCCGCCGCGAACCGCGCTAGAAGCACGCAAGCCTTCAAACAGGGAGAATGCCCGTGACCATTTCCATGTACGCCGCCTCCGCGCCCGTCCTCGTCCAGGCCCTCAAGGGCGTGCGCATCGTGATCGACAAGGCCGAGGCCTACGCCCGCGCACGCAAGGTCGATGAGGCCGTGCTGCTGCAGGCGCGCATCTTTCCCGACATGTTTCCCTTCGTGCGCCAGTGCCAGATCGTGACCGACAACGCCAAGGGCTGTGTGGCCCGTCTGTCCGGCCAGACGCCGCCGTCCTATGAAGACACCGAGGCCAGCTTCGAGGCCCTGCGTGCGCGCATCGACAAGACCATCGCCTATGTCGAGAGCTTCACGCCCGAGCAGCTCGACGGCTCCGAAGATCGCGACGTGGTGCTCAAGTTCCCCAACGGCCAGATGGAATTCAAGGGCCAGAGCTACCTGCTCGGCTTCGTCCTGCCGAACGTGTTCTTCCACGCCGCCACCGCCTACGATCTGATGCGCCAGGCCGGGGTCGAGCTAACCAAGGGCGACTACATGGGCCGCAGCTAAGCGCCCGCGATGACGGCGGGCCCCCGCATCTTCGTCGACGCCGACGCCTGTCCGGTGAAAGACGAAATCTACAAGGTGGCCCGCCGTTACGGTCTTCTGGTCAAGGTGGTGGCCAACGCCTTCCTCATGGTCCCGTCCGAGCCGCTGATCGAGCGGGTGATCGTCGATGCGGGCCCTGACATCGCCGACGACTGGATCGCCGACCAGGCCCAGGCCGGCGACATCGTGGTCACCGCCGACATTCCCCTGGCCCAGCGCTGCCTGGCCAAGGCCGCCTTGGTCCTCAGTTCGCGCGGCAAGCCCTTCACGCTCGACTCGATCGGCTCGGCCCTGGCCGGGCGCGCCATCGGCGAGCACCTGCGCTCGATGGGCGAAATCACCGGCGGGCCGCCGCCCTTCGGCCCCGCCGACCGCTCGCGCTTCCTGCAGGCGCTCGACGAGGCGGTCCACCGCGCGCGCAAGCTGAGGCGCTAAGGGCGGCCTTACGGTTAATCGCCGGTTAATCGCCTCGGCGCCAGAACAGCGATGATGAGGCTCGATTCAGCCCCAAAGGAGATTCCCATGGACCGTCGTCTGCTCCTGGCTTCCGGACTTAGCCTTGTGGCGAGCAGGGCCCTGGCCCAGGACGGGCCGCCGCCGCCACCCAACCACGGCCCGGAATATCCGGCCAACACCCGCGCCGAGACCTATTCGCGCGACGAGATCGTCAATTCGGTGTCTGACTTCTTCGGCGTGACCGCCGAGGCCGCCGGGGCGGTGATCGAGAAGGCCTTCCACGACAATGGGCGGCCCACCGGCTACATCGCCGGCGAGGAGGGCGCCGCCGCCATCACCGTGGGCCTGCGCTACGGCAAGGGCCTGCTCTATATGAAGAACCGCCAGGCGCAGACGGTCTATTGGCAAGGACCGTCGATCGGCTGGGACCTGGGCGGCAACGCCGCGCGCGTGTTCACCCTGTGCTACGACCTGCAGTTCCCTGACGAGATCTACCAGCGTTTTCCGGGCGTCGAGGGCTCGGCCTATTTCATCGGCGGCCTGGGCGTGAATTACCAGCGCGCCGACACCGTGACCCTGGCCCCGATCCGCGCCGGCGTCGGCCTGCGCCTGGGCGCCAACATCGGCTACCTCGCCTATACCCGCAAACGGCACATTCTGCCGTTCTAGGTCCTCAGCTTGGCCCCGAGCTTCTCCGCGGCCGCCACGATCCTGGCCGACAGGGCGTCGATGTCCTTGTCCGCCAGGGTCGCCTCGACCGGTTGAATCTGCGCTTCGATCGCCAGCGACTTGAAGCCCTCGGGCACCCCCTGACCTTGGTAGAGGTCGAACACCCGCGCCTGGGCGATCAGGGCCTTGTCGGCGCCCAGCACCGCGCGCACCAGATCGCCCGCCGCCAGGGCCTCGGGCGCCAGGAAGGCGAAGTCGCGCCAGAGGGGCATGAGGGGCGAGGCCTTCAGCGCCGGCCGGCTCTTGCCGCCCTTGCGCTTGGGCTCGGGAATCGCCTCCAGCCACAGCTCGAAGCCATAGACCGGGCCGTCCACGTCCAGCGCGGTCAGCACGGCGGGATGGATCTGGCCGAACTCGGCGATCACCGCCTTGGGCCCCAGTTGCAGCCGCGCCGACTGGCCCGGATGCCACCAGCCGCCCGCCGACCCTTGCGCGATCTGCAGGCCCGAGACGGGCGCGCCCAGTTCGTCGAGCAGGGCGAACAACTCGCCCTTGATCGCGAACACATCCTCGGCCGTCGCGCCATTGTCCCACCGGCGCGGGCCGTGGGGCGCCAGGATCGCAGCTACGGCGGTGCGCTGGCCCGAAGGCGCGTCGCTGGCGAACACCGGCCCTATCTCGAATAGCGCCACATCGGCGAAGCCCCGGCGCGCGTTGCGCCCCGCCGCCTCGATCAGGTTGGGCAAGATCGACGGGCGCATGCAATCGAGCTCTGAGGCGATCGGATTGGCCAGCACCAGCGACTCTGCGCCCCCGCCGAATAGCGCTGCGGTCTTCCGCGCCGTGAACGACCAGGTCACCGCCTCGGCGTAGCCGGCCGCCGCCAGCGCCCGGCGGGCGAGGCGCGCGCGGGCCTGGCGCGCGGTCAGCACGCCCCCCGTCGGGTGCGGAACTTCGGGCAGGGGCGTCGACGGCAGCGAGTCGAAGCCCGCGATGCGCGCCACTTCCTCGACCAGATCGGCCTTGCCCTCGACGTCGCGCCGCCAGGTGGGCGGAATGACCGTGACGGTCGCGCCTTGGCCCTCGATGGTGAAGCCGAGCTTGTGCAGGATCTCCAGCGATCCCTCGCGCCCGACGTTCAGCCCGCTCAGGCGATGCACATAGGCTGGATCGAAGGCGATCGGCGCGGGCGGGGCGGGGGCCTGACCGGCCACCACCACGTCGGACGGTTCGCCGCCGCACAGCTCAAGGATCAGGCGCGTCGCCAGTTCCAGCCCATCCTCGACGAACCCGGGATCAACGCCCCGAGCGAAGCGGTAGGCGGCGTCCGAGTTGATGCCGGTGGTGCGCGCGGTCTGGGCGGTGCGGATCGGATCGAACCAGGCGCTCTCGATGAACACGTCGACCGTGGCGTCCGAACAGCCGGTGCTTTCGCCGCCCATCACGCCGCCCAGGCCGATCGGCCGCTCGCCCCCGCCGTCGGCGATCACGCACATTTCCGGGCCGATGGCGTAGGTCTTGCCGTCCAGCGCGATCAGGTGCTCGGGCGCATGGGGCTCGCCGTGATGGCCCAGGCGGGCCTCGATCACATCGCCGACCAGCAGGGCGCGGTCATAGACGTGCAGCGGCCGGCAGCGGTCGTAGGAAATGAGGTTGGTGATATCGACCAGCGCGTTGATCGGGCGCAGGCCCACCGCCTTCAGCCGCGCCTGCAGCCAGGCGGGCGAGGGGCCGTTCTTCACTCCGCGGATCAGTCGGCCCGCGAACACCGGGCAGGCCTCCGCGGCCTTGAGCGCGATCGAGATGGGGCATGAGAATTCGCCCTTAACCGGTTGAACCGCATGGTCCTTGAACCGCCCAATTCCGGTCGCGGCCAAGTCTCGCGCGATCCCAGCCACGCCCAGCCAGTCGGGCCGGTTGGGCGTCACCTCGAAGTCGATCACCGCCTCCAGACCCAGGGCCTCGGCCGCGCTCTGGCCGACCTGAAGATCGGCCGGCAAGTCCATGATGCCGTCGGACTCTTCGGCGACTTCCAATTCCGACGCCGAGCACAGCATGCCGTTGGACACCACCCCGCGCACCGGCTTCTCCACCAGGGTCACGCCCAGGCCTGGCACATAGGCGCCGATCGGGGCGTAGATGGTGGTCAGGCCCGCGCGGGCGTTGTGCGCGCCGCATACGATCTCCTTCATGCCGTCGATGGTCTGCACCTGGCACACCCGCAAGCGGTCGGCGTTGGGGTGCTGCACGGCCTCCACGATCTTGGCCACGGTGAAGGCGGCCAGCTTTTTGGCCGGGTCCTCGACGTGCTCGACCTCCAGGCCGGCCATGGTCATGGCGTCGACGATCTCGCCGACGCTGGCGGTGGTCTCAAGGTGGTCCTTGAGCCAGGACAGGGTGAACTTCATCAGGAGAGCCCCGAAGCGGGATTGGGCGCGGCGAAGGCCGAGAAGCCGTAGTGAGCCAGCCAGCGGGTGTCCGCGGCGAACATGTCGCGCAGATCGGGCACGCCGTACTTGAGCATGGCCAGACGGTCGACGCCGAAGCCAAACGCGAAGCCCTGCCATTCGTCCGGATCCAGGCCGCAGTTCCTCAGCACATTGGGATGCACCATCCCGCAGCCGAGAATCTCCAGCCAATCCGAGCCCTGGCCGATCTTCAACTCACCTCCCGAACGATCGCACTGCACGTCCATCTCCGCCGAGGGCTCGGTGAAGGGGAAGTGGTGGGGCCGGAAGCGCGTGGTCACCGCGCCCGTCTCGAAATATCGGGCCAGCACCGTCTCCAGCGTCCACTTCAGATGGCCCATGTGGGTGTCGCGGTCGATCACCAGGCCTTCGATCTGGTGGAACATCGGCGTGTGGGTCTGGTCGCTGTCCTTGCGATAGGTGCGGCCGGGCGCGACGATGCGGATCGGCGGCTTCTGGCTCATCATGGTGCGCACCTGCACCGGGCTGGTGTGGGTGCGCAGCACCTTGCGCTCGCCGGTTTCGCCATTTTCAAGAGAGGGGGGCTGCAAGAAGAAGGTGTCGTGCATTTCCCGCGCCGGGTGCTTGGGCGGAAAGTTCAGCGCGGTGAAGTTGTGGAAATCGTCCTCGATGTCCGGCCCTTCGGCCACGGCGAAGCCCAGTTCGGCGAAGATCGCGATCAGTTCGTCCAGCGCCTGCATGGTCGGATGCACCGAGCCCTTGCGGCGCGGCGGGGCGGGCAGGGTCAGGTCCAGGCGCTCGGCCGCCAGCTTGGCCTCCAGCGCCAGGGCCTCCAGCGCCGCCTTGCGCTCGCCGATCAGGCCTTGGACCTTGTCGCGCAGGCCGTTGATCGCGGGCCCGGCGACCTTGCGCTCGTCCGGGCTCATGGCGCCGAGAGATTTCAGCAGGCCCGAGATCGAGCCGGTCTTGCCCAGGGCGGCCACGCGCACGGCGTCGAGCGCGGCCAGGTCCGGAGCGGTCGCGACTTGCGAAGCCAGTTCGGCTTCCAGGGTCGAAAGGTCGGTCATCGAATGTCCAGCAATCAGCAAAAAGCCCCCCAGCGCCAGGCTGGAGGGCTCTTTTAGGCGGAGGGTTTCAGGAACCCAAGCGTCTTAAGCCAGCGCGGCGCGAACCTTGTCGGCGATGGCCTTGAACGCGGCCGGATCGGCGCCCGCGACATCGGCCAGGACCTTGCGGTCCATGTCGATGCCGGCCAGGTCCAGGCCGTGGATGAATTGCGAATAGGTGAAGCCTTCCAGGCGCGCCGCGGCGTTGATGCGCTGGATCCACAGGGCGCGGAACATGCGCTTGCGCACCTTGCGGTCGCGGTAGGCGTACTGGCCGGCCTTGTCCACCGCGGCCTTGGCCGTGCGGATGGTGTTCTTGCGGCGACCGTAGAAGCCCTTGGCCTGTTCCAGGACCTTCTTGTGCTTGGCGTGGGCGGTAACGCCCCGTTTGACGCGAGCCATTTTGCTATCTCTTCAAGATCGGGGTGTCAGAGGCCGTAGGGGAGGTAGTTCTTCACCACCACCTTGGCGTCGGAAGCGTTCAGCACCTTGGTGCCGCGCTGCTGGCGGATATATTTGCCATTGTGGCTGATCAGCCGGTGGCGCTTGCCCGCAACGCCGGCCTTGATCTTGCCGGACGCAGTCATCTTGAAGCGCTTTTTGGCGCCCGATTTGGTCTTCAACTTCGGCATTTTGCTGCGGCCCAGAAGGGCCGTCCTCTAGATAGCATTTAGAGCCGCCATGGCATGCCATTGGCCAGGCGACTGCAAGAGCCGGCGTCAATAGGGGAAACGGCCCGCAAAAGCAAGCGCGCGGCGGGCGTCGGCCTATTTGGCGGCGTCGACGGGATGCAGCCGCAGGACCACGGGCGAGACCGGCGCGCCCCTGCTCCGGCGGGCCTGACCCTCGGCCTGCCACGCCAAGAGAATGGCCGGCGCCACCAGCAGGGCCGCCACATAGAGCGGGGCGTCTGCGCCCACGATCGAGAACAGGGCCCCGCCGGCGATCGGGCCGGCCGCGCGCGCCAGGGCGCCGACAGCGGTGTTCAGGCCCAGCATGGTCCCTTGGCAGTCCGAGGGCGTGGCGCGCGAGATCAGGGCGATGATGTTGGGCAGGGCCAGGGCCTGGCCGAAGATGGTCAGGGCCAATAGCACCACGGTGCGGGGCATGCCCTGGCCCAGGGGTTGGGCCGCAAGGGTCAGGCTGATCAGCACCAGGCCTCCCGCCAGGGTGGCCGCCTCGCCGAACCGGCGGGTGATGCGCCCGGTCAGGAAGCCCTGGGCCACGGCGGCGGCCACGGCCACGCACGCCAGGCAGATCGACAGCTTCTCCGGTCCCCAGCCGTAGCGGCGCTGGGTCCACAGGCCGAAGGTCGACTCGGCGGCGGCGAAGGCCGCGGTGTAGAGCAAGGTGACGACCAGGGCGCGCGCCAGCACCGGATGGCGCATGGCGCGCTGGAACACGCCTATGCTGACGCCGGCCGTGCTGATCTTGGCCCGCGCGCAGCTTTCGCGCAGGAACAGGAAGGCGCCGCCAGCGGCCGTCAGCGCCAGTCCTCCCGCCGCCAGCAAGGGCACCCGATAGCCCGCCAGGCCCAGTTCCGGCCGCGCCAGAAAGCCGCCCAGCGCCGGGCCGGCCACGAACCCTAGCGCGAACGCGGCGCCCAAGAGGCCGATGCGCCCGGCGCGGTGCTGGGCCGGCGTGATGTCGGCGATATAGCCCTGAATGGTCGAGAGGTTGCCGGTCGCCAGGCCCATGGCCAAGCGGATCAGCAGCACCGCCCAGATGCTGGGCGCGAAGGCCAGGGCGATGAAGCCCAGGCCGCTGGCGGTGATGGTGCCGAGCAGGATCGGCCGGCGTCCGATCTTGTCCGACAGTCGGCCCCAGGTGGGCTCGGCGAAGAAGTTGCCGAGCGAGAAGGCGGTGAACACCCAGGTGACCAGCCACACCGGGGCGTGGAAGGCGCGGGCGTAGAACGGCAGGATCGGGAGCAGCACGCCGAAGCCCGCCAGATTGACGAACACAACCACCAGCAGCACGGCCATGGCTTTGCGGCCATGGGGCGGTGCGGCTTCGGGCTTGGCGGCGAGATTTTCCAGAGGCGCTGGACCGGGTGCGGCGGCGCGGGCGAGGACAGAGTGCGCCCGCCTCGCCATAACGCTTAGCGCGGCGCCAGGATCATGATCATCTGCCGGCCTTCCATGCGCGGCTCGTACTCGACCTTGGCGACCGGCTCGAAATCGGCCTTCACCTGCTGCAGCAGCTTCATGCCCAGCTCGGGGTGGGCCATTTCGCGCCCACGGAACCGCAGCGTCACCTTGACCTTGTCGCCCTCTTCAAAGAAGCGGTGCATGGCCTTGGCCTTCACATCGTAGTCGTGCGTATCGATGTTAGGACGCAGCTTGATCTCTTTGATTTCGACGGTCTTTTGCCGCTTGCGGGCTTCGTTCTTCTTTTTCTGTTCCTGGAACTTGTACTTGCCGTAATCCAGGATCTTGCAGACCGGCGGATCGGAGTTGGGAGACACCTCGACCAGATCGAGCCCGACTTCCTCCGCCGCCTCCAATGCCGATGACGTGGGCATGACGCCTTGCTTTTCGCCGTTGGCGTCGATCAGCAGGACTCGGGGGACGCGGATTTCATCATTGATGCGTGGACCGTCCTTGGACGGGGGAGCGGGCATGGGACGGCGAATAGGGTGTCTCCGTGGACATTGAAACGCGCGCGCTCCCTCCGGCCGAAGCGGAGCGCAACTCATGACGATATATGACCAAGGCGCGCCCCAGTATCAAGCGCGGTTCATGCTCTGTCCCCCGCTTTCCGTCGCAAGACGGTCAATATTAGCGCGGCGAAGGCCCTCGCTCGGCCAGCATCGCGCTGTAAACCTCCAAGGTGGCGTCGGTCATGACCTGCACGGCGTAGAGAGCGCGCGCGCGCGCCAGGGCCTCCACGCCCATGGCGGCGCGGCGCTCGGGCCCGGCGGCGATGGCGTCGCCGATGGCCGTGGCCCAAGCCTCGGCGTCACCCGGCGCCGCCAGCCAGCCGGTCTGGCCGGGCAGGATGGTCTCGCGGGCGGCGCCGTGGTCGGCGGCTATGGCCAATCGTCCCATCAGCTGAGGCTCGACCGCCGTGCGGCCAAAGGCTTCGGGCTCCAGCGAGGGCGCCAGGGCAATGTCGGCGGCCAGATAGGCGGCGGGCATGTCCTCGCACGGGCCGGGCAGGAGCACCTGGCCGCCGAGGCCATGCCGGGCGATCGCCGCCTCCAACTCGGCCACATAGCCGTCGCGGCCCTGGCTGTCGCCGACCAGGATCAGCACCCCGTTCGCCTGGCCGCGCTCGCGCAGCCGCGCCAGGGCCTCGATCGCCAGCAACTGCCCCTTCCAGCGGGTCAGGCGGCCGGCGAGCAGCAGCTTTACGCGCGCATCGCCCGGCTTAAGGCCCCAGCGCTCGCGCAGCGCCGTCACGCGCTCGGGCGCCACACGCGCCGGATCGAACCGCGTCAGGTCCACGCCGCGCGCGATCACCACCACCTTGGCCGGATCAACCGCGTGCTGGGCCATCAGGTGCTCGCGGGTGAAGTGCGAATTGGCGATCACCATGTCGCCGCGCGTGATCACCCCGTTGTACCAGCGCTTGAGCGCCGACTTGGCCTTATAGGCGCCGTGATAGGTCGCCAGCACAGGCGTCGCGGTCCTGCGGGCGGCCCACAGGGCGCTGAACGCCGGGGCGCGCGAGCGCACATGCACGATGCTGACGTGTTCCTGGCGGATCAGCTTGGCAAGGGCCTTGCCGTTGGCGGCCATGACCATGGGGTTCTTTGAATCGACCGGCATCGCGACGAACTCGGCGCCCGAGGCGATCAGGGCCGCGGTCATGCGCCCGCCAGCGCTGGCCACGATCGCCCGTCCGCCGGCGCGCACCACCGCCGCCGCCACGTCGAGCGTGGTCTGCTCGGCCCCGCCGATGTCCAGGCGTGGGACCACTTGCAGCAGGGTGAAACGCTCGGGCAGGGGGCTCAATCGGCTTTCCGTAGAGGAGGTCGGTGGTCTAGGCTAAAGCGTGCGCAGCCCTCACGCCATGGACGAAACGGTCAGATACCTGCCGCGCGACGACGGCGAAAGGCTGGCGTACATGCGCCAGGACGGGCGCGGGCCGACGGTGGTGTGGCTGGGCGGGTTCCGCTCGGACATGACAGGGACCAAGGCCGAGGCTCTGGGGCGATGGGCCGGGGCGCGGGGCCAGGGCTTCCTGCGCTTCGATTATTTCGCCCACGGCGCCTCGTCGGGCGACTTCGCCATGGGGACGATCACACGCTGGCGGGCCGACGCACTGGCGGCGATCGACCAGTTGACCGAGGGGCCGCTGGTGCTGGTGGGCTCATCCATGGGCGCCTGGCTGGCATGCCTGGCCGCCGCCGCACGGCCCGAGCGCCTGGCCGGCATGGTCCTGATCGCGCCGGCGCCCGATTTCACCGAAGCTCTGATGAAGCCCGCCCTGTCGCCCGAAGCCTTGGCGGCGTTGGAAGCAGAGGGGGTGTGGAACGCCCCGGCCGAGTTCGGCGGCGAGGTCTATCCCCTGACCCGCGCCCTGCTCGACGACGGCGCGCGCTGGTCGATCCTGCCCGGCCCCGTGCCGATCCATTGTCCCGTGCGCATCCTTCAGGGCGGCGAGGACCGCTCGGTCCCCTGGCCCCACGCCCTGGAGCTGGCCCAGGCGATCGAGGGCCGCGACGTGGTCTTCACCCTGATCAAGGGCGGCGACCACCGCCTGTCGCGCGAGGAGGACCTGGCGCGGCTGATCGCGGCAGTGGAGGCGTTGGCGGGCTAGGGGCGGCGGCTTTTAGAGCAGTAGGTTCGCAAAGCCCGGTTTGCCCACAGCCCCGCTCACTTCGGCCCGCTCACCTGCGGCAGGTCGCACTTCGAATGCCGCCCCTCGATCTTGCAGCGGTTGACCACCGCGCCGTTCTGGTCGTGGACCTCCACGTCCCAGGTCGTGGGCCCGGTGCGGACCATGGTCATGAATCCGAAGCCGTCGACCCACGAGCTGAACGCCTCAATCGCGGCCCCGGGCGCCACATAGGCGTCGGCCGGCAGCACGCGCGGGATCGGCACCACGTCCTCCTGGGTGCCCGAAAAGCCGGTGATGAACTGGGTCGGATGGGGGCTGGAGAAGCTGACCTGCTCCCACACGTGCACATGGCCGGCGAGCGCCAGCTGCACCGTATGGGGGAACAGCCACGGATTGACCGCCCCGAACGCCGATTGCAGGCCAGGCACGGACGGGCGCAGCTCGGTCTGCTGGGTGGTTTTATCGACCATGGCGGTGAAGCCCAGCAGCGGATGGTGGCTGGCGACGATGGTGTAGGGCGCCTTGGCCGCCAGGGTCGCCACGTCGGCCGCCAGCTGGCGATAGTGCGCCGCCATGGGGTCGCCCGGCGGGATGGCGTCGGCGGCGGTGTCGGAGGTGTCCATCGAGATGATCTGCGCCCCGTCGCCCAGGGGCACGGCGTAGGGCGCGCTGTAGTCGCCCATATCGTCGTTGGCGGCCAGGTTGCAGTCGCGGCCGGGCGCCAGCGGGCGTGGATCGACGAAGCGCCACCAGCCTTGGCCCGCGCGGTTGCAGCTCTCGTGATTGCCGCGCACCGCCAGCCACGGAGCGGCGGCCAGCAGGCTCGCACCGGGGGTGAAAAAGTCGGCGTTCCAGGCGTCCCAGCCATAGCCCCACGGGCTGGCGGCGCAGCCGGGGTGCTTATCCACCGCGCACACATTCTCGCGGTAGAGATAATCGCCCACATGCACCACGAGATCGGGCTTCCACGCGGCGGCGGAGGCGGCGACCTTGGCGAAGGGATACTGGTTGGGCGCGTTGCACGCCTGGTAGGCGTCGTCCGACAGCTTAAGCCGGCAGCCTGTGTCGCCAATCACGACGATCCTGTTCAACGCCTTGGCGGGTAGGGGCAGGGGGTGGCCGGCGACCGAGGCATGGACCAGGCCCTGGGGCAGGAAGGCCTCGCACGTCAGCACGGGGAAGGCCGAGGGCTTGGAGTCCTTGGGGTCCGAGCGCGTGGGCCGCAGCGCCACAGTCTCGGGGCCGGAGCGCACGCCCATGGCCAGGATCTGGCCATCGGCCTGAATCGAGGGGCACTGGGCGGTCGTGGTGATCACCCGCGCGGTGGGCGCGCCGTTCTCGCCCAGCACCACATAGGCCGCCTGGATAGGATCGTCGGCCGCGCGCGCCGCGCCGGCCGTGGTCGCCGCAAGGAGCAATCCGATCAGTGTCCTGACGATACCCGCGCCCGCCGTCATCTCACGCCGCCCCGCTGTTGCTCAGCCCGCGCTTAGCGCCGCCGCATGTCAGTTGCGTGACGTCTCGGCCGCCAGCACCGCTCGCAAGCCCTCGCGGTAGCTCGGATAGGCGGGCAGCCAGCCCAGTTCGGCCTTGGCCAGGGCGTTGGAGATACGCTTGTTCTCGCGGTAGAAGCGCCGCACCGCCGGCATGGCCCCGGCGTCGTCGTAGGCGCGCTCGGGCGGGGGCTGAAGGCCCAGCAGACCGGCGGCGTAGGCGGTGACATGCTCTGCCGGCGCCGGCTCGTCGTCGCACAGGTGATAGATCGCCCCCCCGCGCGGGCGCGCCAGCGACGCCTCCAGCCCGGCGGCCAGGTCGTCCACATGGATGCGCGAGAACACTTGGCCGGGCTTGATCAGCCGGTGGGCCGTCCCCTCGCGCAGGCGGTCGAACGGCGAGCGCCCGGGGCCATAGATGCCCGGCAGGCGGAACACGGCGGCCCCCAGGTCCAGCCAGTCCTGTTCGGCGGCCACGCGCCGCGCCCCCTCGATCGACATCGCGTTGGTCGGGCTGGATTCGAAGGTCCAGCGTCCCTGGCGGTCGCCATAGACCCCAGTCGTGGACAGATAGCCGATCCACCGCGGCCCCAGGGCGCCTTCAAGGCTCGGCGCCAGGGCGCGAAAGCCGGGGCAGCCGTGATCGTCGGGCGGGGCGGCGATCAGGATCGCATCGACGGTTTGCGCCAGCGCCGCGCAGGCCGCCACCGGCGTGGCCAGCACGCCGTCAGCCTCGGCTTCCTGGCGCGTGGAGTCGTTGCGCACCGCGGCCGTGACCGACCAGCCGTCGCGCAGCAGCCGCGAGGCGAGGGCGCGGCCGGTGAAGCCATAGCCGAAGATCAGCAGTTTCACGCGCAGCCTTTCGGCGTCCTGGGCCGCCGATCAGCTCCAGGGCGCCACGAAGCTTGCCAGAGCCGCCAGGATGCCGACAAGCGCGAGCGAACCCAGGAAGGCGATTTCCGGCGGATAGGCCGGCGCTCGGCGAAAGCGGTAGATCTTGGCCGTCATCGTCGCGTTTCCTTGCGCCCCTTGGCTTCTGGCGAGCCCTCACGGCAGAGTTACGCATCAGTCGGCCAATTCGTCAGCAGGCTGAATTGTCGCAACGATCACGAATTTGCGAGCGCTCAGTCCTTGAGCAGGGCGCTCACCGCCGCGCGCGCGTCCGCGCCCAGGTCCGGCCGTTTCAGCGCCAGGGCCACGTTGGCGCGCAGCAGACCGATCTTGTCGCCGCAGTCATAGGTCAC
This sequence comes from Caulobacteraceae bacterium, assembly GCA_035524315.1. Taxonomy (GTDB): domain Bacteria; phylum Pseudomonadota; class Alphaproteobacteria; order Caulobacterales; family Caulobacteraceae; genus BOG-938. The sequence continues at coordinate 58,258 of DATKPD010000024.1, forward strand.
CCCCTCGTACTCCAGGGCGTAGAACGGCCGCGTCTTCATCAGCGTGGCCATGGCGTCTGTCAGCTGGATTTCGTTTCCGGCGCCGCGCTCCTGGCTTTCCAGGATGTCGAAGATCGCGGGCTCCAGCACGTAGCGGCCGGAAATGAACAGGTTCGAGGGCTCGGTGCCCTTGGGCGGCTTTTCGACCATGCCGGTCATCTTGTTCAGCCGGCCCTCGTGGGATTCCAGGGCCACCACGCCATACTTGTGCGCTTCGCCCGGGGCGCAGGGCTCGACCACGATGATGTTGCCGCCGGTCTCCTCATAGGCCTTGACGGCCTGGGCCAGGGGCGGGGTCGGGCCTTCCATCAGCATGTCGGGCAGCATCACCGCGAACGGCTCGTCGCCGATCACCTGGCGCGCGCACCACACCGCGTGGCCCAGGCCGTGCGGCTGCATCTGGCGGATGAACGACATCTCGCCGGCCTTGGGCAGTTCCGACAGCAGTTCGTCCAGTATGGCCGTCTTGTTTTTGGCGCTCAGCTGCGCTTCCAGCTCGATGTGGTGATCGAAGTAGTCCTCGATCGCGCCCTTGCCGCGCCCAGTGACGAACACGAAGTGCTCGATGCCCGCGGCGCGCGCTTCGGCTACTACGTAGGACAGGATCGGCCTGTCGACCACATTGAGCAGTTCCTTGGCGACGGTCTTGGTGCCGGGCAGCACACGGGTGCCCAGACCGGCGACGGGGAGGACGGCTTTACGAACTGGTTTCATGAAAATTAGGCCCCTGAACGGCTTGCGGTTCGAGCCATAGTGGAAGGCTGAGGTTCCCGCTAGGCCCCGCCCGCCGGCGCCTGGGTTGGCTCGGGGGGCGATGCGGGCTTAAATAGCGCTTCTGCGCCGCTGTTCGATGACAGCTTCAGCAAATTGAAAAGGTCTCTGCCGACAATGAAGCGGAACCGGGTCGGAACACGATGAGCAAACGCGCCTATTTCGGCACTGACGGCATCCGCGGCGAAGCCAACAAGCATCCCATGACGGCCGAGGTGGCCCTGCGGGTGGGCCTGGCGGCGGGCAAGCTGTTCCGCTCGGCTAACGACCGGCGCCACCTGGTGGTGGTTGGCAAGGACACCCGTCTGTCGGGCTACATGATCGAGCCGGCGCTGGTGGCCGGCTTCGCCAGCGTGGGCATGGACGTGCGCCTGTTAGGGCCGCTGCCGACCCCGGCGGTGGCGATGATGACCCGCTCCATGCGCGCCGACCTGGGCGTGATGATCTCGGCCTCGCACAATTCCTTCGGCGACAACGGCATCAAGCTGTTTGGGCCTGACGGCTACAAGCTGTCGGATCAGCGCGAGCTGGAGATCGAGGCCTTCATGGATGAGGGCCTGCAGGAAGGCCTGGCCGCGCCGCGCGACCTGGGCCGGGTGCGGCGGGTCGACGATTCCCAGGCGCGCTACGTCGAGATCATCAAGGCGACCTTCCCCAAGCACCTCAGCCTGAACGCGCTGCGCATCGTGATCGATTGCGCCAACGGGGCCGCCTATAAGGTCGCGCCGACCGCCCTCTATGAATTGGGCGCCGAGGTGATCGAGGTCGGGGTCACGCCCGACGGCTTCAACATCAACGAGGAATGCGGCTCGACCCATCCCAAGGCCATGGCCAAGGCGGTCAAGGAATACCGCGCCGACATCGGCATCGCCCTGGACGGCGACGCCGACCGGTTGGTGATCTGCGACGAAAAGGGCCAGGTGGTCGATGGCGACCAGATCATGGCCATCATCGCCAAGGCCTACGCTGACAGCGGCCGTCTGACCGGCGGCGGCGTGGTCGCCACCGTCATGTCCAACCTCGGCCTGGAGCGGTTCCTGGGCAAGCTCAACCTCAAGCTCGAGCGCACCCAGGTCGGCGACCGCTATGTGATGGAGCGCATGCGCCAGGGCGGCTTCAACCTGGGCGGCGAGCAATCGGGCCACCTGATTCTCTCGGACTTCTCCACCACCGGCGACGGGCTGATCGCGGCCCTGCAGGTGCTGGCGGTGATGGTCAAGAGCGGCCAGCCGATGAGCGCCTTGGCCCAGCAGTTCGAGCCCGCGCCGCAAAAGCTCGAGAACGTGCGCTTCACCGCCGGCAAGCCGCTGGAGGACGCCAAGGTCAAGGCCGCCATCGCCGACGCCGAAGCCCAGCTCAAGGGCTCGGGCCGGCTTGTGATCCGCGCCTCGGGCACCGAGCCGCTGATCCGCATCATGGCCGAGGGCGACGACGAAGCGCTGGTGTCCAAGCTGGTCAAGGACCTGGTCGGCGCGGTCAAGATCGCCGCGGACTGACCCGCCCGCTTCGGCCCATGAAAAAGCGCCCCGGGAGGGGGCCCGGGACGCTTTGAATGGGCGAGGGGGCGCCCGGGGCTTTTCAGCCTTGTTATGCTTTGGGCCGGAATTCGATCAGATCAAAGACGGGGTCGCCGACACGGCGACAATCCGCTTCTTTAGGAACGTTCCCACCCCAACGAGTGGCTCTTTGCGAGCACTACAGTCAGCCTATCCTGAAATGGATTTCTTGCAAGCGAGGATTCACGATTTCACATCGCAAAAATTTTGCGTTGATCAACTTCGTAAGACCCCAAAGCTTTGCTGCATCGCAGTAGAATTTACCTGATTATATTGCGCTTGCTCAGTCGTGGGCCCAACCAATCGGCAACCAGAGGCTCAATGGCGCGCAAAACTGGCCTTCCGGCGCGGCTGGGGTTAGAAGCGCCTCCCGAACAAATCAACGACCGCAGATCCCATGGCCGGCCACTCAAAATTCAAGAACATCCAGTTTCGCAAGGGCAAGCAGGACAAGCTGCGCTCCAAGCTGTTCTCCAAGCTGTCGCGCGACATCACCCTGGCGGCCAAGCAGGGCCTGCCCGACCCATCGGCCAACGCCAAGTTGCGCCTGGCCATCGCCGCCGCCCGCGCCGAGTCCATGCCCAAGGACAACATAGAGCGCGCCATCAAGAAGGGCGCGGCCGGCGAAGCCGACAACATGGAAGAAATCCGCTACGAGGGCTTCGGCCCGGGCGGGGTGGGCGTGATCGTCGAGGTGCTGACCGACAACCGCAACCGTGCGGCGGCCAATGTGCGCACCATCTTCGGCAAGAACGGCGGCAACCTCGGCGAAAGTGGATCGGTGTCGTTCATGTTCGACCGCCTGGGCCAGATCGCCTACCCGGCGGCGGCCGGCTCCGAAGACGCGGTTATGGAGGCTGCGATCGAGGCCGGCGCCCAGGACGTTGAGTCCAGCGAGGACGGCCACCTGATCTTCACCGCCTTCGAGGACCTGTCGGCGGTGGCCGAGGCGCTGGAGGCGACCAAGCTCGGCGCGCCCAAGGGCGTGGCCATCGTTTGGAAGGCCAAGAGCGGCACGCCGGTGTCCGACGACGATTCCGCCACCCTGCTCAAGCTGCTCGACGCGCTGGACGACGACGACGACGTCTCGAACGTCTACTCCAACGTTGACCTCACCGACGAACAGGCGGGCGCCGAAGCGTAGGGCGCACCTTGCAACGCCGCCCCCGGCATTCGCCCGCATGAGCGGAGAGGCTATGGTGCGAACGCATGACGAACGCGATTCGCATCCTCGGGCTCGACCCTGGCCTGCGCCACACCGGATGGGGCGTGATCTCGGTGCAGGGCTCGCGCCTCAGCCACGTGGCCCATGGCGTGATCCGGCCTGACGACGCCCTGCCGCTGGCCGAGCGGCTGATCGCCCTGTTCGACGGGGTGACCCAGGTGATCGCCCAGCACGGCCCGCACGAGGCGGCGATCGAGGAAACCTTCGTCAACGTCAACCCGGCCTCGACCCTCAAGCTCGGCCACGCCCGCGCCGCCGCCATGATCGCGCCGGCCAAGGCGGGGCTGCCGGTCGCCGAATACGCCGCCACCGTGGTCAAGAAGGCGGTGGTCGGCACGGGCGGCGCCGATAAGGCCCAGGTCGCCTTCATGATCAAGCGCCTGTTGCCCGCCGCCGGCGACGCTAAGGCCGACGCCGCCGACGCCCTGGCGGTGGCGATCTGCCACGCCCATGCCCGCACGGCGAGGGGGCGGGCGGCATGATCGGGCGGTTGCGCGGCGTGCTGGCCGAGGTCGGCGACGAGGATCTGCTGATCGATGTAGGCGGGGTGGGCTATGTGGTCCGCTGCGGCGCGCGCACCCTGTCGCGCCTGCCGGCCGTCGGTGATGAGTTGATGCTGCACATCGACACCCAGACCCGCGAGGACGGCACACGCCTTTACGGCTTCGCCAGCCGCGAGGACCGTCAGGCGTTTGTGCTGCTGCAGGGCGTGCAGGGCGTCGGGCCCAAGGCGGCGCTGGCGGTGCTCGACGTGCTGCCGCCGGCCGAGCTGGCGGCGGCCATCGCGCGTGAGGACAAGGCCCTGGTGGCGCGTGCTCAGGGCGTGGGGCCCAAGCTGGCCCTGCGCATCGTGGTCGAGCTGAAGGACAAGCCGATCGGCGGGGAGGGCGTGTTCGTCCCGGCCGGCCCGGCGCCCGCCGCCCCGGCGCACAGGCCCACGGTCGCGGGCGAGGCGGTCTCGGCGCTGATGGGCCTGGGTTCGGCCGAGCCCGTGGCGCGCCGGGCGGTCGAGCAGGCCGTGGCGCGGCTGGGTGAAGCGGCGGCCCTGCCGGCGGTGATCAAGGCCGCCCTGCAGGAGCTCGGCCGATGACCCGGCTGGTGTCGGGCGAGCCGGGCCCCGCCGAAGGCTACGACCGCGCCCTGCGGCCCCAGACCCTGGCGGAGTTCGTCGGCCAGGAGCAGGCCAAGGGCAATCTGAAGGTGTTCATCGAGGCGGCGCGCGGCCGGGGCGAGGCGCTCGACCACGTGCTGCTGTTCGGGCCGCCGGGCCTGGGCAAGACCACCCTGGCCCAGATCGTGGCGCGCGAGCTGGGCGTCGGCTTTCGCGCGACCTCCGGTCCGGTGCTGGCCAAGGCCGGCGATCTGGCGGCGATCTTGACCAATCTCGAACCCAACGATGTGCTGTTCATCGACGAGATCCATCGCCTGGCCCCCGCTGTGGAGGAAATCCTCTATCCGGCCATGGAGGACCATGTGCTGGACCTGATCATCGGCGACGGCCCCTCGGCCCGCTCGGTGCGCATCGACCTGTCGCCCTTCACGCTAGTGGCCGCCACCACCCGCGCCGGCCTGCTGGCGACGCCGCTGCGCGACCGGTTCGGCATTCCCGTGCGGCTCAATTTCTACACTGTCGAGGAGCTGCAGAGCATCGTCGCGCGCGGGGCCCGGGTGATCGGCCTGGCGCTCGCCCAGGACGGCGCAAACGAAATCGCCAAACGGTCGCGCGGAACCCCGCGCATCGCGGCGCGCCTCTTGCGGCGCGTGCGGGATTTCGCCACCGTCGAGGGCGCGCAAGCGGTGACGCGGGCGCAC
>DATKPD010000025.1:0-5217 GCA_035524315.1 Caulobacteraceae bacterium
GCGCGCATGGCCACCAACTCGCTGCGGCGGTTGAGGCCGACGTAGGCGCCCAGCGTGCCGAACAGGAATACGAACGGCAGCAGAAGCAGAAGCACCGCGGGCGCCTGCATCAGCGTCAGCCCCAGCACTTGCAACGGGGTCACATCGACGCGCGCGCCCACGTCGCGCGAGATCGCCACGAACCCCACGAGCATCTCGACCGCCGCGATGACGAGGAAGGCGACCAATAGCGCCTCCAGCGCCTTGGCCAGGACATAGCGTTCGATCCGTCGGCTGCTCATCGGGCCGCGCCCACCGCGCCGACGGGCAGGACCATGGGGGCGCGAACGGTGCGCCGCCGCCGCGCGAACACGATCGACAAGGCCCAGGCGGCCACGCCCAGCGGGGCCAGATACTGCAGCAGGTTGAACCAGACGTTGTCGTCGCAGATCGCCTGTACCCCCACGCCGATAATGCGGACGGCCGCCGCCGCCGCCGCGGCGATGACGATTCGCCGCCCATAGCCCAGACGGCTGAAGCTGCCTCCCAGCACCGCGGCCAGGGCCAGGCACACCATGGTGATGCAGTAGAGCGGCGAGGACAGACGCGCGTGACCTTCGGCGTAGAGCTTGGCCGCGTTGGCCTTCTCCCACGCTTGGCTCAGGTCGGGGTAGAACAGCTCGTGCAGATACCGATCCGAGGCCTTGTAGTGCACGCTCTCCACGGGCGGCACAAAGGACGACAGGTCCAGCACATATTCGTCGAATGCCAGGAAATTCAGGGCGCCGCTGGCCGCCAGCGACTCGCTCGATCCGTGCCGCATGATCAGGACCGGGGCGCCGTTGCGCTCGCCGATCTCGCCGTCCTTGGCGGTGAAGCTGGTCGACTGGCCGCCGTCCTTGTCCTGATTGACGAACAAGCTCACCAGCTGGCCGTGGGGCCGAACTTCGCGAACGTAGACCGTCAACCCCTTGGCCGGTTGGGAGAATTGGCCTTCCTGCACCAGGGTGGTGACCAGGTCGGTGCGGATGCGCAGCAACTCCTCACGCATCTGACGGGCGCACAGCGGCTGTATCCACAGATTGATCGCCAGGGCGATCAGGGCGGCGAAACACGCCAGGCGGATGGCCGGCGACATCACGCGCCAACGGCTCATGCCGCCGGCGAAGCACACCACGATCTCCTGCTCGGTCTGTAGCCGGTTGAGCGCCGCCAGGGTCGCCACGAACAAGGCGATCGGCAGCACCATGGAAATCAGCGACGGCACGCCCAGCAGGGTGATCTTGAGGAACACCCACGCGCTCTGGCCCTGATGCACGATCAGGTCGAGCGCGCTCAGGCTCTGGCTCAGCACCGCCACGCCGGAAAGCGCGACCGTAGCCAGCAGAGTCGGCCCGAGCAGTTGGCGGAAAAGATATCTGTCGATCAGCTTCATTGGGGCCGCTATGTCGGCGTTGCAGGCCCCCATCGGGCGAGCCATCTTCTACACGTCCCCGTCGGGCCGCGACAACCGCTTCCGTCGCCGCGCCAAAAGAGAGTGAAAGTCGCATGCAGATTGAATTCGCCGGTCCCGGTCCCGTCGAGGGCGAGCCGCTATCCGCGCTCGCTGTGCTGGTGTTCGAAGGCGGCGTGCTGTCGGGCGCCGCCGAAGCCCTGGATCTGCAGACCGGCGGGGCGATCTCGCGGGTGCTGGCTGGGCGGTTCAAGGGCGCCAAGGGGCAGGCGGCTGAGCTGCTCGCGCCCGCTGGCGTGCACGCCAGCGTTCTGCTGCTGGTGGGGGCGGGCGCCAAGGACGCCTTCGACGCCCAGGCGGCCGAAACCGCAGGCGCCGAGGCCTACAAGGCGCTCAAGGGCTCGGGCGCAACCTTGCTGGAGCTGCGTTTCACCGACCTGACTGCCGAGCAGACCGCCCGCGCCGCGTTTGGCGCGCGCCTGGCCGCTTACCGGTTCGACAAGTACTTGACCCGCGAAAAGCCCGAGAAGAAGCCCTCGATCCACGTCTCGCGCGTGCTGGCGGACGATGTCGACGCCGCCCTTGCGGCCTTCGAACCCCTGGCCGCCCTCGCCGACGCCATCGCCTTCACCCGCGACCTGGTTTCCGAACCGGCCAACGTGCTTTACCCCGATGAGTTCGCGCAGAGGGTCAAGGCGCTCGAGACCTTGGGCCTGGAGGTCGAGATTCTCGACGAGGTCCAGATGCGCGGACTGGGCATGAACTGCCTGCTGGGCGTGGCCCAGGGCAGCGCGAAGCCCGCGCGCCTGGCGATCATCCAATGGAAGGGCGCGGACGACCCCGCCGCCCAGCCAGTGGCCTTCGTCGGCAAGGGCGTGTGCTTCGACACCGGCGGCATCTCGCTCAAGCCCGCCGACGGCATGGAAGACATGAAGTGGGACATGGGCGGGGCGGGCGCCGTCGCCGGCCTGATGCACGTGCTGGCCGGGCGCAAGGCCAAGGTCAACGCCGTGGGCATCCTCGGCCTGGTCGAGAACATGCCCGACGGCAATGCCCAGCGCCCCGGTGACATCGTCGTGTCGATGTCGGGCCAGACGGTCGAGATCATCAATACCGACGCCGAGGGCCGGCTCGTGCTGTGCGATGCGCTCTGGTACTGCCAGGATCGCTTCAAGCCCAAGTTCATGATCGATCTGGCCACGCTCACCGGCGCCATCATCATCGCGCTCGGCCACGACTACGCGGGCCTGTTCAGCAACGACGACGCCCTGTCCGAGGCGCTCACCGCCGCCGGCAAGGGCGAGGGCGAGAACCTGTGGCGCATGCCGTTGCCGCCCCAGTACGAGAAGCAGCTGGAAAGCCCCGCGGCCGACGTCAAACATATCGGCGGGCGGCCTGCCGGCTCGATCACCGCCGCTTTGTTCCTACAGCGGTTCGTCAACGGGTTGCCGTGGGCGCACCTGGATATCGCCTCGACCGCCTGGAAGAAGCCTTCGACCAATCCCACTGTACCGGAAGGCGCCTCGGGCTTCGGCGTGCGACTGCTCAACCGGCTGGTGGCCGATAACTACGAAGGCTGACCGTGGCGAGCCCGGCGTGCGAGGTGTGGTTTTACCACCTGGAACGGACCGGGCTCGACCAGGCCTTGCCTGAACTGCTCGACAAGACCCTGGCGCGTGGTTGGCGGGCGCTGGTGCGCGCCGGCTCGCGTGACCGGCTGGAGCACCTGGACGGCTGGCTGTGGAGCTATCGCGACGACAGTTTTCTGCCCCATGGCGTGGCCGGCGAGCCCGACGCGGCGCGCCAGCCGGTGCTGCTGACCTTGGACGCCGAAAACGCCAACCAGGCCCACGCCCTCTTTCTGATCGATGGGGCGGAGCCGGGCGTCCTGGACGGCTACGCCCGCTGCCTGGTGTTGTTCGACGGCGGCGACGAAGGCCAACTCCAGCGCGCGCGCCAGCAGTGGAGTGTTCTGAAGGGCGAAGGCGTCACATTATCTTATTGGCGCCAAACCTCTGAAGGACGGTGGGAAAAGCAGGCTTAGCTCGCAGCGACCTTGGCCGCTTCGTAGCGTTCCGCCAGCTCCAGCCATTCGGCCTCGGCCTTGGCCAGATTGTCCTGCGCCCGCGCCCGGTCGCGGCCCAGTTGCGCCAATTCGTTGGGTCGTTTGAAATTCTTCGGGTCAGCCAGGGCTAGGTCTATCTCTGCCAGTTGCTTGGTCAGACGCGCCACCTTGGCCTCGCTTGCGTCCAGTTCCTTCTTCAGCGGCGCCAACTGCGCGCGCGCGGCGGCGGCGGCCTTGCGCGAGTCCTTGGCCGGGGCGGCGTTGGCTTCGGCCTTGTCGGCCTTGGCCGCGCGGCGGGCGCGGTCCAGCACGTGCTTGGCGTAGTCGTCCATGTCGCCATCGAACGGCTTGATCGAACCGTCGGCCGCCAGCCATAGCCGGTCGGCCACCAGTTCCATCAGCGAGCGGTCGTGGGTGATCAGCAGCACCGCGCCCTCATAGTCGTTGAGCGCGTCGAGCAAGGCCCGTCGGCTGTCGATGTCGAGGTGGTTGGTCGGCTCGTCCAGGATCAGCAGGTGCGGCGCCTGGGCTGCGACCAGATTGAGCAGCAGGCGGGCGCGCTCGCCGCCGGACAGGTCCTTGTGCTGGGTCTCGGCCTTGGTCGCGCCCAGGCCGTACTGCGCCAGGCGCGAACGGCGGCTGGCCTCGCTCGCTTCGGGCAGGGCTTGGCGCATCAGGTCGAGCGGCGTGTCGAGCGGCTCCAGCGCCTCGATCTGGTGCTGGTGGAACCAGCCGACCTTGAGCCGCCCGTCGCGGTGCATCGCGCCGCTCATCTTGGGCAGGGCGCCGGCGATCAGCTTGGCGAAGGTCGACTTGCCCGCGCCGTTGACGCCCAGAAGGCCGATGCGGTCGTCGATATCCAGCCGCAGGGTCAGGTCCTTCAGGATCGTGCGCCCGTCGTAACCGACGTTGACGCCCTCCAGCCGGATCAGTGGCGGCGCCAGCGGGCGTTCGGGGGAGGGCAGGGTGAAGGGCTGCACGTGCTCGGCCCCGATCGCGGCAATCGGCGGCAGCTTGGCCAGGCGCTTCATCCGCGACTGCGCCTGCGCCGCCTTGGACGCCTTCGCCTTGAAGCGATCGACGAAGGCCTGCAGGTGCGCGCGCTCGGCGTCCTGCTTGGCCCGTGCGGCCGCGTTCAGCCGCAGTTTCTCCGCCCGCATACGCTCGAAGTCGTCATAGCCGCCGGTGTAGTAGTCCAGCTTGCCGCCCGCCACGTGCAGAATGGCGTCCACCGAGTTGTTGAGCAGTTCGCGGTCGTGGCTGATGACGATGGCGGTGCGCGGATAGCGCTTCAGCTTGGCTTCCAGCCACAGCGCGCCTTCCAGGTCGAGGTAGTTGGTAGGCTCGTCAAGCAGCAAGAGGTCGGGCTCGGCGAACAGGGCCGCCGCCAGGGCCGTGCGCATGCGCCAGCCGCCCGAGAACTCCGACATCGGCCGTGACAGGTCGGGCTGGGAGAACCCTAGGCCGCTGAGGATTTCCGAGGCGCGCGACGGGGCGCGGTCGGCGCCGATCTCGATCAGCCGCCCGTGAATTTCGCCGATCCGCTCGGGCGGGGCGGTCTCCAGTTCCTGATAGAGCGCGTGCCGCTCCCAGTCGGCTTCCAGCACGGTGTCGAGCAGGGTCTTGGGCGTGGCGCCCGCTTCCTGGTCCACGGTGGCGATGCGAAAGCTCTTGGGAAACGCCACCTCGCCGGAGGTGGAATGCAGTTCGCCCAGGATCA
>DATKPD010000026.1:0-22196 GCA_035524315.1 Caulobacteraceae bacterium
ACTGTGCCGGTGAGCAGCAACACCACGAGGGCGACCCATATCCAGGGCAAGAAGCGGCGATTCATATGCTTCACCGATACGCCTCGGCCGACCACGCCGAGGAGCTTCATGTCGGTCATCAGAACCGAGCCCATCACGACCGTGATGGCCATGATGTGAATCGACTGCACCATCGGGATGATCCAACTCACCCCTTGAATCGTCAGGCTCAGGGGCGAACCACTAAGCCAGTCGCAGAAAGCCTTTAAAGCCTGATCCATTCTAAAATGCGCTCCTCACGGTGGCCGGTCTGTCGGCCTGTCCTAGCCGATCGACCACTCAGCCGCCCGAGCCGATCTTGACCCCGCCCACGGACGCGCCGATCAGCGAGCCGCCATTGGTGCCGTCTTTCAGGGGGTGAATGGTGATTTCCGCGTTGTCCCCGGGCTTGAGCGAGGAGCGCTTCCAGCCTTGGCGGGCCAGGCCGTTGGGCGAGCCGCCCTCAATCGCCCACTCGACTTCCTTGCCGGTGGCCGGGTCCTTCACCAGCAGTTGCACCCAGCTATGCGGGTTGGTCCACTGGAACTCCTTCACGGTGCCGTCGAGGGTGACGGTTTTCTGGTTGTCGAACATCGCGAACGAATGGTGAGCCATCGCCGGCGTCCCAACAACGAGGACTGCCCCCACGCTCAAAATGGCGACCGTCGTGCCGGAAATATTCATTCTGATCTGCTCCTTCTCTTCGGTAGATCTAATAGCCATAGTTGTGGTGGGTCCATCCCGGCCGCACAACCAAGCCACAAGATGGGAAATGCCACATGAATGCCTCATGAATAAAGCGGCGCTTGCCCGGCAAGGTTTCGAGCTTCTATTGGGGCAATCAGGCAGGCGTGCCTAGCAATGTTTCCCAACTTGGATAGCCGTGAGCCCAATACGAATGTCCGCGTCGCTGGAAGGAAGGTGATAACCGCTCTCAGAGTGGCGGTCTTCTTGACCGCGAGTGAGCTTGTGAACCTGCGCCATGACTTTTCGGCAATCCGGACAGTCATTGTGAGCGCCCCCCCGCGGGCGATCGCGCCGTCCAGACGGAGAGCGACAGGGGCGGGCTCGAATAGGGTGATTGGACCAGCCAAAGGCTGAGCTCCAGGGGGGAGAAGCGATGCGCAAGCTGTTGGGTCTGGTCGCCTTGGCGACGCTGCTGCCGATGTCGGTGTACGCGGAAGTCAGCGGCCTGGAATGGGCCTATCCGGTCAATCCACCCCCCGGCGCTCCCAATCCGGATCTGGCGGAAGCACCCAAGACGGTGAACCGGAATCTGGTCCTGCGCTCATACACCGGTCTTCCTCTCATGCCGCCGGTGGTGGCCACCGGAAAACCCATTCCCTGCATGCAGTGCCATCTGGCCAACGGCAACGGCCACCCTGAGTCAGCCGACATTTCCGGTCTGTCCGTGAATTATATTATCAAGCAGGTTCACGCCTTCCGCGACGATGAACGCGCGGACTCTCGCAGCCACAAAATGGTCGAGGTGGCCAAGGTCATCAGCGAGGACGACCTCAAGGCGGCGGCGGCCTACTATGCCGCTATCCCGCCGGAACGGTTTCAATGGACCAGGACGGTTGTCGCGTCGGAGGCCCCAAAGGGCGACTTTACCTTCGGGCCGGGGAGTTATCGGATCCCGGCGCCCGATGGCGGCGCCGAGCCAATTCCGCCGGGCCGCGTGATTGAGGTCGCGGAGAACGAGGACTTGCTGCGCGCACGCGACCAGCTCAACGGCGGCTTCGTCCAGTACGTCCGTCCCGATGATCTGGCGCTGGGCGAACAGATCGTGACCATGGGCGATCACAGCCAGTCCGGCGACGGTGTGGCCAACGTCCCTCCCAGCAAATGTAGCCAATGTCATGGCGCTGATTTGAAGGGCAAAAACGACGTGCCTCGGCTGGCGGGTCGGCAGCCCATGTACTTGATCCGGGCCTTGAATGACTTCAGGACGGGCGCGAATAAGACCAAAAGCGCGACGCCGATGAAGCGCGTGGTCGCCAAGATGTCCGATCGGGACATCGTCGCGGTCGCCGCATACCTGGCGTCTCTCGCGCCGTGACGCCTTAGGCCGGCGCGCCGCATGGCGCGCTTCCTCTCGGGTGCCGCATAGCTTTCCGCGCCCGGGCCGATCCGGCAAGGCGCCCCCCGAAGGGCGCGTGATCGCCGCTAGTTGAAGCAGACGTCGCACGGCAAGCTGTATTGCGCGTTGTTGTCGCGGTCTGCTTTCATCCACGCCGATCTCTCAGACGCGCGCCGTAAGGCTGCCTTGCCCTTGCCGTCCGGCATTTGGCTCCGCGTCGAGTTGGGAAAATGACCTCCCGGTCTTTTGCGGCGCCAAATCGGGTCGTCGGAAAAGCTCAATGTTTTTTGCGCCTTGCTCCGCTCAATCGCGCGGCCTGCGCGCGGGCTCAGCGCCGCGGGCGCCGTCAGCGGCGGATTAAATAATTAGGAAAAATCTATGTATGTCGGCGTCTTCTATATGAGGCGCCACGCCGGCCGAGCGTAAATATTGCAGAGGTAATTACAGGCGGTTTGACTCACCGGTCTAACTTCAAATTGGGATCCGATCAGGGCGAGTTCAGCTTCCGGCCCCTAGCGGCGAAAGTTCCGTATCGTTTGTTATCCAAGCCGGAAGTCGAAATAACACGCCCCGAAAGAATGCGGTAATTTGCGATGTATGTGCCGGTGTGCAGCACCTCACTGGAAAAGATGGTCCGATCCCTCGCGCCCAAATTGATGTGCGCGGTGGTCGTGTCTGCGATCGGCATCGGCTCCGCTCCGGCGTTGGCCGCGTCCAGCCGCGGGTCTTCAAGCATGAGTGGGCCGGGCAGCTTGGACGGCTACTGGGCCGCCACCTCCGTCTGGACCCTTCAGCGCGGACCACAGATCAACGGGGCGCCAACTTTCCACACCCCCGATGGTCAAACGATCCCGCTCCTTCCCGCGGTCGCGAAAATCGTCGCTGAGCGTACGCACGACCTGCACCTGGCCAGCAGCAGCCTGCCGTGTTTGACCGACGGCATGCCGGCCGTGGCCGCGCCGCCTTCAAAGTACCCGATCGAAATTCTCGAGCAGCCTAAGCAGGTCACCATCCTGCTGGAATGGTTCAGAAACTTCCGCATCATCCGCATGGATGTTGACCATCCCGATGATCCGGACTCGGCGTTTCTAGGCGACTCTACCGGCCGCTGGGATCGCGGGGCTTTGGTCGTCGATACGGTCGCGATCGACCCGAGAACCAATATTCTGGGGAGAATTCCCCATAGCGAACAGCTCCACGTCGTCGAACGGTTTCGCCGGACCGGCCCCACGACAATGGAGGATAAAATTACCATCGATGATCCTAAGACCTTCTCCAGGCCGTGGAGCATCGTTGCTCGATTCAAAAGGAAGATGATCACCAATCTCAGCGGCTTTTCCTGCGGATCTGACTCAAGCACTGACGGGAAGCATTGACATGCTCGATGGAAGGTCAGTTCCGGGACGACGTCCCGCCAATCCACGCCGCCTGGGGTCCCCGATCGGTCCTCGGATGGACGAGCCCAAGGGGGCGGGTTTGATCGGCGGGGGCGTGGCGCGGGTTTTGGCGGTGGTCGCTGTTGGGCTTTGCGTGGTCTCGCCGGTCAGGGCCGAGCCCGGCGCCGAGGCAGCGCCCGCCAGCGCGACGGGGTCTCCCATCGGTGGGCCCGGCAGTCTCGATGGGCTGTGGAACAACGCGATCTATACGACCGTCAGGACGGGGCCGCCCAACGACGCGCCGCGCTACACGACGGCCGAGGGCGAGCCCATCCCGATGCTTCCATGGGCGGCCAAGGTGTATGCGGAGCGCTTGAGCACCGGGAAAGACTACCCGGATGACAGCATCAAATGGTGTGTCCACCGTGGAATGCCGACGGCGATCGCGACCTCAGCGCAGTCGCCAATACAGATCGTAGAGACCCCTAAGCTTAAGCAAATCACGGTGCTCTACGAGCTGTTCTCGACGTTTCGGATCATCAACATGGATCGGCCTCATCCGGCGCATCCTGTGCCGAGCTTTATGGGCGACGCAGTTGGTCATTGGGAAGGCGACACGCTGATCGTGGATACAATCGCCGTCAGCGACAAGACTACCATAATGAATGTAATTCCGCACACCGATCAGATGCATCTGGTGGAACGCATTCGTCTTACGGGCCCGGGGGCCATGGAAGACTACCTGACGATTGATGATCCAAAGACGTTCTCCAAGCCATGGACCATGGTTGCTCATTTTAAGCGTGTGCCGGGCATGAGAATGGCGGAAGATATTTGCCAAGACAACACGGATAAGTTCTAGCCAAAATATAACCAGAATAATACACGCGGGGATATGCAGTCGGAAATCGACAGCTGCGCTTCAGGTTCAACGTCTTATCAATGGGCAGGTAATGAAATAAGTAACGCCCGTTGCATTTGTGCTTTTCGATAATAGTAATATGACATCAATCAGTTGTCATAAACCTAGAAACCAAGAATGAGGGAGATGATTACGAAATGAAACCGCACCCGATTATGTATCAGTTGCTGCTGGGCGTGAGCGCCGCGGCGATCTCGTCGGCGGCCCTGGCGCAAACCGCATCGCCGCCCGCGTCGTCCGACCAAGTCGTCGTCACCGGTTCAAGGCTCATCCGGAACGGCAACGCCAGCCCGGCGCCGACGACGGTCGTCAGCGTTGGCGAACTCACGGCGCTGCAACCCGGGCCGGTCGTGGAAGCGCTTTCGTACCTGCCGGTGATGGCCGGTTCGAAGGGCTTGACCGGCAACCCCGGCACGGGGGTGAGCAATAGCGCGGCCGACGTGATGAATTTGCGCAACCTTGGCTTCGCTGAAACCCTGGTGCTGTTCGACGGCAAGCGGATCGCTCCGACGACCTTCGACCAGCTGGTCGACACTGACACCATCCCGCAGATTCTGCTGCAGCATGTGGACGTGGTCACCGGCGGCGTATCGGCGGTGTACGGCTCGGACGCGGTGGCCGGCGTTGTCAACTTCGTCACCGACAAGAATTTCAACGGGCTGAAGATCGATCTTGAAGGCGGCGTCTCGAACTATGGCGACGAGAAGAAGGACTCGATCGGCATCGCCGCTGGCCGCAGCTTCAATGACGGCAAGGGGCACGTCGAACTGGGCTATGAATACAACAACGATCCGGGCGTCTCGCGGCGGTCCTATCGTCCGTGGGGCCAAGACGTGTGGGCCATGGAAGGCTCGGGTACTGCAGCGTCTCCGTACCAATTGTTCCAGAACGTCAGATTCACCGGCTACACCTTCGGCGGGTTGATCACGAAAGTGACGGGCGCTGCGCCCCCCGGCGTGGCCGCGGGGCAGATGTTCGCTCAGAACGGCGTGCTCAGTCCGTTTGTCAACGGATCTGCCATCATGGGCAGTACGTCGTACCAGAGCGGCGGGTCGGGCGGCTATTACGACGCGTCGATCAAGGATGCCTTGATCACCAACAAGGGTTTCGCTCGCTTAGACTATAACTTCTCTGACAGTCTCCACGCGTTTGTCGAGGCGTCTGACTCGGTCAATCACACGCTGAACTATGGCGCGTACAATCAATTCAATAACTACACCTTCAGCGGAGGCAATGCCTTCCTCCCGGCTGCCTATCAGTTCGGCGGCACGTTCAGTTTGGCTGAAATGCTGTCGGCAATGCCGCGGATCGACACCAACACGCGGCAGAACCAAGCCTTTGTCTTGGCTGGCCTCGATGGCACGTTCTTGAATGACTTCCATTGGGATATTTCATACAGCCACAGCCAATCGGCCTCGACGACCCGAAACGACAACAATATCAACACCCAAAATTTCGTGGCGGCGCTGGACGCGGTCAACTCTGGCGGACAGACCGTCTGCCGCGCGAGCCTGACCAACTCGGCCTATTCCAATTGCGTTCCGCTGAACGTCTTCGGTCCTACGGCGCCCAGCGCGGCTGCGCTGGCCTACATCACCCACCCAACCCAGTTTACGGTCAACAACAAGCTGGACTCTGTTTCGGGAAGCGTGTCTGGCGCGCCCTTTAAGGACTGGGCCGGACCGGTCCAGATCGCTTTGTCGGGCGAATACCGCAACCAGAGCTTGGGAGTGTCCTCGACCGCGCTGCCTAGCGACTTGGCCAACTGCACGAGCCTAACTTACAACTGCACCGCCAATAAGACCACCCTCTGGCTGGACGCGACTGTCGCCAACCTCTCACCGGTCAGCGAGCACGTGGCTGAAGGCGCGGTGGAAGTGGACATGCCCTTGATCAAGGATATGCCGTTCGCCAAGGACATCTCGTTCAACGGCGCCGCCCGCTATACCGACTACAGCGTCTCCGGATCGGCGACCACCTGGAAGGCCGGTCTGGTCTGGCAAGTGAACGACGAATTCAAGATGCGGGCTACGCGCTCGCGCGACATCCGGGCGCCGAACCTCTATGAACTGTACCAGCCGCAATCGACGTCCAATGTGGCTCGCTTTGACAACCTGATTAATCAATCGGTGCCGGCTCCCACCTACAGCAGCGGCAATCCGAATTTGAAGCCGGAAGTTGCGGCGACCACCACTGCCGGCTTTGTCTATCAGCCGAAGTGGCTGCGGAACTTCAGCTTCTCGGCGGACGCCTACTATATTGACCTGACCTCTGCGATCGTCTCAGAGTCCGGCTACTTCACTCAGAACCAAAACGTTTGCTACGCTTCCGGCGGAACCTCCAGCTTTTGCTCGTTGATTATCCGTCCGGGCGGTCCGCTGAACGCCTCCGCCGCGGCCACCGGTTGGCTGTCGACAGTGATCAACGCGAACGACGTCAAGACCTACGGCGTCGACTTCGAGTCCGCTTATCAGACCCGCGTGTTCGATAATCCTCTCAGCCTGCGCGCTCTGATGACCTGGCAGCCCCATCACGTCACGGAGAGCCCCGGTGTGCCGACCACCGAGGATGCAGGCGAAGCCTTCTTCGCTTACGCCTTGCCGGTGCTGCGCCTGAACGTGAACGCGGACTACAAGGTTGGGAATTGGGATCTGGGCGTGCTCGAGCGTTGGCGCAGCACGATGAGCCTCGAGAACGTTGCAAGCTCAGTCTACGTGGGCCAAACCAATGTGCCTTCGACGCTGTATACGGACATCAATATCCAGTATCGAATGAAGACGTGGTCGGTTGGCAACGCTGACCTGTTCCTCAACGTGCGTAACCTGTTCAACGTTCAACCGCCGCCGGCGGCCGCTGCCACCAATCCTTCGTCGGTCGGCACCTTCGGGGGCTTTGTCAGCGGAGACGACCCGATCGGGCGTTACTTCACCCTCGGCATCCGGTTCCGTCACTAGGCGTCTTCTGTTGAGTTGAGACTTGAAGAGGTGTTGGCCCCGCGGCCAGCACCTTTTCTTTTTAGGCCCGAAGGGGTGGGGGCGGCCGATCACCGCGCCGCCGAAGGAAAGCGTGATGTGGATACATAGAAATCCGAAGCCTTTGGCGCCCGGGACGCGAACCGGCTGGTACAGCCAACTGGAGCGCCGTCAGAAGAACGCCTTCTGGGCGTGTTTCGGCGGCTGGACGTTGGACGCCATGGACGTCCAGATCTACGCGCTGGTCATGCCTGCCATCATGGCCGTTTGGGGTCTGACCAAGGGGCAGGCCGGCCTTCTGGGCACACTGGCGCTGCTGGCGTCTTCCGTCGGGGGGATCCTCGCAGGCTATCTGGCTGATCGGCTTGGGCGCGTTAGGGTGCTGCAGATCAGCATCGTCTGGTTCTCCGCGTTCACCTTTCTAAGCGGCCTGGCCCAGAATTATGAAATGCTGATGGCCTTCCGCGTTTTGCAGGGCGTTGGTTTCGGCGGCGAATGGGCTGCGGGCGCCGTGCTGGTTGCTGAAATCGTCGGGGCGAAGCACCGCGGCAAGGCCGTGGCGGTTGTTTCCAGCGGCTGGGCCGTAGGCTACGGCTTGGCGGCCATCCTCTTCACTTTGCTGTTCAATTTGATGAGCCCCGCCATTGCCTGGCGTGCGCTGTTCTTTGTCGGCGTGCTGCCGGCGATATTGATCGTCTACATCCAGAGGTTTGTGGATGACTCCGCGGTTTTTCTTGCCGCGCGTAAAGATCGGGAAAAGACCGAAAAGCTGAACCCCCTAGAAATTTTCAAGGGCAGGCTGGGCCTCCGCACGCTGGTGGCGTGGTTGATTTGCCTGGGGGTTTTGGGAGGCAACTACACGGTCCTGACGTGGCTGCCGACCTATCTGCAAAAAGAGCGCGGGCTTTCAATCTCCAACACCGGCTTGTTCCTCCTGGTGAATATCGCCGGCTCGTTCGTCGGCTACATCCTGGGGGGCCACGTTTCCGACAGACTGGGCCGCCGGAACGCGCTCAAGCTTTATGCCATCCTAGGCGCGATGAGCGTCTATGCTTACGTGCTGTTCGCTTCAAGCGGGACAGCGGTGCTGATCATGGGTTTCTTCCTCGGCTTCGCTCAATCCGGGATGAACTCTGGCCTAGGGCCGCTTCTCTCCGAGTTGTTCCCCACACGCGTACGGGCGACAGGGCAGGGGTTCTGCTACAACGCCGGACGGGGCCTCGGCGCCATCTTTCCCGCGATCGTGGGTTGGTGGTCGACCAACGTAAGCCTGACCTTCGCTATCAGCGTCACCGCGGCGTGCGCCTACGCTCTTGTTTTCGTGTTCAGCTTCCTGCTGCCGGAAACAAAAGCGGCGCAGCTGTCATCCGTCGGTCTTTCGGACACCTGAGGCGGCGCGGGGCCCTACGGCGCGCCCGCGATGCCCTCACTGCGCCGCATGTTTGCGTCCGTTCGCAATCAAGCTTTCCAAAAAGGCGCTTTGGACGATGGTCGCGAGCCAGTCACGGCGACAGATGATGCCGACCGTGCGCCGATGGCTGTTGGCTTTCGCCTGCAGGATACGCAGTCTTTGGTCTCCGGCCTCCATCGCAAACTGCGACTGGGCGAGCAAGGTGATGCAATTGCTTTCTTCCAAGACCGCCATCGTCATCGTCAAGGAGCTGGTCTCGATCACAACATGCGGGCGTTTCGGCAAGCGGGAGAACAGGGCTTCAAGATGCAGTCTTCGGGGCGTGTCTCGCCAAGGCACGATCCAGGATAACTCCGCGAGTTCGGCATCATCCAGTGGCACGTCGGATTTCAGGGGATGGTCTTTTCTGACGACGAGCACGAACGGATCAGCAAAAAGCGGCACGTTCACGAATTCATCGTCCGTATCGTCTCGCATGGCGCCGAGGACCAAATCCAAAGCGCCATCCCGCAACGCCTTTATGAGCGGAGCATAGGCGTCCTCGCTGAGGGAAATCTGCACCCCGGGATAACTTCGAATGATGCCGCTGACCGTTTCCACGAGCGGGTGCTTGGGCATCAGAGGCAGGCAGCCCATGGAGATGCGCCCATTCCCCGCGCCACGCGCCGCCACCAGTTCGTCGAGCGCCTGATCGATCTCGCTAAGGGCCACTCGCAATTCGCTCGCGAAGCGGGCGCCCGCGGCCGTCGTCGTAAAGCCCACGGATGTTCGCCGGTATAGCGGCGTACTGACCATATCCCTGAGCTGTCTGACCGACCGACTGAGCGTCGGTTCGGCCACCTTTAGTGCAATGGCCGCGGCCCGGAAGGACCCGGCAGCATCGACCGCCAGGTGATCCCGGACCTGCGCCCCGGTAAGGTTCCGAACAACGATCGATGCCTTGTGTGCTTCATCGGCGTCGAACAAACGAGCGGCGGCTGCTTCGATCTGGCGCAACATGCGGTCCACGCGCAGGTGCAGGATCAGGCCGGCCGGCGTTGGTGAACTGCCTCCAGGGCCCCGCGCCAGAAGCGGTTCGCCAACCTCGGCCTCGAGCTTCGTCAGGCCAAAGGTTACCGTTGGCTGAGCCAGTCCCATTTCAGCAGCGGCTCGTCCGATCGTGCCAGATTTGACCACGGCGTCGAACATCTTCAGGCGACGCAGGGACGGTCTACCGCGCGACATGACGCCGACCCGGACCATGAGGTGGACAGTTAAGCATCATAACGAGGTCGTAGCCCTCCGCTCAATATTAAAGGGTAGTTGTCGCCCAACGCGACAATACGCCCTGAAGTCCTTGCCCTGGCCCAAGACTGAATGGGACCAGCGAAGCTGGCGCCGCACTCGTCCCCGCTTCTCGGGTACGTCCGCTAGTCCTTCAACGGCCTCGCGTGGTGGGCGCTGAATGGCGGGCCGTTGATCTCCTGGCTGACTTCCAAGCGACAATCAGGGCTACCATAATCGCAAACTCAGTTGGGACAGAGTTAGCAGGAATCTATGGATCGCGCTGTCTTTACTATGGTGGCCGAACCGGTCGTTTCGCTAACGTCAAGGTCCAAATCGCGATCTCAATAATACGAAGTGACGGGAGAGAGATTGATCGCTTTTCCTGCCTTAAGCAGGCTCCCTGAACCCGGGTGATTGAGCCTTGGCTCACCTAACTCCGCAACGTGGCGCTTCGGTCGGGCCCTTAGGCCCGCATCGGCATTCGTTCCTCCCCAACCCGAGATTAGAAATTTTTCGATTCGCGTTTCGATAAGTATAGAGGCAAATATGAACGTAAAATCGGTCAGAAGCTTCGCGTTGATTGCAGGCGTTCTCGCTTTAGGCGCTGCCAGTCAGGCATCTGCGCACCATTCCTTCGCGATGTTTGACATGACCAAGAACGTCACGGTCACGGGCGAGGTGAAGGATTTCCAATGGACAAATCCGCACGTCTGGATCGAAGTCGCGGTGAAGGGCTCCGGCGATAAAGCCGGCTCTTCGTTCTCGGTCGAGTGCGGCAGCGTCTCTGTGCTCCAGAAGCAGGGTTGGACGCGCAAGTCGCTCAAGCCGGGCGACGAGGTGACGGTGGTCGTTCATCCGCTTCGCAATGATGCGCTCGGCGGTTCGCTCGTTTCCGCTTCAGTCGATGGTAAGCCTATTGGTCGTTCCGAGTAAGTCGACCATCCATTATCCGCCCGGCAAGCAAATATAAAACGGCTAGGACGCAATGTCTTATTTTCATATTTTGAGACAATCGAAGAAAATTGCAGGCGCAATTTTAATTGGCAATATCTTCTTTGGCGGCCTGGCCTTGGCTCAGACTCCGGATCAGGCTCACGCTACGGATCCGGCGAAGGCCAAGGCGAAGGCGCCTGCGGAGGCGGGCAGCTTTCCCGTTGGCCCCGGGAGCTTGTCTGGCATTTGGCTGAACGCCGAATACAAGGGATCGGCCAAACATCCGCCGAGGGAGCTCACGATCCGCACGAGCGATGGCCAGCCTCCTCCGCTTTTGCCCGCGGCGGCGGCCTTGTTGGATAAGCGTCTTGCGGAGGCGGATAAGGGCGACGTGTTCGCCGGCACGACCTCGGCGTGCTTGCCAGGCGGCGTCCCGGCTATGATGTTCGGGGCCCTTTACCCCATCCAAATTCTGGAGACGCCCGGTCAGGTCACCTTCCTGTTCGAAGAGCAGAATCACTTTCGGATCGTCCGTTTGGGCGGGACCCATCCCAGCGATCCCGACCCGAGTTACATGGGTGACTCGATCGGCCATTGGGAAGGCGACACGTTGGTTGTCGATACTGTCGGCTTGAACGACAAGACCACCTTGGATTTGGTTGGCACGCCCCACACCGAAGCGCTCCATGTCGTCGAACGTTATCGCCGCATTTCGCCCAGCAAGATCGAAGTTCGGGTGACAATCGATGATCCGGGGGCGTTCAGCAAAACCTGGGAAACCAGGGGTTCGTACAAGCTGACCGAGCCGGGCACCCACATCCAGGAATATGTCTGCGAAAACAACCGCAACGCACCTGACGCAGAGGGGCATATGTCCTTCATGCCGCCAGCCAAGTGATGGGCCCCATTACCGGTGACCGCCTTCAACGCGAAGGGCAGACAATGAAAAGAGCCGGGCGGCAAAATATTAAGGACGTGCTGCGGAGCGCGGCGGTGTTGACCGTGTTTGGTCTGACTGTTCCTGGCCTTGCCTGTGCGCAGGCGGCCAAGGCTCCGTTGCCGTCGGCCGATCAGGTCCTGGCCAAGTACGAACGCTTCTTGGGCGGCGCCGCCGCGCTGTCCAAGGTGAGTACGCGCACAATCGAGACCAGGCGGCTGCAGAGCGGCGCTCGCTTTTCGGATACGTCGCTCCTACGTCTATCCAAGCGTCCGCTTCTCTCGATCATGGAGCAATCCGCGCTAGATGGGTCCTTCATCCATTATGGCAACGGCTGCGACTCCAAGGGGGGCTGGATCGGCTCCGAGAGTTCGGAAAACTCTGGGCGCCCGGCTGATGGCCCGGCCTCCACGTCCGGCATTTGCCAACAGGAGCTGTTTTACTACGGCTACCTGCCGCTCGACCTGGCGGCCCTCAAGGCCAACATCGGTCGCCTGGAAGTGAAAGGTGAAAGCCGGATCATTCCGGAGAGCCCCGGGGCCGCCGGCGCGCTAGCCGGAGGCCGAGGGGGCGATCTGGTGCCAGACGGGCCTCGTCAGGCCTACCTGGTGCTTTCCTCGCCCCTCCGACCGAACGACATATACATGTGGCTCTATTTCGACACCGAAACGGGCGCGCTCTTGCGGAGGGAAGAGGCCGGCAAGGGACCAGCCCCCACGCCGCCCGGCCTCAATACGCGCCACACTGATTTTGTACAGTATCGCGAGGTGGGCGATGGAACACGGGCCCCCTTCCAATTCATATCCATTGAACCGAACACTGAAGTCCATGGCGTTGAAGTGCGCATCGTCGACAACGATCCTATAGGGGACGATCAGTTTGTTCGACCGAACGACGTACATCGGCAGGACAAGGGTCTTTGACCCCGGATCCGACAAAGTCTCTTTCATGAGGTTGAGCATGACGCGCCAAGATAACCGGCTGGGCGGGCCGCAATCTGCCCAAGTGAGCAAGGCGCTCCCGGCCAAGCCCGGCGCATTCGCCTGGATTCCCGCGGTTCTGGCCTTGTGTGGCGCCGCGACCCAGGGGCACGCGCAGGCTCCGGCGGCCCCGGCCCCGGCCCCGGCCCCTGCCGCGGCCCCGACCCCGGCTCCCCCCACGCTTCAGCTGCATGCGCTTTCGCCAACGGTCTATTGGGGCAAGGAAGGCGGCAGCAATGTCGCCCTGGTTATCGGCGATAACGGCGTAATTCTATTCGATACGACCAGCTCGAAGGTGAGGGGCGCGCACCTCATCGCGGAAATCGCCAAGGTAACGCCCAAGCCCGTGAACGTTATCGTTCTGTCCCACCTGGATGGCGATCACGTCGGTGGGCTCTCCGCGTTCCCAAAGGGCGTCGAAATTATCGCTCAGACCGAAACGGCTAAAGCCTTGACGGCCGACGCCACCGCTGGCCGAGGGCGCGTGCCGGTCGACTACCTGCCCAATCATGTGGTCCAGGACCGGGAAACGCTCACGCGCGACGGTGTTAAGTTCGAACTCATTCATTGGGCCCCGGCGCACACGGCGGGCGACTTGGCCATGTATCTTCCGGACCAGAAGATCGTGTTCACCGGCGACATCTTTGCATTCGATTTGCCACGTCCCTTCGTGAAGCCGGAATTCAACGGCACTGTCGATGGCTGGATCAAGAGCGCTCAGGGCGTTTTGGCGCTAGACGCGGACACGTTCGTGATCGGCCATGGCGATATTCAAACCAAGGCGACTCTGCGACCGTTTGTCGATACCGCGGTCAAAGAGCGCGATGAGATCAAGGCGCTGATCGCCAAGGGTGAAACGCTGCAACAGATCGAAGAGGCCGTTGGCGATCCTGGCAATATTGAGCCAGCAAAGTTGCCGCCGATCTTCGAGCCGTATTCGCAAATCGTATACGAGCAATTGACCCAGAAAAAGTAAGCAGACTTGATTGTGAAGTCTGCCTGGAAGTAGGCGCCAATCCACCGAGTGGAATCTCAATTGGAACTTGGGGCCTCGCGCGGCCGCCGTGGGCAGCCTCGGCGGCGCCTGGGTTGGGTTCCAAGCTGCACCTTTTTTGGAAAATTTGATGCGACCCCTTGGCTATTCTCTCGTCTGTGGCGTGGCTTTGGTTTTGGCCTCGGCTGCGGCGCTCGCCCAAACGCCTGCCGGCCAGAATTTGCTATGGGCGTTTCCGGTGGCCAGCGCGGTCGTCAACAAGCCGCCATCGCCGCTCATCAAGGGACCGCAGCGAATTAGCGGCAGCACCCAGCGCTATACGCAGGAGCAGCTCGACCGGGTCGATATGGCGGTCGATTGGTTCCCCAAGAGCCACGCGCCGATGCCCGCGATAGTTCGTGATGGCGCGCGCGACGGCGGATGGGCGTGCGGCTCCTGTCACCTGGCCAACGGCATGGGGCATCCGGAGTCGGCAGATCTGACCGGTCTCTCACCCACATATTTTATGAAGACAATGGGCGAATTGCGCAGCGGCGCGCGAAAGGACCCGATCCGGATGACCGCCATCGCTAAGGCGCTATCCGTACAGGACCTGCGTCAGGCGGCGGCGTACTTCGCGACGCTTAAGCCTGTTCCGCATTGGACGAAGGTCGTGGAGACCAATTCCGTGCCCAAGACCTATCTGGGTCCTGGCCGAATGCGTTTCATCGACCCGGCCGGCGGTCGCGAGCCGATCGGCGATCGTATCATTACCGTGCCGCAGAATGTGCTCAAGGCGCGCGCCCGTGATCCGCGGTCCGGCTTTATCGCCTATGTGCCGCCAGGCAGCCTGCAACGCGGCAAGGCTCTCGCCCGCGGCGCCGGCGGAACGCTGCCCAGCTGTGCGTCCTGCCATGGCGCCGGCCTTAAGGGTAAGGGCGCTGCGCCCATGATCGCAGGCCAGCATCCGATCTACCTGGCGCGCCAGCTCTATGACTTCAAGACCGGCGCGCGAAACGGTCCGGACGCGCAGTTGATGAAGCCCATCGCCGCCGCGTTGAACGACAAGGACATCATCGCATTGTCGGCCTATGTGGCGTCGCTTCGTCGCTAGGCCCCACCGGCGGCCGGACTGCTAAGCTTGTGGTTAGCCGAAATCTATGAGCTGCGGGGGGGTCCCTATGAGGCGCTCGAGACCGGGGTGCGCTAAGGACAATCCTAAATAGGCAGCTGTGGCGTGCAGGCTGCGGTCGGAGGAGATGGATTTGGTGCAGCGCGCTCATATCGACATTAGACTTCAGGGGCTTGCCGGCGCAGGCGCCGCCGTCGTAGTGGCGATCGCCCTTGGGGCCGGTCCCGCTTTAGCCGCGCCGGCGGGCGCGCCCAGCCCCTTGGCGGGGTACTGGATCAACACCACCCCAAGGACCCTAAAGGCGGGGCCCGTGGTCAAGGGAACGCCGACCTTCCGCACATCTGACGGCCTGTTGATTCCCTTGTTGCCCGAGGTGGCGAAGATGCTCGCCGAGCGCCGTAACGGCGGCGAGGACATCGTCGCCAAGCCGCACTTCGGCGCCGATGGCGGC
Source organism: Caulobacteraceae bacterium (assembly GCA_035524315.1). Classification (GTDB taxonomy): domain Bacteria; phylum Pseudomonadota; class Alphaproteobacteria; order Caulobacterales; family Caulobacteraceae; genus BOG-938. The sequence continues at coordinate 15,455 of DATKPD010000026.1, forward strand.
GCGGCCGCGCCGGCCTACAAATTGCCCTGCCTAACCCCGGGGATGCCGTCGGTCGCCGCCCCCTGGCCGCCTTATCCGATCGAATTTGTGGTGAAGCCAGAGCAGGTTAGCGTGCTGCTCGGCTTTTACCGAAACTATCGCATCATTCGGATGAACACCGACCATCCGGAAGACCCGGATCCGGCCTTCATGGGCGACTCGATTGGCCGATGGGACAAGGGAACGCTGGTCGTGGATACGGTCGCGGTCAGGCCAGAGACGGTTATCCTGGGCGCGATCCCCCATAGCGACCAACTTCACATCGTCGAGCGCATTCGACCGATCGGCAAGAACACTCTGGAAAGCCGGATAACGATCGATGATCCGAAAACATTCTCTAAGCCCTGGACGACGACCAGCCGGTTCAAGAAAGAGAATATCTCGGACATTCCAGATTACGCCTGCGGGCTAGACAAATAGATTTCTATTCGCCGTCTGCATCGGGTTCGGTTGCATGGGCGCGCTCCGGAAAGACAATGGCATGAACGTCCTGAAGTCTATACATCAGTTACTCGTCAGAAGCGCGGTCGTGGCGGCCGTGGCGCTGTACGGGACCTCGCCGGCGGAAGCCCAGAACACCGCTATGGCGGCGGACTCTCCCAAGACCAACTATCCGGGAGGTCCCGGCAGCCTCGATGGCATCTGGAACGCCGCCGCATACACCAGCGTCAGGATGGGGCGTCCGGACGATCAGCCGAGGTTTGTGACCGACGAGGGCGAGCCGCTTCCCTTGCTGCCCTGGGCGGCCAAGGTGGTGAAGGATCGCACGCCGCCTGGTTTCAACTACCTCGACGACAGCCTTCACAGATGTATCCACCGCGGCATGCCCTACGGGGTCTCCACCACGGTTCTGTCGCCGCTGCAGATCATCGAGGCCCCGCAGCAGAAGCAAATTACCGTGCTGTTCGAGACGTTCACGGCATTTCGCATCATCAACATGGACCAGAACCATCCGCCTCATCCCACGCCGAGTTACATGGGTAACGAGGTCGGCCATTGGGAGGGCGATACGCTGGTGGTCGACACTATCGCGGTCAGCGACAAGACCACCATCATGAGCGTCGTCCCTCACTCGGTGAACATGCACCTCGTTGAGCGTATACGCCGCACCGGTCCCGATACGATGGAGGACCGGATGACGATCGACGATCCGGCGACCTTCTCCAAGCCCTGGTCTGTAACCGAACGGTTCAAGAAGGTGCCTGGTATGCGCATGGCCGAATTCATCTGCGAAAATCCGGAGTAGCGCGAAGAGTCGCGCTTTAGGTGTTGCGGCAACAGGGTGCGGATCGAGTGCAGCACTGCGGCATCCAATGAGAACACGTACTGACCAAGGCGCCGGGCAAGGCGTCTCTTGAGCATGGGGGCGAGGATGGGCTTTGGCTGGGTCAGATACGCCGCTGCGGCGGTGATTTCGCTGTCAGGTCTAGCGCCCGTTGCGGCCTCGGCCGATGACGCCTCTGCCTGGCGCAATGATCGACTGGCGCGTTTCGCCACCTATCACGCGGCCCACCCCAACCCCGACGCCGAGATCGCCAAGATCAAGGCCAAGACCCAGGCGCTGATCAAGGCGGCGAAGGCTGATACGGCGCTGGCGGCGCCAACATCGGATACCGATCCTTTGCTCGACCCCCCCCCCGTGATTTGGCGCGCCTCGGCCGCCCCGCTGGAATTGTGGGACGGGCCCGACTATCCGCAAATGGTTGTCGTGCCAGCGGGGGAGTACACCATGGGTTCCTCTGTGACGGAAGCCGGTCACCAGGCCAATGAAGGCCCTCGGCGGCGGGTGCGCGTCGGCTACAGCTTGGCCGTCAGCAAGTATCCGGTGACCGTCGGCGAATTCGCCCAGTTCGTCGCCGAGACCGGTTATGACCCCGGCAATCAGTGCTACGCCCTCAAGGGTGAGAAGTGGGACCGGTACGTTGACAGCGACTGGCGTCGACCGGGATACGATCAAACCAGCCAGTTCCCGGCGGTCTGCACAAACGCGAGCGACGCAGAGGCCTATGTGGCGTGGCTGTCGCACAAGACCGGCCATTCCTACCGATTGTTGTCGGAGGCTGAATATGAGTACGTCAGCCGGGCGGGCAGCACGACCGCCTATTCGTGGGGTGATGACCCGGCCGCGGCCTGCGCCTATGCCAACGGCTTCGATCAGGACGCGCGGATTCTCACAGCAAGCGTGACGGCCAACAGCTGCCATGACGGCTATGTGTTCGCCTCGCCTGTCGGCAGCTTCAAGCCCAACGCCTTCGGGCTTTACGACACGGCGGGGAACATCTGGTCCTGGCTGGCCGATTGCGGCGGCAACGACCTCAGCGCCGTTCCTTCGGACGGATCGGCGATCACCGGGGGCGACTGTCGCCAGCGCATGCTGCGCGGCGGCGCCTGGTACGACGGTCCACTGCTCCTTCGGTCTGCGCAACGCCTCAAAGGCGCCGCCGCAGACCGTGGAAGCCGCCGGGGGTTCCGGGTGGCCCGCACGCTCTGACCCCGGACGCGTTTTGGCGATAGGCGCAGGGCAGGGCGCGGGCCCGTTCGTCAGCCAGCGACCTTCAAGGTCGGCGCATCATGCATGGCGTCTTTGATGCGCTCGCGGAAAAGATTGAGCACCACAGCCTGAAGTGGGGTCGGCATCCAGCCTTCGCGCGTGATGAGGCCCATGGCCGGCGCCGGATGCAACGGGCCAAACTGCACCGCCTTCAATGAATTCGTCGCGAACTTGAGCTCATACGACGTCAGAAGGGTCAGCCGATCGGCCCGTTCAAGCAATTGCGTGATCGTTGCGAGCGAGGAGGTTTCCACCCGCGCCTGCGGCTTTGGTCTGCCGAGGAACAGCTTCTCGAAGCGCTGATGACGATTGGATCCCCGTGTCCCGATCACCCAATCGTATGCGCTTAAGTCGTCCAGAGTCACTTTGCGTTTTCTCTGGAGCGGATGTCCTTGGCGCGCCACAACGACGTAGGGGGTCTCGACCAAGGGTTCGCTGACAAGGCCGGGCGACGGCGGATCGCTCAGAAGGCCGATCACCAGATCGACGTCGCCCATGCGCAGGGCGTGCAATATGTCCTCGGCGTTGCCGCTGGCGGTCCCGACGTTCACATTAGGGTAGGTCGAGATGAACTCGTCAAGGACGTTGGCCAGCATGACGTTGCCCGACATCAGCATGGCGCCGATCATCACACGACTGCCAAATCCGCCGCTGGCCGCCTTCAGCTCCTCCGCGCCGGTTTCGATTTCCAGCAGAGCCAACTTCAGTTTTCGGGCGCATTCGACAGCCGCCGCCGTAGCGATGACGCCGTTCACCGTGCGATGGAAAATGGGCTTTCGAAGGTCCTGTTCCAGATTTCGGGCCGCACGGTGCAAGGACGCGCGCGTGAGGTTCAGGGCTTCAGCGGCGCGGACGAACGAGCCATATTCAGCCACGGCGATCAGGCTTCGAATCTGCGAATTGGAGATGCGGTGGGCGACGGCCGCTAGAACGGGGCTGGCCACGCCCAATTCGCGTAATGCATCATTGATTTGCGCGTACATGCGCTGAACGCGCAGCTGAAAAATGCGGCCCAGTTCCGTCGCATAAGTGCCGTCGGTGCGCCGATCGAGCAGCGTTACGCCGATCTCCTGCTCCAGGTTGGCGATAGCCTGAGAGATCGCCGGCTGAGAAAGGTGGCATTCATCGGAGGCGCGACGAACGCTGCTCAAGCGGGCCACGCTCTCGAAAATCATGAGCCGGCGAAGATTTAGCGAGCTTGCATTTTCGCGCATCGCCAAACCGCCCACTCCCATGTCTTCTGGCCATCTCACGGGCCTAGCGACCTTCTATGAGGCTGATTGATAGCATCTCCCGGACCACTCCGAAATAGTCACATCACGTTGGATTGGGCGAAGTCAGGCCAGGGCGGCGGTCGTTTCATCGAACAGCTCATCGTAGCTGAATTCGCGTGGGATGATTTTTTGCTCAAATGCCCACTGAATGGCTCGCTCGATGCCCTTGCGGTTGGCTTCCATGCCATAGGGCGGGAAATATTCCAGCGCGGCGGGCGGCGCTAGGTTCCTGCTCTCCACCAGCACGCGGTAAATTTCCCTCACCACGTCGGGGCGTTGCTTCAAGAGCGTCTCATTCACAACGAACATGTGGTTTATCGGCACGATATGATCGCGCCTGAAGGCTGCCTTGCCGGCCTCGATCGCATCGGGAATGAGGGTGCGGATACGCGGATCCTTCGGCATCTCGTTGCCGAGCAAGGCGGCCGTTAGTTCGCCGTCCAACATCAATTGTGGGATATTGGAGCCCGCCGGCAGGCGCTGGCAGTTGACGGGGTCTGTGTATTCTTCCAGGTGGGCCTCATCGACTGTCATCCAGGTCACCTTATCGAGGTCGACCCCGTACTCGTGCTGGAGGATGCCGCGAACCCACAGGCCGGTAGTCTGGGCATAGGTGCGCACGCCGACCCTTTTGCCTTCTATGTCCTTGGGCTTCACTTCACCGAATTCGATGTTGTAGCCGGCGCAATGGTGCTGCATGCGGCCCAGGATCGGGATCGGCAGAAGGGCGACGGGCTTGTTGTAGGCCTTGGCCTGCAGGAAGGTGACGATCGCCAACTCGCCGATGTCGTAAGCGTTGCGGCGAAGCATGTCCTTGAAGCCGTCGTGTGCGGTTTTGGGGCCGCAGAAATCGAAATCCACCAGCGGTGAGGAAACCCGGCCCTGTTTCAACGCAAGGGTTGTGGCGCTATCGGCTAGGTTGGTCTTGAGCTTGATCGGACCAGTGGCGGGGTAATCCATATTCTCTGTCCTCTTTTCTGGTCCTTGGAGATCAGCCAAGGCCCGCAAATCATTGTTTGGGGTGCAGTCTGCTCGGCCTCGCCTGGCCGGCGCGGGTTGGGTGTTTGTTAAAGGCGTCCGGCGCCGCGCCTAGTCTTGTTTCCCAACTTCGATGTCGGATGTCTCAATATGGATGTCTGTGCATGACCAGCCGGCAATAGCCTTGCTTAGCCGCTGCCTCCTGGCCTGGGTCTGCCCTTAAGGGGCCTCAAGCCGCCTCCCCGGGGGCCGGCGGTGCAAGTCGTTCGGGATTTTCTCGACAAGTTCGGCCGTCGTAATGCGCGCCGACCGGCCACACAAAAGAGCGGCATAAAACATGGTCTTATCGGTTATTGATATTCACCCCCACATCATTGCGGACGACGAAGCCCGTTATCCCCGCGCGCCGCTGTTCGGCGTGCAGTCGGATTGGTCGCGCACCAGACCCGTCTCGGTGGACGGATTGATCGCTGCGATGGATGAAGCCGGCGTCGGCAAGGCCGCCGTGGTCCAGGCATCAACGTGCTACGGGTTCGACAACAGCTATGTGGTCGACTCCATCGCGCGTTATCCGGGACGTCTGACCGCCGTATGCACCGTGGATGTGCTGCAACCGGATGCTCCACGGACGGTCGAAGCCTGGCTTGAGCGCGGCGGAGAAGGCCTTCGCCTGTTCACGGGCGGAAGCACGCAGGCTTTCGACGCCAGCATTCTGGATGATCCGCGTTCGTTCCCGACGTGGAGCTTGATCGCGGAGTTGGGCCTGTCCATCTGCATTCAGTCCAATGCGGACGGTCTGGATCGCATCGCCGGTCTCGCGGAGCGCTTTCCGAAGGCCAAGATCGTCCTCGATCACTTGACCCGACCGGACGTCTCCGATGGATATCCTTACGACAAGGCGAGTGCACTTTTCCGCATGGCGAGTTACGATAATGTCTACTTGAAGATGACGCCCCGTATACTGGAGGTCGTCGACGTACCGCCGGCCTCGTCGGAGACGTTCTTCCCGCGGTTGATCGAGGTGTTCGGAGCCCGGCGCATCGCGTGGGGTTCGAACTACCCCGCCTCCGTCGGTTCCATGAAAGCCAACCTCGAGGCAGCCAAGGCCGCCTTGTCGAGTCTTTCGGCCGAAGATCAATCCTGGATCTTGGCAAAGACCGCGCAGGATCTCTATCCAACGCTTGCAAACTGAGGCGGTCCTCTCGGTAAGGCGTATAATACTCTTTGATAAAACGGCGATAATTGGGGTGTAACAATGCGGCTTATGTCGAAAGAACGTTACTCTGCCGTGGCGGTAGCGCTGCATTGGACGATCGCGATCCTGATACTGTACAATTTGATCTCAGGATCGACCATGGAGAGCTTGGACGGCGAGGTGAAGCACGTCGTCGTTAGCCTGCACAACTCGTCTGGGCTGACGATCCTTGGGCTCAGTCTGGTTCGACTAATCGTGCGTCTGCTTTATCGACCGCCGGCCTTCGACAAGACGCTATCGGGGTTCGAACGCTTTGCCGCCCAGACCGTCCACGCCCTATTCTACCTATTGATGATTGGCATGCCCCTCATCGGCTGGGCGATCGTCTCGGTGGGCCGTAAATCGACGAGCATGCTTTACCTTGTGGCGCCCATGCCGAGAATCGCTTTCCTGAGCGCGCTGCCGGAGTCAGACAAAGGGTTCTTGCACAAGGATTTGGTGTTCAGCCACACCACGGGCGCCTGGATACTGTTCGCCCTGCTCATCGCCCACGTCAGCGGCGCACTGAAGCATCAATTCATTGATCGGCGCCCGCAGATCGCTCGGATGTGGTTCTAGGCCGCCCGTCCGTGCGGCCGGTAGAAGGTCAGGTGGGGAGGGCGGCGCCGCACCGTTTGCTGAGGCTGCAAATCAATAGCAGCATTT
>DATKPD010000027.1:0-11093 GCA_035524315.1 Caulobacteraceae bacterium
GCTCACCGGAGCGGCGACTGTGACGCTGGATCGATTCTTGCTAGGAGCGAGTCTCTGGGGCGTGGTTGGGGCCAGGATCGTACATGTGCGGCATTATCGGCATCGTCGGCAAAAGTCAGGCAGCGCCTCGACTGATCGAAAGCCTGAAGCGGCTCGAGTACCGGGGCTATGACTCCTCGGGTGTCGCGGTCCTGACCGATGGCCGCATCGAGCGGCGCCGGGCCAAGGGCAAGATCGCCGCGCTGGAGACCAAGCTGGCGTCCGAGCCGCTGGTCGGCCAGGTCGGCATCGGCCACACCCGCTGGGCCACGCATGGCGCGCCCGAAGAGCGCAACGCCCACCCGCATGTGGCCGGCAAGGTGGCGGTGGTGCACAACGGCATCATTGAGAATTTCGCCGAACTGAAGGCGGCGCTGATCGAGCGCGGCGCGGTCTTCACTAGCGACACCGACACCGAGGTGATCGCCCAACTGATCAACGAGAACCTCGCCCTGGGCCTGGATCCGCTGCCTGCGTTCAAGGCCGCGCTCGACCGGCTGCACGGCGCCTACGCCCTGGGCGTCTTGATCGACGGCCATGACAACCTGATTCTCGGCGCCCGGCGCGGCAGTCCCCTGGTGGTGGGCTATGGCGAGGGCGAGATGTTCCTCGGCTCCGACGCCCTGGCCGTCGGCCCCTTCACAAACCGCATCTGCTACCTGGAGGAAGGCGACTACGTGGCCATCGGTCACGACCGGGCGATGATCTTTGACGCGGCCGGCGAGCCGGCCCCGCGCGAGATCCGCACCGTGGCCGCCTCCTCCGCCCTGATCGAGAAGGGCAACTACCGGCACTTCATGGAAAAGGAGATCCACGACCAGCCGGAGGGGTGCCAGCGCACCATCGCCGCCTATGTCGACGCCCTGACCAACACCACCGCCGTGCCGGGCGGCGTCGACTGGAACGCGCTGCAGCGGGTGCAGATCGTGGCCTGCGGCACCTCCTACATCGCCGGGGTGATCGGCAAGTACCTGATCGAGAAATACGCCGACCTGCCGGTGGACGTGGAGATCGCCTCCGAGTTCCGCTACCGCGAACCGGCCATCCGCCCCGACGCCCTGGTCATCGCCATGTCGCAGTCGGGCGAGACCGCCGACACCCTGGCGGCCCTGCGCTACTGCAAGGCCAAGGGCATGACGAGCGCGGTGGTGGTCAACGCCGCCGAGTCAACCATGGCGCGCGAGGTCGATGTGGTGTGGCCGATTCACTGCGGGCCCGAGATCGGCGTGGCCTCGACCAAGGCCTGCACCGCCCAGGTGTGCGTGCTGACCGCCATCGCCGTAGCCGCCGCGCGCGCGCGCGGGCGCATCGACGCGGCCGAGGAAGCGCGGTTGGTGCGCGCCCTGATCGAGGCGCCGCGCCTGATCGCCGAGTCGATCCAGCTGGAGGACAATGTGCGCGACGTCGCCCTGGAGGTGGCCAAGGCCCGCGACGTGCTCTACCTCGGGCGGGGGCCCATGTCGGCCCTGGCCCTGGAAGGCGCGCTGAAGCTCAAGGAAATCAGTTATATCCACGCCGAGGGCTATGCGGCGGGCGAGCTCAAGCACGGCCCGATCGCCCTGGTGGACGACAAGACGCCGATCGTGATCCTGGCCCCCTTCGACAGCTATTACGAGAAGTCGGCCTCGAACATGAGCGAGGTGATGGCGCGCGGCGGCCAGGTGGTGTTCATCACCGACCCCGAAGGCGCGGCCCAGGCTCCGGCCGGCGCGCGCGAGGTGATGGCCGCCCCGGCGTGCGATCCTCTGGTGGCGCCCCTGGTGTTCTCGGCCCCGATCCAGCTCCTGGCCTATCACGTGGCGGTGCTCAAGGGCGCCGACGTGGATCAGCCGCGCAACCTCGCCAAATCGGTGACGGTGGAATAGCCGCCGACGAATGACCACCCCCCAGCGCCCCCACGGCCCGCTGCGCTCCTACGGCCGGATCAAGGCGCGGCCGGTCAAGGCGCGCCAGGCCGAGACCGCCGAGCGGCTGATGGCCCAGATCGCGCTCGATCCGTCGCGGCCGATCGATCCCGCCGCGCTCATGCCCGGCGCGGCCGAGGCGTGGCTGGAGATCGGCTTTGGCGGGGGCGAGCATATGGCCGCCCAGGCTGCGCGGCGGCCCGACGCTCTGGTGATGGGGGCCGAGCCCTTTCTCAACGGCCTGGCCAGCGCTGCGCGCCATATTGACGAGCAGGGCCTCGGCAATGTGCGCCTGTATCAGGGTGACGCGCGCGAGGTGTTGGCCGCCCTGCCGGACGCCAGCCTCGACCGGGTGTTCGTCCTGTTTCCCGATCCCTGGCCCAAGGCGCGCCATCACAAGCGGCGTTTAATCCAGCGCGAGACGCTTGCGGAATTCTCGCGCGTGCTCAAGCCCGGCGGGCGTCTGCGCTTCGCCACCGATTGGGCCGAGTACGCCGCCTGGACGCTGGAACGGGCCCTGGTCACGCCCGGGCTTGCCTGGACCGCCCAGCGCGCCGACGACTGGCGTCGGCCCCCGGCGGACCATGTGACGACGCGGTACGAGGCCAAGCAACTGGGCGATTGCGCGCCGATCTTCCTCGACTTCGAGCGCGTGTGAGGCCGTTTGGCCGCGATCATCCCCATCGACAACCCTGACGACCCGCGGGTCGCGGTCTATCGCCAGGTGCGCGAGCGGGACCTGGCGGGACGGCAGGGCGGGTTCATCGCCGAGGGCGAGGTGGTGCTCCGTGTCCTGCTGACCGGCGGCGGGCCCCACCGCGCCGCCTCGCTGCTGCTCGATCCCAAGCGGCTGGACAAGCTGGCCCCGTTGCTCGCCCATCTGCCGCCCGAGACGCCGGTCTATGTGGCGGGCCAGGCGGTGCTGGACGCCATCGCCGGCTTTCACATCCACCGGGGCATTCTCGCCCACGGCCTGCGCGCGCCGGACAGGGGCGCGCAGGCGCTGCTCGGCTCGCTCGGCGAGCGAGCGCTGGTGCTGGCCCTGGTCGGCATCGCCAACCACGACAATATGGGCGGGCTGCTGCGCAACGCCGCCGCGTTCGGCGTGGACGCCGTGCTGCTCGACGCCACCTCGTGCGATCCGCTCTACCGCAAGGCCATCCGCGTTTCGGTTGGCGCGGCGCTCAAGGTCCCGTTCGCGCGCGCGGCGGCCGGGGAAGACCTCGTGAGCCTGCTCGAGGCCGCGGGGCTGCAGGTGCTGGCGCTCAGTCCCGGGGGCGCCGAGCCGCTGGCCGGTGTCGAGCGGCCGGCGCGCGCGGCCCTGCTGCTGGGGGCCGAGGGGCCGGGCCTGCCCCCGGCGGTGCTGGCGCGCACGCGGACCTTGTCGATCGCCATGGCCGCCGGTTGGGACTCGCTCAATGTCGCGAGCGCCGGGGCCGTGGCCCTGCACGAACTGACGCGGCGCGGGGGCTAACCCTTTCGCGTCTTGGACCGGTTCAGGGCGACCGCCGCGCGGATCAGCGCCTGGAAGGCCACGGCGTCGACCGTTTCGCCCTCGTGGATATCGATCGCGCGCCGAGTATTGCCCTCCAGGCTTGAGTTGAACAGCTTGGCCGGGTCGTCCAAGGCCGCGCCCTTGGCGAAGGTCAGCTTGACCACGCTTTTGTAGGTCTCGCCGGTGCACAGGATGCCATGGTCGGACCATACCGGCACGCCGCGCCACTTCCATTCCTCGACCGCCTCAGGGGCGGCCTGATGAATCAGGGCGCGCATATGGGCCAGCGTCGCCCCGCGCCAGTCGCCCAGGTCCCTGATCCGCCCGTCGATCAGCGTGCTTGGGCTCTCGCCCTGGGGGGTGTCGGTCATGCGCTCGGCCCTGCTGACGTGTCTGGCGCCATCTTGCGGCGGGCGGACGCGATCTGTCGACACCGCTCCGCGCCCGTCTTCCCGCCCGGGGCCGGTCAGTTCGGTTGCGCGCCCCGGCCCGCGACGTTAACCAGGGGCATGACCGCGCCGATCATCGCCCCCTCGATCCTGTCCGCCGATTTCGCCCGCCTGGGCGAGGAGGCCCGCGCCGTGCAGGCGGCCGGCGCCGACTGGCTGCATGTGGATGTGATGGACGGCCATTTTGTGCCCAACATCACCATCGGCCCGGACGTGGTGAAGGCCCTGCGCCCGCACCTGACCATCCCGATGGACGTTCACCTGATGATCACCCCGGCCGATCCGTTCCTGGAGGCGTTCCGCGAGGCCGGGGCCGACATTCTATCGGTGCATCCGGAAGCGGGGCCTCACCTGAACCGCAGCCTGCGCCGCATCCGCCAACTGGGGGCCAAGGCGGGGGTGGTGTTCAACCCGTCCACCTCGCCCGAGGTGATCCGCTACATGATCGACGACGTCGACCTGGTGCTGGTGATGTCGGTCAATCCCGGCTTCGGCGGCCAGAGCTTCATTTATTCCCAACTGAAGAAGGTTGAAGCGCTGCGGGCGATGATCGACGCCTCGGGCAAGGACATCGCGCTGGAAGTCGATGGCGGGGTCAACGCCGAGACGGCGCGGCAGTGCGTGTCGGCTGGGGCCACGGCCCTTGTCGCTGGAAATGCCGTGTTCAAGGGCGGCCCTGGCGCCTACGCCGCCAACATCGCCGCCCTCAAGGGCGGATAGAGCCCGCGCCATGGCCGCAGGGCGTCCTCCTTCGGCCCGGATCGCGGCCCTGGCCCCGCCCTCCGCGCCAAGCTGGGCGGCGGCCGCGCTGCGTTTCCCCGCCTGGCAGGCGCGCGAGGAATGGTTCGGCTCGCCGCCGCACCTGTGGTCGATCGCCCGTCCCCGCCCGGACCATCAAGCCGCCGCCCCGCGCGATTTCCGTCCCGCCGACCTCGCCCGCGGGCGCGCGGTCCTGGCCGGCGGCTTCGCCTATGACGGGCTGGAGCTGCAGGTCGGATCTGACGGCGATCCGTGGGACCGGCCCGCGCCTTCGCGCGCCTTCGCCGCCGAGCTGCATCGCATGGACTGGCTGCGCGACGTGCTGGCCGCCGACGAGGCCGGCCCCGAAGCGGCGCTCGGCCTTGTGCACAGCTGGACGCGGCTCTTCGGCCGCTGGAACCGCTTTTCCTGGTCGGCGGCGTGCCTGCCGCGGCGGGTGTTCAATCTGGCCTGCAGCCTCAAGCTGCTGTCGGCCCAGGGCGAGGCCGCGCAGGCGCGGCGCCTGCTCGAGAGCTTGGCGCGCCAGGCTCGCCACCTGCTGTTGCTGAATGACGGGCCGCGCTGGGCGGCCGAGCGCGCCGCGATCGCGGCGGTGGCCGGAGCGAGCCTGGCCGGACCGGCTGGCGAACGCCTGTTGGCCAAGGGGCTGGAGCGGCTGACGCCGGCGCTCAAGGCCACGGTGCTCGGCGACGGAGGCCACGCCTCGCGGTCGCCCGAAGCGGGGCTTGAGCTGCTGCTCGACCTTTTGACCCTCGACGACGCGCTGTTGCAGCTCGGCCGGCCCGCGCCGGTGGAGATGGCCCGCGCCATCGACCGCCTGGGCTCCGGCCTGCGCTTCTTCACCCTGGCCGACGGGCGCCTCGCCAGTTTCCAGGGCGGCGAGGCGAGCGAGGCGGCGCGGGTGATGGCGGCGGCCTCGTTCGGCGAGGCCGCGCCGCCCTCGGAGGGTTTGGGGCCGCCGCCGTCGCCCAGCGCGCCGCATTCCGGCTACGAAAAGCTGCTCGGCCGGCGGCTGCAGCTGATCGTCGACGCCGCCGCTCCGGCCACGGGCGCCTGGAGCGAAACCGCCTGCGCTCAGCCACTGGCGATCGAGATTCTGGCCGGGCCCGACCGGCTGATCACCGGCTCGGCCTGGTCGTGCCGGGCCGAGGGCGCGCCGGCCTTGCGCCTGACCGCCGGCGCCTCGACCGCCACTCTGGGGAGGGCCTCGGCCGGCCAGGTGACAACCGGGCCGCGCGCGCGGGTCCTCGGGCCGTGGCTGGAAGGCGGGGCGAGCGTGGTGCGGCTCAGCCGGCACGACGCTGACGCCGGGGTATGGCTGGAGCTGGCGCATGACGGCTGGACGCGGCCCTTCGGCCTGGTCCACGAGCGGCGGCTCTATCTCGACATCGCGGCCGACGAACTGCGCGGCGAGGACCGGGTGCGGCCCGACGCGGACGTCGCGGCGACAGAATCGGCGACCCTGCTCGCCGTGCGGTTTCACGTGCAGCCCGGCGTGGACGTGGCCATCCAGGACGGGCACAAGGCCATAGTCCTGACCGGGCCTTCAGGCCAGGCGTGGCGCCTGAGGCACGACGCGGCCGAGGCGAGTCTGGAGCCTTCCATGCACCTGCAGGGCGGGCGGCCCCGGCGCACCAGCCAGATTCTACTGCAGCACCCGATCCGCGCCGATCGCACCGCCCGCGTCCGCTGGAAGTTGGCCGCCGCCGACGCCTGATCACGCCTGGGCGCGCCTTGGCCCCTTGCCTCGGCCGCGCAACCGCTCCACAAAGCCGCCACAATCGGCAAGGGACTGGTCATATGGCGGAAGGCTTCGACATGCCCGAGGGCGCGTTGATGAAGGGCAAGAAAGGCCTGGTGTTGGGGGTGGCCAACACCAACTCCATCGCCTGGGGCATCGCCTCGCAACTGGCCGCCCAGGGGGCTGAGCTGGCCTTCACCTATCTCGGCGAGGGCCTGGAGCGGCGGGTGCGGCCGCTGGCCGAGAGCGTGGGCTCCAAGGTCATCGTGCCCGCCGACGTGACCGACGACGCCTCGATGGATGCGGCCTTCGCCGCCGTGGGCGAGGCGTTTGGCGAGATCGACTTCCTGGTGCATTCGGTGGCCTTCGCCAACAAGAACGAGCTCAAGGGCTCGTTCATCGACAACACCACCCGCGACAGCTTCCTGATGGCGATGAACATCTCGGTATTCAGCTTCGTCGACTGCGCGCGGCGCGCGGCCAAGCTGATGCCGAACGGCGGATCGATCATCACCCTGACCTATCTGGGTTCGGAGCGGACCATCCCCAACTACAACACCATGGGCGTGGCCAAGGCCGCGTTGGAGGCGGCCACTCGCTATGCCGCACGCGACCTCGGCGCTCAGAAAATCCGCGTCAACGCCATCTCGGCCGGGGCCATGCGCACGCTCTCGCTGGCGGGCATTTCCGGCGGCCGGGGCATGATCGCCCAGGGCCGGGCCTTCTCGGCGCTCAAGGAAGACACCTCGATGGAGGGCGTGGCGGGTTCGGCCCTCTACCTGTTGTCCGACCTCGGGCGCTCGACCACCGGCGAAGTGCTGCACGTCGACGCGGGCTTCCACATGATCGGTCTGCCGGACGAACTGGCCGGCGAGGCCTAAGGCCGGCCGCCCAAGCGGCGCAGGGGTGAGGCGAGCAGCACCAGCAGGGCCGCGCCGATCCAGCCGGCGAGCAGGGCGATCACGCCGGCCCAGCCGTGGCGCGTCCACTGCGCGCCCGCCCAGGCCCCGACCAGGGCCGGCCCGAGATAGACGAACTGTAGATAGAGCGCCGAGGCCTGGCCCCGCGCGTGGGGCGCGCGCGAGGTGGTCCAGGCGCTGGCCAGGGCGTGGACGCCGAAAAATCCGCACGTGACCAGGCACACGCCGGCGAAGATGGCGATCAGGTTGGCCGACAGGGTCAGTAGCAGGCCGGCCAGGAACAGGCCGAGGCCCGCCGCCGCGACCGGCTTGCGGCCGTAGCGGTCGCCCAGACGCCCGAAGGCGGCCGAGACCGGCGCGCCCGCCAGGTACGACAGAAAAACCACGCCCGCCGCGGCGTTGGACAGGCGGTAGGGCGCTTCGGTCAGGCGGAACGAGGTCAGGTTGAACACCGCCACGAACGCGCCCATCAGGCAAAAGCCGATGGCGAACAACCACGGCAGGCCCGGATCGGCGAACAGGGCCAGGACGGTGCGAACATAGTCGCCCAGCGGCGCGGGCGGCGCCGGGCTGAAGCGGCGCGAGGGCGGCAACGCCTTGACGAAGATAACCGCGGTGACCACCCCCAGCGCGCCGACGCCGGCCATGGCCATGCGCCACGATCCGGTCAGATCGACCAGCGCTCCGGTCAGCAGCCGCCCGGCCATGCCGCCGATGCCGTTGCCGGCGACATAGAGGCCAATGGCGGAGCCGAGGCCGGCCGGCGCCACCTCCTCGCCGAGATAGGCCATGGCCACGGCCGGCACGCCGCTGATGGCCAGGCCGCTGGCGAAGCGCAGAAGCAGTAGCATGCGCCAGTCGGGCGCCGCCGCGGCCGCCAGGTTCAGCCCGACGACCGCAAACAGCGACACCGCCATCACCGGTTTGCGCCCCAGACGGTCCGACAGGGCGCCGACCACCAGGAGGGATGCGGCTACGCCCATGGTCGCCGCTGAGACCGCCAGGCTCGAGCCCGCCGCGCCCACGCCGAAAGCCCGCGACAGCAGGGGCAGCAGGGGCTGCATGCAGTAGAGCAGCGCGAAGCATGAGAAGCCCGCGCAGAACAGGGCGAAGGTC
Organism: Caulobacteraceae bacterium; assembly: GCA_035524315.1. GTDB lineage: Bacteria > Pseudomonadota > Alphaproteobacteria > Caulobacterales > Caulobacteraceae > BOG-938. The sequence continues at coordinate 8,424 of DATKPD010000027.1, forward strand.
GCCCTCCGATAGGCCGGTGACCCGCGCTCGAGAAACTCGCTCATGCCCCCTCTTAGACCCTGGCCGGGCCGGGCGTCATCATTCCGCGGCCTTGGAGGTGCGCGGCATGTCGGCGGCCAGTTCGCCGGGCCGGCGGCAGTGGCGCTCGGCCCCGAAAGGGTCGATGTCCTTGAGGTACATCCAGGCGTCGCGGGTCCAGCGAGCGTCGGCCAGGGCGTGGTGCGCCACGCCGGTCTGGGGCGGCAGTTCCGGGTGGTTCAGGCCCATGGCCCACTGGCGGATGTCCAGGCAATGCTGAGGATAGTGGAACGGCAGGTCATTGACCCCGCCGAACAGCCACACGAACGCGACCCAGTCGAACGCCGGATAATAGCCCCAGAACACCGGCGACGGATCATGTTCGGTGAAGTTGCGCACCGCATAGCTGATATTTTCCAGCGACATGGCCGGGCCGTTCAGCTGCGGGCGGACGGTCTGCAAGGTCCAGCGGCTGGCGCGGCTCCAGTCGACTTCGTCGGATTCGGCATAGAACTCGCGTCCATCCTCGGCTACCAAGGCGACGCTGATCAGATCGAGCGACCAGGGCCGCTCGATGAACTCGGTGTCGATCCAGTACTTCACGCCTTGGCCTCCGTCCGCACGTCCCGATCCGGGAGGATGGGCCGTTCTAGTGTAAGGCCAAGCTTTTCACGGTTTGGCGAGCATCGCTTGTTCGGCTTCCGCTGGACGCCGTGCCCCGCTACAGCAGGTTTCATGTCCGAATTCATAGACTTGGCCGGCGCGTCCGGCGCCCACTACCGCTTCCATCGCGTGCCTGATGTGGACGAGCTGCCCGCGATCGCCGGGAATTTCGTCTATGTACGCGGCGCCCAGCCGGATTTGGCGCTGGTGTGCGCGGGGACGGGCGAGAGCCTTTCGGTCGCGCGAAAGCGGTGGGCCGAGGCGGTGCGGGACCATGGCGCGGAGGCGCTGTACGTGCGTCGCAACGTCTCGCGCCGCTCGCGCCAGGTCGAGCACCAGGACATCGTCGCCAATCTGCACCCGCCGATCGACGCGGGTGAGGCCTTCGGCGACTGAGGTCCTAGGCCGCCTTTCGGCCCTGCTGGTCCAGGGCGTGGAAGTCCTCGTCCGAGAGGACGATCCCGGCGGCGCGGACGTTGTCCTCCAGGTGGCCGGTCTGGCTGGTGCCGGGGATGGGCAGCATCACCGGGCTGCGCTTGAGCACCCAGGCCAGGGCCACCTGGCTGGGCGTCGCGCCGGTCTTCTTGACCACGGCGTCCAGCGCACCGCCGGGCTTGGCCAGATCGCCCGCCGCCAGCGGGTACCAGGGGATGAAGCCGATCCCTTCCTTGGCGCAGTAGTCCAGCACGTCCTCGCTCGACCGATCGATCAGGTTGTAGCGGTTCTGCACCGTGGCCACCGGGAATAGCTTGCGCGCCGCCTCGATCTCGGCGACCGACACCTGGCTCAGGCCCGCGTGCCGGATCAGCTTCTTGTCGAGCATCTGCTTGATCGCGTCGAACTGCTCGTCCTGGGGGACCTTGGCGTCGATGCGGTGCAACTGCCACAGGTCGATCTGCTCGCGCTTCAGTCGGCGCAGGCTCATCTGCACGCACTGCATCAGATATTCAGGCCGCCCGACCGGCAGCCATACGTTGGGTCCCTGCCGCGTCAGTCCGCCCTTGGTGGCGACGATCAGGCCGTCGTAGGGGGCCAGCGCCTCGGCGATCAGGTCCTCGCTCACGAAGGGGCCGTAGCTGTCGGCGGTGTCGATGAAGTTCACGCCCAGCTCGGGCAGGCGCCTGAGGGTCGCCAGCGCCCCGGCGCGGTCGGCCGGATCGCCCCACACGCCTTGGCCGGTGATGCGCATGGCGCCGAAGCCAAGCCGGTTGACCGTCAGGTCGCCGCCGATGGCGAACTGGCCTGACGCGGCCGCGGTGGGTGTGGACATGGGGATGCTCCTGAAGGGTAAGGCAGAGTTGGGCGTGCGGTGCGCGCGGCGCCAGTCCTCAGGAGAATGAAGTGGGGCCCTGTAGGTTTCGCCGCTTGTGAAGTTCGCCGGCGCGATACGCGCCCCGGGGAGTCGGCCGCGGGCTTTGGGCCCGCCTCGGCCTTGGCCGCCATCGCGGCGATATGCGCCGCCGAGGGGTGGCGATGGTCGGCGGCGCGGTTTCGGCGATGGCCACGCCCGGCAAAAGGCCCGCCAGCCCGGGCAGTGCTTTCATCATCGGCGGTTTCCTCGGCTGTTCAGTCGCCCGAAACAATATCAGACCGCCGGTTCCCACCGGCATTGTGGAAGTGAGCGGCGTCTGGCGCACAAGAAAAGGGCGGGCCCTTGCGGACCCGCCCTCTGCAATTTCCAGCCTGCGAATCCCAGCCTTATTCGGCCGGTTCCTCGGCCTTGGTTTCGCTCTTGGTCAGGTCTTCGCCGGTTTCCTGGTCGACGACCTTCATCGACAGCTTGGTCTTGCCGCGGTCGTCGAAGCCCATGAGCTTGACCTTCACGATCTGGCCTTCGCTCAGAACGTCGGACACCTTGCCGACCTTTTCCTTGCTGATCTGGCTGATGTGAACCAGGCCGTCCTTGGCGCCGAAGAAGTTCACGAAGGCGCCGAAGTCCACGACCTTGACCACCTTGCCGTCGTAGATCGCGCCGACTTCAGGCTCCGA
>DATKPD010000028.1:0-91650 GCA_035524315.1 Caulobacteraceae bacterium
CTCGGGGCGCCGATGATGATGGCGCACCCGGCTCTGGCGCAGGACGCGTCGAGCGCCTCCAGCACCGCCAGCGATGCTTCGAGCACCGCCGCGGCGGCCGCTCCGGCCGCGGCTCCGGCCGCAGCGTCGAACGACGCCGTCCAGACCTACCCCAAGGACGCGGTGAACGCCGGCGACGACGCCTGGATGCTCACCTCCTCCGTGCTGGTGCTGATGATGACCATTCCGGGCCTGGCGCTGTTCTACGCCGGCATGGTGCGTAAGAAGAACATCCTGGCCACCCTGGCCCAGAGCTTCGGCGCCACCGCGCTGATCACGGTTCTGTGGATGATCATCGGCTACTCGATCGCCTTCACGGGGCACAACCCGTACATCGGCGACTTCAAGTACATCCTGCTGGCGCCGCTGAACGGGGACATCAACATCGCCAACACCGACTTGGCGCCGACGATCCCTGAAACCGTCTATATGTTCTTCCAGATGACCTTCGCGATCATCACTCCGGCCCTGATCGCCGGCGCGCTGGCCGACCGGATGAAGTACTCGGCGTTCCTGCTGTTCATGGGCGCCTGGCTCCTGCTCGTTTACTGCCCCATCGCTCACTGGGTCTGGTCCGCCAAGGGCTGGCTCGGCGGCGGCGGCCTCGGCGCCCTCGACTACGCGGGCGGCTCGGTCGTGCACTTGAACGCCGGCACCGCCGGCCTGATCGCCGCCCTGATGCTGGGCAAGCGCAAGGGCCTCGGCACCGAGAACTTCGCTCCGCACAACCTCGCGTACAGCGTCATCGGCGCCTCGCTGCTGTGGGTCGGCTGGTTCGGCTTTAACGCCGGCTCGGCCGTGGAAGCCCACGACGGCGCCGCCGGCATGGCCGCTGCGGCCACCCAGATCGCCACGGCCGCCGCGGCTCTGGCCTGGATGTTCATCGAATGGATCGTCGCCAAGAAGCCTTCGGTTCTGGGCATGATCTCGGGCGCGGTGGCCGGCCTCGTGGCCATCACCCCCGCCTCCGGCTTCGTGAACCCGACCGGCGCTCTGGCCATCGGCGTCGCCGCCGGCATCGTGTGCTACCTCTCGGCGGTGCACCTCAAGAAGATGATCGGCTACGACGACGCGCTGGATTGCTGGGGCGTGCACGGCATCGGTGGGGCCCTCGGCGCCATCCTGACCGGCGTGTTCGCGTCCAACAAGATCAACTCGCTGGGCAAGGGCTGGCTCTATGACGGCAACTTCCACCAAGTGATCTTGCAGTTCATCGACGTCGGCGCGGTGTTCGCCTACTGCGCGGTGATGACCATCATCATCCTGGGCGTGCTGAAGTACACCATCGGCATCCGCGTCACCGAGGAAGAGGAAGTCGAAGGCCTCGACATCAGCCTGCACGGCGAAGTGGTGCACGGCTAAGGCGGGTTTGGGGTCCGCGGCGACGCGGACCCCGGGTTGCCAAACTGGCTTTCGGACTCTGGACGACGGCGGGATCTTAGGATCCCGCCGTTTTCTTTTGTGCTGAGATATAAGGCAAAGGGAGCGTGGGTCAGACCGGCGCGTCGCCCAGACGGCATGCTCGCACCCACCACTCTGGGTGAAGACGGGTCAGGCGCTCGGCCAGGGCGCGGGCGTCAGCGTCGGATGCGCAAAGCGAAAAGCAGGTGGCGCCCGAACCTGACATGCGCGTGAACAGCGCCTCGGGCTGCAAACCGACCACATCGAGCGCGCGCCCGATGCGCGGCTCCAGCTTGACCGCCGGCGCCTCCAGGTCGTTGCGCAGGCCGGCGATCCACTGGGCCGTCGCCCGCACGTCCGTCAGGATCGGCTCGACCGGACGCACACAATCGCCCAGGCCGCCCATGTCGTCGTAGGCGCGGTAGACGGGCCCTGTAGGCGAAGGAACGCCCGGATTGATCAGCACCGCCGGCAAGGGCGGCAAGCCCGGCGGCGGCGACAGGATTTCGCCGCGTCCCTCGGCCGTGACCGCTCGGGCCCACAGACACGCGGCCCCGTCGGCGCCCAGGCGCTCGGCTACGGCCTGAAGCGCGGCGTCGTCGATGTCGAGCGCGAGCAACGCGCGCAGCAGACGCAAGGCCGCGCCCGCGTCGCTGGAGCCGCCGCCGACGCCCGCGGCGATCGGCAGGCGCTTGTCCAGCACGATACGCGCGCCCTGCCTCGAACCCGCCGCTTCCAGCAACGCCCGCGCCGCGCGCAGCACCAGGTTGTCCTCGCCCGCCGACAGGCCGGCGCCGAACGGCCCCTCGATGGTCAGGCTGAGCTCATCGGCCGGCGCCGCGCGCACCTCGTCGCCGATGTCTGCGAACACCATCAGGCTGGCGAGCGGGTGATAGCCGTCGGGCTGAACCGGGGCGACATGCAGGTACAGATTGACCTTGGCCGGCGCGAGGGACGCGATCACGCGAGGCTCATCCTTGGGCGATGGCGGCGGGCCGCGGCGCAGGCGCATCCAGGCCCGAGGATAGCTTCTTTTCGGCCGAGGCCTTGAGCTCGGCGGTCGGTTGCAGGCTCAGCACCCGGCGCCACTGAAACTGCGCCTCGGCGCGCCGGCCGACCTGCCAGTAGGCGTCGCCCAGATGGTCGTTGATCTCGGGGCTGACCGCGTTGAAGGTCACCGCGCGCTCCAGGTTCAGCACCGCGGCGTGATAGTCGCCGAGGTGATAGTAGGCCCAGCCCAGGGAATCGGCGATTTCGCCCGACTCCGGTTCGGCGTTGGCCGCCTTCAGCAGCATGGCCATGGCCTGTTGCAGGCGCTCGCCTTTCTCGACCCAGGTATAGCCGAGGTAGTTGAGCACGTCGGGCTGGTCGGGCTTCAGCGACAGGGCCTTGAGGAGGTCCGCCTCGGCGTCCGGCCAGTCGCCGGATTCGCTCAGCGCCGTGCCGCGCAGGAAATACAAGGTCCAGCCGGCATTGGCGGGGTCGGCGTCGATGACCGCGCTGAGGATCTTGGCCGAGTCCTGATATTGGCCCTTGTCGCGCAGGGCGTCGGCCAGCACCAGCTGGGTGTCGCGCTGGTCGGGCGCGGCCTTGACCAGATCGCGCGCCAGGGTCAGCGCCGTATCGTCGTCGCCGGTGTTCTCGTAGGTGGTGATGATCCGCTCGCGCGCTTCGAGCGCGGAGGGGGCGTCGGGCGATATGCGCGCGTAGTCCTCGCGCGCCTCGACGTTGCGGCCGGCCGACGCGCGCAAATCGCCCAGCAGAAGCCAGGCGGAATCGTTGGTCGGATCGAGCTTGAGCCCCATCTGCAGATAGATCTCGCCCTCGTCGACCGCCTTTTCCACCAGAGCCAGCTCCGCGGCGCTGATCAGGGCGCCGCCGGCGCCCTCCTTGAGGGTCGGCATGGGCGGAGCCGGCTTGCGGGCCTCGACGCGGGCGATGGCGTCTTTCAGCCCCCGGTCGCCCGGCGTGCGCGCCAGGAACTTACGGTACAGAGCCTCGGCGTCCTTGCCCCGGCCGCGCCGCTCAAGATAGGCGCCGTAGGGCTGGACGTAGAACGTCCCCAGTTGGGCGCTGCCGACCAGCACCTTGTAGCCCGCCTCAGCCTCGTCGTAGCGGTGCAGGCGTTCGTCGATCAGCGAGCGGCTGAGCACCGCGGCCATGCGGTTGAGCCGCTGGCCCTGGGTGTCGGGCAGGGTCGCGGCGTGCGCATTGTCGCCCCCCGCCAGCTCGACCCACGGCTTGATCAGCTGGTAGCCGCCGACATAGGCGAACCCGTCAGGCTCCTTGGCCATGGCGAGATAGGCGTCCTTGTTGCGCCCGGCCGCCAGGGCCGAGACCGCGCGCACCAGCTGCGACAGGCGGGCCATGCCGGCCGAGCTGTCGTCGATGCCGGAGGTCAGGGCGGCGGCCCGGTCGATATCGCCGGCCGCGATGGCGGCCAGGAACGCCTTCTGTCCGATCAGTGGCTCGACGTCCTCATGTCCGGCGTCGACGAAGTAATCGGCTGCGGCCTGGGCGGAATCGTCGTTGAGCGCGGCCTCGCCGGCCACGAACAGGCCGTAAGGCGAGTGGACATCGACGGGCGGCTGGACCGCCACCGCCTTGGCCGGCGTCGGGTGCGCGGGCGCGGTGGCGCACGCCGACAGGCCGAGCGCGCAGCCCAGCGCCAGGGCCGAAACGCCGTGCAGCTTGAGCTTGGATAGGGTGGAAGACCGCCTCATGCGCGCAAAGTCGGCGCTTTCGGCGCCGCGATCAAGTCCGCTACGCCCAAGGCCCCGCACTGATTACATGTTGGGATAGTTTGGCCCCCCGCCGCCCTCGGGCGTGGTCCAGACAATGTTCTGCGACGGATCCTTGATGTCACAGGTTTTGCAGTGGACGCAGTTCTGGGCGTTGATCACGAAGGTTGGCTCGCCTGCCTTCTCGACCACCTCGTACACCGCCGCCGGACAATAGCGCTGTGCGGGCTCGGCATAGAGCGGCAGATTGACCGCGATGGGAATGGCCGGATCGATCAGCTTCAGGTGGCTGGGCTGATCTTCCTCGTGGTTGGTGTTGGACACGAACACCGAGGAGAGCTTGTCGAACGACAACACCCCGTCGGGCTTGGGATAGGCGATTGGTTTGAAATCCTTGGCCAGGCCCGTGCAGGCGGCGTCGGTCTTGCCGTGCTTCAGCGTGCCGAAGGGGGACCAGCCGCCGGTGAGGCGGTTGATCCACAGGTCCAGGCCAGACAGCAGCACCCCGCCCAGCACGGTGCCAAAGCGCGACCATAGGGGCTTGGCGTTGCGCGCCAGCTTCAGTTCCTGGCGCACCCACGAAACGTCATAGGCCGCCTGGTACGCCTCCAGCACATCCCCGCCGCGCCCGGCCTGCACGGCCGCGAACGCCGCCTCGGCCGCCAGCATGCCGGTCTTCATGGCGTTGTGGCTGCCCTTGATGCGCGGCAGGTTCACGAACCCGGCCGAACAGCCGATCAGGGCGCCGCCGGGGAAGGCCAGGGCCGGCACCGACTGGAACCCGCCCTCGGTGATCGCCCGTGCGCCATAGGCCACGCGCTTGCCGCCCTCCAGGTGTCGGCGGATCGCCGTGTGCTGCTTGAGCCGCTGGAATTCGTCGAACGGCGACAGATACGGATTGGCGTAGTTCAGGTGCACCACCAAGCCGACCGACACATAGCGGTCGCCGAAGTGATAGACGAACGAGCCGCCGCCCACGTCATTGCTGAGCGGCCAGCCGAAGCTGTGCTGAACCAAGCCCGGCTGGAAGCACTCGGCGGGAACCTGCCAGATCTCCTTCAGGCCGATGCCGTACTTCTGCGGCTCGGACTGGGCGGTCAGGCCGTACCTGGCCTGGATCTGCTTGGCCAGCGAGCCGCGCGCGCCCTCGGCGATCAGCACGTAGCGGCCGTTGAGCTCCATGCCGGGCTGGTAGTCGGCCTTGGGCTGGCCGTCCTTGCCCACGCCGAACACCCCCGCCACGACCCCGCGCAGCGATCCGTCCTCGCGGTAGAGGGCCTCGGAGGCGGCCATGCCGGGATAGATTTCCACGCCCAGAGCCTCGGCCTCGCCCGCCAGCCAGCGGCACAGATTGGCCAGCGACCCGACGTAGCAGCCGTGGTTGTTCATGAAGTCGGGCTTGGGCAGCCACGAGATGTCGATATCGCCCGCCGGCCCCAGCATCAGGTAGCGGTCCTTGGCGACCGGCGTGTCCAGGGGCGCGCCGCGCGCTTTCCAGTCGGGGATTAACTCGTCGAGCGCGCGCGGATCGATCACCGCGCCCGACAGGATGTGGGCGCCGACCTCCGAGCCCTTCTCCAGCACGGCCACCGACAACTCGGCCCCGGCCTCGGCGGCGAGGTGTTTCAGACGAATGGCCGCCGACAGGCCCGCCGGCCCCGCGCCGACGATGACCACGTCGTAGTCCATCGCCTCCCGTTCGGGGGCATCTTCAGCCACGAGCTTTCCTCGGAAACATTGAACAGCGGCCCGACTTATCCGAAGCTGGCGGCGAGCCGGTCAAGCAAAACCGCTCGTTTTCTCAGGACTACGCCCTCCGTGGACACCGCGACCGACACTCGAGCCATCGAAAGCCTGCTCGCCTTCTGGAGCCAGGCTGGGGCGGACGTGTGTTTCTCGGAGGTCCCCGTCGATCGCCTGGCCGCGCGCGCCCAGAGCCCCAGGCCCGCCCAGCCGACGCTTGCGCCGCCCGCGCCCGCGCCCGCGCCCGGCGCGCGGCGCATCTCCCCCGATCTGACCGCCGGGATCGACGCCGCCCGCACCCTGGCCGAAGCCGCCGACACGCTGGAGGCGCTGGAAGCCGCCATCGCCGCCTTCGACGGCTGCGGCCTGAAGTTCGAGGGCGCTAAGCGCGCCGTGTTCGCCCGTGGCGCGCCGGATGCGCCGGTCATGATCATCGGCGAGGGGCCCGGCGCCGAGGAAGACAACCAGGGCGCCCCTTTCGTGGGCCGCGCCGGCAAGCTTCTCGACCGCATGCTCAAGGCATCAGGACTGGGGGGGCGGGTGTTCATCACCAACACCGTGTTCTGGCGCCCACCGGGCAACCGCACCCCGTCGCCGGGAGAGCAGATGGCGTGCGCCCCGTTCCTCGAACGCGCCATCGCCCTGGTCAAGCCACGCTACCTGCTGTTGTCGGGCGGCGCCGCGGCCAAGTCGGTGCTCAAGCGCGAGGAAGGCATCCTCAGCCTGCGCGGGCGCTGGTTCGACTGGACGTCCGAGGACGGCGCCTTGCAGGTCCCGGCCTTGCCGACCCTGCACCCCGCCTTCCTGCTGCGCCAACCCGGCGCCAAGAAGCGCGCTTGGCAGGACCTGCTGACCCTCACCGAACGGCTAGACCGGCCGGAGCGGCCCTAAAGCCGCTTCAGCTTGCCGCCGAGCTTACGCGCCAGACGCGGGCCGTAGCCGCCCATCTGCTCGAGCCGGCGGCGCGAAATCAGCAGCCCATAGGCCTTGGGCGGACCACCCAGTAATCCGCCCTTGCCGGGCGCCATCCACGCGACGCGGTCCGGACCCTTGGCCAGATGCGCCCGCGCCGCCGCTTCCCAGCCGGGCGTCGGCTCGATAGCCGGGTCGAGAATCAGCAGCCAGTCGCCCCGCGCCTTGGCGGCGGCGGCGGCGATGCGCGCCTCGGCCGGGCCGCTGAGTTCCAGCACATCCGCGCCACTGTCCTTGGCGATGTCCAAGGTGGCGTCGGCCGAGCCGCCGTCGGCCACGATCACCTGGCGCACCACCCCGTCCACCGCCGCCGGCACCAGGGCCGCGAGAGTCTGACCGATCACGCGCTCATGGTCCAAGGTGGCGATGACGACGGAAATCATGGCGGCATGAACCGTGCGTCGGGGGCGCGCGTCAAGAGTTCTTGTTTTGTTCCAACCCCAAGCCTAGGGTGGCGGGATGTTTCCCGGTCGCACGCCATCTTCGCAAAACGGACGCGGCGCTCAATCCAACGCCACGGGCCGGTTCGAGGCCCTGATCCGCGAGGATTTCGACGACGGCTGGGGCGCCGAGGACGCCGAACCGCCCAAGCTGAAGACCAGCCTGCAGGCTGACGCCTCGCGCACCATCATCGCCACCAACGACAGCCCAGACATCGGTTTCGACCGCTCGATCAATCCCTACCGGGGTTGCGAGCACGGCTGCATCTATTGCTTCGCCCGGCCGAGCCACGCCTACCTCGGCTATTCGCCGGGCCTGGATTTCGAGAGCAAGCTGCTGTTCAAGCCCGAGGCCGCCAAGCTGCTGGAGCGAGCCTTGTCGCGGCGCGGCTACAAGCCCGCCTATATCCAGCTGGGCGCCAACACCGATCCCTACCAGCCGATCGAGCGCAGGCTGCGCATCACCCGCGGCGTGCTGGAGGTGCTGGAGCGATTCCGTCATCCGGTAGGCATCACCACCAAGGGCGCCCTGATCGCGCGCGACGCCGACATCCTGGGCCGCATGGGCCAGGCGGGACTGGCGGCGGCGGCGATCTCGGTCACCTCGCTCGACCGCAAGCTGGCGCGCGCGATGGAGCCACGCGCGTCCACGCCCGAGCGGCGGCTGGAGGCGATCCGGATCTTGAGCCAGGCGGGCCTGCCGGTGTCGGTCAGCTTCGCCCCGGTCATCCCGGGCCTTAACGACCATGAACTTGAAGCGGTGCTGGAGCGCGGCGCCGAGGCCGGCGCCCGCGTCGCCCACTACACGGTCCTGCGCCTGCCGCTGGAGATCAAGGACCTGTTCCGCGAGTGGCTCCAGGCCGAGCGGCCCGACCGGGCGGCGCGGGTGATGTCGCTGGTGCGCCAGATGCGCGGCGGCAAGGACTATGACCCGCAGTGGGGCCAGAGGATGAAGGGCGAGGGCCCGATCGCCGATCTGATCCGCGCCCGCTTCGCCGCGGCCTGCAAGCGCCATGGTCTGAACCGCGAGCGGTTCACGCTCGATCTGAGCCAGTTCCGCCGGCCCGCCGCCGAGGGGCAGGGCGACCTGTTCGGCGGCTAGGCTCCCGCTCCGGCCCGGACGGCGCCATAATCAGGCCTTAGAGGCATAAGCTCGATGGGGCCGAGAGGTCATGTCGAAAGGAGATGGGGACCCCGCGCGGCCGTCCGGAGTCGCCGGCAGCCGTACCCGCGAACAGGGCCTTTGTTGCGCGGCCGAAATTAAGCCGTGACAATTTCGGTGCAACAGCCATTCCAGTTCACCGTCGCGCCCCGCGCCCGACCGGTCAGTGACGTTGCTTTCGCCGCCCGCCCGCCTGCATCCGCCAAGGACCACGAATGCCTGAACCGTCTTACTCGCCCTCTTCGAGCCGTCCCCGCAAGAAGAAGACCGGCCGCTTCTCGACCGTCATTGGCGTCGTCGTGGTGGTTGTGGCGGCCCTGCTGATCGGCGCCGGCCTGACCTGGCTCAACAAAAGCCAGAGCGCGGGCGGCGCGCCGGGCGGCCCTGGCGGCCCTCCGGGCGGAGGCCCTCCCGGCGGCGGCGGCTTCGGCGGCGGCCGGCGCACGCCGATCACGGTCGGGGTGGCGAAGGCGACGGTCGGCTCGATCCCGATCACGCTTGACGCCCTGGGCACGGTGACCCCGCCGGTCACGGCCACCATCACGCCGCGCATCGCCGGCCAGTTGATGGCGGTGAACTTCAAGGAAGGCCAGATGGTCAAGAAGGGTCAGGTCCTGGCCCAGATCGACCCGCGCCCCTATCGCGTGGCGCTCGAGCAGGCGCAGGCTGTGCAGGCGCACGACCAGGCCCTGCTGGCCAACGCCCAGATCGACCTGAAGCGCTATCAGACCCTGCTGTCGCAGAACTCCATCGCCAGCCAGACCGTCGACACCCAGGCCGCGCTGGTCAAGCAGGACCAGGCGCAGGTGGATTCCGACAAGGCCTCGGTCGACAACGCCAAGCTCAATCTGTCCTACACCACCATAACCGCGCCGGTGAACGGCCGCGTGGGCCTGCGCCTTGTCGATGTGGGCAACTATGTGCAGGCCGGCAGTTCGACCGGGCTGGTGGTGCTGACTGTGGTCGATCCGATGGACGTCGAGTTCGCCATCCCCGAGGACAACATCCCTGCCATCACGCGCCGCCAGCAGGCTGGCGCCAGCCTGATAGCCGAAGCCCTCAGCCGCGACGGCGCCACGGTTCTGGCCGACGGGTCCCTGTCGACCCTCGACACCCAGATCGATCCCACAACCGGCACGGTCAAGGCCAAGGCGCGCTTCGCCAACCCCGGCATGGCGCTCTATCCGCAGCAGTTCGTTAATGTGCACCTGCTGGTGGACACCCTCTGCAACCAGATCGTGGTGCCGACCACCGCGGTGCGCCACGGCTCGCAGGGCGACTATGTGTTCACGGTCCAGCCCGACAAGACGGCCAAGGTGCAGTACGTCAAGACCGGCTCGGGCACGGCCGAAACCGTGGCGATCGTGTCGGGAGTAAATCCCGGCGACGAGGTGATCACCGACGGCGGCGACCGCCTGCGCGACGGCTCGCCCGTGGTGCTGCCGACCGATAAGCCGCAGACCTTCCAGGGCCAGCCTGGGGCGCGCAAGCGGCCCGCCGGCGTCGGCGGTGGTCAAAGCGGCCAGCGTCGCTTCGGCGGTCGTGGCGGTGGGCGCGGGGGCTTTGGCGCCCCAGGCGCGGCGCCGCAGGGTACGGCCCAGCCTGACGCCGCGGCCCAGCAACAGGCGCGCGACCTGGCCGCCGGCAGCTGCAGCGGTCCTGGCGGCAAGGGCCGGGGCATGGGCGGCCGGGGTCAAGGCCAAGGTCAAGGTCAGTGGCCAGGGAAGGGCCAAGGCCAAGGCCAATGGCCCGGGCAGGGTCAAGGCAACGGACAGGGCCGCGGGCCGCGCCAGGGTCAGGGTCAGGGCCAAGGCCAAGGTCAGGGCCAAGGTCAGGCCGTCCCCGGACCGGCCGGTGCGCCCCCCGGCGCGCCCGCAGGCGGTTGGCAGGGCCGACGGGGCCAAGGCGGCCCCAACGCCGCCGACCAAGGCGGCCAGGGACCGGCTGCGGGCCCGAACGGCGCCCGTCAGCGCTGGCGCAACCAGGGCCAAACTCAGGGCCAGGGCGCCGCGTCGCCCCCCGCCGATGGGTCGGCCGGTTGAACGCGATAGGCTCGCCCATGGCGCTTGAGGCTAGACCATGAGTCCATCACGCCCGTTCATCATGCGGCCGGTGGCCACGTCGCTGTTCATGGCGGCGATTTTCCTGGCCGGCGTCATCGCCTTCCGCATGCTGCCCCTATCGGCGCTGCCCGAGGTCGATTATCCGACGATCCAGGTCCAGACCTCCTATCCGGGCGCCAGTCCGGAGGTGATGTCGCAGACCGTGACCGCGCCGCTGGAGCGCCAGTTCGGCCAGATGGCCGACCTGAACCGCATGTCGTCGATCAGCTCGGCGGGCTTCTCGGTCATCACTCTGCAGTTCAACCTGGACCTCAACCTCGACATCGCCGAGCAGGAGGTCCAGGCGGCGATCAACGCCTCCAATACCCTGCTGCCGACCGACCTGCCCCAACCGCCGATCTACGCGAAGGTCAACCCCGCCGACGCGCCGATCATGACGGTGGCGCTGACCTCCGACACCCTGCCGCTGCCGCAACTGGAGAACCTGTCCGAGAACCTGCTGGCGCAGAAGATCTCTCAGGTGAAGGGCGTGGGCCTGGTCAACATCTCGGGCGGCCAGCGTCCGGCCGTGCGCATTCAGGCCAACAGCGACGCCCTGGCCGCCCTGGGCCTGACGCTGGACGACCTGCGCACCACGCTCGGCACCGTCAACGTCAACCAGGCCAAGGGGTCGTTCGACGGCCCGACCCGCGCCTACACCATCAACGCCAACGATCAGCTGGCCACGGCGGCCGACTACGTCAACCAGGTGATCGCCTACAAGAACGGCGGTCCGATCCGGCTGAAGGACGTCGCCAAGATCGTCGATGGGGCCGAGAACACCCGCCTGGGCGCCTGGATCGGCGTGAAGGACGGCAAGGGCGCATTGTCGACCAAGCAGGGGGTGGTGCTGAACATCGAGCGCCAGCCCGGCGCCAACGTCATCCAGACCGTGGACGACATCAAGAAGGCGCTGCCAGACCTGGAAGCCAGCCTGCCCGACTCGGTCAAGGTCCAGGTCCTGTCCGACCGCACCACCGGCATTCGCGCGTCGGTGCTGGACGTCGAGTTCGAGCTCATGCTCGCGGTCGCCCTCGTCGTGCTGGTGATTTTCCTTTTCCTGCGCAGCGTCCAGGCCACCTTTATCGCCAGCGTGGCCGCGCCCATCTCGCTGGTGGGCACCTTCGCGGTCATGTACCTGCTGGGCTTCAGCCTCAACAACCTTACCCTGATGGCGCTGACCATCTCGACCGGCTTCGTCGTCGACGACGCCATCGTGATGATCGAGAACATCGCCCGCTACATCGAGGAGGGCGCAAAGCCGATGGACGCGGCGCTCAAGGGCGCGGGCGAGATCGGCTTCACCATCATCTCGCTGACCGTCTCGCTCATCGCCGTGCTGATCCCCCTGCTGTTCATGGGCGATGTGGTCGGGCGGCTGTTCCGCGAGTTCGCCGTCACCCTGGCGGTGACTATCGTCATCTCGGCCGTGGTGTCCCTGACCCTGGTGCCGACCCTGTCGGCGCGCTGGCTCAAGCCGCACCGACCGCACGGCGAGGGCGCGTCCAACGCCCCTAAGCCTGAGGGCCGCCTGGCCGCCTGGGGCCGCAAGATCACCGCCCTGTTCGACAAGGTGATGGCGCGCTACGACCGTGGCCTGGAGTGGGTGCTGGACCACCAGAAGATCACCCTGATGGTGGCCGTGGCCACCTTCGTGCTCACCGCCCTGCTCTACATTCTCATCCCCAAGGGCCTGTTTCCGACCCAGGACACCGGCATCCTGCAGGGCTACACCGAGGCTGGGCAGTCGGTGTCGTTCGCCGCCATGTCCGACCGGCAGCAGGCCATGGCCAAGGCCCTGCTGGCTGACCCCGACGTGGAAAGCCTGACCTCGTTCATCGGCGTGGACGGCTCCAACACCACGCTGAACGTCGGCCGGCTGCTGATCAACCTCAAGGATCGCGGGCAGCGCACCGGTTCGCTGACCGCGGTGATGGACCACCTGCGCGCGCGGGCCGACAAGGTGTCGGGCATGAGCCTGTACCTGCAGCCTGTGCAGGACCTGACCATAGACGCCAACGTCAGCCGCACGCAGTACCAGTTCGCGCTGCAAGGCTTCGACCAGACCACGATCAACACCTGGGCCGGCAAGCTGGTCGATCGGCTCAATCAGGACAAGAAGCTGCGCAACGTCGGCTCGGACGTGCAGGGCCAGGGCCTATCGACCTACATCGCTATCGACCGAGACACCGCCGCGCGCCTGGGCGTCGCCGCCTCGACCGTGGACGACGTGCTGTACGACGCCTTCGGGCAGCGGATCGTGTCGACCATCTTCACCCAGTCCAGCGAGTACCGGGTGATCCTAGAGGCCGATCCGAGGATGCTGCAGACGCCCGAAGGGCTGAACCACGTGTTCGTGCGCACCACCAGCGGCGGCGCCACCCAGCTGACCGGCTTCTCCACGCTTAAGCAGCAACTTTCGCCGCTGCAGATCAATCGCGTCAGCCAGTTCCCCGCGGCCAACCTGTCGTTCGACACGGCCCCGGGCGTGTCGCTGGGCGCCGCCGTGTCCTCGATCCGTCAGGCCGAGAAAGACATCGGGATGCCCGACGCGATCACCACCACCTTCCTCGGCGCCGCCAACGCCTTCCAATCCTCGCTCGGCAACGAGCTATGGCTGATCCTGGCGGCGATCGTGACGGTCTATATCGTGCTGGGCGTGCTCTATGAGAGCTACATCCACCCGCTGACGATCCTGTCGACCCTGCCCTCTGCGGGGGTCGGCGCACTACTCGGCCTGATGCTGTTCGGCCAGGACCTGGGCGTGATCGGCATCATCGGCATCATCCTGCTGATCGGCATCGTCAAGAAGAACGCGATCATGATGATCGACTTCGCCCTGCACGCCGAGCGCAACGAGGGCATGGACCCGCGCCGGGCGATCCACCAGGCCGCCCTGCTACGCTTCCGGCCGATCCTGATGACCACCATGGCGGCCCTGTTCGGCGCCCTGCCGCTGATGTTCGGCTGGGGCGAGGGGTCGGAGCTGCGCCATCCCCTGGGCATCAGCATCGTCGGCGGCCTGATCCTCAGCCAGCTGCTGACCCTGTTCACCACCCCGGTGATTTACGTGACCTTCGACCGCTGGGCCAATGGCCGCAAGCGCCGCCCCGAGGCTGACGAGGCGGAGCCCATGCTGCCGCTGCCGACACCCGGCGCGCCGCAGACCGAGGCCGGCGCCCCGTGAACCTGTCCGCCCCCTTCGTCCGGCGACCGATCGGCACGGTGCTGATGACCATCGGCCTGGCCATGGCCGGGGCCGCGGCCTACTTCCAGCTGCCCGTATCGCCCCTGCCGCAGGTGGACCTGCCCACAGTCACCGTGCGCGCGACCCTGCCGGGCGGCAGCCCCGAGACCATGGCCACCAGCGTGGCCGGGCCGCTTGAGCGGCATCTGGGCCGCATCGCCGACGTCAGCGAAATGACCTCGCGCTCGAGCCAGAACAGCGCCCAGATCACCCTGCAGTTCGGCCTTGAACGCGACATCAACGGCGCCGCGCGCGACGTGATGGCGGCGATCAACGCCGCACGGGTCGACCTGCCGGCCACGCTGCACAGCAACCCTACCTATCAGAAGGTCAATCCGGCCGACGCGCCGATCGTGATCCTGGCGATGACCTCGCCGACCAAAACGCCCGGCCAGATCTACGACGCCGCCTCCAACATCGTGCAGCAGCAGATGTCGCAGGTGACCGGCGTGGGCGAGGTCGATATCGGCGGGGCTTCGCTGCCGGCGGTGCGGGCGGACCTCAACCCCACGGCGCTGGCGCACTACGGGGTGAACCTGGAAGACGTGCGCGCGGCCCTGGCGGCGGCCAACGCCAACCGCCCGAAGGGCGTGGTCGAGAGCGCCGGCCTGCGCTACCAGGTCTACACCAACGACGCCGGCATCGTGGCGGCCGACTATGCAGGCCTGATCGTCGCCTACCGCAACAACGCGCCGGTGCGCCTGAGCGACGTGGCCCACGTCTACGACGGGGTCGAAGATATCCACAACATGGGACTCTACAACGGCAAGGACGCCGTGGTGGTGATCGTGACCCGCTCGCCCGGGGCCAACATCATCCAGACCGTGGAGCAGATCAAAAAACGCCTGCCGCTGCTGAGGGCCGCCTTGCCGGCCGACATCGACGTGAACCTGGCGCTTGACCGCTCGGTGACCATCCGCGCCTCGCTGGCCGATGTGGAGCGCACCCTGGCCATTTCCGTCGTGCTGGTGGTGCTGGTGGTCGCCTTCTTCCTGCAGAGCGGCGGGGCCACCCTGATCCCCAGCGTGTGTGTGACCGTCTCGCTTCTGGGCACGCTCGGCGTGATGTTCCTGCTCGGTTTCAGCCTCGACAACCTGTCGCTCATGGCCCTGACCGTCGCCACCGGCTTCGTGGTCGATGACGCCATCGTGGTGGTGGAGAACACCACCCGCCACGTCGAGGCGGGCATGCCGCGCCTGCAGGCCGCGCTCAAGGGCGCCGCGGAGGTCGGGTTCACGGTCCTGTCGATGACTGCCTCGCTGATCGCCGTGTTCATCCCGATCCTGCTGATGAGCGGCATCGTCGGGCGCCTGTTCCGCGAGTTCGCCATCACCTTATCGGCCGCGGTGATCATCTCGCTGGTGCTGTCGCTGACCACCACCCCGATGATGTGCGCCTACCTCATCGGCCGGCCGAAGCCCAAGCATCAGCGGGGCTGGTTTGCGCGCGTCTCCGACAAGAGCATCGCGTGGATGACGGGCGTCTACGAAAAGAGTCTGTCGTGGGCCCTGGATTCCGGACCGGTGGTTCTGGCGATCATTCTCGCCTCGGTAGTGATGAATTGGTACGTGTTCACCATCGTGCCCAAAGGCTTCTTCCCCGAGCAGGACACCGGCCAGCTCATGGGGGGCTTGCAGGCCGACCAGAGCGCCTCCTTCCAGCTCAGCCAGAAGCGCATACGCCAGTTTGTGAACCTGATCGGCGCTGACCCGGCTGTGAACTCGGTGGTGGCCTACGCGGGCGGCCAATCGTCCGGCGGCTTCCTGCAAGTCCAGCTCAAGCCCAAGACCCAGCGTGTCGGCATCGACGCGGTGGTGGCGCGCCTAAGGCCCAAAATCGCCCGGATCACGGGCGCGGCCCTGTTCCTCAATCCGGTGCAGGACGTGCGCGCAGGCGGGCGCCAGTCCAACGCCAGCTATCAGTACACGCTGGAGGCCGACGACCTGGCTTCGCTCAAGACCTGGGCGACCAAGCTGGCGGCGCAGCTCGAGCTCGCGCCCTCGCTGACCGACGTCAACACCGACCAGCAGGACCATGGGCTGCAGAGCTTCGTGCACATCAACCGCGACACGGCGGCTCAGCTCGGCCTGACCCCGACCGACGTCGACAATACCCTGTACGACGCCTACGGACAGCGTCAGGTCTCGACCATCTACAAGGACCTGAACCAGTACTATGTGGTGATGCAGCTGGCGCCGCAGTTCTCGCAGGACCCAACGGCCCTGAAGGATCTGTACATTCCCGTGCACGCCAACACCCTGCTCGCGGCCAACGGCTCGTCGGGCAGCGGCGCCGGCGCGACCACGGCGAGCACGACCTCGAGCACGAGCGGCGCCTTATCCAGCGCGTTGACCGCCACCGCCGGCCTCAGCACGACCTCGACGTCGGCAGGGGGCTCCACCACGTCCGGCGCGCTGGGACCCACCATCGGCGCGCAGTCGGCGGCGGCGACGTCCAACGCCGGCGCGACGGCCAACGAAGCCACCGCCCCGCCCGGACGCGGCGCATCGACGGGGGCGGCCGTGGCCACGGCCAAGGAAACCGCTGTTCCCCTCAGCGCCATCGCCACCTGGGCTGACGGCTCGGCGCCCACCACGGTCAATCACCAGGACGGGTCCGCCGCGACCACCATCTCGTTCAACCTGGCCGACGGGAAATCGCTCAGCGACGCCACCGCCGACATTCGGGCCGCTCAGCGGGCCATCGGCCTGCCGACCACCATCCATGGCAGCTTCCAGGGCACGGCCAAGCTGTTCCAGGACACCCTGTCCAACGAACTGGTCATGATCCTGTTCGCGATCGTGACGGTCTATATCGTGCTGGGCGTACTCTACGAGAGCTACATCCACCCTCTGACGGTCCTGTCGACCCTGCCCTCCGCCGGCGTCGGGGCGGTGCTGGCTCTGATCATCTTCCATGTGGAGTTCAGCATCATCGCCCTGATCGGCATCATCCTGCTGATCGGCATCGTGAAGAAGAACGCGATCATGATGATCGACTTCGCGCTCGAGGCCCAGCGATCGGAGGGCATCTGCGCCCGCGACGCCATCTATCGCGCCGCCCTGATCCGCTTCCGGCCGATCATGATGACCACCTTCGCCGCCATCCTCGGCGCCATCCCCCTGGCTATCGGCTGGGGCGAGGGCGCGGAAATGCGCCGCCCCCTGGGCCTGACCATCATCGGCGGGCTGTTGGTAAGCCAGGTGCTAACCCTTTTGACGACCCCCGTGGTCTATATGTATCTCGACCGTTTCCGCCGCAGGCGGGCCGACGAGAAAGCCCTCTCCCGTTTCGATGTCCAACCCTCGCCCGCGCCAATCCACTAGGTACGCCATGGTTCTTCGCCGTCTTGCTCCAGTCTCCGTCCTGTTCGCCGGCCTGAGCCTCAGCGCCTGCGCCATCGGGCCGGACTATCGCCGCCCGCCGGTCGATGTCGGCGCGACGTTCAAGGAGGCCGACGGCTGGACCCTGGCCGCGCCCTCGGATGCGCTCGACAAGGGCCAGTGGTGGACCGTGTTCAACGACCCGGTGCTCAACGACCTGGAAGCCCAGGTCGAGGTGTCCAACCAGAATTTGGCCGCCGCAGAAGCCGCCTTCAGCCAGGCCAAGGCCCTGGTCGAGGAAAACCAGGCCAGCTTCTTCCCGCAGGTTTCCGGGACCGCCGACGCCAGCCGCGCCAAGAGTCGGTCGGTATCGACCGGCGGCCCGAGCGTTAGCCAGGTGTCGAACAATTACAGCCTCGGCGGCTCGGCGACGTGGGACATCGACGTGTGGGGCCGCATCCGGCGCGAGGTCGAATCCGCCAGGGACCAGGCCAAGGCCAGCGAGGCCGACATCGCCAACGCCAAGCTCTCGGCCCAGATCAGCATGGCCAACGACTATCTGGCGCTGCGCGAGCAGGACGAGGCCAAGCGCCTACTAGACCAGTCGATCGCGGGTTACGCCAAGACCCTGGAGATCACCCGCAACAAGTTCAATGCCGGTGTGGCCGCCCAGAGTGACGTGCTGACCGCCCAGACCACCCTGCAGACCGCCCAGGCCCAGGCGGTCGACATCGTGCGCACGCGCGCCGCCCTGGAGCACGCCATCGCCGTGCTTGAAGGCAAGCCGCCGTCCAAGGTGAGCATCGCGGCCCTGCCGACCTTCAATCTGGTGGCTCCGCAAGTGCCCGTCGGCGTGCCCTCGACCCTGTTGGAGCGTCGCCCCGACGTGGCCGCCGCCGAACGGGTAATGGCCGCCGCCAACGCCCAGATCGGGGTCAACCTGGCCGGGTTCTTCCCCGACCTCAGCCTGAACGGTGCGGATGGCGTCAGCAATTCCGTCCTATCGCGGCTGTTCAACGCCAGCAGCAACACCTGGTCGATCGGCGCTGGCCTGACCCAGACGGTGTTCGACGCCGGCCTGACCCAAGGCAAGGTGCGCGCCGCCAAGGCCGTCTATAACGAGGATGTCGCCACCTATCGCCAGACGGTGCTGACGGCCCTGCAGCAGGTCGAGGATGCGATCGCCGCCGAGCGCGTGCTGCAGTCTGAGGAGCAGTTGCGTTTGCAGGCGTCCAAGGAAGCCGACCAGGCCGAACAGATCACCACCAACCAGTACTCGGCGGGCACGATCGACTACACCGCCCTGGTCGTGGCCCAGGCCACCGCGCTTTCGGCCCGCGAAACCGCGGTGCAGACCACGCTCGCGCGGCTGCAGAACGCCGTCAACCTGATCTCGGCCCTGGGCGGCGGCTGGCAGCCGACCAAGGACAAGATGGGCTAGAGGTAGGCCAGCACCGCCGCCAGGGTCCCCACCCCGCCCAGCGCCAAAGACGCCAGCCAGGGCCAGCGCTTGCCGGTGATAATGGCCACGGTCGAGATGGCGATGCCCATGTGCATCAGAGTGGCGGCGATGGTCAGGGTGTGATGCCGGTCTTCGGCGGCCTCACTGGCCTTCAGATGGGCGTCGCGCTCGGCCTCGAACTTCTTGGCCTCGGCCTGAATGCCGTCTTCATCCGCGCCATCGGACTTGGCGATGGCGGCGTACTTGGCGGCGTTAGCCCCGCCTTCCCCGGCGGCGATCGCGTAGAGGTTCTTCTTGAGGCTCTTGGCCTCATAGAAATTCCATTGATCCGAAGCCCGGTTCTGCGCCAGGACCGCCTCGTTCTTCTGGCCGACCGCCGAGCCGCTGGCCATGGTCTCCAGGCTGCCGACCAGGGCCGACAACACCGCCAGCACCGCGATGGTCAGCGACACCCAGGCGAGCAGCTTGCTGCCCCCGTGGGCGGCGTGTTCGGCGTGCTCCATGTGCTCCCGGTTTTCGAGTTCTTCGAGGGGGCTGTCGGACATGGCGCGGGTCTCGGCGATTCTGTTATGAAGTCGGACATGCATCTTACAGCGCCCCGCTTGGCCTGCAGACATTCAACATTGCCGCAGCGTCCGGAGCGGCGTGCGTGAGCGATTCTCCCCCCGCCGCCATGCGCGTCACTGGCCGACCGCGCCTGATCGGCTCGCTCGCCCTGGGCCTGATCGTCTGGATCGGTCTTTACCTGACGCCCAATGATCTGCGCTGGAGCACCCGGGCGATCATCGGCTGGGACGTCGCCATGCTGACGTTCCTGGCGCTGATCTTCCACATGATGGCGGGCTGCAACATCGCCAAGCTGCAAGCCCTGGCGGCCAAGCAGGACGAGGCCAAGGGCCTGATTCTGGGCCTGTCGATCTGCGCGGCCGCCGCCGCGGTGATGGCCATTGGCTTGGAAATCAGCCTGGCCAAGGACGAGCACGGCCTGGAAAAGACCATGCGGGTCGCCCTGGCCTTCCTCACCCTGATGATGTCGTGGCTGTTTGTGCACGTGATCTTCGCCCTGCACTACGCCCACGAATACTATGCGCCCGATCCGACCGAAGGCCCCGAAGAGGACGGCCTGCGCGGCGGGCTCAATTTTCCGGGCGGCGAAGAGCCCGACTACTGGGATTTCTTCCATTTCGCCGTGATCATCGGGGTGGCCAGCCAAACCGCCGACATCGAATTCACCTCGCGCACACAGAGGCGCATCGGCACCCTGCACGGGCTGGTCTCGTTCGTGTTCAACACCGTGGTCCTGGCCCTGACCATCAATCTGCTGGCGGGCCTGTTCTAATCCGCGGCCGGCGCGCCGCTGGCGCGCGCGCGGTCGCGGGTCTAAGGGTGGCCTGTGATCAAGGAGAATCACCGGGTGGATAAGGCGCAAGGCGATCGCGCGAACCCCGCGGCGCAAGACGTCGCGGCCGTCGAACTGACGATCGTCTCCCCCACCTTCAATGAACGGCCCAATGTGCGCCCCCTGGTGCGCAAGCTCCACGACGCCCTGCGCGGCGTGAACTGGGAAGTGATCTTCGTCGACGACAACTCGCCCGACGGCACCACCGACGAGATCAAGGCCCTGGCGGCCGAGGACCCACGGGTGCGCGGCATCCGCCGGGTCGGCCGGCGCGGCCTGGCCGGCGCGGTGCTCGAGGGGGCGCTCGCCAGCGCGGCCCCCTATGTCGCGGTGATCGACGCCGACCTGCAACACGACGAGGGGATCCTGCCGCAGATGCTGCAGACCCTGCGCGGCGGCGACCGCGACCTGGTGATCGCCTCGCGCTACCTCGCCCCCGAGGGCTTGGCCCATGGCCTCAGCGCCACACGCGAGCGGGGCAGCCGCCTGGCGACCTGGCTCAGCCGGCTGGTGCTCAAGACCGACATTTCCGACCCGGTCAGCGGCTTCTTCATGGCCCGCCGCGAGGTGTGGGACCGCGCCGCGCCCAAGCTGTCGCGCGAGGGTTTCAAGATCCTGTTCGACATCGTGGCTTCCCACCCCACGCCCTTGCGCGTGGCCGAGATTCCCTACGAATTCCGCGATCGGCAGGCGGGCGAAAGCAAGCTCGACAGCCGGGTGGTGGTCGACTACCTGGGCCTGATCCTCAACAAGGCCAGCCACGACCTGGTGCCCACGCGCTTCCTGCTGTTCGGCGCGGTCGGGGCCAGCGGCATCGTGGTTCAACTGGTCGGTCTGGCCATGCTGCGCGGCGCGGCGCCAGCGATGGACTTCGCCACCGCCCAGCTGATCGCCGCCCTGATCGCCATGACGTCGAACTATTTCATCAACAACGTGGTCACCTACCACGACCGGCGTAAGCGCGGCTGGAACCTGCTGACCGGCTATCTCGCCTTCTGCCTGGCCTGTAGCGCCGGCCTGTTCGTCAATGTGGCGGTCGCCTCGTTCCTGCACGACCGGCTGCCGATCACCCTCCTGGCCGGCGCCGCCGGCGCCGCGTTCGGCGCGGTGTGGAACTATGTCACCACCGCCCTCGCCGTCTGGTGAGGCGATAAAGGCGCGTTCGGCGGCCCGCGGACTGATCCTCCTGCTGGTCGGCCTGGCGGTGCTGCGCGTGGCCGCCGCCGCCCTGATCCCGCTGACCGAAGACGAGGCCTATTACCGCCTGTGGTCCCAGCGCCTGGCGCTGGGCTACTACGACCATCCGCCGATGATCGCCTGGTGGATCCGCGCGGGCGTGACGCTGGCCGGCGACGACGCGCTGGGCGTGCGGCTTCTGCCGGCCCTGGCCAATCTGGCCGCCACCGTCCTAGTGTTTGACCTCGGCCGCACCCTCTCGGGCCCCCGCCTGGGGCTGAGCGGCGCGCTGCTCTACAACTGCACCTTGACCGTGGGGGCGGCCGCCGCCCTGGCCGTGCCCGATGCGCCCGCCGGCCTGTTCTGGACCGCGGCCCTGTGGGCGCTGGCCAAGGCCGCGCGTGATGACCGTCCGCGCTGGTGGCTTGCGGCCGGCGTCATGGCGGGGCTGGCCTGCCTGTCGAAATATTCGGCCCTGTTCCTGGCGCCCGGGGTGGCGCTGTGGCTCGCGGCCACGCCGGACGGCCGCCGGCGCCTGGCGCAGCCCTGGCCGTGGATCGCGGCGGCCGTCGCGCTGGGGCTGTTCGGAGCCAACGTCGCCTGGAACGCACAGCATCACTGGCAGACCTTCGACAAGCAGTTCGGCCGCGTCGCCGCCAGCCGGCTGAATCCCCGCTACCTGGCCGAGTTGCTGGCCGGCCAGTTCGTCCTGCTCAATCCGGTCGTCGCCATCCTGGCGATGGTCGGCGCGGGCCAGGCGTGGCGCGCGCGCGCGGCGGCGCCCGTGGCGTGGCTGATGCTCGCGGCGATCGGCCCGTTTCTGGCCTATCTGCTGATCCACAGCCTGCACGACCGGGTTCAGGCGCACTGGCCGGTCCCGCTCTATTCCGCCGCCGCGATCCTGGCGGCGTGGGCGTGCGAGGCCGGCGGCTGGCGCGTTCACCTGGCCCGGTGGGCGCCCGTCGGCCTGGCGCTGAGCGTTCTGGCGCTGGCCCACGCCGCCGCGCCGGCGACCGACCTTGGCCAGGGCGATCCGGCGCGGCAGCTGCGCGGCTGGCCGGCGTTCGCCCGGGCGGTCGACGAAGAGAGGCGGGCGTCGGGCGCCGCCTGGATCGGAACCCAGAGCTATGGGGTGCTGGCCCAGATCGAAGCCGCCGATCCCGCCCTGCCCGCCCTGCAGATCGACGAGCGCGCGCGCTACGCCGCCCTGCCCCAAACGGTCAGACCGGCGCCGGGCCAGAGCGGACTGATCGTCGATCTGCGGCGACGGGTTGATCCAGCCAAGCTGAGCGCCTGCTTTTCCGGGGTGAAGCCCCTGGGCGACATCGACCGCGACGGAGGCGTGGGGGCCGATCAGCGCTACGCGGCGGTGCTGGTGTGGGCCCCGAAAGTCGATCTTTTGGGCGCTGGCTGCGCGAACTGACGCAGCGGTGTCCGGACGAGCGAATCTTAACCATAGCGCAAGGCCCGGCTGGGCAAGCTGACGGCAAATCGCCGGACAGTCGGGCCGACGATCAGGAGCGGTGCGTGGTGCGGAGCGTAGTCAGGCTGCAGGAAGCCGTCGCGGAACCCGAGGTTGCGCCCGAACCGGCGTTGGCCAGGGGCGTGGACCTCCCTTCGCGCCTGGGCTCGGCGGTGGATCTACTTACCGGCGGCGGCGATCAGCGCATCGCGCTCGACGAGACCACGGGGCTAAACCGTTACGGTTGCGCACCCTTTCCCGACCCGGGCGCCCTTGCGTTCGGCTCGTCCACCGCCTCGGTCATCTCGGTTCGCGCCTTCGCCGGCGTCGAAGGCCTGACCGGCCGCCTGTCGGCGGCCCTCGCAGCCGGCGCTGAACCCGAAAGGCTCTATGCCCAGGAAATCGGCCGGGTGCGTCGCGAACTGGTGGACCTTCTAGGCCTTGCCGACCTGGCTGGCCTGCGCACGGTCATCAGCCGTTCGGGCACCGATCTGCATCACATGGTCGCCCAGTTGGTCGGCGCGGGTTCTGGCGCCCCGCCGCTGGTGATCGCCTCCGAAGCCAGTGAAACCGGCAGCGGCGTGGGCCAAGCCCTGGGCGGCCTGTCCAGCCCCGGAACAGCCCTGCGCGCGCAAGTGGCTGCCTGGCCGGCCCGCGGCGCCGCTCCGGGCGCCGCCCGCCTGTGCCAACTCCTGCCGATCGCCGCCCGCGCGCCTGACGGTGCGGTCCGACCGCCCGAACAGGTCGATGAGGAGGTCGCCGCCGCGGCATGCGCCGCCGCCGGCGCCGGCCGCAAGGTCGTGCTGATCCTGATGGACTCGTCCAAGACCGGTCTGATCTCTCCCAGCGTCGCCTGCGCCCTGGCGCTCAAGCGGCGCTTTCCCGAACAGCTCGAGGTTCTGGTCGATGGTTGCCAGCTGAGACTGTCGCCAGCCACCGTGCGCGCCTATCTGCAGGCGGACTTCCTGGTGGCCCTGACGGGCTCCAAGTTCATGACGGGACCGACCTTCTCGGCCGCTCTCCTCGCGCCAGCGGGCGCGGTTCAGCGGCTCGGCGCGAACGGCCTGCCGCCGGCCCTTGGCGTCCACTCGGCGCGGGCCGACTGGCCCAGCGATTGGCCAGGGGCCGAGGCCCTTCCGGCTAGGGCCAATTTCGGGTTGCTCGTCCGCTGGCAGGCGGCGTTGGACGAGATGCGGCCGTTCCTGTCGCTGGATCCAGGCCAGGTCCACGGCGTGTTCGCCGCCATGGCCAAGGCGGTCGGCGCAGAACTCGATCACAATCGCCAGTTCGAGCGCGTGATCCAACGCCCGCTCGATCGGGCGGCCCTGGGCGTCGAGGCGGGGTGGGACACGGTCCACACCATCCATCCGTTCTTACTGAAGGACGCCTCCGGCCCGATTGGTCCTGAGGACGCTCTGGGGCTCTACCGCCTGGCGGCGATGGACCTTGGAGGCTGGGCACGCGCGGTGGGCGAGGACCAGAGAACGCAATCGGCGGCAAGCCTGCGGGTTCAGCTCGGCCAACCCGTCGCGTGCGGCCACCGGGGCGGACGGCCGCTTAGCGCCCTGCGTCTGTGCGCCAGCGCCCGCCTGGCCTGCGACGCCTTGGCGTCCGACGGCGCCGGCGCCCAAGCGGCGATCGACCAGGCCCTGGGGGCGCTCGACAAGACCGCGTGGCTGTGCCGGCGGATGACCGCCAGCCGTTGACCCTTAGGCCCCGGCCGCCTTGGCCCGCAGCATGGCCTCGAACGCGGCGAACACCTTGCGCATCTGCGGCGCCTTATAGGGATAGACGTCGGCCGGATCGAGCGCGTGTACGATCATGCCCACGTCGGCCTCAAACACCAGCAACTGGCCGTCCGGAGTCTCGGCACAGTCCAGGGCGAAGTATTCCAGTCCCACGCGGCGGCTGATCTCGGCCAGGGCGGCGGCGTGGCGCACAGCGAAGTGATAGTCAAACGACAGCATGGCCGCCGCTTCCTCGACCCGCTTGGGGGCGCTGTCGGCCATCCCGGCGTTGAGGTAGTGCACCATCCAATGGTCCCCCACCGCCATGTGGGCGAGGTATGGCTTTCCGTCGAACAGAGCGATGCGATACTTGCGATAGCGACCGTCGGGGCCGGCGTAGTCGATGAAGCGCGACAGGAAGAACGCCTCGGCGGCGCTCTCGTCCAGATAGGCTTCCAGCCCCTCGGTGTCTTCAATGCGCGACAGGCCGACGCCCGCGTGCGAGCCCACAGGGCGGATCAGCAGGGGCTGGCCGTGGCTGAGCGCCAGCTGGGCGGCGTTGGCGAAGGCCAGGGCGCGCGGCGTGCGCAGGGTCGGCGGCAGGACCACGCCGTCGATATCGTCGAGCTTTGACCATAGCCGGTCACGCGACAGATCGAGGATCGCCTCGGCCGCATTGATCACCGGCCGGGGCCACGCCACGCCGGCCAGGCGTTCGAGCAGCGCGCGCGACTCGTCGGACTCGCTGATGGCCACCATGGCCAGGTCGTGCTCGGGCACGGTTTCGGGCAGGGGCAGATCGGGATCGATGTAGAGGCGCAGCACGCTGACCGGCCGCCCTTCCAGCAGCAGTTCGATCGGGGTGTTGGTCATCAGGTCGCCGCGGGCCACGAACACCAGCAGGGTGAAGCTGGCCGGAACGGGCGGATGCGGCGCCTCGCGGAACAGCCGCCCGTGCATCAGCGCGGCGTCCTGGCAGGCCAAGGCCTCGAACTTGCGGCCGATCAGTTGGTAGAGCACGCCGAGCGACATGTAGCGCGCGGCGTCGGCCGGATTTTCCATCAGGCCGTCGAGCTGGGTCTGGATCAGTCGGATGCCGTCCGCGCCCTCGAACATGGCCCGGATCCAACTGGCCTGGTTGGGCGTGTCGACCGCCGGGGCGTCCGGATCAATCGTGCTGGCCAGGGCGCCTGTGTTCGACAAGCCGTCGGTCTTGGGCAGAGGAAGGCTCATGCTGCGTGTCCTTGGGTCAGGACGCGGCCGAGGCGGAGGACTTCCGCCACGAGCGCGTCGATGTCGTGCGCCTTGGTGCGATGGTTGACGATGGCGGCGCGGATCGCCTGCCGGCCGTCGATCACGGCGGCGGACGGCGCGGCGGCGCCCGAGGTTTGCAGATCCGTGACGATGCGGCGGTTGAGCCGGTCGACGTCGGCGCCCGCGCGGTAGCGGAAGCACACGATATTGAGCGGCGCGGGCGCCAGACGCTCCAGTTCGGGCTCGGCGTCGATGCGCGCGGCCAGATAGGCGGCCAGCTTGCAGGTGTTGAGAATGGTCGCGCCGATCGCGTCCGCGCCATAGGTCTTGAAGGCGAACCACACCTTGAGCGCGCGAAAGCCCCGCGACAGATCCGGGCCTAGGTCGCACGGCCACGGCGCGCCCGCCGCCAGACCCTCGGCCTCGCGTTGCAGATAACCGGCGTGGGAGGCGAACGCCGCCTGATGCTTGGCCCCGTCGCGCACCAGCACGAAGCCGGCGTCGTAGGGCGCCTGGCCCCACTTATGGAAATCGAAGGCGATGGAGTCGGCGTGCTCGATTCCGTTCAGCAGGGGCGCCAGTTCGGCCGACAGCATGGCCAGCGCGCCGAAGGCTCCATCGACGTGCAGCCACAGGTCTTCGGTCCGCGCCACATCGGCCAGGGCGGCGAGATCGTCGATCGCGCCCGTCTCGACCCCGCCCGCCGTGGCGACCAGCAGGAATGGGCGATGGCCCGCGGCCCGATCCTCGGCGATGGCGGCCTTCAGCGCCCCCAGGTCCATCCGCCCCTCGGCGTCGGTCGAGACCAACCGCAAGGCCTGGGCGCCCAGGCCCGCGATGTCCATCGCCTTGGGCAGGCAGCCGTGGGCCATGCGCGAGGCGTAGGCGGTCAGGCGTCCGCCGGCCGCGCCCAGTCCGGCCTGGCGTGAGGCCGCGCCCAGCGCCTCGGCTCGCGCGATCAGCACCGCGATCAGGTTGGCCATGGAGGCGCCGGTGACGAACAGGCCGCTGGCGCCCGCGGGAAAGCCGTAGAGCTCGGCCATCCAGCGCGCGACCTGGCGCTCGATCTCGATCGGCATGTGATCACGCCCGCCGAGATTGGCGTTGAGCCCGGCCGCCAGCATGTCGCCCAAGGCGCCGGCCAGATTGCCCCCGCCATGCACCCAGCCGAAGAAACGTGGATGGCCGTTGCCCACGCCGTAAGGCAACACCAGCCGCCGGAACGCCTCATGCACCTGGTCCAGCGGCTGGGGCGTCCGCGGCAGGGGCTCGACTACGCCGCGCCGGACCTCGGACGGCGGCGGACGCCACACCGGACCCTCGGCCAGTCCCTGCATGTGGTCGAGCATGTCGTCCAGCATCCGGTGCGCCTGGGCGCGCGCGGCGGCCCAGTCTGGCGGGTCCAGATCGGGCGCGAGCATGGGCGGGGCGGCGGGCATGATTTTTGACTTTGCCGCGATTCGCCTCCGCCCGGGGCGCGGCTAAATGGCCAATTATTGACCTAGCCGTCGCCGCGCGTCGGACGACCGGCTTAAGCGTCCGGCGTCCAAGTGGCGATCTCGCGCGCCTGGCGCACGCGCTCGGTCTTGATCCACGCGTTGGCGAACAGGCCGGCGCCTTCCATGGCCAGCGACACCCACACGGGCGCGTTTCCAAGGAAGCAGAACAGTCCGGGCATGAGAAACGCCAGTCGCACCCCGATGAGCAGCCAGCGTCGCGCGCGGCGCGCGCGCAGCCATGCCTCGAACGCCTGATCCTCGCCCGCCGCATCCGCCGAAGGTCCCGCCTTGAGGGAGGCGCGGAACGCGTCCAACTGCGGATTCGGCGCCTCCTCCCGGACGGCCGGCGCGCGCCTCGCACTGGGCGGCGCGGCGTGCGTGAGGCCCTTGCGGCCGAAGGTCCGGGAACCCGCCATGGGTTCGAGATTGCCACACAAGGGTTAGACGCCGGTTAGCGCAGGCGGCTTTCCAGGAAGGCGGCGGCCTGGGCCGGGGTCTGCTTGTCCTGGTCGCGATCGACCATCAGATTGGCTTGGCGCATCGCCTGCACGTCGATCCGGCCGATGAGCGGCTGAAGCGCCTGGCGCAGGCGGGCGTCGTTCACGCGCCGGGGCGAGATCAGGATCACCGCGTCGTACGATGGCAGGGCGCCCTTGGGATCGGCCAATACCGTCAGGCCGTCGGCGGCGATGCGTCCATCGCTGGAAAAGGCCGAGACCACGTCGGCCTCGCCGTCCTGGAGGGCGCGGTACATAAAGGTGGGGCTGAACGACCGCTGGGCCTTGAACGACAAGCCGTAGGCGCCCCGAAGCGACGCCCATTCCGGCCGGCTGAGGAACTCCAGGTCCGAGCCGAGCGTCAGGTCCGGCGCATGAGGGGCAAGGTCGGCGATGCTGGCGACCCCCAGCGTGCGCGCCCGATCGCCCTTCATCGCCAGGGCGTAGGCGTTCTCGAACCCCAACGGTCCCAGCAGCTCGACCCCATAGCGCGCCTTGAGTTCTTGCTTGAGGTCCTCGACCATTTCGGCCGGCGGCGAGGCGCCGGCATGGCCCAGAACATTGGTCCATAGGGTGCCGGAATAATCGACATAGACGTCCAGATCGCCCGACGCCAAGGCGCGGAAGATCACCGCCGAGCCCAGGCCTTGCCGGACGCTCACCCCCGCGCCCGAGGCCTTGAGCCGGTCGCCGATCAGGGCCGCCAGGGTGAACTGCTCGGAGAAGTTCTTGGCGCCAACGACGTAGCGCGCGGGCGCCGCACCCAGGCCCGAGGCCGCCGCCGGCGCCAGGCACGCCAAGGTCCCGGCGATCAGGCCCGCGGCGCCGAGCGCGATGCGGCGCCTGTCGCGCGCGCCCGCCCCGGCCTCGATCAGCCCCAGCAACTGGTCGGCGGCCAGGGCCAGTATGGCCGAGGCCGCGCATCCGAACAGCACGAACACCCAATTCTCGGTCTGCAGGCCGGCGAAGATATAGTCGCCAAGGCTGGTCTGGCCGACGGTGGTCGACAGCGTCGCCGCGCCGATGGTCCACACCGCCGCCGTGCGCACCCCAGCCATGACCACAGGCGCGGCCAAAGGCGCCTCGATGCGCCACAGACGCTGGCTCGGCGTCATGCCGACGCCGTCGGCGGCTTCGATGACCGCCGGATCGACGCCGGTCAGGCCCGCGATCGCGGTGCGCAGGATCGGCAGCATGGAATAAAGCGTCAGAGCCAGGAGGGCCGGCAGGAAGCCGAGCGCCGGCAGGACCACGCCGATGAGCGGGCGCAGGGCCGCCGACAGCGCCAGCAGCAGCGGATAGAACAGCGCCAGAAGGGCCAGGCTGGGCACGGTCTGCACCAGGCTCGCCAGGGCCAGAGCCGGCCAGCGCACCCGAGCATGGCGCGCCGCCAGCACCGCGAGCGGCAGGCTGAGCGCGAGCCCGAGCGCCAGGGCGCAGGCGCTGACCAGCACATGGCCGGCCAGGGCGCCGGGCAGCGCGCGCCACGCCGCCGCGATCTGGGCGTTCATGGGCGACCCTCCAGCCGCGCGGCCACGCGCTCGGCCATCCGGCGCGGCGCGGCCATCAGGGCCGCGATGTCAGGGTTGTCGCTCGCCAGCAGCGCGGCGGGGGTATCGACGCCTAGCAGGCGCCCCTCTTTCATCACGGCGATGCGGTCCGCCAGCAGCACCGCCTCCTGCAGGTCGTGGGTGACCATGACCGTGGTCAGGCCCAGCCGGTCGTGCAGGGCGCGGTAGGCCTGGCCAAGATCGGCCCGGGTCAGGGGGTCGAGCGCGCCGAACGGCTCGTCCATCAGCATCACCGGTGGCCGGGCGGCCAGGGCGCGGGCGATGCCGACCCGCTGACGTTGCCCGCCCGACAGCGCGTCCGGCCGGCGCGCGCCATAGGCGGCGGGCAGGCCGACCAGCGCCAGCAATTCGTCCACCCGCGCGACGATTTCGCCTTGGGGCCAGCCGAGAAGGCGCGGGGTGATGGCGATGTTCTCCGCCACCGTCATGTGAGGAAACAGGCCAACGCCCTGGAACACATAGCCGAAGCCTCGCCGCAGAAGGGCCGGCGGCCCGGCCATCACCGGCCGTCCATCCAGACTGACCGCGCCCTCGTCCGGCTCGATCAGGCGGTTGATGGTCTTGAGCAGGGTCGATTTGCCAGCGCCCGAGCCGCCCACCAGGGCGAGAAAGGCGCCGCGCGCCACATCCAGGCTTACGTCGCGTACGGCGAAAGTCCGCCGGCCGTCGAACGACTTGCCGATGCGGTCAAGGGCGATGGCTGGAACATCCATCGCGCCACGCTAGAGCATTTTCAGGGGATGCGAAGAGCGGGCGGATCGCGCGATCCGCCCGCGGCGCTCAGATCAGTTCAATTCGCTCCAACGGCGCTCGGCTTCTTCGCGTTCGAGCGAAAGATGCACCTTGTCGTCGATGTAGTCGACCCAGCTCAGCGGCACCATGTGGTGCTTGCCCATGGCTTGCAGATCGAGCTTGGCCAGTTCGATTTCCGAGCCCTTCACGTGATCCACGCGGCCCACGTGCTTGCCGTCCGAGCCGACGACTTCCATGTGCTCGGTGATCTGATTTGAATCGATCATGGTCCTGCCTCTGTGTTTGGTCCCGCCGGGGGTGCGGGATGCAAGGCAAACGACGCCGCGCTGGTTTTGTTGCCCCTGCTCAGCCTTTGGCGCGGCTGAAAAAACAGCCTAAGCTGGCCGCGTCATGGGCGATCTGATCAACCTGAACAAGGCGCGCAAGGCGCGGGCCAAGGACGCGCGCAAGGCGGGCGCGGCCCACAACCGCGCCAAGTTCGGCCAGACCAAGACCGAGGCCGACGCCGCCCGGGCGCAAGCCGACAAGCTGCGCCGCACGCTGGAAGACGCTCGCCGCGAGCGTGACCGGGAAGGCGACTGACGGCCTTGCTCAAGAAGCGCTCCCTGTCCCTGGCCGGCCACGCCACCTCGCTCGCCCTCGAACCGGAGTTCTGGGCGGTGCTGGACGCCATGGCCGCCGCCCAAGCGATCAGCCTGCCCGAACTGGTCGCCCGCATTGACGAAGCGCGCGGCGCCTCGCTGCTCGCCTCGGCCTGCCGGGTTGCGGCGCTGGGCTGGGTCAAGGGGCGCGGCGGCTAATCCGTCCCGGCGCCGATGGCGTCCCATGATGGGCCGGCCTATATGGCGTGCTACATTCGTTCCGATTCAGGACCGTCCGCTTGCCCGACACTCCCGCTCCCCGCATCAGCGATCTGGCCCGCGCCGCGCCTCCCGCGTCGGCCGGCTTTCTCGAGGGTCTGAACCCCGAGCAGCGCCGCGCCGCCGAGGCGGTCGAGGGCCCGGTGCTGGTGCTGGCCGGGGCGGGCACGGGCAAGACGCGGGTGCTGACCTCGCGCTTGGCGCACATCCTGGCCAGCGGCCGGGCGCGGCCGTGGGAACTGCTGGCCGTCACCTTCACCAACAAGGCCGCGCGCGAGATGCGCGAGCGTATCGCCGCCCTGATCGGGCCGTCGTCCGAGGGCCTGCGCTGGCTTGGCACCTTCCACTCCGTCGCCGCCCAGATCCTGCGCCGCCACGCGGAGTTGGTCGGGCTGAAGTCCAGCTTCACCATCCTGGACGACGACGACCAGGAACGGCTGATCAAACAGCTGCTCGAAGCCGAGAACATCGACCTCAAGCGCTGGACGCCGCGCCTGCTGGCCGGACTGATCGACCAGTGGAAGAACCGCGGCTACACGCCCGACAAGCTGCCGCCCGCGGAGAGCGCGCATTTCGCCAACAATCGCGGCCAGGCGATGTACCGGCAGTATCAGGAACGCCTGCGCGTGCTCAACGCCTGCGACTTCGGCGACCTGTTGCTGCACAACCTGACCCTGTTCACCGCCAACCCCGACGTGCTGGCCGAGTATCAGGAGCGTTTCCGCTACATCCTGGTCGACGAGTACCAGGACACCAACGTGGCCCAGTATCTGTGGCTGAGGCTGCTGGCTCAGAAGCGGCAGAATATCTGCTGCGTGGGCGACGACGACCAGTCGATCTACGGCTGGCGGGGCGCGGAGGTCGACAACATCCTGCGCTTCGAGCGCGACTTCCCGGGCGCGGAGGTGGTGCGCCTGGAGCGCAACTACCGCTCGACCGAGCACATCCTGGCCGCCGCCTCGGGCCTGATCGCCACCAACAAGGGCCGCCTGGGCAAGACCCTGTGGACGGAGGCCAGGGGCGGCCAGAAGGTCCAGGTGCGCGGGGTGTGGGACGGCGAGGCGGAAAGTCGTCTGGTCGCCGATGAGATTGAACGCTGGCGCCGCACCGGCCGCAAATATCGCGAGGCGGCGATCCTGGTTCGGGCCTCGTTCCAGATGCGCGCCTTCGAGGAGCGCTTCGTGCTGCTGTCGATTCCCTATGTGGTGGTGGGCGGCCCGCGCTTCTTCGAACGGGCCGAAATCCGCGATGCTCACGCCTATTTGCGCCTGATCCAGTCCGAGGACGACGACCTGGCGTTCGAGCGCATCGTCAACCAGCCAAAGCGCGGCATCGGCGACACGACCGTGTCCAAGATTCTCCAGCTCGGCCGGCTGAACGGCGTCTCGGCCAGCCTGGCCGCGCGCGGCCTGGTCAACACCGACGAACTGGCGGTCCGCACGCGCACGGCGCTGAGCAACTTCCTGCGCGACATGGACCGCTGGCGGCGGATCGCGGCGGCCTCGCCCCATTCGCAGCTGCTGGAAACGGTGCTGGAGGAGAGCGGCTATACAGACATGCTTCGGGCCGACAAGAGCCCCACGAGCCAGACGCGGCTGGAGAACCTCAAGGAGTTGGTCCAGTCGTCGGGCGCCTTCGAGGACCTGTCCAGCTACCTCGAGCACGTGTCGCTGGTGATGGACCTGGACCGGGGCGCGGGCGAGGACGCGGTGCAGATCATGACCCTGCACTCGGCCAAGGGCCTGGAGTTCCCCCTGGTGTTCCTGCCCGGCTGGGAAGAGGGCGTGTTCCCCTCGCAACGCTCGATGGACGAGAAGGGCGAGAAGGGCCTGGAGGAAGAGCGGCGCCTGGCCTACGTCGGCATCACCCGCGCGCGCGAGGAGGCGCGGCTGAGCTTCGCCGCCAACCGCCAGGTGTACGGCCGCTGGACCAGCCAGCTGCCCAGCCGCTTCGTCGACGAACTGCCGATCGCCAACGTCGAGGCCAGTTCCGAGACCGGCTACTATGGCGGCGGCCCCGGCATGCAGCAGGCCGCTTCGCGCTGGGACGAGACGCCCGCTTTCGGCTCCGGCTACACATCGCCAGGATGGCAGCGCGCTCAGCAACGCAACACTTCGGCCCGTGGATTCGCCGAGGCGTCGCGCGCGCGCGCCCAGCCGATCGAGGGCGAGGGACGACTGGTGGCGGTCAGCGAACCTTCGGCCAGCGCTTACAAGCGGGGCGAGCGCGTGTTCCACATCAAGTTCGGCTATGGCGAGGTGCTTGCGGTCGAAGGCAACAAGCTGACCGTGGCCTTCGACAAGGCCGGCGAGAAGAAGGTGATCGACAGCTTCGTGGAGCGGGCGAGCTAAGCCTGCGCCCGCCACGTCGCGCGGAACACGATCACGGCGAACAGCAGCATCCCGACCCAAATGCCGACGGATGCGACGGCCAGCGGCGCCATCATGGCCTTGTCGCCCATCAGAAAGCCCGCAAGCGACGGGATCATCAGCAGAAGGCTGGCCAGGCTCAGCCAGAAATGCGCCGCGGGTAGCCTGCCGATGCCGGCCTCAGGGATGACACGGTAGACCAGGCCGTAGAGCAGCATCGACACCCAGCCGAGCAAGTTGATGTGCGCGTGCACCGGCGCGAGGGTCACATCTCCGCTTTTGCCCATCCAAACGCCCAGGCCCATGCCGAGCAGAGCAAACAGCACGCCGAGCTGAAGGAAGCGATCCGAGATGCGCGCCATGGTCCCCCCGAGCCCAGATCGCCGGCCGCCGCCGCAGCTGGGCCGCAGAGGATGGGCGCCGCTTGGAGCAGGAGTCAAACGGCCCACAGCCGCGCTTGGCGAGGTTCGGCGAAATATTTCCCGCTGCGTTTGAACCTCTGGGGCCACAGCGCGGTTTTCCTTGTGGGCGCAGGGCTGGCGCGTTGGAGCAAGGCCATGATCAGGGCTTTGATCGCTGGATCGGTAGTCGCCTGCGCCCTGGGTGTGGCGGCCGGGGTCAACCTCAAGCCGGGCGTCCATCCCGATGGGCCAGACCTGCGCGGCGCCGCCGACACCCTCGTGAAGTTCGCGGCGCCGCCGGCCGAGGCGCGGGGCGTCGACGATCAGTATCTCGACTCTTCATCGGCCGACGCCCAGCCGCAAGCGGAACAGGTGCTATATGTCCGCTGGGACGGCCGCTGGGTCACCCCCGCCGAGCGCGATGCGGCCCGGGCCCAGGTGATGGCCGCCTTGCAGGACCAGCCCATGACCACGCCCGCCGGCAACGGCGGGGAAGCGACCGATCCTCCCCCGCCGCCGCTGGTTGTCAGCCTGAATACGACGATGGTGCGTGCGACGCCCTGATTGCGGCGTCCTGATTGGGACTTTGCCGAATTTGCTCTTCGGGCGTCGCCGGGATCTGGCTCAAAGTTTAAGGCGCGAACTTCCGTCGGGCGCGGAACCCGGCTAACTGACGCCATGACCGAACAAGCCCTGCAGATCATCGCGCGCGGCCCGCGCGCCCAGGCCGAGGCCGCCGCCGACGCCATCGACAGCGACGCCCTGCTGGAAGGGGCGACCTATTCGATCCTGGAGGAGGACGAGGCGCGCGGAGTCTGGCGCATCGATGCCTTCCCGACCACGCCAGAGGAGGCGGATCGGTTCACCGAGGTGCTGGGCGGGTTCATCGACCTCAAGGTGACGAAAGAGGCGTTGGCCGACGCCGACTGGCTGGCCATGGCGCTGTCGGGCCTGCCGCCAGTGCGCGCGGGCCGCTTCTTCATCTATGGCGTGCACGATCGCGGACGGGCTCCGCCCAACGCGGTCAATCTGCGCATCGAAGCGGGCGCGGCCTTCGGCACGGGCCACCACGGCACCACCGTCGGCTGCTTGCTGGCCTACGACCGCCTGCTCAAGGCCCGCCGCTACGCCAAGGTGCTGGACGTCGGCGCCGGGACGGGCGTCCTGGCCATCGCTGCCTCGGCCACCGGCGCGCGCCGGGCCATCGGCACCGACATCGATCGGGTCTCGGTGCGCATCTCGCGCGAGAACGCCAAGGTCAACGCCGCGAGCGCGCGCTTCATCCACGCCTCGGGCCTGGGCCACGCAGCGGTGCGCGCCGGGGCGCCCTACGATCTGGTGTTCGCCAACATCCTGGCGCGGCCCCTGGTCAGCCTGGCTCAGGACATCAAAGGCGCGCTGAGGCCCGGCGGAGTCGCTATCCTGTCAGGGCTGCTGCGCACTCAGGAGCGGTACGTTCGCGCGGCGTATCTGGCGCGCGGCTTCCGCCTGGACTTCGCCCTGCGCCGCGACGCCTGGGCGACGCTGGTGTTGCGGCGCGGCTAGTTTTTCGCGCATAGGGGCCCATCGAACCGGAGCGCCCCATGTCCCTGCCTCTCGCCGGCCGCCACATTGCCGTCCTGATGGGCGGCCTTTCGTCGGAGCGCGACGTTTCGCTGGTGTCGGGCGCCGCCTGCGCGGACGCGCTGGCGCGGCTGGGGGCGCGTGTGGAGCGGGTGGACGCCGGCCGCGACGTGGCCCAGGTCCTGGCCCGGTTGCGGCCCGACCTGGCGTTCAACGCCCTGCACGGCGCCTGGGGCGAGGACGGTTGCATTCAGGGCGTGCTGGAGACCCTGGCCCTGCCCTACACCCACTCCGGCGTCCTGGCGTCGGCCTTGGCGATGGACAAGCACAAGGCCAAGGCGGTGCTGACAGCGGCGGGCGTTCTGACGCCCGGCGGGGGTCTGTTCAACCGTTTCGAGGCCGCCAAACGCCATGTCATGGCCCCGCCCTATGTGGTCAAGCCCAACGCCGAGGGCTCCTCGGTGGGCGTGTTCCTGGTGTTCGACGGCGCCAACAGCCCGCCCCAGGAATTGGCCTCGCCAAGCTGGACCTTCGGCGAGGAGGTGCTGATCGAGCCCTATATCCCGGGGCGGGAGCTGGCCGTCGCCGTGATGGGCGAGCGGGCCCTGACGGTGACCGAGATCGTGCCCAGCACCGGCTTTTACGATTACGAGGCCAAGTACACCGAGGGCGGCTCCCGCCACGTGCTGCCCGCGCCGATGCCACAGGGCGCCTTTGAGCGGGCGCTGCGTCAAGCCGAGCTGGCCCACGCCGCACTTGGTTGCCGAGGTCTTACACGTTCGGACTTTCGTTATGACGAATTTAACGACCTTTTGGTCCTGTTGGAGGTCAACACCCAGCCCGGCATGACGCCGATGTCGCTCGCTCCCGAGCAAGCGGCCCATGAGGGGCTTTCGTTCGACGACCTAGTGCTTTGGATTGTGGAGGAGGCCGATGGCCGCAGTGATGCGAGGAGGAACCGCCAGCCGGGCTAAACCCCGGTCCAAGGCCCCGCCCCCCCGCGTCAAATCGGCCTCGCGCGGCGCGCCCGCCCGCGGCGACGGCTATCATCCCGCCAAACTGCACGCCGCCAACCGTGTCGGACTGAACCCGCGTACGGCCCTGATCGTGGCCGGGGGCGTGTTCGCCCTGGGCCTGGGCGCGGCCATCTTCACCGGATCGCGGTCGGAAACCGCCGGCCACATCGCCGGCATGGGCGTGGCCAACCTGATGGGCGGTTTGGGCTTCAAGACCAAGGCGGTGCGCGTGCAGGGCGCCGACGCCACCGCGCAGCCCGACATCCTGACCGCCGCCCACATCTATCGCGGCCAACCGATCCTGGGGGTGGACCTTCAGGCGCTGCGCCAGCGCGTGCTGCAGGTGGGCTGGGTCAAGGACGCCAAGGTCATGCGCCTTCTGCCCGACACCCTGGTCATCTCGGTGGTCCCGCGCGACCTGATGGCGGTATGGCAGCTGCAGGGCGTCGACCGCGTGGTCGACAACGAAGGCCGGATCATTCCGCAGGCGGACGCCAGCCGCTATCCCGACCTGCCTCTGGTGGTGGGCGACGGGGCGGGCGAGGCGGCCACAGCCATCCTGCCCCTGCTTCGCCAACGGCCGCCCCTGATGGCCCAGCTCGACGCCCTGGTGCGCGTCGACAACCGACGCTGGGACCTGCGGCTCAAGGACGGCGGCATCATCCAGCTCCCCGCCGACGGCGTGGACGCGGCTTTGATTCAACTCGACCAGCTCGAGCAAAAGGCCCGGGTAATCGAGCTGGGGTTCGAACGGATCGACCTGCGCGATCCGGATGTAGTGGCCGTGAGGCCTAAGGGAACGACGCCGACGCCGTGACCGGCGGGGGCGCAGCCTCAGGGCTGATTGGTTTGGGGGCCCTCAGAATGGGGGCAAGGTTTGGGAGGCGGCTGAATGTCGCGGCTTGAAGACAGGCGCGAAGCGCGGGACGGGCTCAAGGCCCTGGCCCCGCGTCAGCAGGTGACCGCGGCGCTCGACCTGGGCGCTTCCAAGGTCGCGTGCTTCATCATGAAGCCGGACGGCGTGCGTAAAGCCGATCGCACCCTGCTGCCCGCTGGCGTGGGCTATATCCAGTCGCGCGGCGTGCGCGGCGGGGCCATCGTCAACACCGAGGACGCGGTCGAGGCCATCGCCCAGGCGGTCGAGCGCGCCGAGACCGTGGCCGGGGTGCATATCTCGGGCGTCACCGTCGCCACCTCGGGGGGTCAGCTGGCCAGCCGGCGCGTCATGGCCAAGGTCTCGCTGGGCGCGCGCCAGATTACCGACAACGACTGCACCCGCGCCATCGGCATGGCGGTGGCCCAGGCCCGTGAACCGGGCCGCCGGCCGATCCACTTGCTGCCAATCGCCTGGGCGGTCGATGCGCAGAAAAGCGTGCGCGATCCACGCGGCATGTTCGGCCGCCAGCTTGGCCTGGAGCTGCTCGTGGTTTCGGTCAGCGAGGCGGCCTTCCAGACCATCAGCTATTGCGTTGAGCGCGCACACCTGAAGTTTGAAGGCGTGGTGGCCGCGCCGTTCGTTTCCGCTCTGTCCGCGGTCGAGGACGACGAGATGGACCTCGGCTGCATCTGCATCGACATGGGCGGCGGCTCGACCTCGGTGGCGGTGTTCTCCGGCGGGTCACTGGTGCACGTCGACAGCCTGGCGGTGGGCGGGGCCCACGTGACCGCCGACATCGCGCGCGGCCTGTCGACCTCGCTCGCCGGGGCCGAACGCATCAAGACCCTGCACGGCTCGGCCATCGCCTCGGCCAACGAAGACCGCGAAATGATCGAGGCGCCGCCGCGCGGCGACGATCCGGGCGCTGGGCCCGTGGTCGCTCCGCGCTCGCTGCTCAAGGGCGTGATCGCGCCGCGCGTCGAGGAAACCCTGGAACTGCTGCGCGAGCGCCTGAAGGCCTCCGGCGTCCAGGTCGAGCCCGGCGCTGGCATCGTGCTGACTGGCGGGGCCAGCCAGCTCGCCGGGGTGCGTGAAACCGCGGTGCGGGTGTTCGACCGTCCAGTGCGCCTGGGCCGTCCGCGCCGCGTGCCGCATTTGGCCGACGCAGCGTCCGGCCCCGCCTTCTGCACCGCCGCGGGCGTGCTGCACCGCGCCGCCTTCGGTCCGCGCGAAGCAGTGAGCGCCGCGCGCCTCGCCGGCGACGGACGCCGACCGACCCCGCTCGCGCCCAACGCCGGACCGGTGGCCAAACTGTCGGCCTGGCTCAGGGACAACCTCTAGGCAAATGGCCGGGCGCTGCAAGCCAGCGCTGAATCTATAGCCGCGAGCAACAAACCAATCGGCTTCAGGCAACGCGCCGCACCTATGATAACAGGCAATGTAAAATTTTTCAGTCGCGCCGGCAGGCGCCTGCAATCCACCCAAAACTCAAAGTAAAGCCACCAGGAACGCCGATATACAACGGCGTAGCTACGAATGAGGGGAAACCATGCTCAACACTAATCTGCGCACTACGTTGATGGCCGGCGTCAGCACCCTACTGATCGCTTCGGCGGCTCACGCCCAAAGCCAGCCTCAGCCCGCCAGCAACGAAATCGTCGTCACCGGCTCGCGCGTGATCAAGAACGGCGCGAACAGCCCGACGCCCCTGACCACGGTGGCGACCGAGCAGTTGCAGACCATAGCGCCGACGTCGCTGGTTGACGCGCTGAACGACCTGCCGACCTTC
The DNA here is from genome assembly GCA_035524315.1 of Caulobacteraceae bacterium. Classification (GTDB taxonomy): domain Bacteria; phylum Pseudomonadota; class Alphaproteobacteria; order Caulobacterales; family Caulobacteraceae; genus BOG-938. The sequence continues at coordinate 38,846 of DATKPD010000028.1, forward strand.
TCGGGCTCGCGCAACCAATTCTCCAACCCGGGCTCCAGCGCCACGGGCGTGCAGGGCGGCAACGGCGCGGCCGATGTGCTCAACCTGCGCAACCTTGGCGCCTACCGCACTCTGATCCTGTACGATGGCCATCGCGTGCCGCCGTCGCTGTTCAACTCGACCACCGACGTGGACATCATCCCGCAGGAGCTGATTTCCCGGGTGGACATCGTCACGGGCGGCGTATCGGCGGTGTACGGATCGGATGCCGTGTCGGGCGTGGTCAACTTCGTGGCCAACCGCAACTTCAATGGCTTCAAGGCCCACGCCCAGTACGGTCTTTCGCAGTACGGCGACAGCCAGAACTACGATATCGGCGGCGCCTACGGCACGCGGTTCGACGGCGGCAAGGGCCACGTCGAATTCAGCTACGACTACCGCGACAACGACGGCATCCTCTTCCGCTCGTCGCGCCCCTGGGACGACCTGCCGGCCGTGGGCGGCGGCGGCACCGCAGCCAACCCGTACCAGCTCTACACCAACGTGCACCTGGCCGCTTACACCTTTGGCGGCCTGATCACGAGCAAGGCCGCGGGCGCGGGCTATATGTTCGGCGACAACGGCGCCTTCAGCAAATTCGTCAGCGGGGCCGCGACCGGCAACAACGCGATCCAGGTCGGCGGTTCGGGCGCCTACAACAACGCCTCGATGGAGTCGCCCTCCAACCAGCACCAGGTGTTCGGGCGGGCGGACTACGACTTCACCGACACCCTGCACGGCTTCGTGGTCGCCTCGGCCAACCTCAAGACCAATCTGGCCTATCCGGGCTACCTGCAACTGACCAACGTGACGCTGAACGGCGCCAATCCCTACCTCACGGCCGCCGAACAGACCGCGCTGGGCGCTGGCAACTTCACCCTCAGCGAGATGATGCAGAACGCCCCGCGCAGCGAGGTGCTCAGCCATTCCCAGCAGTATTACGTGAACGCGGGTCTGGAAGGCAAAATCGCCGACTACGCCTGGAACCTGACCTACACCCACGGCGCCTCGGAGCTGCAGACGTCGTCCGAGAACAACATCAACTATCAGAACCTTTACGCGGCGCTCGACGCCACGACCAACAGCTCGGGCCAGATCGTCTGCCGGGCGGCCATCGCCAATCCGACGGTCTATGGCAACTGCGTACCGCTCGACGTGTTCGGCCCGAGCGCGGCCAGCGCCGCGGCGGTCAGCTACGTCACTGGCACGGTCACGATGCACAGCTCCACGGTGATGGACGCGGTCGACGGCTCGTTCAGCGGCTCGGTGTTCAACGCCCCAGCCGGTCCGGTCACGGCGGCGGTGTCCGGCGAATGGCGCAAGCTGAGCTACGACATCTCCAGCAACGGCACGCCCACCCAGTACGTCAACTGCGCCAGCTATGGCTACGCCAACCCCAACTGCGCCGCCGCGCCGAACGCGGCCGCCATCACCTTGTGGGGCACGACCTTCCCCTACTCGCCGACGGTCAGCCAAAGCGTGTGGGAAACCGCGTTCGAGACCGACATCCCGCTGGTCAAGGATGCCCCCCTCATCAAGTCGTTCAATCTGAACGGCGCGGTGCGCTACACGGACTACAGCACCAGCGGCTCGTACCTGACGTGGAAGGTGGGCGCGGTTTGGAACGTCACCGACGAGTTCAAGCTGCGAGCCACAACCTCGCACGACATCCGCGCGCCCACCCTGTACGACCTGTTTCAGGCCGTGTCGGTGGTGAACGGCAACTTCACCGACACCATCAATCCGAGCAAGCCGACCACGTCCTATGTGCCGTCGATCAACGTCGGCAACCCGAACCTGAAGGCGGAAGACGGGTACACCACCACCCTGGGTCTGGTGTGGCGCCCGAGCCTGCTGCCGGGCGCGACGCTGTCGGTGGACACCTACCACACCGACATCCTCAACGCGATCACCACCATCCAGGGCTTCAACGCCCAGACCCAGTCGATCTGCTACGGCAGCGGCGGCGCGTCGCCATTCTGCTCCCTGATCCAGCGGGCTTATGGCGCAGCTTCGCCGACCAACGCCGCGGCGGCGGCGACGGCCTACTACATCAAGCCGTTCAATATCGGTAAGCTGTGGACCTACGGCGCCGATGTGGAAGCGGGCTATACCCACACGGTCTTCGGTCGCCGCGCGGATGTGCGGGTGCTGATGAACTACCAGCCTCACATCTATTACGAACAGCCCGGTTCGGTGGTGGTCGACCAGGGCGACGCGGGCTGGGGCTCCAACGGCCTGATCCCGAGCCCCAGCTTCCAGTTGACGGCGCTGGTCGGTTACCAGGTCACGGACGCCTTCCGGTTCGACGTGTCCGAGCGCTACCGCAACGCCCTCCATCGCAGCGGCGTACTGACCCAGATCTGGGCTGATCCGATCGTTCCGGCCTACGCCACCACGGGCCTGACCTTCACCTACGACCTGAAGGACCGGGCGTACGTGCCCGACACCCAGATGTTCTTCAACATCGACAATCTGTTCAACGCCACCCCGCCGCTCGAGGGCTACTACAGCGGCGGCACCAGCGCCGGCGCAGCCTATGAGTTCTCCGACAATCCCGTCGGCCGCGCGTTCATGATCGGCGTCCGCATTCGCGGTTGACGCCTCGGGCCCCGGGGGGGCGCGGCCTATCGCTCGCGCTTCCCGGCCCTCCCCCGCCCCTCGCCTAGCGCCGCGGCGCACGCTCGCCGCGCGCCTCGTCATGCGCCAAAGCCAAGCTAGGCTTGGAGCGGCGGGCGCCAGCCGTCCACAGGCAAGCGATCCGATTGCGACATTTTATGATGGGTTACGCCTGCCCTGAATCGCGACTCAGCTTATGGCCTTAACGGTCGATTAAGGTTGGTGGCTTTTCATTAACCCTATCAGGCTCAGGAGGCGCCAGCGGGCGGGTCGCGGGCGCCACGGTCTCAAGGAACGGGGTCCATGGCTATACATTTGTCCGCGCCGCGCACGACCGAGTTGAAGCCTCGCATCGTCGTCTTCGGCGTTGGCGGCGCGGGTGGCAACGCCGTCAACAACATGATCGAGGCCGGCCTCGAGGGCGTGGAGTTCGTGGTCGCGAACACTGACGCTCAGCAGCTTCAGTTCTCCAAGACCCCGGCCCGCATCCAGCTGGGCGCCACGGTGACCCAGGGCCTGGGCGCCGGCGCGCATCCGGAGGTCGGGATGTCGGCCGCCGAGGAATCCAACCTCGAGATCGGCGAGCATCTGGACGGGGCGCACATGGTGTTCATCACCGCCGGGATGGGCGGCGGCACCGGCACCGGCGCCGCGCCGATCATCGCCAAATGCGCGCGCGAACGCGGCATCCTGACCGTGGGCGTGGTGACCAAGCCGTTCCAATTCGAAGGCCGCCACCGCATGCGGCTGGCCGACGCCGGGATCGCGGAGCTGCAACGCTACGTCGATACCTTGATCGTCATTCCGAACCAGAACCTGTTCCGTATCGCCAACGAGAAGACCACCTTCGCCGAGGCCTTCGCCATGGCCGACCAGGTGCTGCATTCGGGCGTGCGCTCCATCACCGACCTGATGGTGCTGCCGGGCCTGATCAACCTGGACTTCGCCGACGTGCGCACGGTGATGACCGAGATGGGCAAGGCGATGATGGGCACCGGTGAGGCCACCGGCGAGGACCGCGCCCTGATGGCCGCCCAGAACGCCATCGCCAATCCGCTGCTGGACGAGATCACGCTCAAGGGCGCCAAGGCGGTGCTGGTGAACGTGACCGGCGGCCTGGACATGACCCTGCTGGAAGTCGACGAAGCGGCCAACGCCATCTCGGCCGAGGTCGATCCGGACGCCAACATCATCTTCGGCGCCGCGTTCGATCCGTCATTGGACGGCAAGATTCGCGTGTCGGTGGTCGCCACCGGCATGGACGGGTCGGCCATGCAGGCGATCGAGCCCAAGCCCTCGCGCGCGACCGCCTCCACGGCTGCACCGCGCCGCCTGGAAGAGACCCTGGCCCCGCGCGCCGCCGCGGCCGCTGTCGAGCCGGCCCCCGCCGCCATGGATTTGGCGCCCGAACCGGCCCGCCCCGCCGCCCGCTCCGAGCCCGCGCCCCTGGCCGGGTCGCAGTGGAGCCTGGAGGCCGCGCCCCGCGAAGCCGCCCGCGCTCCCGCGCCCGAGCCGGCTGCCGACGAGCCGGAATTCTACTTCGAGCAGCCTGCCCCGGTCGAGGCCGCCGAGCCTCGCCGCGAACCGGCGATCGCCCCGGCTCGGCCCTATGTGCGCATCGAAGATCCCTCGGTCGCCGAAGAGCCGCTGTTCCCTGAGGCCCCGCATGAAGAGCGCCGTCCCAAGGGCGGCCTGATGAGCCTGTTCGGCGGACGGCGTCGTCATGACGCCTATCCGGAGCCGCAGGCGCGCGAGCCCCAGCCTCGCTCGGCCGCCGTGACTCAGTCGCGTTCCACCAGCTCGGCTCAGCCGGTCGAGGAAGAGCGGGTCGAAGGCGCCGAAGACCTGGAAATTCCCTCCTTCCTGCGCCGACTGGCGAACTAGCGGACCTCAGCCGGTCCGGCGCGCAAGGCTGCGCGCCCCTTCCCTGCGACTCGTGCGGCCGGATGTTCTCATCCGGCCGCATTGTCATTTTGGCCTCAAGTTCGCCTGTCAGGAGAAAGCGGGCGCGGCCAACGCAACTGCAAAGCTTGAAAAATACTCAATAAGTTCAGCTAATTAACCCAGAAACATTCCGAAACAGGATGTGTTTTGCTGCACCGCAACCGACAGGGTACAGATAAGCTGGGGCGTAAAGGACGGACCTACCCGGCCGTCCCGATCTACGGAAAGGGCCATCGGCCTTGTCAGAAGCATTTCAACACACCTTGGCCGGCCCGGCCATCTGCGCAGGCGTTGGATTGCATTCCGGTCAGCGTGTCCGCCTGTCGATCAGACCCGCGCCCGTGGGGGCCGGCGTCGTGTTCGTGCGCACCGATCTTGGGGGCGACAACCACGTCAGGGTCTCGCCTGAGGCTGTGACCCAGACCCGCCTGTGCACGGTGATCACCAACGCCTCGGGCGTGTCTGTGGCGACGATCGAGCATCTGATGGCCGCGCTGGCCGCCCTCAACATCGACAATGTCGTGGTCGAGCTGGACGGGACCGAGGTGCCGATCATGGACGGCTCGGCCCTGCCGTTCGTGCAATTGCTCGACCGCGCCGGTCGGCGCCGGCAGGACGCCGAGCGCCGCTATATCGAGGTCCTGGATACGGTCGAGGTGTGGGACGGCGACAAGTTCGCCCGCCTGTCGCCCGCCAATGGCTTCGAGATGGCGTTCGAGATCGTGTTCCCCAACGCCTTGATCGGCCGCCAGCGGGTCGAGCTGGAAATCGACGAAGACAGCTTCCGCCAGGAACTGGCCGATTGTCGCACCTTCGGGTTCCTGCACGAGGTCGAGGCCCTGCGCGCCGCGGGCTTGGCGCGCGGCGGCTCGATGGACAACGCCCTGGTGATCGAGGGCGACCGCCTGCTCAATCCCGGCGGCCTGCGCCGGCCCGACGAGTTCGTGCGCCACAAGGCGCTGGACGCCGTGGGCGACCTCTATGTGCTGGGCGCGCCGATCATCGGACGCTTCGAGGGCTTCAAGGCCGGTCACGCGCTCAACAATCTGGTGGTCCGCGCCCTGGTCGAGCAGCCCCAGGCCTGGCGCTTCGCGCCGTTCAGCGCCCGCCTCGCCCAGGCGAGTTGATCGCCGTCGGCCTTTGGGCCAACCGCCGCGTTTGCGCGGACGGGCTGCTGGTGTAGAACCGGCCTCGAACAGTCGATCCGAAGGCCCCGCCCCGGCGATCGGCGCACCCTAGACGTGAGGCGACGTGCTCAGCCGTTTGCGTAGACCCATCCTGATCGGCATGGCCCTGGCGGCCTGCACCCTGGCCGTCACGGGCTGCGCCAAGAAGAAGCGCCCGGATCTGGGCATTCAGGAACGGCCGGTCGAACTGATCTACGACACCGGCGCCACCAATCTCGACCAGCATCACTGGGCCGACGCGGTGGACTATTTCCACGAGGTCGAGCGCCAGTATCCCTATTCGGAATGGGCCCGCCGGGCGGTGCTGATGACCGCCTACGCCCATTACCAAGCCGACGACTATAGCGACGCGGTGGACGACGCCGACCGCTTCATCTCGCTCTACCCTGGCAACGCCTCGGCGGTGTACGCCTACTATCTGAAGGCCATCTGCTATTTCGAGCAGATCACCGACGTGGGCCGCGACCAGGCCACCACCGAACAGGCCCTGTCGAACCTGCGCGAAGTGGTGCGCCGCTATCCGACCTCGCAATACGCCGCCGACGCCAAGCTCAAGATCGACATGGTCAACGACCAGTTGGCCGGCAAGGAAATGAGCATTGGCCGCTGGTATCTGCGCAATGGCCAGCCCCTGTCCTCCATCGGCCGGTTCAAGACTGTGATCGACCGCTACCAGACGACCTCGCACGCGCCCGAGGCGCTGTACCGGCTGGTCGAGGCCTATATGACCCTAGGCCTGACCGAGGAGGCCAAGCGCAACGCGGCGGTGCTGGGCTACAACTATCCGGGCGACCCTTGGTATTCGGACGCCTACGACCTGATGAACGGCAAAGGCCTGAAACCCGCGGTGGTCCCCGTGGTGCGCCGGCACGGCGTCAGCATGCCCGCCATCCACTTCCCGAGCGTGCCCAACCTGCTCAAGCCGCCGAAATTCTTCTGATCGTACCTCGCCGATCGGGGCGCGGGCGCCATTGAGCCGAGCCGGATTCGCGGCCATCCTGCGCCCATGCTGATCGGCCTTGGCATTCGCGACGTCGTCTTGATCGAGACGCTGGACCTGGACATCGGGCCGGGCCTGACCGTGCTGACCGGCGAAACCGGCGCCGGCAAATCCATCATCCTCGACGCCCTGGGCCTCGCCACCGGATCGCGCGCCGAGGCCGGACTGGTTCGGCGCGGCCGCAGCCAGGCCGCCGTCACCGCCGTGTTCAACCCCTCGGCCGACCATCCGGTCTGGACCCTGCTTGACAACAAGGGCGTGGCCTACGAGCGCGGCGAAGACCTGGTCTTGCGCCGCCAGCTGGGCGCCGATGGACGCTCGCGCGCCTTCGTCAACGACCAGGCGGTGGGGGTGGGCGTCCTGCGCGAAGCGGGCGCGCTTCTGCTCGAGGTGCACGGCCAGCATGAAACGGTCGGCCTGCTTGACGCCAAGACCCACCGCCCCTTGCTCGACGCCTACGGCGCAACCTCGTCGGCGGCCCAGGCGACCGCCCGGGCCTGGAGCGACTGGCGCGCGGCGCTCAAGACCGCGGACGATCTGCGCCGCGCCGCCGCCGAGTCTTTGGCAGAGCGTGACGAACTGGCCCTGCGCCTCGCCGAGCTTGACCGGCTTGATCCCAAGGCCGGCGAGGAAACGGCCCTCGCCGAGGAGCGCGCCCTGCTGGGCGCGTCGGAAAAGGCCCTGGCGGACATAGCCGCCGCGCGCGATCACCTGGGCGGCGACGCCCTTGGCGGCCGCCTCGCCCAGGCCTTCCGCGCCCTGGAGCGCGCGCGCGAGCGGGCGATCCACGCCGGAGCGACCGAGACGAGCGCGCCAGTGACGCGCATCGCCCAGGCCGCCGAGGCGGTCGACCGCGCCCTGGTCGAGGCGCAGGAGGCCGTGGCCGCCATCGACGCCGCGGCCGCCGCGCTCGATTTCGAACCGGACCGGCTGGACAAGACCGAGGAGCGCCTGTTCGCCCTGCGCGCCCTGGCCCGCAAGCTGGGCAAGCCGGTCGAGGCCTTGCCCGAGGAGCGGCGGCGCATCGCCCAGGCCCTGCACGGCGTGGAAGACGCCGAGGCGGCCCAGAAGACCGCCGACCAGGCCGTCGCCGACGCCCGCGCCGCCTATCTGCACGCCGCCGAGGCTCTGAGCGCCACGCGCAAGGCCGCCGGGCAGGAACTGGAGCGGGCGGTCAACGCGGAGTTGGCGCCGCTCAAATTGGACAAGGCCCGCTTCCGCGTGAGCCTTGAGCGGCTCGATGAGGACCGCGGCGGCCCGGCGGGCCTCGACCGCGTGGCGTTCGAGATTTCCACCAACGCCGGGACGCCATTCGGCCCCCTGGGCGAGATCGCCTCGGGCGGCGAGTTGGCTCGTTTCGCCCTGGCGCTCAAGGCCGCCCTGGCCGCACGTGACGAGGCCGCCCAGCCGCTGATGATCTTCGATGAGGTCGACCAAGGCGTAGGCGGGGCGGTGGCCGACGCGGTGGGCCTGCGCCTCAAGCGCCTGGCCAGCCGAGCCCAGGTGCTGGTGGTCACCCACAGCCCGCAGGTGGCGGCCCGCGCGGAAGCCCATTGGCGGGTTTCGAAGTCGGGCTCGGACCCCGTGCGCACGGCGGTGGAGGCGCTCAGCCCCGAGGCGCGCGAGGAGGAACTGGCGCGCATGCTCGCCGGCGCCGAGATCACCGAAGCCGCCCGCGCCGCCGCCCGGGCCTTGATGGACGCATGACCACGCCCGTCCCCGACCTCACCGAAGCCGAGGCTGCAGACGAGTTGCAGCGGCTGGCCGACGAGCTGGCGGCGCACGACCTGCGCTACCACCAGCAGGACGCGCCGACCATCTCCGACGGCGAGTACGATGCTCTGAAGCGCCGCAACAGCGACATCGAGGCGCGCTTTCCCCATCTCGTGCGCGACAATTCCCCGAGCCTCAAGGTCGGCGCCGCGCGCGCCGCGGCCTTCGCGCCGGTGGAACATGGGGCGCCGATGCTGTCGCTCGACAACGCCTTCACAGATTCCGAGGCTGAGGAGTTCGACGCCCGCATCCGCCGCTTCCTGCGGCTGGGCCCAACCGACACGGTCGCCTACACCGCCGAGCCCAAGATCGACGGTCTGTCCTGCTCGATCCGCTACGAGAGGGGCGTGTTGGTCCAGGCGGCCACGCGCGGCGACGGCAAGGTGGGCGAGGATGTCACCGCCAATGTCCGCACCATCCAGGACATCCCCGCGACACTGCACGGCCGGGGCTGGCCCGACCAGATCGAGGTGCGCGGCGAGGTCTATCTCGGGCATGAAGAATTCGCCGCCCTCAACGCCGCCGCCGCCGAGGCGGGCCAGAAGGTCTACGCCAACCCGCGCAACGCCGCGGCCGGCTCTTTGCGCCAGATCGACAGCGCGATCACCGCCAAGCGGCCGCTGAAGTTCTTCGCCTACGCCTGGGGCCAGTTGAGCGCGCCGTTCGCCCATACCCAGTGGGAGGCGCTGGGCAAGCTCAAGGCCTGGGGGTTCCAGACCACGCCCCAGAGCGAGCGGGTGGAAAACGCCGCCGGCCTGCTGGCCGCCTATGCCCGGATGGAAGCCCTGCGCCCCAAGCTCTCCTTCGACATCGACGGGGTGGTGTACAAGGTCGACCGGCTGGATTGGCAGCATCGGCTGGGGTTCGTCACGCGCACGCCGCGCTGGGCGATTGCGCGCAAGTTCCCCGCCCAGCAGGCCCGCACCGTGCTGGAGGCGATCGACATTCAGGTGGGCCGCACCGGCGCGATCACCCCGGTGGCGCGCTTGCGGCCCGTGACGGTCGGCGGGGTCGTGGTGGTCAACGCCACCCTGCATAACGCCGACGAGATCGCCCGCAAGGACGTGCGCGTGGGCGACACCGTGATCCTGCAGCGCGCCGGGGACGTGATCCCCCAGATCGTGGGCGTGGTGCTGGACGAGCGGCCCAAGGACGCGGTCCCCTTTGTCTTTCCCAGCCGCTGCCCGTGCATCCTGCACACCCCCCTGACCCAGGAGACCACCGTCGCCGGCGCCGAGACCGTGGTGCGCCGCTGCACCGGAGAATTCGCCTGTCCGTTTCAGCGCCTGGCGCACCTGCGCCACTTCGTCTCGCGCCGGGCCTTCGACATCGAGGGCCTCGGGGAAAAGCAGCTGACCGCCTTCAACGAGCGCGGCTGGATCGTCGACCCGGCCGACATCTTCGTCCTGGCCCGCGACGCGGCCAAGATGGACGAACTGCGCGCGACCGAGGGCTATGGCGAGACCAGTGTGCGCAACCTGATCGCCGGCATCGAGGCCCGGCGACAGGTCGCGCTGGATAGTTTCATTTACGGCCTGGGCATCCGCCACGTAGGCGAGACCACTTCGCTCGCTCTCGCCCGCCATTTCGAAACCGTGGACGCCTTCCTGGCCGCCGCGAGCGCCGCCTCGCGGCAGACGGCCAGCGCGGCCTATGTCGAGCTATCCGACCTGGAAGGCCTTGGTCCAACGGCGGTGGAGGCGGTGCTCGCCTTCGCCCGCGCCCAGCCCGACCTGCTGGCGCCCGAGGACGCCGCGCTGGACCTGCGTCTGCGCCTGGCCCTGCCCAAGCTGAACGTGCGCGCGCGCGAGGCCCTGGCCGCCCGCTATCAAACCTGGGCTGCCTTCGCCGAGGCCGCTCGTGCGGCCGCCGCCGGCATGCCAGGCGAGGCGTTCAGCGAGATCGCGGGCGTGGATCAGGTCGGGCCGGTGGCCGCGCGCATGGTGGCTGAGTTCTTCGGCGAGGATCACAATCGCCGGCTGGTGGACAAGCTTTTGGCGGAACTGACCGTACTGCCCGCTGAACGACCCAAGACCGACACCGCCGTGGCCGGAAAGACCGTGGTGTTCACCGGCGCCCTGGAGAAGATGACGCGCGACGAAGCCAAGGCCCAGGCCGAGAGCCTGGGGGCCAAGGTCGCCGGATCGGTATCGAGGAAAACCGATCTGGTGGTGGCGGGCCCAGGCGCCGGATCCAAGCTGAAGACCGCCGCCGACCTGGGCGTCCAGGTGCTGACCGAGGACGAGTGGCTGGCGCTGGTGGCCCCGCAGTAACGCCTAATTCCCGACCATCGCCCGCCCTTGAGCCAGGGCGTCGCTCGATGGGGTCGGGGCGCCCCCGGCCGCGCCGTTCGACGCGCTCGGCCCCTCGGGCAGTTCAGCCATCTCGCCTTTGAAATCAGCCCGGTCGCGCGGCAGGGCGTCGGGATAGGCCTCCAGCAGCCATGCGATCATCTTCTCGCGCACCTCGCAGCGCAGATCGAAGGTCTCCGGGGCGTTCTTGGCGCTGACCAGGCAGCGGATCTGCATGGTCTTCTCGCTGAAGTCGGTCACCGCCAGATTGACCACCCGTTTGTCCCACAGGTGCGAGCCCGCGGCGATCTCGCTCAGCTTCTGGCGCATGGCTTCGACCGGTGCGCGGAAGTCGACGTAGAGGATCACCGTGCCGATCAGGCTGGCGGACTCCCGCGTCCAGTTCTGGAAGGGCTTCTGGATGAAATAGGTCAGGGGCAGGACCATGCGCCGCCAATCCCACAGGCGCACCACCACATAGGTGCCCGTGATCTCCTCGATCCAGCCCCACTCGTTCTCCACGATCACCGCGTCCTCCAGCCGGATCGGCTGCGTCATGGCGATCTGGACCCCGGCGAAGATATTGGTCAGCACGGGCTGCAGGGCCAGGCCGGCGATGATGCCCGCTGCGCCGGCCGAGGCCAGGAGGCTCACTCCCCACTGGCGAACGCCCGGCACGGTCATCAGGGCGAAGGACACGGTCAGCAGCCACAACACGGCCACCAGCAGCTGCTCCAGGATTTTCGCCTGGGTCAGGTGTTTGCGCGCCAGTAGATTGTCTTCGACGTCGATCTTGTAGCGGCGGATGTAGCGGCGCGACGCGACCTGGGCGGCGATGATCGCGGCCCAGCCGATAAGCAGCACCAGGGCGACCAGCACCACCTGGCGCGTTATGGCGGCCACACGAGCGTCGATCGGCGAGAGCGAAGCGCCGACAGCGACCGCGCAGATCAGCGCCGCCAAGGCGGCAGGTCCCCCGGTCTGGTCCACGAAGGCGCGCCAGAAGGGGGCCTTACCCTCGCCGCTGAGCTTTTGCAGCAGGCGATAGACGCCCTTCTGCAGCCCCAACGCCACCGCCAGGCACACGGCGACGATGATCACCGTCGCGGCCCACCCTGGGAGCCAGGCGACCGCGCCGGCCACGCCCAGGCGGACGTCGTGATACGTGCCCATGCCCAACTCCACGCCGTTCAACGCGCTGGCGCCCAAAGTGCGAACCGCCGTCACGGGACGAAATGGCTGGCGACAGGGTATGGTTGCCGGGCTTAGGCGCGGCGGCCGGTCCATGCTAAGGCTGCGTGATGAACGATCAGTCCAATGCCCCCGCCGCCGTCCAGGCCGACGAAACCCCCGCCCAGCGCGCCCTGCGCCTGCGCAAGGCCGCCCTCAAGGCGCGGCAGGGTCCGCCCCACGGCCGCCATTTCCACCCCGACCAGGTTTCGGGCATGCCGCACGGCGCCTCCAAGCCGCAGATGCGCAAATAGGTACATGTCCGTCGCCTTCACGCGGGAAGAGGACTACGAGGCCCAGGCGGCCAACCTGCCCGACCGGCCGATCTCGCCCCACCCAAACCTCGTGACCGCCGCTGGCCTGGAGGCGATCGACGCGGCCCTGGCCGACGCCCGCGCCGCCTACGTCGCCGCTCAGAGTTCTGGCGACGTCCAGGCCGATCGCACAGCCATGGCCCGCGCCACGCGCGACCTGCGCTATTGGTCCGCGCGCCGGGCCAGCGCGCAATTGACCGCGCCCGACCCCGTCTGCGGCCAGGTCCAGTTCGGCCGGACGGTGCGCATCGCGCGCGACGATGGACGTGAACAGACGTTCCAGATCGTCGGCGAAGACGAGGCGGATCCCGCCGCGGGAAAAATCTCCTATGTCGCGCCGCTGGCCCGCGCCCTCCTGGGCAAGACGGAAGGCGACTGGATCGAAGCTGCGGGCGCGGGCATAGAAATCCTGGCGGTGCTTTAGGAGACGCGGCGCGCGGCGTCGTCGCGCTCGCCGACCAGTTCATCGGACAGCGAGCGGAAGCGCAGCATGGCCGGGCCCCGGCCAAAGACGTCTAGGCGTCGCCGGACGGCCGGTCCTGCGCCTCCATGTCGAGCATCTCGCGGATCTTGTTTCCGAGTTGCTCGACGGCGAAGGGCTTGGTCATGATCTGCATGCCCCTCTCGAGATGGCCGTTGCCCACCACGGCGTTTTCCGCATAGCCGGTGATGAACAGCACCTTGAGCGCGGGCCTTAGGGCGCGCCCCGCGTCGGCCACCTGGCGCCCGTTGATGCCCCCCGGCAGGCCCACGTCGGTCACCACCAGATCGATGCGGGTGGGCGACTGCAAGACGTGCAGGGCAGAGGCGCCGTCGTCGGCCTCGATCGTGCGGTAACCGGCCTCCTGCAGCACCTCAACGATGAGCATGCGAACAGTCGGCTCGTCATCGACCACCAGCACCGTCTCGCCATGGCCGACGAAGTCAGGATTGGCCAACCCCTGGGACTTCTCGCCTTCGGCCTCCAGACCCGCGTGGCGGGGCAGGTAGAGACACATGGTGGTGCCGCGCCCGACCTCCGAGTAGATGCGCACCTGGCCGCCCGATTGCCTTACGAAGCCATAGATCATGGACAGGCCCAGCCCCGTACCCTGGCCAAGCGGCTTGGTGGTGAAGAACGGGTCAAAGGCGCGGCTCTTGACCTCGGGCGTCATGCCCGCGCCGGTGTCGGTGACGCAAAGTGAAACATATTGGCCTGGCGCCAACTCCCGCTCCTTGGCCGCGTGGTCGTCGAGCCACTTGTTGGCCGTCTCGATCGTCAGCCGTCCGCCGTCGGGCATGGCGTCGCGCGCATTGATGCACAGGTTGAGCAAGGCGTTCTCGAGCTGGTTAGGATCGACCAGGGTCAGCCACAGGCCGCCGGCCCCCACTACCTCCATCACCACTTCAGGCCCGACCGTGCGCCGGATCAGGTCCTCCATCTCCGCGACAAGCCGATTTACATTGACGGGCCGGGGATCGAGCGTCTGGCGGCGCGAGAAGGCCAGCAGGCGCTGGGTGAGTGCGGCGGCGCGCTTGGCCGCGCCCTGGGCGGCGTCGAGATAGCGCGGAACGGCGTCCAGTCGGCCTTGCTTGACACGCGTGTCGAGCATTTCCAGGCTGCCGGTTATGCCGGCCAGAAGGTTGTTGAAGTCGTGGGCCAGCCCCCCGGTCAGTTGGCCGACCGCCTCCATCTTCTGGCTCTGGCGCAGCGCCTCTTCCGCCGCCATCAGCTCGTTGGTCCGCTCCTGGACCAGCTGTTCAAGCGTGGCGTTGAGGTTGCTCAAGGCCTCGGTCGCGGCCTTCTGCTCATGGATATCGGTATTGGTGCCGATCCAGCGGGCGATCTCGCCGTCCTCGCCGCGCACGGCCACCGCCCGGGCGATATGCCACCGATACACGCCGTCCGCCCGGCGCAGGCGCAGGTCCGCCGCGTAGGGCTCGCCGCTCGCCAAGGCGAGGGCCCAGGTCTTCTGCGCCGGATCGAGGTCGTCCTCGTGAACGATCTGAGCCCAGTTGACCCCGATCAGGGACCCGGCTTCCAGACCGGTATACTCGTAAAGACGGCTGTTGAACCAGTCGAGGTAACCGTCCGGCCGCGAGGTCCAGACGTGGTTGAGCATGGCCTCCGCCAGGGTGCGGAATTGGGCCTCGCTCTCGCGCAGCGCCACGGCGGCGGCGTGCACGTCGGTCACGTCGAACCCCTCGACGAACACGCCGGTCACGCGGCCCTCGGCGTTGCGGATCGGTTGATAGACGAAATCGAGGAACCGGGGCTCGGGCTCCGCGCCCGGCGCTCGCTGGAGGGTGACCTCCATGGACTTGCCCTTGAACGGCTCGCCGGTGGCGTAGACGCTGTCGAGCAATTCATACAGCCCCTGCCCCGCGATCTCTGGCAGGGCCGCGCGAATGGGCTTGCCCACCACGTCGCGGTGGCCGATCAGTTGCAGATAGGCCAGATTGACCTGCTCGAAGCGATGCTCGGGACCGCGCAACACGGCCATGAAGCTGGGCGACTGCTCAAACAGCTGCCGCAACCGTTCGGCCTCGCCGGCCTCGCGCAGATGGGCTTGGGCGGCCGTCAGTGCGGCGGCGATCTGGGCGCCCATAAGCCGCGCGAACTCGATCATTTCCTCGCGGTCGCGGCGGTGAGGATTTCGGCCGAGCACCAAAGCGGCGGCCGGCGTCTCTTGACCGGTCTCGGCGATGGGCAGGATCAAAGCCTCGCGCGAGGGACCATCCCACGTCTCTGACGGCAGGTTGTTGAGCAGATCGCCCATCGGCAGCTCGACCAGCTTGGCGCCGCCGAGGATGCGGGCGAAGGGCCAGCCGACCCGGTACTGCGGATCCAAGCCCACCCCGGGGCCATCCAGATATTGCAGGGCGCCGAAGGGGAAATCCTGCGGATTGTCGGCCAAGGCGCCCCGCACCGCCACGGCGATGTCCTCACGGGTGCGGGCAGGCAGGAGGGCGGCGGCCAGCGTCTGCAATGTACGCAGGCGCCGCTCGCTGATTACCCGCTCGGTCTCCTCTGTGACGACGCACATCAGGCCTTCGATGGCGCCGTCATCCCCCCGCAGGGGGCTGTAGGAGAAGGTGTGGTAGGTCTCCTCGAGATAGCCGTTGCGCTCGAGAAAAAGCAGAAGCGCCTTGTCCCACGTAGCCACCCCGTCCTGCATCACGGAGCGGACCCGGTCGCTGATGGCGAGGAACACCTCGGCCCATACCTCGCGCATGGGCTTGCCCAGTGCGTCAGGGTGCTTGGCCCCCAGGGTCGGCGCGTAGGCGTCGTTGTAGAAGAAGGCGAGATCCTCGCCCCAGCCCATCCACATCTCGAAGCGAGAAGTGAGCATGATGCCGAGCGGCGTCTTCAGCCCTTGCGGCCACCGCTCTGGCGGCCCTAGCGGCGTGGACGACCAGTCGTGAGCCCGCATCAGCCGGCTCATGGCGCTGTCGCCGGGGAACACGTCGAGCAAGGGATCGGGAGGGACGTTCAAGCTGACCTATGGGCGATACGCTGCGGGCTATAGCGGTAACGCCTGGATCGCGGGAGCGCAATTCAGCGCAGCGCATCGGGTCTCGGCGCCGGGCGACGGGGGCCAACCGGCTGACTAACTATGGACGCCGCTACTAGCCTGTGGCGCCGCTGCTCCTGAACGCCATGATGGCGAAGGCGAGAAGTCCAACAAGCGATGCGACCATGCGGGTCGCCATCCCTCGCCAGGGCGCGCCCGACGGCGCATCGGCCGTATCGCCGCCAGATTTGGCCCATCGTTCGTTGGCCACCCACAGCGTCACATATTCGTGCGTTCGGCGGGCGAGATTGGGCGGACCGCTGAAGTAAAACTCGCTCCCGCCTCTGGTCCTGACCTCCCGCCATTCCAAGGGGCCTGTGTCCTCCTCGGTGAGCAATTGGCGTAGCCGCCCGCTGCTGTCCTTTGGAACCAGCGAGACATAGGTAAGCTCGTTCATGGGCTGCACTCCTAATCCGTTAACAGAACACACCGATTCCGTCCTGCGCGGGAGTGCCGACGCCTAAACATCCTGCTTGTGAGCCGCCACAAGGCGTGCACAAATTCGCGCGCAAAGTCGTTCATAAAAGCGTCCAGGGGAGAAGTTCATGTCCAGCGCCCGCATCTGGCCACACGTCTTGGTTGCAACCCTCCTCCTGAGCTCGGCGCCGGCCGGGGCGCAGGATGTGGCCGCCAAGCCCGCGTCGGCCAGCGCGCCTGACCCCACCGCGACGGACGCCGTCGTCAAGGCCGTCGCCAAGGACATGACCGCGATCCCCGCGGGGACCTTTCAGATGGGCGACGTGCAGAAGGTCGGCTTCACCTTCGAGCAACCAGTCCACCAGGTGAGCGTGCCGGCCTTCAGGCTCGCAGCGCACGATGTCACCTTCGCCGAATACGATGTGTTCGCCCGCGCCACGGGCCGCGCCCTGCCTGAGCAGCGGCCTGGGTTCGAGCGTGGCTCGCTACCGGTCGTCAACGTCAACTGGGTGGACGCACAGGCGTTCATCGCCTGGCTCAACCAAGCCAGCGGACGCCACTACCGTCTGCCGAGCGAGGCGGAGTGGGAGTACGCGGCGCGCGCGGGCGCGACCACCCTCTATCCGTGGGGCGACAGGTTCGACCCCAACAAGGCCAATTCGATGGGGATGGCCGGGGCTGACCGCTGGGACGGCCCGGCGCCCGTCGGTTCGTTTCCGCCCAACGCCTTTGGCCTCTACGACATGGTCGGCAATGTCGGCCAATGGGTCGAGGATCGCAAACACAACGATTTCAGCGGCGCGCCGACCGATGGCAGCGCCTGGGACGACGGCGGCGATCCGAACTGGCGCATGGTGCGCGGCGGCTCATGGGTGATGGGCCCCAAGGGACTGCGCGTCTCGCTGCGCCTATGGGACGACATCCCGCGCCGCAGCTACCAGTCGCTGGGCTTCCGCATCGCCGAGAGCAACGACGACAGCCTGACCCCGACCGAAGCGGCTGAACAGCAGGCCGCCGCCTCGCCGTCCACGGCGACTCCGGGGCGCCGGGCCGCACCGGCAGACTGGTACGCGAGCATGCAGAAGTCGCAGAGCTTCGCCACCGCCAAGCTCGCCCAGTCCCCGCGCCGGGGCGAATGGATCACGGTCCAGAGCCTGGGCCGGCCTCTGAAGGCGTGGGTGGTCTATCCCCAGACCAAGCGCAAGGCGCCCGTCATCCTGGTGCTGCACGAGGTGTTCGGCCTGACCGATTCGACGCGCAACACCGCCGACGAGATCGCCGCGATGGGCTACATCGCCATCGCCCCCGACATGCTGTCGGGCTTGGGCCCGAATGGCGGCGGCACCGACTCGTTCAAGACGGGCGACGCCGGCGGCACGCTGGACCTGCGCGAGGACAAGGACGTCTACAAGGACCTGGAAGCCTTGATGGACTACGGCGACAAACTTCCGCAGTCGGACGGCAAGGTCGGCATCGTCGGCCTGACCTGGGGCGGGGGCGTGGCGTTCCGCTACGCCGTCACCGATCCGCGTAAGGATGTGAAGGTCGTGCTCTCGTTCTGCGGCGCCGGCCCGCCGGTGTACGGCCAGGGCCCCTCGCACATGAACAAGCTGATCAACGATTGGCCCGTGCATAAGACCCACGTTCCCGTCTACGCCTTCTACGGGGAATGGGACCTGACCCAGGCCAACCCGGTGCTGTTCACGGCCGAGGACAGCAAGCGCCTGATGGACGCCGCCGGCAATCGGTTCGAGGCGGTGGTCTATCCGCGCGCCGAGCACGCCTTCCTGCGCGTGGGCGAGGATCCAGCCGACAAGAACCCGGCCAACGCCGTGGCCGACAAGGCCGCCCTGATCCGCGTCCGGCAGATTCTGAAATCGTCTTTCCGGTAGAGCCTAGCTGGCCGCGCGGGGCATGCGGTTCCACGCGTCGAGCGCCGCGATCTTGTAGGCCTCGGCCAGGGTGGGATAGTTGAAAGCGTTCTCGATGAAGTAGTCGAGCGTGCCGTGCAGGTTGAGCACCGCCTGGCCGATGTGGATCAGCTCTGTCGCGCCTTCGCCGACGATGTGCACGCCCAGGAGCCGGCGGGTCTTGATCGAGAAGATCATCTTCATCATGCCCGCGTTCAGCCCCATGATGTGGCCGCGCGAGGTCTCGCGGAAGCGCGCGATGCCGCATTCGCAGGGGATGCCGCGGGTGCGCACCTCCTCCTCGCTCATGCCGACGGTGGAGATTTCGGGCACGGAATAGATGCCGTAAGGGAAGTACTGCGGCGCCGGCGGCATGGGCAGGCCGAAGGCGTGACAGGCGGCGATGCGGCCCTGCTCCATCGAGGTCGAAGCGAGGCTGGGAAAGCCGATCACGTCGCCGGCGGCGTAGATGTGCGGCTGCTCGGTCTGGAAGGTGTGGGGATCGACCGTCAGCCGACCGCGCGAATCGGCGGTCAGGCCGCAATGCTCCAGGCCGAGGTCGGCCGTCGCCCCTACACGGCCCGCCGTGTAGAGCAGCATCTCCGAGCGGATGCGCCGGCCATCCTCCAGGATCGCGACCGGCCAGTTCTGGTCGTCCAGCTCCACACGGGTCACGCTGGCGCCCAGGCGCACGGTCACGCCCCGGTCGCGCAGCTGATGGATGAAGTCGTCCATGATCTCGCGGTCGATGAACTCCAGGAACGTGGGCCGCGGTTCGATCAGGGTCACCGGCACGTCGAGCGCGCTGAAGATGGTGGCGTATTCCACCCCGATCACGCCCGCGCCGATCACCGTCAGGCTGCGCGGCACGCGCGGGGTGGTGATCACGTCGTCGCTGTCCAGCACATTGACGCCGTTGAAGGGGATAGATTCGGGGCGGTAGGGCGCGGTTCCGACCGCAATCAGGGCCCGCTCGAAGGCGACCACGTGATGCTCCTCGCCATCCTCGCCGCAGGTCACGAGAAGTTCGTGCGGCCCGGTGAAGCGGGCCGTGCCGGCCAGGGTGCGCACGCCGTTGCGCTGGAACTGGTGCTCCAGCACCTCGACCTCATGCTCCAGGGTCTTGGTCAGCCGGATGCCCAGGTCCGAGCCGTCGATCTCCTTCTTCACGCGGTAGGAGCGGCCGTAAAAGCCCCGCTCACGCCAGCCGGACAGGTTGAGCACGGTTTCGCGCAAGGTCTTGGACGGGATGGTGCCGGTGTGCACCGACACGCCGCCGACGCGCAGGCGGTTCTCGATCACCAGCACCGAGCGCCCCAGCTTGGCCGCCTGCACCGCCGCGCGCCGCCCCGCCGGCCCGCTGCCGATCACCACCAGATCATAGGCGTCCATGACTTTCCCCCGCTTGCCGCCCAACCTTGGCCATGACGCGCGATCGCGCCAGCGCCCCGCGCCCTAGAGCGCTGTTTTAGCGGCGAAGTGTTGCGGACTTGCGCCAGCCTTGGACGCCCCTTCGCCGAGGGGTAGAGTCACAAGGGGGCGCAGGCGCCCTTCAGCCAGTCGCGCGTATCGTCCGGCACGAGCGGGCCGACCACGCGCAACACGCGCGCGTGATAGGCGTCGAGCTGGGCGCGTTCCTCGGGCCTGAGCAGCTCGATCGCGATGGCGTTGCGATCGATCGGGGCCAGGGTCAGGGTCTCGAACCCGAGCATGGGCCGCTCGCCGCCGGGGATCTCGGCCGGGGGCGTAACCACCTGCAGGTTCTCGATGCGGATACCGTAGGCGCCGGCCTTGTAGTAGCCGGGCTCGTTGGACACGATCATGCCCGGTTGCAGCGCCGCCCCGCCCGCGCGCTTGGAAATGCCCTGCGGCCCCTCGTGCACGCCCAGGTACGAGCCCACGCCATGCCCGGTGCCATGGTCGTAGTCCAGCCCCGCCGACCACAGCGGGCCGCGCGCCAGGGCGTCGAGCTGCGAGCCCGTGATTCCCGCCGGGAAGCGCACCCGGGCGAGGGCCAGGTTGCCCTTGAGCACCAGGGTGAAGCGCGCCTTCATCTCCGCGCTTGGGGCGCCGATGGCGATGGTGCGCGTCACATCGGTGGTCCCGTCGAGGTACTGCGCCCCGGAATCCACCAGGAGGAAGCTGCCGGGCTCCAGCCGGCGGTTCAGCCTCTCGACCGGGCGATAGTGCACGATGGCGCCGTTGGGACCGGCCCCGGCGATGGTGTCGAACGACAGGTCCTTGAGCACATTGGTATGCTCGCGGAAACCCTCGAGCTGTTTTACCGCCTCGATCTCGTCGGGCAGTTCCGCGGCCGCTTGGCGTTGATCCAGCCAGTGCAGGAAACGCACCAACGCGGCGCCGTCACGGATGTGGGCCTGGCGCGCGCCCTCGACCTCGACCGGGTTCTTGCATGCGCGCGGGAGGACCGTGGGATCGGCCCGGCGCAGCACCTTGGCCCCCGCCGTCTCCAGCGCGTCGAAATACCAGGCCGATGACACGGCCGGATCGACCAGGGCCGTCTTGCCCTTGAGCGCGGCCAGGGCGGCGGGCAGGGATCCCGGCGCCTCCAGCGTCACGTCCGCGCCCAGCCACGCGGCCAGACCCGGCGTGACCTTGGCCGGATCGAGAAACAGCAGGGCGCGTCCGTCGGCCAAAAGGATCGCCTGACCCAGCGGCAAGGGCGAGCGGATCACGTCGCCGCCGCGGATGTTGAACAGCCAGGCGATGGAGGCCGGGGCGGTAATCACCGCGACGTCCGCGCCCTGGTCCTTCAGCGCCGCGCCGATGCGGGCGCGCTTTTCCGACGAGGGCTCGCCGGAGAATTCCAGCGGGTGGGGCACGACCGGCGCTTGCGGCTGGCCCGGGCGCAGATCGCCCCAGGCCTCGTCGAGCGGGTTCGACGCCACGGGCTTGAGCGCGGCGCCCACCTTTTCGGCGGCGCGCCGCAGGCGCTCCAGGGCGTCGGGGCTGTGCAGGCGCGGGTCGTAGCCGACCACCTGACCCTGACCGAGCGCGCTCTCCAAGAAGGCGGACACGCCGCCCTCGACCAGATCGCGCACCTCGAACAGGCCGGTGTCGACCTGGTCGCGCACCTGAAGGCTGTAGCGGCCATCGACGAAGATGGCGGCGCGGTCCTTGAGGATCACCGCCGCGCCCGCCGAGCCGGTGAAGCCGGTGGCCCAGGCCAGCCGGTCGTTGGCGGCGGGCAGGTACTCGTTCTGGTGCTCGTCCTCGTGCGGGGCGATGAACCCGTCGAGCCCCTGGCGCGCCATGGCGTCACGGATCAGGGGCACGTGCTGGGGGCCGAAGGAGGGATCGGCGTGGTCCTCGAAGGTCTGGCGCATAAGGGTCATGTAAGCGCGGATGACGGCGGCCGCAAAGCCCCCTGCCCGCCCGCTTACGGCTTGCCCGCGCGGAAGTCGGCCTGGGTGTCGGCCGCGGTGTAGATCAGGGCGGCCCAGGCGCCGACAGCCTGGTCCAGGGCCTTGGGGTCCACCTTGTCCAGGGTGTCGTTCATCGAGTGATGGATGTCGAAATAGTGCGTCCCGTCCTGGCGCAGCGACACCACCGGCACGCCGGCCTGATAGAGCGGGACGATGTCGTCGCCGCCGTTGGACGAGGGCTTGGGATCGAAGGCGACGCCGAGCTGTGCCATGGCGGCGGCGGCGGCCTTGATCGGCTCAAGATCGGCCGAGCCCTTGGGCGCCTGGAAAGTCACGACCCGATCCGCGCCGAAGTCGCTCTCGCCGGCCAGCACGATATTGCCGACCTCGGCAGCGTGAGCCTTGAGATATTCAGGCCCGGCCTGGTTGGTTTCCTCGGCGCCCCACAGCACCACGCGGATGGTGCGCGCGGGCTTGAGCACGGCCGCCAGCTGGGCGGCGGTGCTGACGATGGCCACGCCTGCGCCGTCGTCGATCGCGCCGGTGCCCAGGCCCCAGCTGTCCAAATGGCCCGAGACCAGCACCACCTGATCCGGCAGCGAGGTTCCAGGAATCTCGCCCACCACGTTCCAGGCCTTGGCCTGCGGCAGGTACATCGGGATCAGCGTGAACTTCAGCCGGATTGGCACATTGCGCTTGGCCATTCGCTCAAGCTGGTCGGCGTCAGGCCCGCTGAGGGCCGCAGCCGGAATCTT
The DNA here is from genome assembly GCA_035524315.1 of Caulobacteraceae bacterium. Taxonomy (GTDB): domain Bacteria; phylum Pseudomonadota; class Alphaproteobacteria; order Caulobacterales; family Caulobacteraceae; genus BOG-938. The sequence continues at coordinate 61,244 of DATKPD010000028.1, forward strand.
GGGCGCATCGTCGTCGTAGTTGAGCGCGCCGCTGTGCGGATCGCGCACGTCGTTGGTGGCCAAGGAGCGGATCAAAAAGCCAATCGCCCCGCGCCGCGCCGCCTCCGAGGCGCCTTTGCGCCGCCAGCGGTTGGCCATGCCATAGCCCGTGGGCGAGTCGAGCTTTCCCATGCGCTCGGTCAGCACCGCGATCTTGCCGGTCAGGCTGCCGGGCTTGGCCGCCAGCAGATGCTCCCACGTGTCGAACAGCACAACGTCGCCCTGCACGCCCGGCGGCGGGGTGGCGACCGAACCGCCCAGCCCTGTGATGATCAGCGGCTGGGGAAAGGGAGCGACCACCTCGGCCATCTCGGTCCCCTTGAACCAGGCCCAGATGGTGTAGGGCTCGGCGTGGACATTCTGGAAGCCCATGGCGCTGAGCCGGGCCAAGGCCCAGTCCTTGGCGCGCTCGGCGGCTGGCGAGCCGGCCGGGCGCGGGCCGATCTCGGTGGTGAGCGATTCCAGCATGTCGTAGGCGCCCGACCCGCCGGCGCCCCGCTTGGCCAACCCCGCCGCGCCCGCCGCAATCTGATCGGCCGGCAAGCCGGCGGTGGACAGCGCGCCCAGCGTGGCGCCGGTGTTGGCCGAGGCGCGGTTCCGCAGCACGTCCTGGGCGTGGGCCAGGGGCGCCGCGAGAACGACGAAGGCCACGGAAAGGGCGGCGATGGTCTTCAAGGCTTCGGCCTGCCCACGCGCTTGATCTCCCAGTCCAACTCCACGCCGAACTTGGCCTTTACGTCGGCGCGCACCGCCTCGCCCAGGCCTTCCAGGTCCGCCGCCGACGCCTCGCCCGTATTGATCAGGAAGTTGGCGTGAAGCGGCGAGAACATGGCGCCGCCCTGTGGTTTGGCGCGCCAGCCGGCCGCATCGACCAAGCGCCAGGAACTGTCGCCGGGCGGGTTCTTGAAGGTCGAGCCGCCGGTCTTTTCGCGGATCGGCTGGGTGGTCTCGCGCCGGGCGGTGATGGCGTCCATGCGCGCGGTGATGGCGGCCGGATCATCCGGCGTTCCCTGGAACAGGGCGCCGGTGAACACCAGGTCGCCCCGCGCCCCGGCGGCGGACCTGCGGTAGGTAAAACCCATGACCTCATGGCTCAGGGTCAGGCGCGCGCCGGACCGGTCGATGGCGTAGGCCTCGATCAGCACGTCAGTGGTCTCCGACCCGTAGCAGCCGGCGTTCATCATGCAGGCGCCGCCGACCGTGCCCGGCACGCCGCGATAGAACTCCAGCCCCGCCACGCCCGCCTTGGCCGCCTCGCGCGCCAGCACCGCGTCGGGCACGGCGGCGCCCGCGAACATCCGCGCCTCGCCGCGCGGCTCGACCCTGGCGAACCCCCGGCCCAGGCGGATGACCACGCCCTCCAGCCCGCCATCGCGCACCAGCAGGTTGGAGCCGACCCCGATGGCTAGGACAGGAACCGCGGGATCGAGACCGGTCAGGAACTGGGCGAGGTCGTCTTCGTCCTCGGGTATGAATAGCGCATCGGCCGGACCGCCGACCCGGAACCAGGTGTAGGGCGCGAGCGGCGCGTTCAGCTCGATGCGGCCCCGGACGGCGGGCAGACGATCGCGCCAGTCGCTCACTTGCGCAGCGCTTCCAACTGCCCGGGCAGGGCGTAGGCCCACGCGGTGACGTCTCCGGCGCCCAGGCACACCACCAGGTCGCCGCTGGCGGCCTCCTGGGCGATCAGGCCCGGCAGGTCGGTCGGCTTTTCCAGGGCGAGCGGGCGGCGATGGCCGTAGCGGCTCAGCCCCTCGACCAGGGCGTCGCGGCTGGCCCCTTCGATCGGCGCCTCGCCGGCTGCGTAGACGTCGGCCACGATCACGGTGTCGGCGTCGTTGAAGCAGGCGCAGAATTCGGCGAACAGGTCGCGCAGGCGGGTGTAGCGGTGCGGCTGGACCACGGCGATCACCTTGCCGTGGCCGGACACCGCGCGCGCGGCCTTGAGCACCGCGGCGATCTCGACCGGATGGTGGCCGTAGTCGTCAATCACGCGCACGCCATGGGCCATGCCGGTGGTGGTGAAGCGGCGACGCACGCCGCCAAAGCCCGCCAGGCCCGCGCGGATCGCGGCATCAGTCACGCCCAGTTGGCGCGCCACGGCGATGGCGGCCAGGGAGTTGAGCACATTATGCAGGCCCGCCATCGGCATGTGCAGGTCGTTCAACACGGTCCGTTCCGCGTCACGCGGCGTGATCACCACATCGAAGCGGGCGCCGTCAGGCCCCATGACGATGGTCTCGGCGCGGATCTCGGCCTGAGGGTTGGTCCCGTAAGTGATCAGCCGGCGATTCTCGATCGTGGCCGCCAGGGTCTGTACCTCGGGGTGGTCCACGCACACCGCGGCAAAGCCGTAGAATGGGATATTCTCGACGAAATCGCGGAACGCCTTCTTGACCGCATCAAAGTCGCCGTAGTGGTCCAGATGCTCGGGATCGATGTTGGTCACGACCGCGGCGGTGGATTTCAGGCGCAGGAAGGTGCCGTCGCTCTCGTCGGCCTCGACCACGATCCAGTCGCCCTCGCCGACCTTGGCGTTGGTGCCATAGGCGTTGATGATCCCACCGTTGACCACCGTCGGGTCCAGCCCGCCCGCGTCGAGCAGGGCGGCGATCATCGAGGTGGTGGTGGTCTTGCCGTGGGTGCCGCCCACCGCCACCGAGAACTGCAGCCGCATAAGTTCGGCCAGCATTTCGGCCCGCCGCACCCGGGGGATGCGCGCGCGGCGCGCCGCGACCATCTCGGGATTGTCCGGCTTGACCGCGGTGGAGAACACCACGGCCGACGCGCCCTGCACATGCGCGCCGTCGTGCCCGATGAAGATGCGCGCGCCCAACTTTTCCAGACGCTCGGTATTGGCTGAGGCCTTGGCGTCGGAGCCCTGCACCACATAGCCGGTGCGCAGCATGATTTCGGCGATGCCGCTCATGCCGATGCCGCCGATGCCGACGAAGTGGATGGGGCCGATGTCGAAGGGTAAGGGGCGCAGTTTCATGGCGCCTGCGATAGCCGATTTGCCCGGCGGGGGCAAAACCTCGCGCCGCCCGACGTGAGGCGGCCTTAGCCGACGTCCTGCCGGGCCATGGGCTGGGCGTCGTTGATGCTGCTTTCCGGCGCTGAGAAACCGAGGCTGGCCTCGAAGTCCTGGAACAGATCGGCCAGGTCGTCGGGCGTCACCATGGGCGGCTTGCCCACGGGGAAGCGGAAACGCCAGAAACTGACCAGATGCTCGACCGCGCCGAGGCGCTCGCCCAGCTCGTTGAACAGCTCGGGCGCCTTGAGCAGAAACTGGCGGAAGGCCGAAGGATCGCTATTGGCCGTCAGCTGATGATAGGCGTTGTCGTAAACCGACAGGGTGTCGCGCACCTGGCGGCACGCGGCCATCAGGGCCTTGTGTAGCACCTCGCGGGTGTTGCTGAGATAGAGCTTGGTTTCAGGGTCCGCCGGGCCGCGCGGACGCACGGTCTTGATCTCCTGCAGCACCGGATTGACCCGCGGCAAAAGATCGGCGAGCTGCCATTTGTAATAGAGAAACGCCTTCCAGCAGAACACGCCCTCCTGGAACTGTTGCGGGTCCAGTTGCAGGGTGCGGCGAAGGGGATCCAGATCGGCATCGGCGGAATCGGCCAGAATCTTTCGCGTCAGTTTGGCCGCCTGGCCAAGGGCGTCCTTGGCCCCCTGGGCGCTCATCCGCACCAGGGGCTCGATCTCGGTCTGGGCGAAGGCGAAGATGCGGCGGGTGTCGGCCGCCGACAGGTCGAAATAGCACAGCGCCGGGTCAATCCCGTGCAGGCGAAGTTTCTCACGCAGGACGAACGGGTCGAGCGTGGGCGACTCGTCCAGGATCGCCAAGACCTTCAGGTCGCGCGATTCGGCGTTGATCTGGATGCCGAAGGCCTGATGCAGGGCGGCCTCGAAATTGCGCTGGCCCACAAAGACATAGCGGGCGCCCATGCGCAGGTCGCTGTGATGCAGCGGCACCAGCACCTTGGTCGCGTTTTGGCGCGGCGTGGTGAACTCTTCCAGCTCATTGTGCCGCAGCCGGTGCTTGAGGATAATGCAACTGTTGAGCGCCGGGTTCTGGAACAGTGGCTTGGCAAGGTAGTCGGGGTCGCTCGATTTGGTCCGGCGGACATTGTACAGATTGAGCACCCGAGCGGTCGAAGCGCTCTGATCCAGATGCTCGAGGGTGCGGACTGTGCGATCGCTCATGGCGCAGCACGGCGCGGCGAGACCGGTGCGGGGCGTTGACGGCCGACAAGTCGCTGATCGAAATGTTCGAGCGAAGTCAAAGGGAAACCGGAAACCATCATAGGATCTACCGCAGCCGGACGATATTGTTCATTGTCAAATTGCCGTTCAATTTTACCGACTATAGACAAAGTCCATACCGCTCCGTGCAAGGCGAGGCGTCGCCGCTTCGGATGCGTCAATACGTCTCTTATCTGCTGCTTATCGGTTAGAAATACTTAACGCACGTTTATCACGTGCACGCTTTTGGCTAGGACCCAGGCCGAAGGCCTTGGGCCGACGGTGGCGGCGCCGGCTAAGCCTCTGACCTTGACGCGGTTTTTTCGACCAGGTCGGCCAGCGCCTGGGCCGCGTCGGGCGTGGCGACCGAACGGGCGGCGGCGGCCATGCGACCCAGGCGCGCCGGATCGTAGAGCAGCTTGGACAAGGCGCTTGTCAGCAAATCGACCGTCAGCACCTGTTCGGGCGCCACCTCGGCCGCGTGGGCGTCGGCCAGGAGCTTGGCGTTGAGCCGCTGATGATCGTCCGCGGCTATTCTCAGGGGCACCAGGATCGAGGGTCGACCGGCCACGGCCAGCTCGCAGCAGGTCGAGGCGCCCGCCCGGCCGATAACCAGGTGAGCCTGGCCCAGACGCCCGGCCATGTCGCGGAAGAAGGGCGCGATCTCAGCCTCGACCAGCGCGTCCTTATAAGCTTGGCGCGCGATCTCCATCGACTCGCGCCGCGTCTGCTGCTGCACCTTGACCCGGTAGCGCAGATCTTCGGGCAGCTTGCAGATCGCTTCCGGGGTCAATTCGGACAGCAGCCGCGCGCCCTGGCTGCCCCCGGTGACCAGGATGCGGATATCGCCGTCGGCGGTGGGCGGATCGTAGGGCGTCTCGTACAGGGCGCGGATGTCCGGGCGTACGGGGTTGCCAACCACCACTGCGCCGGCCTTGACCTTGGGCGAGGCCATTTCAAGCGTGGGGAAAGCGCAGGCGACCTGGTTCACGTGCGGCGCCAGGAGGCGATTGACCCGGCCCAGGACCGCGTTCTGCTCGTGGATCAGGGTGCGCCGCTTGCCGGTCAGAGCGGCGATCAGCGAGGGGAGCGAAGGATAGCCGCCGAAGCCGACCACGATGGCCGGATCGAGCTGCTTGAACACCGCCGAGGCCTGGCCCACGCCCTTGAAGATGGCGAAAGCCGCGCGGATCATGCCCGGGATGTCGCCCGGCTTGAAGGTGGCGGCTTCCAGCGCCAGGCGCTGGTCGGCGGGAAACTTGTCGGCGTAGAGCGCGCCGCGCTCGTCGGTGGCCAGCACGATGCGCCAGCCCCGCGCGCGCAGCGCCTCCGCCAGGGCCTGAGCTGGAAACAGATGGCCGCCGGTGCCTCCAGCGGCCAGAACCGCGAGCTTGTTGCTCACGCGTAGGCGCCGGCCTTGGCCAGACCATCGGGCGCAGCGTAGGCGCCCGGGCGGCGGCGCGTCAGAGCCAGCGCCATGCCCAAGGTCAGACCCATGGCCATCATCGAGGAGCCCCCGTAGGAAATGAACGGGAGGGTCATGCCCTTGGTGGGGATGAGATTCAAGTTCACAGCCACATTGATGAAGGCTTGCTGGCCCACCAGCACGAACAGGCCCGCCGCGGCGATCTGTTCGAAGGGGTTGGACAGCTTCATAGCCTTATAAAGCCCGCGCGTGACGAGCACGCCGAACAGGGCGATCAGCATCAGGCTGAACATCAGCCCATATTCCTCGGCAGCCACCGAATAGATGAAATCGGTGTGCAGGTCGGGCACGTGGCGCTTCATCACACCCTCGCCCGGCCCCCGTCCGAACAGGCCGCCGGCCGCGATGGCCTCTTGGGCGCTGTCGATCTGGCGCGCCCCCGAAGCGTCGGGCGACAGGAATTTGTGCACCCGTGTGGAGACGTGGCCAAAGGTGAAATAGACCCCGACCAGCCCGACCAGCGCGGCTCCGAACAGGCCGAAGATCCAGCGCATCGGCACGCCAGCCACGAAGAAGGCGGCGCCGAAGGCGATGGTGATCAGGATCGTCTGGCCAACATCGGGCTGGATCAACAACAGGGCCACCGCGACGCCATAGAGGCCGAAGGCGATCGATACGCCGGGCACCCCCTCGCCCTTCTGCCCCTCGGAGAACATCCAGGCCACCAGCACGATCAGGGCCGGCTTCATGAATTCGGAAGGCTGAAGGGAAAAGCCGCCGAACTCCAGCCAGCGGGTGGCGCCCTTGGCGTTGTGGCCCAGGAGGGGAAGGATCGCCATCACCCCGATGGCGGCGGCGTAGATGAAGAAGGCCGAGCGCTTGATCCCGCGCGGCGACAGCATCGACACCCCGATCAGGATCACCGCCGCCACGGCGGCGAACAGGCATTGACGCGTGGCGAAGTGGAAAGGATCGGTCAGGTTCAGGCGCGCCGCCGCAGCGGGGCTGGATGCGAACGACAGGAGCACGCCCAGCATCATCAGCACGGTGACCACGCCCAGCAGGAGGTGATCGGTGGTCCACCACCACACGCCCAGGCGGGTCTGGTCGGTGCGGGCGAAGGCGTGCGGCTGGCGCTTCATCCGGTCGCTCCTTGGGCCGCGGGCACGGCCAGGGTCTGCACAATCTGGCGGAAGGCGTCGCCGCGGCGTTCGAAATCGGCGAACTGGTCGAACGAGGCGCAGGCCGGCGAAAGCAGCACCACCACCTCCTCGCCGCTGGCGGCCGCGACGGCGCGCGCGTCAGCGAAGGCGTCGGCCACGGCGGTGGCCAGATCGCCGCTCATCTCGACAGCCGCGTGGCCATCGAGCGTGCGCGCGAAATCGGGCGCGGCCTCGCCGATCAGATAGGCCTTGTCCACACGCGGGAACAGGTCGGCCAGGCTTTCGATGCCGCCGGCCTTGGCCACGCCGCCGGCGATCCAGAAGAACCGCGAATAGGCGCTCATGGCCGCGCGCGAGGCGTCGGCGTTGGTGGCCTTGGAGTCGTTGACGAAGCGCACGCCGTCGATCTGGCCGACCAGTTCCATGCGGTGCGCCAGGCCCGGGAAGGTCATCAGGCCCTCAGCCGCATCCTGGGGGGTCACGCCCAGCGCCCGCACGGCGACATAGGCCGCCGCGGCGTTCTGCCAGTTGTGGCGTCCCGGCAGGGCGCGTGCGCGCAGCAGGTCGCACACCTCGCTCACCCGCTCGCCCGAGCCATCGTACAACACGCCCTGCAGGGCGTAGACCCCGCGCCCGATCGCGCGGCCGGCCGAGATCGGGCAGATCGTGCGACGGTTGGCCGCGGTGATCTCGGTGCAGATGCGCTGGCACCAGGGATCGTCGACCCCGACGATGGCGGTATCGCCCGGGCCCTGGTTCAGCAGCACCCGACGCTTGGCCGCCACGTAGCCGGTCATGTCGCCGTGACGGTCGAGGTGGTCGGGCGAGACGTTGAGCAGGATCGCCACGTCGGGCTTAAGGCTGGAGGTCAGGTCGAGCTGATAGGACGACAGCTCCAGCACATAGACCGCGCCCCCGTGCATGTCCTCCAGCCCCAGCACGCCCAGGCCGATGTTGCCGCCCACCCGCGCGTCCTTGCCGGCGGCGGTGAGGATGTGGCCGATCAAAGCGGTGGTGGTGGACTTGCCGTTGGTGCCGGTGATGGCCACGATCTTGGGCCGCTTATGGGCTGGCGCAGCGTTGACGGTGCGAGCGAACAGTTCGATGTCGCCCAGGACCTCGACCCCGGCCGCCTTGGCCCGCTCAACTGTCCAGTGCGGATGAGGATGGGTCAGAGGCACGCCGGGCGACAGCAGCAGGGCCGAAAAGCCGGACCAGTCGGCGCTCGCCAGATCAACCACCGGCAGCCCCTCGGCCGTGGCCTGGTCGCGCGCGCCCGCCTTCTCGTCCCACAGCGCCACTTCGGCGCCGCCCGCGATCAAGGCCCGCGCGGCCGTCAGGCCGGTGCGGCCCAGGCCGAACACCGCGACGCGCTTGCCTTCAAATCCACGGACGGGGATCACGAGCGGCCCTCCCCTATCTCAGCTTGAGTGTGGCCAGGCCCAGGAGGGCCAGGACGAAGGAGACGATCCAGAAGCGGATCACCACGGTCGATTCCTTCCACCCGAGCTTCTCGAAGTGGTGGTGGATCGGCGCCATCAGGAAGATGCGCTTGCCCTTGGTCGCCTTGAAATAGCCAACCTGGATCATGACCGACAGCGCCTCGGCCACGAACAGGCCGCCGATGATGCCCAGCACGATCTCGTGCTTGGCCGCCACCGCCATGGCTCCCAGGGCGCCGCCCAGCGCCAGCGATCCGGTGTCGCCCATGAAGATCTTGGCCGGCGGGGCGTTATACCAAAGAAAGCCCAGGCCCGCGCCGATCATCGCCCCGCACAGGGGCGCGATTTCGCCCACGCCCGGCACGAAATGGACCTGCAGATAGCTGGCGAACACGCGGTTGCCGACGATGTACGCGATCAGGCCGAACGCGGCCGAGCAGATCATCACCGGCACGATGGCCAGCCCGTCCAGCCCGTCGGTCAGGTTCACCGCGTTGGAGAAGCCGGCGATGGTGATGGCGCCGAACGCCACATAGAACCAACCGAGGTTCAGCAGCAGGTTCTTGAACACCGGGAAGGCCACCGAACTGGACAGCGTGGCCGGCTCGTTGGGCGGATGTTCGCCGTAGCGCATCAGCACCACGGTGGCGAGCCCCGCCACCAAGAACTGGATCACCAGCTTCATCTGGCTGGAGACGCCGGCGGTGGTCTGTTTGGTGACCTTGGCGTAATCGTCCATGAATCCCAGCACGCCATAGGCGGCGGTCACCAGCAGCACCACCCACACGTAGATGTTGCGCAGGTCCGCCCACAGCAGGGTGCCGACCATCAGGCCCGCCAGGATCATGAAGCCGCCCATGGTCGGGGTGCCGGCCTTCTCGATCACGTGGCGCTCGATGCCCTCCTTGCGTATCGGCTGGCCGCGGCCCTGTTTGGCGCGCATCCAGTCGATGAAGCGCGTGCCCATCAGCCCCACCACCACCTGCGCCGTGACCAGGGCCATGCCGGTGCGGAAGGTCAGATAGCGCAGCAGGTTGAGCAGCGGCACATAGTGCATGCCGTGCGCGCCGCCGTCCGAGAAGTAAGAGAAGAGCAGATAGAACATCAGCCGCCCGAGCCCACCCTGACCGACGCCGACGAATCGGCTCCCGCGGCCAGCGCCGCCAGCGCCTGGGCCACGATCGAAGCCTTCGATCCGTTGGAGCCTTTGACCATCACCACGTCGCCCGGCCCAACCGCCTGGACGACTCGCGGCGCCAATTGCGCCGCCGTCTCCGCATAGCCGCCCCGGCGAGTCGGCGGGAGGCCGTCCCACAGGTTTTTCATCAGCGGCCCCGCGCAAAAGACCAGGTCGATGCCATTGCGCTCAAGAACATCAGCGATTTCGGCATGGTAGAGCGCCGCTTGTGGGCCCAGTTCCAGCATGTCGGTCAGCACGGCGATCCTGCGGCCCATAGCCGCGCGGCCGCCGAGGGTAGCGAGCGCGGCGCGCATTGAGATCGGGTTGGCGTTGTAGCTCTCATCGATCAGCACGAAGGCGCCAGCCGGCGCGCGCACCGTCTGCTCGCTGCCGCGGCCCTCCAGCGGCTCGAACGTGGCCAGAGCGGCCAGACCGTCGTCCAACGACACGCCCATGGCCTCAAGTATCAGCAGCACCGCCAGGCTGTTGGGACCCCAGTGCGCGCCGCGCTGGAGCAACGGGATGTCGAGCGCGCGCCCATTCAGGCGGGCGCGGACCACGGCGCCGGTGTCATGGGCCGAAAAGTCCAGCAGCCGCGCGTCGCACGCCTCGGTCGAGCCGAAACTGCGCACCACCGCGCCGGCCTTGAGCGCTGCTTCTCGCAGCAGACCGTACCAGGCGTTGTCGGCGTTGAGCACCGCGATCCCGCCCGGCTGCAGACCGGCGAAGATCTCGGCCTTGGCCAGGGCCACGCCCCGCTCGCCGTCGGCGAAGTTCTCGGTGTGCACGGGACCCACCGTGGTCACGCACACCACATGCGGCGCGACCATGCGCGACAGGGGCTCGATCTCGCCCGCGTGGTTCATGCCGATCTCGAACACCGCCCGTTCGGTGGCTCGCGGCATGCGCGCCAGGGTCAGCGGCACGCCGATCTGGTTGTTGTAGGATTTCACCGAGCCATGCGCGCGGCCCGCCAAGGCCAGTCCCGCACGCACCGCCTGGGTCACGCTGGTCTTGCCGACCGAGCCGGTCACCGCCCCGCGCCGGGCGCCGCTGCGATCGCGGGCGTGCAGCGCCATTGCTTCCAGACCGGCCTGCACGTCGCGCACCAGCACGCGCGGGCCCGCGCCCGACCGGGAGGCCAGCGAACCCGCAGCGCCGGACGCCAGGGCCCCGTCGATGAAGTCGTGCCCGTCGCGCGCGCCGGCCAGAGCCACGAACAGGTCGCCCGGCTCGATCGTGCGCGTGTCGATCGAAACGCCCGTAGCGGCGAAGGCCGAGCCTTCCACGGCGCCGCCGACCGCCAATGCGATTTCGCCCGAGGTCCAGAGCGGCTCGCTCATGCGTCCAGCTCCAGGGCCGCCGCGATCTCGGCGGCGTCGTCGAACGGCACGGTCTCGGCGCCGACGATCTGGCCCTGTTCGTGGCCCTTGCCGGCCACCACCAGCACATCGCCGTCGTTCAACTCGGCCGCGGCGGCGCAGATCGCGGCGCGGCGGTCGCCGATTTCGCGCGCGCCGGGGGCGGCGGCCAGGATCGCCGCACGGATCGCGGCCGGCGGCTCGCTGCGGGGATTGTCGTCGGTGACGAACACAAGGTCAGCGCCGGCGGCGGCCGCAGCGCCCATCAGGGGCCGCTTGGTCCGGTCGCGGTCGCCGCCCGCGCCGAACACCACGATCAGCCGGCCGCGCGTGTGCGGACGCAGGGCGGCGAGCACTGTGGAAAGACCGTCCGGCGTATGGGCGTAGTCGACATAAGCGTCGCCGCCGCGCGGCCCCGCGCCGATACGCTGCAGCCGGCCCGGGGCGCCCTGCAGGCCTTCCAGCGCCGCCAGGGCCGCGCCGGGCGCCTCGCCCGCGGCGATGCACAGGCCCGCCGCCGCCAGGGCGTTGGCCGCCTGGAACGCGCCGGCCAGGGGAAGGAGCACCTCGAACGGCTCGCCGAACGCCGACAACACCAGCCTCTGCCCCTCGGGAACTGGGATGCGCGCAATCAGCCGCAGGCCCTGACCCGCCTCGCCCACCGACAGCACCGTCTGGCCCGCGGTCACCGCCGCGGCGGCGAAGGCCCCGTAGGCGTCGGAATCGGCGTTGAGCACGGCGGTCCCCCCGCGCGGCAAGAGGCTTTCGAACAGCCGCAGCTTGGAGGCCCGATAGGCGTCCATCGACCCATGATAGTCCAGGTGGTCCTGGGTCAGGTTGAGGAAGGCCGCCGCGGTCAGGCGCACGCCGTCGAGCCGCCGCTGGTCCAGGCCGTGCGACGAGGCCTCCATCGCCAGCCGCTGCACCCCGCGCGCGGCCAGGTCGGCCAGGCGTTCGGCGACGTCGGCGGCGTCGGGCGTGGTCAGGCCCGGCGGGGTCAATTGCTCGCCGCCGGCCTTGGGGCTCAAGGCCACGCCGAGGGTGCCCATGCTGGCGGCCTTATGGCCCAGGGCGTCGAACATCTGGCGGCAGAAGCCGGCGACCGACGTCTTGCCGTTGGTGCCCGTCACCGCCACGCACACCTGCGGCTGGGCGCCGTAGAAGGCGCGCGCAGCCAGGGCATAGGCGCGCCGGACATCCAGCGCCCGCACCACCGGCGCGGCGATCCCGGCCACATCGTCGGCGGCCAGGACCGCGGCGGCGCCCGCCCCCAGCGCGGCGGCGATGAAGTCGCGTCCGTCGGCCTTGGCCCCCGGCAGGGCGGCGAACAGGAAGCCTGGCCGCACCTTGCGGCTGTCGGCGGTCACGCCCTCGATCACCGGATCGACGTCCAGGTCGCGCCGCACCAGATCGGACAGGCGGGGGCTCACTGGCTCAAGGCTCCTTCGGTGGTTCCATCCTGCAGGGGCTTGATGTCCTTGGCCCCGTGCGTCACGTCGGCCAGGCTCGGCGCGGCGCGCTTGACGCCCACAAACGGCGCGATGCGGTCGATCACCGCGCCCGCCGTCGGCGCCGCGTTCCAGCCGCCGGTGATGAAGCCCATGCTGTCGGGCGTCACCTGCGGGGAGTCCAGGGTGATCTGCACCATGTAGCGGTCCGCGTTGAGCGGCCCGGTCGCGGGAAACACCGCCACGAAGGAGGAGATGTTGTTGCGGCCATAGTGGCCATGCTCGGGCTTCTGCGCCGAGCCGGTCTTGCCGCCGACGAACAGCCCCGGCACGTCCGCCTTGTGGCCCGAGCCCTTGGGATCGGTGACGTTCAGCCGCATTAGCTGGAGCATGGTGGCGGAGGTCTTCTCCGAGATCACCCGGCGTCCCTGCGGCTGGGTTCCGTCCGGCTGCTTGCGAATGGTCAGGGGGCTGTAGACGCCGCCATCGAGTAGCGAGCGATACCCCGTGGCCAGGGCGAGCGGGCTGACGGCGATCCCTTGGCCGAAGGCGATCTGCGCCAGGGTCTGGTCGCTGAACTGGCGCGGCAGGATCGGCGGGGCGCTCTCGGTCAGCTCTCCGGGGGCGGCGGCGAACAGGCCGAAGCGGCGGAAGTAGTCCTGCATCCGCTGCGGCCCGGCCATCAGCGCCATCTTGGCTGCGCCGATATTGGAGGAGTGGGTGAACACCTGCCACAGCTGCAGCGTGGAGTCGCCCTTGTCGAAGTCGTGCACCAGATGGCCGCCGAGCTCGATGGGATGCGAAACGTCGAAGCTGGTGTTGAGGGTGACCACGCCGGAGTCCAGGCCCGCCGCCAGGGTGAAGGCCTTGAACACCGAGCCCAGTTCGTACACCGAGGTGGCCCCGCGGTTGAGCATCTGCTCGGGCGTGCCCTTGCCCGGCAGGTTCAGGTCGAAGTCCGGCTGGCTGGAGAAACCGAGGATTTCGCCGGTCTTAACGTTAACCACCATGCCCACGCCGCCGAGCGCGCGGTACTTGGCCACGGCCTTGGTCAGCTCATCGTCCAGCGCCGCCTGCACCCGCACGTCCATCGCCAGGGCCACGGGCTGGCCGCCCGCGTTGCTCTTGATCGACTGGTCCAGGGCGCGTTCGGCGCCCGACAGACCCGATCCGCCCTTGTCGGAGAAACCGATCAGGTGCGCGGCGGACGACCCCAGCGGATAGATGCGCCGCTCCTCCTCCTCGAAGCTCACGCCCGGCAGGCCGAGGTCTTCCAGTTGAGCCTTCTGATCCGGCGTCAGGCCGCCCAGGATGTATTCGCGCCGGTCCGAGGCCAGGGCGTGATCCAGGCGCTGGGGGTTGAGCGTCGGCAGCACTTTGCCCAGCACCCGCCGCGTCTCGCCCGTGTCCCAGATCTCGCGCGCGTCGATGTAGAGCCCGTAATGGGTCAGATCCACCGCCAGCAGCGAGCCGTTGCGGTCGACCAGGTCGGCGCGCGAGCCGGAGGGCGGGGCGGCGGCCAGGCCGCTGCGGTCGGCGTCGGAAAACAGGGCGCATTTGGTGGCGCCCAGCGCCAGGGTGAAGAAGCCCGCGGCGAACATCGCCAGCACGAAGAAAATGCGGATGCGCGTGTCGGACTCGGCCTGATCCTTGGCCTTGGCGCGCTCGAAGGCGTGCTCCAGCTTCCACACCGACTCCACCAGCCAACGCCAGCCGATGGGCAGGCGGTAGAACATCAGCTCGCTGGGCCTCATCGCGCGGCCTCCACCTTGGGCGTGGAGAGCGGTGCGGGCACAGCCGGCGGCGCCGACGCCGGCGGGGTCTTGCCCGCGGCCGTAGGCTTCCCGGACCCAGCGCCGGTCAGCGCCGGTTGGCGGGCGACGTCAGGCAGCTGATCCAGCGTGGTCTCGCGCGCATCGGCGGTGGGTCCCAGGCCGATGGCCTCGGCCAGTCGCGTCAGGCGCGCCGGCTGCTCAAGGTAGGCGGCCTCGGCCTGCAGCAGACGCACCCGCTTCTGCTCGTCGCCGATCTGGGTTTCGACCTGGGTGATGTCGCCGGTTTCGCGGCTGGCCCGCGCCTTGACCATATAAACCGCCAGGGCCAAGCCGAGCATGACCGTCAGGGCGCCCAGCTCGATCAGGCGCGCCCCGCGCAAGGTGCGTCGCAGAAAGCCGCTGCTCATGCGGCCTCCTTCCACGCTGGCGCGGCGGTGCGCTCGCCCGCGCGCAGCTTGGCCGAACGGGCGCGGGGGTTGGCGGCGATCTCGGCGTCGGACGGCCCGCGCACGCCGTTGAACAGCAGCACGAAGGTTGGATCGGGACCGGCCTTGGCCGGCGGCAGATGGCGCGAGCCCGACGGGGTGCGCCCGGCGCGCTCGGTGAAGAACGCCTTGACGATGCGGTCCTCCAGCGAATGGAAGGTGACCACCGCCAGTCGCCCGCCGGTCGCCAGCGCGCGCTCGGCCGCCGCCAGGCCGGCTTCGAGCTCGCCAAGTTCGTCGTTGACCGCGATACGCAGCGCCTGGAACACGCGCGTGGCCGGATGGGTCGGGGCGCCGCGGCGACCGCCTAGGGCGCGCTCCACCGTCTCGGCCAGATCGATGGTGCGCTCGAACGGCTGGGAGGCCCGGCGGCGGACGATGACGTTGGCAATGTGGCGCGAGGCGCGCTCCTCGCCGTAGAGCCAGAAAATGCGGGCGAGTTCCGACGCCTCGGCGGTGTTGACCAGATCGGCGGCGCTCTGGCCGTCGCTTTCCATGCGCATGTCGAGCGGACCGTCGCGCATGAAGGAAAAGCCGCGCTCGGCCTGATCGAGTTGCATCGATGAGACGCCGAGATCCAGCGCCACGCCCTCGCAGGCGGGCCAGCCGGCGTCCTCGAGGCAACCCTCCATCTCGGAGAAACGACCCTCGGCCAGGCTGAACCGGCCGGGATAGGCCGCGGCCATCGGCTCGGCGAAGCGCGCGGCGGCGGGATCGCGGTCGATGGCCAGCACCTGACACCCGGCGTCGAGCAGGGCCCGGCTATAGCCGCCGGCGCCAAAGGTGCCGTCCACCACCCGCAGGCCCGGACGCGGGGCGATACACGAAATCACTTCGTCCAGCAGAACCGAGCGGTGCTCCGGCTCGCTCATGCGCCCGCCCCCAGGCGCTGGGCGCGCTGTTGCAGGCGCAGGGCGGGCAGGCCCTCGCGCGCCTTCTTGACCTGTTCGGCGCGGTGCGCGCGGAAGGCCTCGCGCTCCCAGATCTGAAACCGATCGCCCAGGCCCACCAACGCCACCCAGTCGGTCAAGCCAAACGCCTCGCACAGGGCCTCGGGCAGGGTGATCCGCCCCGCGGTGTCGAACGCCAGTTCGTGCATGCCGCCATAGACCACCGTCTCAAGCGGCAGGCGCAGGGGATCGCCCAGGGCCAGATCGTCGATCAAGGTCTTGTATTGGTCGAACAGGGGCTTGCCGCCGCCCTCGATGCAGTCGGCCTCGATCGAGGGGAAGCAGAACACCCCGCCAAACGGGCCGGCCGCCAGGGCGCGGAAGTCCTGCGGCACAACGATGCGCCGCTTGCTGTCCAGTTGTTTCTCGAAGGTCGAGAGAAACACTTCGCCGCGCCCCGTTCCAGGCTGAGCCGCCCCATGCGCCCGCGCCCTTCGCGCACGTCACTGCCGCCTGCCGCCACGACCGAAACGATGCGATTTGTTTGGGTTAACATGGGATGAATTGGGAGACAATGACACCACAGGCCATTTTCTGTGGATTTGAAGTGGTCGCGGCCAGCCGCCGCAGGCCTGTACAGACGCCATCCAGAACATTATCAGAACGCGCGAGTATTAAGGCATCGCGCATACGGCGCAGGTTGGCGGGAGAAACGGATCAGACGGCCTATAAGCCGGGTTCTGTGCCCCGCCCTGGCCCGAGGGCTAAGGCGAGCGACGGTCATTCCTCTGGACCGCGCATCGCTGCGCGGTTCGCGCGACCTACCCGGACGACTCGGACCGGCGACGGTCCTGCCTTGGCGCAAGCCTCGGCGCGCCGTCCCTATTTGGTCTTGCTCCAGGCGGGGCTTGCCATGCCGTCCCTGTTGCCAGGTCCGCGGTGCGCTCTTACCGCACCCTTTCACCCTTACCCGCCTTCGCTCCGAGGAGCTTGGACGGGCGGTTTACTTTCTGTGGCGCTATCCCTGGGCTCGCGCCCGGCGGGCGTTACCCGCCGCCTTGTCGCCGTGGAGCCCGGACTTTCCTCGACGCCGCAAGGGCGCCGCGACCGCCCGGCCGTCTGATCCGCGCGGAAAATGATCTTTCGCGGCGATCAGGTCAACTCGGCGGCTATTCCGCCGCCGCGCGCAGGAGATGCACCAGCCGCGCCCGCGTCTCGCCATCGGCCACGCCATCGAGGCGCTCGGGTCGCCAATGGCGCTGGAAGGCGGTCACGATCTGGCGGGTATGCTGATCGTACTGTCCCGACGGGGCGCTGTCGTAACCGAGGCGGGTCAGGCCGGCCTGAAGGGCGAACACTCCGGTCCCCTCGTCGCCGAGCGCCAGCACCGGCCCCGGCGCGGCGGGCGGCTCGAGCCACAGGCCATGGCCGGCCGTGGCCAGGGCTTTCCAGGGAAACAGCTCGCCTGGATCCGTCTTGCGATCAGGCGCCACGTCCGAATGACCCAGAATGCGGCCGTTCGGGATGTCCCAGCGCCCGCGCACCTCGTCCAAGAGCGCCACAAGCGCCTCGATCTGCGGCTCGGGAAAGGCCCGGTAACCCCACTCATGACCCGGATTGACCAGTTCGATCCCGATCGAGATCGCGTTGACGTCGCGCTCGCCCTTCCAGAACGAGACCCCAGCGTGCCAGGCCCGGCGCTCCTCGGCCACCAGCGAGAACACCCGGCCGTCTTCCTCGATCAGGTAATGGGCCGAGACCTTGGCCTCTGGATCGCGCAAGCGCTGCAACGCCGCCTCGCCCGAGCCCATGCCGGTATAGTGCAGCACGATCATGTCGGGCGGGCCGCGGCGCTGGTCGAAATTGGGCGAAGGCGCGGGGATCAGGTCCATGGCCGCTTGTTAGGCGAGGCCGGGCGGAGCGGGCAAGCCCGACGTCAGCCTGGCCTATTCGGCCACCATCTGGCCCGAGCCGCCGAAGTCGGCCGGAAAATCCTTGAACTTGGGCAGGCCGTCGCGGATCGGCAGCACGCTCTCGGCGTAGTTCACATGCACCACCGGCTTGAAATCGAGGGTGGGGATCGTGGCCGAGAACACGTCGACCAGATTGAGTTCGGGGTGACGGGCCATCAGGTGGCCGCCGCACTTGGCGCAGTACTGACGTTCGCTGAAGGCCGTTTTGGCGAAGGTGGCCAGGTTCTCCGCCCCCGCCACGACCTTGACGTTTTCCGGCGCCCACAGGCTGAAAGCATTGACCGGGCCGCCCGACCAGGACCGGCAGGAGGTGCAGTGACAGTAGCCCATGGCCGCAGGTTCGCCAGTGACCTCGATCTGGACCGCACCGCAGAAACAGCTGCCCGTATGGCTCATCGTCCGCATCCTTGTGCGCGGCGTCGCGGCGCGACGTTGGTGACAGGCGCTATTTGCCCTGGTCCCAGCCGTAGGCGACCCACGAATGGCCGCCGACGTTGCGGGCTTCGATGATCGGATTGTCCTCGGCGGCGACCGGCCGGCGCACCGCGCGGCGCGCGCGGGCGGCCAGCAGGGCGAAGGCGAACAGGGCCCCGCCCATCAGGCCAATCACCAGCAGGCTGGCGGTGAACACCACGGCCAGCACCGCGCCCACCACCGCCGCCGCAAGGCTGGCCAGCGCGCCAGCGACCCACGCCAGACTCCGGTAACCGGAGGCCGTCAAGCCTGTGCCAGGGATCGCGGGGTTGGTCATGGCCGTCTTGCCTCAGCCGAAGGTGCGCCTTGGCAGTATGTCGGCGCCCATCCTTTGTCCGTCAACTCACAGAATCGCTAAGAGTTCAACCGGCCGCAACCAGCGCCAGCGCCCGGCGCTGCGTCATGATCGTATCGTAGGCGGCGTTGATGGCCGAAGCCTTGGCCTGCGCCACCTCGATGAACTCCGCCGGCAGGCCCCGCGCGATGGCCCGGTCGGGGTGCGCCTGCGCCAGGGCGTGGCGCCAGGCGCGATGCACCGCCGCGTCTTCGGCGTCGTGGGCCACGTCGAGCACGACATAGGGATCGCTGGGCCCGGCGCCCAGGTGCGTGGCGCGCAGGCGCAGGAAGGTCAGCGGCGACAGGCCGAACAGGCCCGAGACCGTCTCCAGGTAGGCCAATTCCTCGGCGGTGACCACGCCGTCGGCCTTGGCGATGTGGAACAAGCCGTCGAGCACGTCTTCGAGCAGTTGCGGGCAGGCGCGGTAGCGCTTCGCCAGGCGGCGGGCGTAGCTCTCGAAGCCCAAGGTGGTCTGGCGCGCCAGCTGATACAGCCGCTCGACGTTGCGCTCGCCGCCCTGCTCGGGGTGGAACACCTCGCTGAACGCGGCGAATTCCTCCGGGTCGGCGCGGCCGTCGGCCCGGGCCAGCTTGGCGCCCAGGGCGGTGACCGCCGTGGAGAAGGCTGGATCGTGTCCCGGCAACCCAGGCGGACAGTCGGCGCAGTGGGCTTCGTCCACGCGCCGTGCGGCCAGATTTGCGATGTTGCGCCAGAAGGTCATCGGAGTCATCGAAGCTTAGGATCGTGGCGGCCGGATGACAACCGAAATCAGCAACAAGCACGGTAGCGGTTGGGCGTTCTGGATCGATCGCGGCGGCACCTTCACCGATGTGATCGGCCGCGCGCCCGATGGCGGCCTGGGCACGCTCAAGCTGCCCTCGACCTCGGCCCAGTACGAGGACGCGGCGGTCGAGGCGATGCGGCGCCTGCTGGGCGCGGCGCCGGGCGCGCCTTTCCCGGCTGAGCGGGTGGCGGCGATCAAGATGGGCACCACCGTGGCCACCAACGCCCTGCTCGAACGCAAGGGCGCCAAGACCCTGCTGATCACCACCGAAGGCCTGGGCGACGCCCTGGAAATCGGCGACCAGGCGCGGCCCGAGCTGTTCGCCCTGGATATCGCCAAGCCCGCGCCCCTGCACGCCGGGGTGCTGGAGGCGCGCGAACGGCTGGACGCGGCTGGGCGGGTGCTGACGCCACTGGACGCGGCGGCGCTGGCCGAGGGCCTGGCGCGCGCCAAGGCCGAGGGCTACGCCTCGGTCGCCGTCGCCTTGCTGCACGCCGACCTCAATCCGGCCCACGAGACGCAGGCGGGCGACCTGGCGCGGGCGGCGGGGTTCGGCCACGTCACCCTGTCGCACGAGGCCTCGCCCCTGCCCCGCCTGATCGCGCGCGCGCGCACCGCCGTGATCGACGCCTATCTCACGCCGATCCTGCGCGCCTATGTCGACAAGGTGGCCCGGGCCGTGGGTCAGGCGCCGCTCTATTTCATGACCTCGTCGGGCGCCTTGGTGCGGGCGGAGGCCTTTCGCGGCAAGGACGCGGTTCTCTCGGGCCCGGCCGGCGGGGCGGTGGGGTGCGCCCAGACCGCGCGCGACGCGGGCGCGCCGGCCGTGCTGGGCTTCGACGTCGGCGGGACGTCGACCGACGTGTGCCGTTTCGCCGGCGCGCTGGAGCGGCGCGCGGGCCTGACCATCGCCGGGGTCGACCTGCGCGCCCCGGCCCTGGACGTGCAAACCGTGGCCGCCGGCGGGGGCTCGATCTTGAGCTACGACGGCTTTCGCGCCCGCGCTGGACCGCACAGCGCGGGCGCCGTGCCGGGCCCGGCCGCCTATGGCCGCGGCGGCCCCGCCACCGTGACCGACGCCAACCTTGTGCTGGGCCGGCTGGACGGGCGCTTCTTCCCCCCGGTGTTCGGCCCCGAGGGCGACCGGCCGCTCGACACCGAGGCGGCCCGGGCGCGCCTGGACGAGCTCGCTCGAGCGATGGGCGCGCCGAGCGCCGAGGCGGCGGCCGAAGGCTTCGTCGCTGTCACGGTCGAGCAGACCGCCCAGGCGATCCGGCGCATCTCCACCGAGCGCGGCTTCGACCCGCGCGGCCACGCCCTGGTGGCGTTCGGCGGCGCGGCGGGGCAGATCGCCTGCTGGACCGCCGAGGCGCTCGGCGCAGGCGAGGTGCTGTGCCCGCCCTTCGCCAGCCTGCTGTCGGCCTGGGGCATCGGCCAAGCCGAGGTGCGCAGCCTCAAGCTGGCGGGTCTTGAGGCGCCGCTCCACGCTGAGGGCCTGGGCCGGGCCGAGGCCCTGGCCGACCGCTTGCGAAGCGAGGCCGAAGCCGCGCTTAAGGCCCAGGGCGCCGAGCCGGGAGCGAGCGAACGCAGGCTGATGTTGCGCTACGACGGCGCCGACGCGGCGCTGCCGGCGCCGTTCGGATCGCCAGCGGCAATCCGCGCCGCGTTCGAGGCCGCCCACCAGCGTCTTTTCGGCTTCGTCCAGCCCGATCACCCGGTGCTGATCGCCAGCGTCGAGGTGGAATGCGCGGCCCCTTCCCCGGCGCCAGGCGCGGACCGCCTCCCGCGATCGGCTGGCGGCACCCCAAACTCACCCCCATCCCCGCCCTTCGCCCCTCAAGGGGGAAGGATTTACGCCGACGGCCAATTCCATCCCTGCCCGATCGTCGACGCCGACGCCTTTAACGCGATCGACGGCCCCGCGCTGATCGTGCGCGGCGACACCCAGATCGCGCTCAAGCCGGGCTGGCGGGCGACGCGCGAGTGGGACGGGTTGATCCGCCTGCATCACGTCCAGCCCCATAAGATCGAAACCGGCGATGTGGACCGTCCCGATCCGGTGACGCTGGAACTGTTCAACCGGCGCTTCATGGGCGTGGCCGAGGCCATGGGCGCGGCGCTGGAGCGCACGGCGCAATCGGTCAACATCAAGGAACGGCTGGATTTTTCCTGCGCCCTGTTCGACGCCGAGGGCGGCCTGGTGGCCAATGCCCCGCACATGCCGGTGCACCTCGGCTCGATGGACGCCAGCGTCAAGGCGGTCAAGGCGCGCCATCCTGAGCTGAAGCCCGGCGACGCCTTCGCCCTGAACAACCCCTACGCCGGGGGTACGCACCTGCCGGACATCACGGTGGTCATGCCGGTGTTCATGGCCGGCGAGAAAAGGCCGGCGTTCTACATGGCCGCGCGCGGCCATCACGCGGACATCGGCGGGGTCCAGCCCGGCTCGATGCCGCCGTTCTCGACCAATATCGCCGAAGAGGGCGTGCTGCTCGACGCCTTGCCCATCATGCGGGCGGGGCAACTGCTGGAGGCGGACATCCGCCGCGCCCTCGCCTCGGGCCCCTGGCCCGCCCGCGCGCCCGAGCGCAACCTGGCGGATCTGAAAGCTCAGCTCGCCGCCTGCAACGCCGGCGCCGGCGCCGTCAGCGCCATGATCGACAGCCATGGCGCGGCGATGGTGGCCCGCTACATGGGCTTCGTGCAGGACAACGCCGAGGCCTGCGTGCGCCGCGCCGTCGGCAAGTTGAAGGACGGCCACGCCCGCGTGCCGATGGACGGCGGGGCCGAGATTTACGTGCGCATCGCCGTGGACGCCGAGGCCGGCGAGGCGGTGCTGGACTTCACCGGCACCAGCGGCGTGCGGCCCAACAACTTCAACGCCCCGACCGCCATCGTCTATGCGGCGGCGCTCTATGTGTTCCGCACCCTGGTGGACGACGACATACCGCTCAACGCCGGTTGCCTGAAACCGCTCAAGATCATCGCGCCGCTAGGCTCGATGCTGGCGCCCGAGCCGCCCGCGGCGGTGGTCGCCGGCAATGTCGAGACCAGCCAGCATATCGTGGATGCGCTCTATCTGGCGCTGGGCGTCATGGCGAACGCCCAGGGCACCATGAACAACTTCACCTTTGGCGACGAGGCGCGGCAATACTACGAGACCCTGTGCGGCGGAGCGGGGGCCACCGCGCGCGCGCCGGGCGCCTCGGCCGTCCACACTCACATGACCAACACCCGCCTGACCGACCCGGAAATCCTCGAGCGGCGCTTCCCCGTGCGGCTGGAGCGGTTCGCTGTGCGGCGCGGCTCGGGCGGGACGGGCGCGCGGGCGGGCGGCGACGGCCTGGTGCGCCGGGTGCGCTTCCTGGCCCCGCTGCAGACTGCGTTGCTGTCGACCCGGCGCGAAACGGCGCCTCAGGGCCTGGACGGCGGCGGCTCGGCGCAGCCCGGACGCCAAAGTTTGATAAGCGCCTCGGGCGAGGCTAAGGACTTGCCGGGCTGCTTCTCCATCATGGCGGCCGAAGGCGAGGCGATCGAAATTCTCACCCCTGGGGGCGGGGGCCATGGATCGGAAGCTATGCCTTGAGACTTATGGTCTGAAGACCACGCGGAAGGACCCTTGATGCTGCTCGTTTCCCTGTTCGCCCTGGCGCTCGCCGGCGCCGATGCTAAGCCCGCCGCGAACACCGCAGACGCGCCCGCCTTGCCCACAGCCAAGGCCGAACCCTTCACCCCCGCGCCCGAAGAACCCTGGCCGGTGGGCGCGCCGCGCGACGATTACGGCTTCGTGTCGTGGTGCTATGGCGCCCTGGCCGGACACATGCACCTGTACGAAATGGTCAAGCCCGAGTTGGACAAGCAGAGCACCAATCCCAAGGAAGACGCCCAGCTCGACGCCGAGCAGATGAAGGCGGGAACCGAATATCTGGCGCTGTATAAGAAGGCGATGGAGGCGGCCGAAAAGGCCAGCCCGCAGCCGATCAACGCGCGCGGCGCCCAGGCGGTGCGCGCGGGCGCCGCCATCTGGGGCCCGGCTGAGGAGGCCGATCCCAAGACGCGCATGTGGTCCTATTTAAGCTGGGACCTGCCCGGCCGCTGCGAAAGCACGGCCGAGAAGCTGTATCAGACTTCGCTGGTTTCGGCCGAGGCCCTGGGCATCGACCTGGACACGCCGTCCGCCGCCGGCAAGGCCTCGGCGGTTCCCACGACCAGCGCGGCGCCGAAACCGGCCTCAGCCCCCGCCAAACCCAAGGCCGGCGCCGACCTGCGCGGCGCCCAGTAAGGGCTAAGGCGTATAGCTGATGATCGGCGCCAGCCAGCGCTCGGCGGTCCTCAGGTCCCAGCCCTTGCGCCGGGCGTAGTCCTGCACCTGATCCCGCTCGATCTTGCCCACGCCGAAGTAGTGCGCGTCAGGATGGGCGAAGTAGAGCCCCGAGACCGAGGCCGGCGGGTTCATGGCGAAGCTTTCGGTCAGGTCGATGCCGGTGGCGGCGGTCGCGTCCAGCAGGCGGAACAGGGTCTCTTTTTCCGTATGGTCCGGTTGGGCGGGATAGCCGGCGGCGGGACGGATGCCGCGATAGCCCTCGGCGATCAGGCCATCGATGCCCAGGGCCTCGTCCGGCGCGTAGCCCCAAAGCTCGGTGCGCACGCGCCGATGCATGGCCTCGGCGAAGGCTTCGGCGAAGCGGTCGGCCAGGGCGGTCGACAGGATCGCCGAGTAGTCGTCGCCCGCGGTCTTGAACCGCGCCGCGACCTCCAGTTCGCCATGGCCGGCAGTGACCGCGAAGCCGCCGATATAGTCGGCCCCTGAGCCGACCGGAGCGATGAAATCCGACAGGGCCGTGTTGGCCTTGCCCGCGCTCTTGGCCATCTGCTGGCGCAGGCTGTGCAGCCGGCCAAGCTCGGCCGTGCGGCTGTCGTCGGCGTAGACCACGATGTCGTCGCCGTCGGCGTTAGCCGGCCAGAAGCCGACCACGCCGCGCGCCTCGAACCAGTTCTCCGCGATGATCTTTTTCAGCATCGCCTGGGCGTCGGCATAGAGGCCGCGCGCCGCCTCGCCCACCACATCGTCATCCAGGATCTGCGGAAAGCGGCCGACCAGCTCCCAGCTGGCGAAGAACGGGGTCCAGTCGATGTAGCTCGCCAGATCGGCCAGGTCGTAGGGGGCGAAGACGCGGGTTCCCAGGAAGGCGGGGCGCGGCGGCGTATAGGCCGCCCAGTCGATGGCGAATGCGTTCTTGCGCGCCTGGGCGATCGGCGTGCGGGTCTTGACCTCCTGGCCGCGCGCGTACTGCTCGCGCACCTTCACGTAGTCGGCGCGGGTCGCGGCCATGTTGGCGTCGCGCTCCTGCGGCGACAGCAGGCCCGAGACCACGCCCACCGCGCGCGAGGCGTCCAGCACATAGGTGGTCGAGCCTGAATAGGCCGGTTCGATCTTAACCGCCGTGTGGGTCTTGGAGGTGGTCGCCCCGCCGATCAGCAGGGGCACGGCGAACTTGCGCCGCTCCATCTCTGCAGCCACGAACACCATCTCGTCGAGCGATGGCGTGATCAGGCCCGACAGGCCGATGATGTCGACCTTGTGCTTCTCGGCCTCATCCAGGATGCGGTCGGCGGGGACCATCACGCCCAGGTCGATCACTTCGTAATTGTTGCACTGCAGCACGACCCCGACGATGTTCTTGCCGATGTCGTGCACGTCGCCCTTGACCGTGGCCATCAGGATCTTGCCAGCCGCCTCGCGCGCGCCGCCGCCGCCGTCCTTCTCGGCCTCCATGAAGGGCAGCAGATAGGCCACCGCCTGTTTCATCACCCGCGCGGACTTGACCACCTGGGGCAGGAACATCTTGCCCGCGCCGAACAGGTCGCCGACCACGTTCATGCCGTCCATCAGCGGGCCTTCGATCACTTGCAGCGGGCGCACGGCCGCCTGACGCGCCTCTTCGGTGTCGGCTTCGATGAACTCGGTCACGCCGCGCACCAGGGCGTGCTTGATCCGCTCGGCCACCGGCGCGTCGCGCCAGGCCAGGTCGGCGCCCTGGGCCGCCTCGCCTTTCTGACCTTTGTATTTGGGCGCGAGGTCGACCAGGAATTCGGTCGGATTTTGTCCGTCCGCCCTCTGACGATTGAGAATGACGTCCTCGACCGCCCCGCGCAGTTCGGGGTCGATCTCGTCGTACACCGGCAGGTCGCCGGCGTTGACGATGCCCATGTCCATGCCGGCGTTGATGGCGTGGTACAGGAACACCGAGTGGATCGCCCGGCGCACCGGCTCGTTGCCACGGAAACTGAACGAGACGTTCGACACCCCGCCCGAGATGCGCGCATAGGGCAGAAGCTGCTTGATGCGGCGCGTGGCCTCGATGAAATCGACCGCGTAGTTGTTGTGCTCCTCGATCCCCGTCGCCACCGCGAAGATGTTGGGATCGAAGATGATGTCCTCGGGCGGGAAGCCGATCTTCTGGGTCAGCAGCTCATAGGCCCGCCGACAAATCTCGACCTTGCGCGCCTCGGTGTCGGCCTGGCCGGCCTCATCGAACGCCATCACCACCACCGCCGCGCCGTAGCGCAGGCATTGGGTGGCCTGCTGCAGGAACTTGGCCTCGCCCTCCTTGAGCGAGATCGAGTTGACGATGCACTTGCCCTGCACGCACTTCAGGCCCGCCTCGATCACCTCCCACTTGGAACTGTCGATCATCAGCGGCACGCGCGCGATGTCGGGCTCGGCCGCGATCAGGTTGAGGAAGGTGATCATGGCCTGCTTGGAGTCGAGCAGGCCCTCGTCCATGTTCACGTCGATGATCTGGGCGCCGGCTTCCACCTGCTGGCGCGCCACGGCCAGGGCGGCGGGATAGTCGCCCTCCACCACCAGCTTGCGGAATTTGGCCGAGCCGGTGACGTTGGTCCGCTCGCCGATGTTGATGAAGACGGGACGCATCACGCCAGCTCGAACGGTTCGAGGCCCGACAGCCGTAGCGCCGGCGGGCGCTCGATCGGCGTGCGCGGTTTCATGCCGGCCACCGCCTCGGCGACGTGGCGGATGTGGTAGGGCGTGGTTCCGCAGCAGCCGCCCAGGATGTTGACCAAGCCCTCCTCGGCCCACGCGTGCAGCATGTGGGCGGTCTCGTGCGGCTGCTCGTCGTACTGGCCCATAGCGTTCGGCAGGCCGGCGTTGGGATAGGCGGCGACCAGGGTGTCGGCGATGCGCGCCATCTCGGCGATGTGCGGGCGCATCAGCTCCGCGCCCAGGGCGCAGTTGAACCCCACCGCGAAGGGCCGCGCGTGGCGCACGCTGTTCCAGAACGCCTCGGCCGTCTGGCCGGTGAGGGTGCGGCCCGAGCGGTCGGTGATGGTGCCCGAAATCCAGATCGGCAGCGGTTCCAGCCCGTCGTCCTCCAGGTCCATGATCGCCTTCAGCGCGGCCTTGGCGTTGAGCGTGTCGAAGATGGTCTCGACCAGGAACAGGTCCACCCCGCCTTCGTGCAGCGCCAGCACCTGCTCGCGGTACGCCTCGTACACCTGATCGAAGGTGACCGCGCGCGCGGCCGGGTCGTTGACGTCGGGCGAGATCGACAGGGTGCGGTTGAGCGGCCCGATGGCCCCGGCGATGAAGCGCGGCTTGTCCGGGTTCTCGGCCGTCCAGCGGTCGGCGCTTTCGCGGCCCAGGCGCGCGGCGGCCAGGTTCAGGTCGCGCACCGCCGCCTCCAGGGCGTAGTCGGCCTGGGCGATGGCGGTGGACGAGAAGGTGTTGGTCTCGCTGATGTCGGCCCCGGCGGCGAAATACTGGTCGTGCAGGTTGGTGACGATGTCCGGCCGGGTCAGGCACAGGATGTCGTTGTTGCCCTTCAGCGGGTCAGGATGGTCCTTGAACCGGTCGCCGCGAAAGTCTGCTTCCGTCAGGTTCTCGCGCTGGATCATCACGCCCCACGAGCCGTCCAGGATCAGCACCCGTTCCTTGGCGGCGGCCTTGAGGGCGGCGATGCGTTGAGCGCGGGTCATCAGACGGCCTCCGAGGCGGGCTGCGCCGCGCGCACGCCCAGCACGCGGCAGATGGCGTAGACCAGGTCCGCGCGGTTGAGGGTGTAGAAGTGCACGTCGGCGAAGCCGCGCTCCTGCAGCTCGGCGCACATCTCGCTCGCGACCGAGGCGGCGATCAGGCGACGGGTGTCGGGGTCCTCGTCCAGGCCGTCGAACAGCCGGTAGAGCCAGTCGGGCAGGCGCGCCTGGCACAGGCTGGTCATGCGCACCAAACCCTTGAAGTTGGTCACGGGCATGATCCCGGGGACGATCGGGATATGGATGCCGGCTGCCCGCGCCCGGTCGACGTAGCGCAGGAAGGCCTCGATATCGAAGAACAGCTGGCTGATCGCCCGGGTGGCGCCGGCGTCGACCTTGGCCTTGAGCACCTCGATGTCGTGGTCGAGCGAGGGGCTCTCGGGGTGCTTTTCCGGATAGCAGCCCACCGACACCTCGAACGGGGCGATGCGGGTGATCGCAGCGGTCAGTTCGGTGGCGTTGGCGTATCCGTCCGCCGGCGGAACATAGGCGCCGCCGGTCTGGTCCGGCGGGTCGCCGCGCAGGGCCACGATGTGGCGCACCCCCGCGTCCCAATAGTCGCGGATAACCTTGTCCACCTCCTCGCGCGAGGCGTCGACGCAGGTCAGATGGGCGGCCGGGATCAGGGTGGTCTCGTTCAGGATGCGCTTGACCGTGCGATGCGTGCGCTCACGCGTGGAGCCGCCCGCGCCATAGGTGACGGACACGAACTGCGGCTCCAACGGCTCCAGTCGCCGGATCGAGCGCCACAGGGTCTCTTCGGACTCGGGGGTCTTGGGCGGGAAGAACTCGAACGACACGCGCGCCTTGTCGCCGCGCTCGCCCGCGCGGGCCATGGCGCCGACCGGGCCGGCCAGTTCAGCTTGAGCCAAATCGGCGGAACTCATGCCGCGCTCCTCTTATCGTTCAGGGCGCGCCCAGCGCTCCAGATGTGCACAGTCAGGCCGTCGGCCTTGGACGGCGGCGGCAGGGCGACGCGGCCGAGCGGCTGCAGACCCGCGGCCTCGAGCCAGCCCTTCATCTCATCGTCAGAAAAACCCAGACGCCGGTGCTGGTGCTGCTCGCGCAGGAACTCCAGCCGATGCGGCGCGAAGTCGGCGATCACCAGCCGCCCGCCTGGGGCCACCAGGCGCGCGGCCTCGGCCACGGCGGCGGCGGGATCGGTCAGATAATGCAGCACCTGGTGCACCACCACGAGGTCAGCGTCGCCAGCGGGCAGACGCGTGGCGAAGATATCGCCGTGGCGCAGCTCGCACCGGGTCAGGCCCGCCTTGGCCGTGTGATCGCGGGCGATGTTGAGCATCTGCTGCGACAGGTCCAGGCCCACCACGCTGTCGGCCCGCGGCCCGAACAGCGTCAGCATGCGCCCCGAGCCCGAGCCCAGGTCGATCAGCCGCCGGAAAGGTCCGGGCCCCGCCGCCTCGATCAGCGCGGCCTCTACATCGGCCTCGTCGACATACAGCGAGCGGATCTCGTCCCACCGCGCGGCGTTGCGGGCGAAATAGGCGGCCGCCTCCTCCGAGCGGCTGGACTGCACGCCCGCCAGACGCTCGGCGTCCCGCGCCAGCACCCCGTCCTCCGGATCGATCAGCGCCAGCACCGCCTCGGCCGCCGCCCGCGCCTTGGGCTGGCCGGTCAGGCGATAAAAGACCCAGGCGCCATCGGGAAACCGCTCGGCCAGGCCGGCCTCGACCAGCAGCTTCAAGTGGCGTGAGACGCGCGGCTGGCTCTGGTCCAGAATGTGCGATAGTTCCATCACCGCCAGTTCGCCCCGGGCCAGCAGCGCCAGGATGCGCAGGCGCGAGGGCTCGCCGGCGGCGCGCAGCACATCGATCGCCTGATCGGCCTTCATCTTCATATGTCACATAAAGATATCTTTATGTCTTTATGTCAAGCCGTCGCGCGGCCCACTCCCGCCTTATAAAAGGCCGAATGTCGCCGTCTGCGAGACCGAGGATCGTCCCGACGCTCTGGAAAGCGCGCGCCCCCGCGCCCATCTGATCGTCCGGTCCCGATGGAGAGCACCGATGACCCCCGACGAACGCGATTTGCTCACCCGCTATCTGCAAGACCTGGCCCGCGCGCGCGCCGGCGCCAAGGACCCGGAGGCGGCCAGCCTGATCTCCCAGGCGCTCAACGCCAATCCCGATGCGCCCTATCTGCTGGTCCAGCATTCGATCCTGGCCGATCAGGCGCTGCACGCGGCCCAGGCGCACATCGCCGAACTCGAGGCCCAGGCCGCCGGCCAGCAGGGCTCGAGCTTCCTGGGCGGGCGGCCCGGTCCCTGGGGCGCGGCCCCGACGGCCGTGCCGCCGAGCGCGCCGCCGCCGCCGCAGCCCGCCTATGCGCCGGGCTACGGTCCTGGTCCCTTCTCGCAGAGCGGCGGCGGTCTGGGCTCGTTCCTGCGCACCGTGGGCACGACCGCAGCGGGCGTGGCGGGCGGCGAGATGCTGTTCTCAGGCCTGTCAGGCCTGTTCGGCGGCGGCCGCGGCATGTTTGGCGGCGGCGGCTGGGGCGGATTCGGCGGCATGCCCCAGGAAGAGGTGGTGGTGAACAACTACTACGACGACGGCGGCCAAGGCGGACAGGGCTTTGACGGCGGCGGCTATGACGACGGCGGATCGTTCGGCGACGACGGCTCAGGTAACTACTGAGCCGCCGCCCGCTAGCGCGCGAACTTCTGGAACTTGATCCGCTTCGGGATCAGGCTGTCGGCCCCCAGGCGGCGCTTCTTGTCGTTCTCGTAAGCCTCGAAATTGCCCTCGAACCATTCCACGTGGCTGTCGCCCTCGAAGGCTAGGATGTGCGTGGCCAGGCGGTCGAGGAACCAGCGGTCGTGGCTGATGACCACGGCGCAGCCGGCGAATTCCTCCAGCGCCTCTTCCAGGTTCTGCAGGGTTTCGATGTCCAGGTCGTTGGTCGGTTCGTCGAGCAGGATCAGGTTCCCGCCCTCGGCCAGGGTCTTGGCCAGGTGCACCCGGTTGCGCTCGCCCCCGGACAGCAGGCCCACCTTCTTCTGCTGGTCGCCGCCCTTGAAGTTGAAGCTGCCGACGTAGGAGCGGGTGTTCACCTCGCGCTTGCCGACCATCATGATGTCGGTGCCGCCGGAAATCTCCTGCCACACGGTGTTGGTGTCGGTCAGGGCGTCGCGGCTCTGGTCGACGTAGGCGAGCTTCACCGTCTCGCCCAGGCGGATCTTGCCGGCGTCCGGCGTCTCCTGGCCGGTGATCAGCCTGAACAGGGTGGTCTTGCCCGCGCCGTTGGGGCCGATCACCCCGACGATGCCGCCGGGCGGCAGCTTGAACTCCAGGTCCTTGAACAGCA
>DATKPD010000029.1:0-50250 GCA_035524315.1 Caulobacteraceae bacterium
CATGGCCGCCAGCCTGTCCGGGTCTGTCTCGAACAGATCAAGGAAGGTCTGGTCCCATTCGGGATTGTTGAAGCCCGCCCGCTCGCCGTGCACCTGGTGCGACAGCCCGCCGGTGGCGACGATGGCCACCTTGATGTCCTCAGGGAAGGATTCGATGGCGCGGCGTATCGCCTTGCCCAGAGAGAAGCAGCGGTGCGCAGTCGGGATGGGGAACTGCAGCACGCCCACCTGCAGCGGTACGATCGACCACGGCCAGGGCTGCTCGGGATCGGCCAACATCGACAGGGGCGAGAAGCAACCGTGGTCCAGCGGCTTGTCGCGGAAGAACGACATGTCGAACTCTTCGGACATCAGGCTGACGCCCACGTGCCGCGCCAGGTCCGCGCGCCCGACCAGCGGCTTCAGCGCCCGCGGCTCGCCGCCCTCGTCCGCCGGTTCGTAGCGCTCGTCCACGCCCAGGGTGAAGGCCGAATAGTGATCGAAGAAGAACGAGGTGATGTGGTCGTTGTAGATTACGAACAGCACGTCCGGCCGACGCTCGGCCAGCCACGCCTTGATCGGCTCGTAGGCCTGGAAGATCGGCGCCCACACCGGGTCGTTCTGCAGCTTGCGGTCGGCGGCGAAGCCGATGGTCGGCGTGTGGGAGGTGGCGATCGCGCCGACAATCGTGGCCATGGCAAGGTCCGCATTGCAAACAGGTGAGCGCGGTGACGCGCGGCGAGCGCCCCCGACTATAGACGAGCGCGCCCGGTCCGACGACTTGCCGAAAGCGGCCGGGCGGTCAACCCCTGCGGCGCCGAGCACGCGGCGCGCCCATCGAAAAACCGAAACGCGTCGGGGCGCGTCTGGCTGCCCTAGCTCTTGGGCTGCACGGCCAGCTTGCCGTCCTTGGCCTCATAGATGCGTAGCACGTCAGGGCCCATGAAACCCGCCCCGGCCCACTGCAGCACCGAGGGATCAAGGTCAGGACCCTGCGCCGACACGAAGTTGGCGGCGTCCTTCGGATCGCCCGAGCCGGTGTAGCGGGCCACCTGCGGATAGGGGAAGACCGGGCGCGTGGCGATGGCGGGCGCGTCGGGGCGCGGCAGGGGCGCGGGCTTCTCGCCCGCCGGACGCTTGGCCGGACCGCCGGGGCCGGGCTCAGGCGCGACCTGAGCGGCGATGATGCGGTCCGGCGCGCCGCCCTGCTCAACCCACGTCATCAGCGGGGTCAGCACGTCGAACTGGCTGAAGCCCTCGCCGCCGCCGCAGTGGTACATGCCGGCGAACAGAAACAGGCGCAAGAAGCTGTTGGCCTTGCTCTCGCCCAGGGTCTGCTTCACCGCGTCGTAGAAGGCGATCGTGTTGATGGGCGAGATGTGCTGGTCCGCCCAGCCGTGCCACAGGATCAGCTTGCCCCCCCGCGCCTGGAACGGCCCAAGGTCGGTGTCGGTGGCGTCGTACAGCGGATGCAGCGCCGCCAGCCGCTCGAAGTTGGCCTGGGTGAAGGCGAAATTGGGAATGTCGCCATCCTTGGCTGACACCTCGGGGAAGATCACATACTGGCTGGAGCCGGAGGCGATGCCGCGGCTGAACAGCGGCGCGTCGGCGCTCATCGGCACATAGACGCCGCCCCAGGCCAGTTCCGATCCGTATTGCGGGCCGCCGATGGTAAAGCGATGGCCGGCCGCGTCGCGCGGACCGGCGTAGAGCTTGCGCGCCGCGCCCACTTCCGCCGCCGTCAGGCAGTTGGAGGTGTCGCTGGCGCCGTCGGCGCACTGGATCGCGGCGGGGTCGAAATGGCAGGCGCGCGGATCGGAGATCAAGCCGTCCTTGAGCCCGTCCAGGCCGTCGCACGCCGCCACCACCGCACGGTGCAGGATCGGCAGCCGGCTGGCGATCAGAATGCCCTTGCCGTCCGGCCCCGTGTTCGAGTCGGCCTGCCAGGCGTGATAGAACGAGTTCTGCACTTGGAAATTCAGGGCCGGCGCCCCGGCGGCGATGCCGTCGAAGTCCTGCGGATAGCGCTCGGCCTCAACCAGCGCCTCGCGCCCGCCGTCCGAGCAGCCTGAGAAATAGCTGTAGCGCGGCGCCCGGCCGTAGAAGGCCTTGATCAGCGCCTTGGCCGCCAGGGCGGTGACGTGGTTGCCACGATAGGCGAAGTCGATGCGCTTTTGCGGGTCGGCCCCGAAATCGGCCTCATTGCCCTGGTGGCCCATATCGTCGCTGGCCAGCACCAGGCCGGCGTTGGCGGCCGGCAGGCAGCTCGCGCCATGCTCCACGCCGACATTGAGGTTGCCGCACAGCCCGCCGCAGCCGGTCTGCAGATAGCGCTGGGTCCAGGTGTTGATCGGCAGGTCGACCTCGAACCCGATCGCCGGCGCGATCGTGCCGGTGACGCGGCAGAACGGTCCCTTGGGCGAGGCGATTTCCTTGGCCGCGATCGTGGTCGCCGCGCCCGTGGCGCCGCTGAGGTCCACGCCAGCTAGCGAAGCACAGCTGACGATCGCGGGCGTCGCCGGCAGGTCGGCCAGCCCCCCGGTCGCCGCCTGGGCCGAGCCCAGGACCGCATTGCCCAGCATCATCCCGACGGCCGCCACTAGGCCGACCAGGCCAAGGACGAATAACCCCGCCCGGCGGTTTCGAACGGACGCAGAATGGTGTGGCGAGAGGGTCATGGATGGACTTTCCGGCGGAAGGTTCGAGTGCGGCTCGACGTTTGGTCGTCGATCGTTGTGGTTGGGCACGCGCTACGGGCGATTCCGTATCAGCCGGACTCCGGCGGTTGAAATTGATATTCGTGGCGCCCGCGATCAGTCCTGACTGAAACGCGCCGTGGCCTCCGGGCCGGCCAGGCTCAACCCTTACCCATGCCGCGACAGTCGGGGCCAAGGGGAAAGACCCTGGACACGGCCAAGATCGAGTTTCTGCGCGCCCACGTGCGCGTCATGAGGATGGGCGGCCCGCCCGGCTAAGGCCCGCCCGGGATGGTGTCGCGGGTGTGGGCCCAGTCGGCCGTCAGGGCCTTGGCCACCGGCGCGCCCACCGCATAAAGGTTGTCGAGCGCTTCAGGCGTCGCCGGGAAGCCTTCCTTGGTCTCCTTGGCCAGGAACTCCGCTCCGGTCACGCCGGCCGGCTCGATGGTGTAGTCGCTTCCTCCGCGCAGCAGCAGCACCCGGTTAAGGTCCACACGGCCGCCGTGGGCCAGGAAGCTCAGCGCCTGCATCACGCCGGTGTCTTCCTCGGCCGACATGGCGAACACGCCCTGGCCGCCGGTCCAATAGTCGACCCACTTTTCGGCCCACTGGTTGAGCTGCGGCCCATACCAGTTGCGCGCGGACATCAGGCCCTCGCCCTCCAGCACGAACGGCGGCTTGGCGCCGGGCCCCGAATAGGGTGCGCGCAGCTTGCGCTCCAGAGCGTCGTCCTTGAGCGGCGCCGACTTGGTCTTGGCGTAGGCCCAGTCGACCAGCTTGCGGTTTAGCGCGAAGGCCACATTGGCCGACTCGCTCTGGGCCGCCGGGGCGGGCGCCTCGTAGGGCTGGGTGCGGCCGTAGGGCACGATGCCGATCGGCCAGTCGGACGGCATGTCGCGCGGATCAAGCTCCTGGGCCAGGTCGCCATCGACCACCCAGCGTTCCCACGCCACCGATCCGGCCGAGGCGACCTTGGGATCGACCCCGGCGGTGCCGGCGAGGATCCAGTAGGCGTGGCTGAGGTCGAAGTCCGGATCGAGGCCAAGGGCCATGATGGAGGCGGCGGCGCGGGCCGTGGCCTCGCCGGTGACGACCGCCAGTACGTGGGTGGCGGGATCGTACATCAAAGGATGCACGCCGACCTTGAACGGCAGGGAGACATTGAGCGGCCACTTCTTCTGCCAGTTGTAGAGCTCTCCGCCGCCGTCCTTGCCGTCCTTCTCGTCCTCCCAGGTGGTCACGATCACCACGCGGATTTCGATCGGCGATCTGATCTGCGCCTGGGCCGGGCGGCCCACCAACGCCAACGCCGCCACACAAAGAGAAGCCCAAACTCGCAGCGACATCCTTCAGACCTTTCTTCGTCCCGCTTCCCATCGAGGGGCGCCGGCGACCGCGGGCAAGGCGCCGCGCGCACGGCCCGGCCCGAAATTTCGCCAATGCCTTCTCACCAGCCACCCAAGCGCGCGTTCTCGCTGCGCCGAAGCGCAAAACCTGCGAACGACAGCCTAGCGATGGAGCGTCCTGTGAGCATTGAAGCCTTCATTCACGATCTGCCCAAGTGCGAATTGCACGTCCACATCGAAGGCACGCTGGAGCCCGAGCTGAAGTTCAAGCTGGCCGAGCGCAATAACATCGCCCTGCCCTTCGCCGACGTGGCGTCGATGCGGGCGTCCTACGCCTTCCACGACCTGCCCTCGTTCCTGACCCTGTATTACAGCGGCATGGAGGTGCTGCTGAAGGAGCCGGACTTCTACGACCTGGGCATGGCCTATCTGGCCAAGGCCCGCTCGCAGAACGTGCTCTACGCCGAGATCTTCTTCGATCCTCAGGCCCACACCTCGCGAGGGGTTAGCTTCGACACCGTGATCCGCGGCCTGCGCCGGGCGCAGATGGACGCCGAGCAGCAACTGGGCGTGCGCTCACAATTGATCATGTGCTTCCTGCGCGACTGGAGCGCGGAATACGCTATGGCCACCCTGCTGGAATCCCTGCCCTACAAGGAATGGATCGTCGGGGTGGGCCTGGATTCCGACGAGAAGGACAATCCGCCCTCCAAGTTCGCCAAGGTGTTCAAGCGGGCGCGCGAGGAAGGCTATCTGCTGACCATGCACTGCGACGTGAACCAGGTGGATTCGGTCGCGCACATCTGGGAGTGCGTGAACCTGATCGGGGTGCAGCGCATCGACCACGGCTGCAATTCGCTGGAAGATCCCGAGCTGTGCCGGGTGCTGGCCGAGCGCAAGCTGGGCCTGACCGTATGCCCGATCTCCAACGCCTTCGTCACCGACGGGCCGCAGACCGACGTGATCGGGCGGATGATGGCGCTAGGCATGCGGGTGACGATCAACTCCGACGACCCAGCCTACTTCGCCGGCTACATGGAGGAGAACTTCGCTCTGGTGCAGGACAAGCTGGGCCTGGGCCCGGCGGGCCTGGCGACCCTGTCGCGCAACGCCTTCGAAGCCGCGTGGCTGCCGCGCCCGCTAAAGGACCGTTACATCGCCATGGTCGACGCGGCGGTGGCTTGAGCGCCTGAGCCGCAGCGGCGGGCGCAAGGACTCTGGCCTTACCGCTGGCGAGGCGAGCGAAGTTTGCGTACTCAGGCCGTCAGCCGCGCCGATCCGAACCAGGGCGCGCTGGGGGGCTGACCGATCGAACCGCGCGCCCAAGCGACAGACGCACCGGCGGCGCCGGACACGCGGACCACCGGCGACCTGCTGCGCGCGGCCTGGGCCAGCGGCGTCGGCAGCGCGCTGGAGTACTACGACTTCGCTCTCTATTCGCTCTATTCGGCGCTGGTGTTCGGCGACCTGTTCTTCCCCGGCAAGAGCCCGACTGCCGCCCTGATGGCCTCGTTCGGCGCCTACCTTCTGGGCTTCGTGGCGCGGCCGGTCGGAGGGCTCCTGTTCGGCGCCATGGGCGACCGGGTGGGCCGCAAGAAGGTGCTCGCCGCCACAATCGTGCTGATGGGCACAGCCAGCGGTCTGATGGGCTGCCTGCCGACCTACGCCCAGGTCGGCGCCTGGGCCCCGGCCATGCTGGTGATCCTGCGCGTGCTGCAAGGCCTGGGCGCGGGAGCCGAGCAGGCCGGCGCCTCGGTGCTGATGGCTGAGTACGCCCCTCCCAAGCGCCGGGGCCTGTTCGCCGCCCTGCCCTATGTGGGGGTGCAAGTCGGCGCCATCGCCGCCCCGCTGATCGTGTTCGGCCTGTCACCGTGGATGAAAGCGGGCGGCATTCCCTGGCTGTGGCGCGCGCCCTTCCTGATCAGCTTCGCGTTCGTCGGCGTGGGCCTGTGGATTCGCCTGCGCCTGCGCGAGACCCCCACCTTCGCCGCGCTGGAAGCGCGCCGCCAGGTGTGCACCCGCCCGCTGCGCGACCTGATGACCCGGTCCTGGCGGCTGGTGCTGGTGGGCATCGGCCTGCGCTTCGCCGACGTCGGCACTTCCTCGCTCTATCAGGTCTTGGCGATCAGCTATCTGGTCAAGGTGGCGGGTCACTCAGCCGTGGGCGGCACCGCCTGCCTTCTGCTCGCCGCGCTGATCAGCGCGCCGATCGTGCCCATCGCCGGCGCCCTGACCGACCGCTTCGGCCGCCTGCCGGTCTATCGCGCCTTCGCCTTCATCCAGTTGTCAATGGCGATTCCCGCGTGGTGGACCTTCGAGCACGGTCCGCTGTGGGGAGCCGCCCTGGCCATGGGCCTGGCGCTGGGCGTGGGCTGCTGGGGCCAGTTCGGCTCGCAGGCGGCCCTGCTGCCCGAGTTCTTCGGGGCCCAGCACCGCTACATCGGCGTGGCCGTGGCGCGCGAGGTGTCCGCGCCCCTGGCCGGCGGCACCGCCCCTCTGATCGGCGCGGCCATCATCGGCTGGTCGGCCACCGCTCTGGGCTCGGCGCACAAGGCGTGGCTGCCGCTTGCGGCCTATGGGGCAGCCATGTGCATGATCACCCTGATCGCCAGCCTGTTCGCGCCCAACGCCACCGGCCGCGATCTCAATCTGCTGGAAGACGCTGCCTAAGCCTCGATCACCGTTGCCTCGAGCCGGCTGAAGGGGCCCTATCCCCCAGCCAGGTAGATGAACCTGAGCACGAACAGGACCGCCAGCAGATACAGCAGCCAGTCCTTGCGCCGAGCCTTGCCGGTGACCAGCTTGAGCACCGCGTAGCTGATGATGCCGAACGCCAGGCCGGTGGCGATGGAATAGGTCAGCGGCGTGCCCACCACCGTCAGGAAGGCGGGAACGGCGATCGTCACGTCCTCCCAGTCGATCTCGGTCAGGGCCCCCATCATGGCCGCGCCGACCATCACCAGCGCCGGGGCGGTGGCCGCCGTGGGGATTACCTGGGCCAGGGGCGCCACGAAAAGCGTGCACAGAAACAGCAGGCCCACCACCACGCTAGTCAGGCCCGTGCGCCCGCCCGCCGCCACACCAGAGGTGCTCTCGACATAGCTGGTGGTGGTGCTGGTTCCGGCCATGGCGCCGATCATGGTGGCGATCGAGTCCGCGATCAGGATGCGGTTCAGGCGCGGAATCGCACCGCTGTCCGGGTCGATCAGCCCCGCCTTCTTGGTCACAGCCACCAGGGTGCCGACGTTGTCGAACAGGTCGACGAACAGGAAGACGAACACGATCTCCATGATGGTCACGCCCAGGCCGCCCTTGAGTTGGAACACGCCGGGGATGTTGAGCTTGAACGCCGTGGCCGAGAGGCTGGTCAGGGTATAGGCGGCCGGCGCCGGATGGGCGACGCCCGCGATCCAGCCCACGGCCGCGGTGGCAAGGATGCCGATCAGCATCGCCGCCTTCAGCCGCCAGGCCTGCAGCACCGCGATCAGCAGGAAGCCGAAGATGGACAGCGCCGCCGTCGGGCTGGTCAAGGGTCCCAGCCCCACCGCCGTGGCGGCGTTGGGGACGATCACGCCGGCGTCCTTCAGCCCGATGAAGGCGATGAACAGGCCGATGCCGCCGGCCACCGCCGCGAACAGCGACGGCGGGATGGCGGCCACGATCATCTGACGCACGCCCACCAGCGTCAGCACCAGGAAGCAGAAGCCCGAGACGAACACGCAGCCCAGCGCCGTCTCCCACGGCACGCCCAGGCCCTTGACCACGGTGTAGGTGAAGTAGGCGTTCAGCCCCATGCCAGGCGCCAGCGCCAGGGGGTAGTTGGACAGCACGCCCATCAGGATCGAGCCGACCCCGGCGGCGATGCAGGTCGCCACAGCCACGGCGGCGACCGACAGCCCCGCGTCGCCCATGATCGCGGGGTTCACGATCACGATGTAGATCATAGTCAGGAAGGTGGTGAACCCCGCCAGCACCTCGGTGCGCACGCTGGTGCCATGGTCCTGAAGACGAAAGAATTTATCGAGCATGCCCTAAACCGCGCCCCTGATGTCCCGCGACACTGGAGCGCCCCGGGGTCGGCGGCCAGAGGAAAAGCCCCGCTGGCGCGCCCCCGCTCATAATTGAGGCGCCCCAGGCTCGGGCGCGCCCGCCGCAGTCGCCCGGGCTATACAGGCGCATGGCCCCCCTGGAGGCTGAAGACATGGATACAGACGCTTTCATCGCCGGCCTGCCCAAGGCCGAACTGCACATCCATATCGAGGGCAGCCTCGAACCGGAAATGATGTTCGCCCTGGCCAGACGCAATCGGGTGGACATCCCCTTCGCCGACGCCGAGGCGGTGCGCGCGGCCTATGATTTCAAGAACCTGCAGGATTTCCTCGACCTCTATTACCAGGGTGCGGACGTGCTGCGCACCGAACAGGATTTCCACGACCTGGCCGCGGCCTATTTCGCCAAAGCCGCCGCGGACACCGTGACCCACGCCGAAATCTTCTTCGATCCGCAGACCCACACCGCGCGCGGCGTCCCGTTCGCGGTGGTGATGAACGGCCTTCTGTCCGCTATGGCTGAGGCCAAGGTCGGCTATGGCCTGACCTCGGGCCTGATCCTGTGCTTCCTGCGCCATCTTCCCGAGGACGACGCCTTGGAGACCCTTCGCCAGGCCGGGCCGTGGCTGGACCGGATCGTCGGCGTGGGACTGGATTCCTCGGAGGTCGGCCATCCGCCGAGCAAGTTCCAGCGCGTGTTCGCCGCCGCCGGCGAACGGGGCCTGAAACGCGTGGCCCATGCCGGCGAAGAGGGTCCGCCGGCCTATGTGCGCGAGGCGCTGGACTTGCTGCATGTGGACCGGATCGACCATGGCAACCGCTCGCTGGAGGACGCGGCGCTAACGGCGCGGCTGGCGCAGTCGCACATGACCCTGACCGTCTGTCCGCTGTCGAACCTCAAGCTGTGCGTGGTGGGCGACATGGCGGCCCACCCCATCCGTCAGATGCTGGACCTCGGCCTGGCGGCGACGGTCAATTCCGACGATCCGGCCTATTTCGGGGGCTATGTGAACGACAACTTCCGCGCCGTCGCCCCTGCCCTGTCGCGAGGCGACCTCGTGACCCTGGCGCGCAACAGTTTCATCGGCAGCTTTCTGCCTCAAGCCGAAATCGACGCCCACCTTGCCCGCATCGACGCCTACGCAGCCGCCCACGGCGACGCATGACCGCTGGACGGTGGATCGGCCCGCGCCCAGGCCTTAAGAACAAGGCATGCAAGACTTGAAGAACGCCGACGCCATCGTCGAAAAGCTCAACGCCGAATACCAGCGCTCGGTCGCCGCGCTCAAAGCCGATCTGAACGCCTATCTGAACCACCGCACCGCGCCCGATCCCGCCCGGCGCGCCGAGGGCGCCTATGTCTATCCCGCCGTGCGTCTGACCTACGCCGGCCAGGGCCCGGCGCCGCACCTGCCGCGCGCCTTCGCCCGCTTCAGTCAGGCGGGGTCGTACATGACCACCGTGACCCGACCGGACCTGTTCGGCCCCTATCTGACCGAGCAGCTGTCGCTGCTGCTGGCCGACTTCGAGGTCGAGGTCGAGGTGGTGCGCTCGCGCCAGGAAATCCCCTTCCCCTATGTGCTCGACGGCTCGATCGACCTGGGCGCCGCGGACGTGACAGCGGCGGAGCTGGCCCGGCATTTCCCGTCCACCGAACTGGCCTTCATCGGCGACGAGGTGGCCGACAGCCTGTGGCGCAACAGCGAGGGCGAGGATCGGCCCCTGACCCTGTTCGACGGCCTGCGCACCGACTTCTCTCTCGCGCGGCTGACGCACTACACCGGTTCGCCCGCCGACCGGGTGCAGGGCTATGTGCTGTTGACCAACTACCACCGCTACGTCGACGAGTTCGTCCGCTGGGGCCTGACCCAGCTCAAGGACCCTGATAGCCCCTATCAGGCCCTGTGCTGCCCAGGCGTGGTGATCACCCGCGACACGCCCGATCCGGAGCAGGTCGCGGCGGCCTCCAGTTGGCGTCGCCACCAGATGCCGGCCTACCATCTGGTCGCGCCCGGCCGGCGCGGGGTGTCCTTGATCAACATCGGCGTGGGCCCGTCCAACGCCAAGACCATCACCGACCACCTGGCGGTGCTGCGGCCCGAGGCATGGCTGATGATCGGTCACTGCGGCGGGCTGCGCGCCACCCAGGCGATCGGCGACTATGTGCTGGCCCACGCCTATCTGCGCGACGACCATGTGCTCGACAGCGTGCTGCCGCCTGAGATCCCCGTGCCCGCCCTGGCGGAGGTGCAGGTCGCGCTGCAGCGGGCGGCCGAGATCGTCACGGGCGAGAGCGGCGATGCGCTCAAGAGCCGCCTGCGCACCGGCACGGTGGTGACCACTGACGACCGCAACTGGGAACTTCACTACGCCCGCTCGGCCCTGCGCTTCAACCAGTCGCGCGCGGTGGCCATTGACATGGAAAGCGCCACCATCGCCGCCCAGGGCTACCGCTTCCGCACGCCCTACGGCACCTTGCTGTGCGTGTCCGACAAGCCGCTGCACGGCGAGATCAAGCTTCCCGGCCAAGCCAACGCCTTCTACGAGCGCGCCATCTCCCAGCACCTGCGCATCGGCATCAAGGCCATGGACCTGCTGCGCGAGGAAGGCGCGCGCCTGCACTCGCGCAAGCTGCGCAGTTTCGACGAGCCGCCGTTCCGCTGAGCCCTTGTCAAGCCGCGGGGAAGCGGACGATCAGGCCGCCCAGCCCCAGTGCTCGGCCATGGCGCGCCTGAGCTTGGCGCCGATCATCGCGCCCACGACCGCCAGTATGCCGAGGGTGTCGGCGACCCAATCCCACACGTCGGCGTCGCGGCGCACCAGGGGCGTGGCCTGGATCACCTCGATCGCGGCCCCGGCGAACGACAACGACACGGCCAGGACCCACAGCGGCGTTCCCGGAAACGCCACGATCGCCAGGCCCATCAGGCCGAAGAACGCCGTGAAGTGCTCGGCCTTGTCCCAGGGAAACACCGATACGCCGTGGCCCGGCGGCGCGAACACGCCGTAACCGACCACCAAGCACGCCGCCGCGAAAGCGATCCGGGCGGCGATGAGCAAGGCTGCGTAGTGGGATGGGCCAGTCAGCGCCCGCCGCGGCATGGGACCTCATAGGTTGCGGCGCCAGCGGTACACTGCCCGCACATCACGCAAAAGGGGCGACCGGCAGGTCGCCCCCGCGGCATCATCAGTACCAGCCTCAGAATTTCGCCTGCAGCCGGATTTCATAGGTGCGCGGGTCGCTGCGCACCAGGAAGTCGTTGCCGTAAAGGCTGGGCGACGGCGACCAGTTCATCCGGTCAGTCACGTTGTAGACCGAGAAAGTGACGGTGTACTGCTTCCACTCGTAGAACGCGGCCAGATTCCAAGTGTACTGCCAGGGTATGACCGGCGAGTGGTAGTAGTAGATGTTCTCTGCGGCGTTCACCGGCGTGACGCTGTTGGGCAGATCGGCGCCAGCGCCGAGCAGCCCGCCCAGATCCATGTAGCCCGAGGCGCTGAGCGAAATTGGACCGGTGACCTGCAGGCCTGAACGCAGGCCGAAGCCATTAGCGAACTTGTAATTGGCCAGCACGTTGAACAGATGTTCAGGCTGATCGGGCTGATTGACCTTCTGGCCAGACAGATAGCTGGCGTAGGTCCC
The DNA here is from genome assembly GCA_035524315.1 of Caulobacteraceae bacterium. GTDB lineage: Bacteria > Pseudomonadota > Alphaproteobacteria > Caulobacterales > Caulobacteraceae > BOG-938. The sequence continues at coordinate 11,714 of DATKPD010000029.1, forward strand.
GCCGCCGTCGATGTTCACGCCGGGATAGGCCGGGAAGTCATAGAACGTCGGTGGATTGTCCAGCGTGGACTTCACGAACGAATAGCTGGCGGTGACGTAGAGGTTCCGGTTCGGCTGGTAGTTGCCTTCCAACTCAACCCCGCGGGTATTGGCTCGATCGCTTTGGGTGTCGCCGTAGCCGACCCCGATCTCGTGGATTTGGTCGAACACCGCGGTCGAGATGAAAAGCCGGTTGTCCAACAGATTGAACTTCGCGCCCGCCTCATAAAGGAAGCTGTTGCCGCGCAACTGAGTGCTGTCGGGGACCAGGCCGTAGAGGTTGATGCCCCCCTCCCCGCCGTTCGGGTTGGGCGGGCTCTGCACCCAGTCAAACGTGGCGTACGCGCTGAAATGGGGATTGAACCGGTAGTCGAAGCTCAGGTTGGCGTCGCCAATGCCATATGCGCCGCTGGTATAATTCTGGGGCAAGTCGATCCCAGAATCATCAGTGGCGTCGGCGAGGCAGCTGTAGTCGCCTAGGCCGCCTGGGGCGCAATTCAGGGGATCATGCGTATGGTCCTGCAGCACATCCAGGCGCACCCCGAACAGCATGCTCAGTTTGTCGGTCATCTGCATGCGATTCTGGAAGAACACGCCGGTATCGTAGAGATCGGACACGCCGGTGTTCTGGCCGCCGACCGTGTCGCGCCCGAGCACCCCGTACGCCGTATTGCCGAACGCGGTCGTGAACGGCACCGCATCGCCGTAGGCCTGGTTGTCCGCCGCAAGGCGCCAACTGTTAGGAGCGCCCGACAGGTCCCAAACCGACACCGCTTCGTTCGAATAGTTGCTGATGTAATTGACGTGGGCGTAGCGGAACGTTGCCCCGAGCACGAACTGGTCGCGCACCGAGGAATCCCACAAGTTCAGGTCGTAGTCCCCATTGAGCTGGGTCTTGTTCTCGATGGTCCATGAACCCTTGGAATTGTCAGCGTAGTAATACGACTCCAGGTTTTCGCTATCCTGATACATGAACAGGGTGTTGTTCTCGACGCTCAGGTGATCATTCAATTTCCACTTTTGAATCAGCTGGGCGTTGTAAAGCTTAGCGCGGGTCACAGTGCCAGGCGTCTCGTCGAGGGTGACGCGCGGATCGAGCTTAACCGTGGTTCCCGGCAGATAGGTGTAGGTGCCGAACCCGAAGATTTCATCCGGGGCCGCCTCGCCGGTCAGGTACTTGCCCGTGTTGATCAACTGCTGGTTCGCCCGGTTGATGCCGACATCCTCGACGTACTGGCCGATGTTGGCCTCAGCATTGAAATCAAGGGTGTAGTTATCGGTCGGCTGCCAGCGCAGGGCGCCGTAGAGCGCGTTGCGGTGCGACCAGTGGCCGGTGAAGTAGCTCCCGCTATCCTCGCCTGAATAGCTGAGGATCACCGCAAGTTCGTCCTTGATCAGCGGCATGCTGTAATCGACGCCCAGGCGGCGATTGTTCACCGTGTCCAGCGTCAAATTGACCAGAGCGGTCATGTGATCGAGGTTCGGCCGCTTGGTGATGAAGTCGATCTCGCCGCCCACGCCGGGGCCGGGGCCGTCGACTGCGCTGGCTGGTCCCTTGGTGATGTCAATGTTGGCGAAGGCGTCATAGTTGATGGGCACGCCGTAGCCGTTTTGGGTCAGGCTATCGCGCATGCCGTTGTAGAACACGTCGCCGTACTGGGTGCGAATGCGCGGGATGTTGGGCGTACCGAACGCCGCGTCGGTGTAGCTGGACGACGTCAGGTACGAGAACGCCCGCGGATCGTCGATGTTGAGCGTTTCCAGCTGAGTGGTGGAGATCAGGGTGGTGTTACGCGGCGTGTCCATCACGCTCATGTCGATGCCGTAGGCGGAATCGGTCTGCATCCGCGTCGGCAGCACGGTTTCCTTATAGGGGACGCCATTGACCACCACCTCGTTGGCGGTGGCGTCGCTGGTCGCCGGGGCGGCGGCCGCATCGGCGGCCAGGGCGCGCAGCGGCGCGCCCACGGCCAGAGCCAGACCGAGCGCCGTAAAGCCTAAAAGGCGCGCGCGGCCCCGCTGCGCCCCAAACGACTTGCGCGGCGCGAGTGACGTTTGAATTTGTTGCACGTTCGGTAATCCCCAAAAATACCGGCGTCCGGGCCCTTCGCCTCATCGCCGCAACCCAACTGGAAACCTCATGCTGCACTGCGTCACGGACTTCGGCTAGTGCGTTGCAAAATCATGACGGGCGCCGCGCCGGTGGGCGCCCATAAGGCGCCGACGCTCAGTCAGCGAGCGAAGCGCGCGACCGCCTGTCCGAGGCCGGACAAGAGTTGAACCGCCGGGCCCTGATGATTCAGGTTGATGCGGGTACGGGGGCGCGTGATGCTCATGTCTTTTGCAAGATTGGGCGTCCCGCCATGAATGGCGTCATCCGCTACTGGATGGACGGCGAGATTCGCCAGGTCGTCGGGGCCGACCCCACCACCACCCTGCTCGAACACCTGCGCGGCGACCTGCGCCGCACGGGGACGAAGGAGGGCTGCGCCGAGGGCGATTGCGGCGCCTGCACCGTAGTGGTGGGCGAGCTTGACGGCGACGCGGTCGCTTGGCGCGCGGTCAACGCCTGTATCCTGTTCCTGCCCATGATCGACGGGCGGGCTCTGATCACCGTGGAAAGCCTGACTCAGGGCGGATTGCATCCGGTGCAGCAGGCCATGGTCGACTGCCACGGCTCACAATGCGGGTTCTGCACGCCCGGCATCGTCATGTCGCTCTACGGCCGCGCCATCGGCGCCAAGGGGGCGGCTGGTCCGGTCGGCGAGACCCTGGCGGGCAACCTCTGTCGCTGCACCGGCTACGGCCCGATCATCGAGGCGGACCGTCGCATCGCCGCCGAGGCCGCGCCCCAGCCGGTGGAGGCCTTGCGGACATTGCGGCGCGAGACACCGCTCGACCTAGCGTTCGACGACGTCCTGTTCGGGGTCCAGCGCCGGTGGATCGCGCCGCGCACCCTGGACGAACTGGCCGATGCGGCCCTGACCCACCCTGAGGCGACTTTCGTGGCCGGCGCCACCGACATCGGCCTTTGGGTGACCAAGCTGCGTCGCGCCCTCGGCGTGTTGATCTCTCTGTCGGACGTGGCCGAACTGCGCGCCATCGGCCCAACGGCGCAAGGCCTTCGCATCGGCGGGGGCGCGCGCTACGTCGACGCGCTCGCCCACCTGGCCGATCTGTCGCCCGACCTTGGCGAGATGATGCGGCGGCTGGGATCGACCCAGGTGCGCAACAGCGGCACGGTCGGCGGCAACATCGCCAACGGCTCGCCGATCGGCGACATGCCCCCGCCCCTGATCGCCCTGGGCGCGACCCTGGTCCTGCGGCGCGGCGGCGAGACCCGGCAAATGCCGCTGGAAGATTTCTTCCTGGCCTATGGCCAACAGGACCGGCGCCCCGGCGAATTCGTTGAGGCGGTGATCGTGCCCCCCCCGGCGCCGGACGCGGTAATCCAGGTGTTCAAGCTGTCCAAGCGCTTCGACCAAGACATCTCGGCCGTATGCGCCGCCTTCCACCTGACGGTGCGAGACGGCGTTGTCATCGGCGCGCGGATCGCCTTCGGCGGCATGGCGGCCACGCCCAAGCGGGCGCACGCCTGCGAGGCCGCCCTGATCGGCCAGCCGTGGACGCAAGCGAGCGTCGAGGCCGGCGCGGCGGCCCTGGCCAGCGACTTCACGCCCCTGAGCGACATGCGCGCCTCGGCGGCCTATCGGCTGCTGGCCGCCCAGAACCTGCTGCGTAAGGCCCACGCCGAAAGCGCAGGGTCCGGCGCCCCCACGCGCGTCCTGGCCTACGACCATGGCTGACTCGGGAACCCCTGTGTCTGGACCGGTCCAGGGGGTGCATGTGTCCGTGCCGCATGACAGCGCCGAACGCCATGTCAGCGGCTCGGCGCTCTACATCGACGACCTGCCAGAGCCGGCGGGCATGCTGCATGTGCACCTGGCGCCTAGTCCGCACGCCCATGCCCGCATCGCGCGGATGGACCTGTCGGCGGTGCGCGCGGCGCCGGGCGTGGTGGCCGTGCTGAGCGCCGAGGATGTGCCGGGCGAGAACGATGTCAGCCCGGTGATCCACGACGACCGGCTGTTCGCCGACGGCGAGGTCTATTGCGTGGGCCAGAGCCTGTTCGCCGTCGCCGCCGAAACCCTGCGCGAGGCGCGCGCCGCCGCCGCCCTGGCGGTGATCGACTATGAGGCCCTGCCCGCCGCCCTGACCATCGCCCAGGCCCGCGCGGCGGACCTGACGCTGGAGCCCTGCCAATACATGCGCCGGGGCGACGCCGAAGCGGCGATCGCGGCCGCGCCACGCCGCTTGAGCGGCCGGCTGGCCATCGGCGGTCAGGACCATTTCTACCTCGAAGGCCAGGCAGCGCTGGTCGCGCCGATGGAGGGCGGCGACGTCCATGTGTGGAGTTCGACCCAGCATCCCAGCGAGGTCCAGCACCTGATCGCGCGGGTGCTGGACGTGCCTCACACGGCGGTGACGGTGGAGCTGCGGCGCATGGGCGGCGGCTTTGGCGGCAAGGAGACGCAGCCGGCCCTGTTCGCCGCCGCCGCGGCTTTGGTCGCGGTCAAGACCGGCCGCGCCGCCAAGTGCCGGCCGGACCGCGACGAAGACATGATCATGACCGGCAAGCGGCATGACTTCGAGGCGGACTACATGGTCGGCTTCGACGACGACGGCCGCATCGCGGGCGTTCGGTTCGACCTGGCCTCGCGTTGCGGAGCCACCACCGACCTGTCGCTGGCGATCAACGACCGGGCCATGTTCCACGCCGACAACGCCTATTTCCTGCCGACGGTCGAGATCGCCTCGCACCGCTTTCGCACCCACACCGTGTCGAACACTGCTTTTCGCGGCTTCGGCGGCCCGCAGGGCATGGTGGCGATCGAGCGGGTGATGGACGAGATCGCCCAGGCGACCGGGCTCGATCCGCTGGAGGTGCGCCGGCGCAATCTCTACGGCGGCGAGGGCCGCGACCTGACGCCCTATTTTCAGACGGTCGAGGACAATGCCGCGCCTCAGATCATCGACGAGTTGGCGGCCTCGTGCGCCTACGCCGAACGGCAGGCTGAGATCGACGCCTTCAATCGCCAGAGCCCTTACCTAAAGCGCGGTCTGGCGCTGACGCCAGTCAAGTTCGGCATTTCCTTCACCACCACGCACCTGAACCAGGCCGGCGCCCTGATCCACCTCTACGCCGACGGCAGCATCATGCTGAACCACGGCGGGACCGAGATGGGCCAGGGGCTCAACACCAAGGTGCGCCAAGTGGTGTCCGAGGCGTTCCAGGTCCAGATCGAGCGCGTGAAGGTCACCTCGACCGTGACCGACAAGGTGCCCAACACCTCGGCCACCGCCGCCTCCTCGGGCTCAGACCTCAACGGCATGGCCGCACTGGACGCCGCCGACAAGATCAAGGCGCGGCTGATCGCCTTCGCGGCCAAACGCTGGGCTTGCGCGCCGGAGGACGTGGCCTTCACGCCGGAGGGCCTCAAGGCGGGCGACCAGGTCATCCCCTTCGCCAAGCTGTGCCGCGAAGCCCACCTCGGCCGCGTCTCGCTGTCGGCCGCCGGCTTCTACGCCACGCCCAAGATCGCCTACGACCGAGCCAACCATCGCGGACGGCCGTTCTACTATTTCGCCTATGGCGCGGCGGCGTCCGAGGTGGTGATCGACACCCTGACTGGCGAGATGAAGGTGCTGCGCGCCGACATCCTGCACGACGTCGGCCGATCGCTGAACCCGGCCATCGACCTGGGTCAGATCGAGGGCGGCTTCATCCAGGGCATGGGCTGGTTGACCACCGAAGAGCTGGTGTTCGACGATCTGGGCCGGCTGCGCACCCACGCGCCCTCGACCTATAAAATCCCCACCTGCAGCGACCGGCCGCCGGTGATGAACATTCACATCTGGCAGGCGGGCTGCAACATCGAGCCCACCATCCACCGCTCCAAGGCCGTGGGCGAGCCGCCGCTGATGCTGGCCATCTCGGTGTTCAGCGCCATCGGCCGGGCGATCTCGGCGGTGGCCGATCACCGGTTCGCGCCCGAACTCGACGCCCCCGCCACGCCCGAGCGCATCCTCATGGCGGTGCAGGCGCTCAAGGCCCGCGCGGCGCGCGAGACCGCCGATGCGTGATTGGCCGCGCCAGGCGCTCGAACTGTTGGACGCCGAGGGACGCGGGGTCATGGTCTCCCTGCTGGCGGTCGAGGGTTCGACCCCGCGCGAGGCGGGAACCAAGATGCTGGTTGGCGCGCGCGGCTGCCGCGGAACCATCGGCGGGGGCAATCTGGAGCACCAGGCGATCGACCAAGCCCGGCGCATGCTGGCCGCGAACGCCGCCGCCCGGGTCGCCGTGCAGGATTATCCGCTCGGCCCGCTCCTGGCCCAGTGCTGCGGCGGGCGGGTGCGGCTGATGCTGGAGCTGATCGACAGCGGCGACCGGGGTTGGCTGCGGGACGCCGATCATATGCAAGGCGAGCAGGCGCCGTTCGCGGTGCGCGCGCGCATCACGGAGGCGGGCCTGGTCCGCACCGTGTTGCCTGCCTCCGACGACGCCCACGGCCGCATCACGCTCAACGGCGCGGCGATGAGCGCGCGCGGGGACAAGCCAAGCATCGGCGACGAACTGGTCGAGTACGCGGCCTCGCCCTGGCCGAGCGTGTTGATGTTCGGCGCCGGGCACGTGGGCTCCGCCCTCGCCCGCGTGCTCGCGCCGTTGCCGCTGCGCCTGCTTTGGGCGGACAGCCGCGACGATATCGGACCGGCGGAGGGCCTTCGGAGTCTGCCGCCCGAGGCCCTGAAGGCGCTAGCCTGGGAGGGCGCCGACTTCACCCTGATCCTGACCCACGACCACGCGCTCGACTACGCCCTGGTCTCGGCGGCGCTCGCCGGCAAGACCGGCGGCTACCTCGGCCTGATCGGCTCGCGCACCAAGCGCGCACGCTTCGCCAGCCGGCTGCGCGCCGACGGCTTTTCCGATCTGGCCATCGGCCGCGTCGTCTGCCCGATCGGCCTGCCGGGGCTGCGCGACAAGGCGCCGGAAGTGATCGCCGTGTCAGTCGCGGCGGACCTGATGCTGCGGGTCCACGACCAGGCCGGCGCGTGCGTGCGGGAACCATCGCTTGCAAGCCTTTAGGGCCGCCCTCTTCTCACCCCAGGCCGATCCGGCCGCCGCAGCGGAGGCGGACGCCTGGGTCTATCACCCGGACGGCCTGCTGCTGGTCGATGAGGGCCGCATCGTGGCGTGTGGCGCCTGGGACGACCTGTCGGCCCAACTCGGCGACACGCCGGTCCAGTATTTTCCCGGCAAGATGATCACCCCCGGCTTCGTCGATCTGCATATCCATTTCCCGCAGACCGATGCGATCGCCGCCCATGGCGAGCAGCTGCTCGACTGGCTCGACCGGCATGTCTTCCCCGCCGAGGCCGCCTTCGCCGATCCGGCCCACGCCGCCGAGGCCGCGCGCTTCTTCGTCGCCGAACTGCTGCGCAACGGCACGACCACCGCCCTGGTGTTCGGCTCCTCGCACAAGGCCTCGGTCGACGCCCTGTTCGCCGAGGCCGCGCGGCGCGACATGCGACTGATCGCCGGCAAGTCGCTGATGGATCGCCATGCGCCGGACAGCGTTCGCGACGACCTGGATGGCTCCCGGCGCGACATGGAGGCGCTGATCGGGGCCTGGCATGGCAAGGGCCGGCTGGGCTACGCCGTCACCCCGCGCTTCGCCATTTCGTGCAGCGATGCCCAGCTGACCATGGCAGGCGAGGTGCTGCGCGAGCATCAGGGCCTGTGGATGCAGACCCATCTGGCCGAGAACCACGCCGAGATCACCCGCACGGGCGAGCTGTTCCCGGCCGCGCGCGACTATCTGGACGTCTACGATCGCTTCGGCCTTCTAGGCCCTCGCTCGGTGTTCGCCCATTGCATCCACATGACCGACGACGCCTTCGGACGCATGGCCCAGGCGGGCGCGGCGGCGGCGTTCTGCCCCACCTCCAACCTGTTCCTCGGCTCGGGCCTGTTCGACCTCAACAAGGCGCTGAGCCATAGGGTCAAGGTCGGCATGGGCACCGACGTGGGCGCCGGCACCAGCTTCTCGCTCCTGACCACCCTGGGCGAGGCCTACAAGGTCGGCCAGCTGCGCCACTATGCGCTCGATCCGTTCCAGGCCTTCTATCTGGCCACGCTCGGCGGGGCGCGGGCCCTGGGCCTGGGCGACAGGATCGGCAGTCTGGAGCCCGGCAAGGAGGCCGATTTCCTCGTGCTCGACCTGGCCGCCACGCCCTTGCTGGAGCGGCGCATGGCAACCACCGACGACCTGGCCGAACGCCTGTTCATCCTCACCATCCTGGGCGACGACCGGGTGGTGCAGGAGACCTACGTCGCCGGGACGCGTCAGCACACGCGCGGAATATGACCATCGCGCGCCTGCGCCGCCGCCGAAGCCAGGAACCGCTTTTCCGGCGCGCCAACCGGCGCTAGCTGTGACGACGAAAGGGCGCCCATGTCCGAGATTCCCGTCATCGACATCGCCGGGCTCAAGTCGCCGGTGCTGGCAGACCGCCAAGCCGTCGGCGCCGCGCTCGGACGCGCATGCCGCGAGATCGGCTTTTTCTACGCCACGGGCCACGGCATCGCGCCCGATCAGCTGAATCAGGTGTTCGCCGCCTCGCGCCGCTTCTTCGCCCAGCCCGCCGCCGCCAAGCACGCCCTGTCGATCAAACGCTCGAGCAACGACGTGGGCTTTATCGACCTGGACGATGAACAGCTCGATCCGGACGCGCCCGCCGATCACAAGGAAGCGTTCAACATCGGCCGCGAGCTGGCGGCCGATCACCCGGACATCGTGCACGGCAAGCCGTTCCGGGGCCTGAACTTCTGGCCTGACCTGCCGGGTTGGCGCGAGCGGATGCTGGACTACTACGACCGCTGCTGGGCGGCCGGGCGGCTGATCCACCGGGGGTTCTGTCTCGACCTCGGCCTGGACGAGGACTTCTTCGAGGACAAGCTGGACGACCCGATCGGCATCTTGCGCCTGCTGCACTATCCGCCGCGCGGTGAGGCCGCCCGGCCCACGCTCGGGGCCGGCGCGCACTGCGACTACGGCAACATCACCCTGCTCGCCACCGACGGCGTGGACGGCCTGCAGGTGCGCCGGCGCGGGGGCGGCTGGATCGACGCGCCGACCATCGACGGCGCCTTGATCTGCAACATCGGCGACTGCCTGATGCGCTGGACCGGCGATCTCTATGTCTCGACCCCGCACCGGGTGCTCCAGCCGGCGGCGCACCGCTATTCGCTGGCCTTCTTCCTCGACCCCAATCCCGACGCCCGGGTCGAGACCTTGCCCGGCATGGCCGCCAAGTACCCCTCCGTCACCGGCGCCGAATACCTCAAGGCCAAGCTCGACCAGACCTACCAGCACCGGACAGAAACCGTCTGAGCGCCGAACCCGCCACCGCTGAACCAGCCCTGGCCGACCTGGCCGTTCCGGGCGGCAACGCCGTTTTCGGCGTGGAGACGCGCGGCTTCGACCATATCCCCGACGCCGAACGCAACATGACCCTGGCCTCGGTCGGCCCCATGTGGGTCGGCGCCAACATCAACATGTTCAGCATCTCGATCGGCTGCGTCGCCATCAGTCTGGGTTTGAACCTGTGGCAGGCCCTGGCCGCGTGCGTGGTCGGCAACCTGCCCTATGCCTACGTCGGCCTGGCCTCGATCGGCGCCGTGCGGACGGGTTTGCCGGTGACCACCTTCTCGCGCAGCGTCTATGGCCTGACCGGCAACCGCGCCCATGCCTTCCTCACCTGGGCGGCCTCGGTCTGTTTCGAGGTGTTCAACGGCGTGTTCGGCGCCTTGGCCTGGTTGTCGCTGCTGGGCCTGATGGGCCTGAACAAGGACGGGGTGGCCGAGAAGCTGTCGGCGGTGCTGATCCAACTGGCGCTGGGAGGCGGCATCGCCGTGTTCGGGCACGCCACCATGGTGTTCGCGCAGCGCTTCTTCGCCGTGGCGCTCGGGGCGGTGTTTCTGGTGGTGCTGGCCGTCACCGCGCCGCACGCCTTCGCCGGGAGCGCCCACGCGCACCCGTCGCTGGCCGGCCTGGCGCTGGCGGCGGCGTTCATGAGCGCCTGCGGCGTGATCGCCAGCCAGCCGGTCAGCTACATGTACAACGGCCCCGACTGGGTGCGGTACCTGCCGCGCCCCACCTCGGCGCGCGCGATCTTTCACACGGTGTTCTGGTGGACCTTCCTGCCGTCGATCGTTCTGACCGGCGCGGGCGCCCTATGGGCCAGCCTCGCCGACATGTCCGATCCGGTGGCGGGGCTGAAGCCCCTCCTGCCGCCGTGGCTCTATATCGGCTTCGTTCTGGCGGTGATTTCGGGCTCGGTCGCCAACAACGCCCCGACCTTCTATTCCTCAGGCCTCGCCCTGCAGGCGCTGGGCCTGCGCCTGAGCCGCTGGGGCGCGACCCTGCTCGATATCGGCGTCTCGACCGCAGCGGTGCTCTACATCCTGTTCGTGCAGGACCTGCAGGCGGTGCTCAACGACTTCGTCTCGCTGCTGGTGGCGTGGTCGGGACCTTACGCCGGCGTGTGGCTGGCCGATGGTCTGCTGCGGCGCTGGCGGTTCGCGCTGCACGACATCCATCCGCCGCCGGGCGCGGCGCCCGCCAAGCGCAAGACCGGCGCGGCATGGGCCGCGTTCGCGGTTGGCTTTTTCCTGGCCGCCCTGACCATGAAATCCCCGCTCTACCAGGGCCCGCTGAACCGCGCGCTGGGCGGCATGGACCTGAGCTGGGTGCTGGGCCTTGCGGGCTCGGCTCTCGCCTACGCAGCCTTCTGGCGCGGCGCCGGCGAGGCCGCTGCCGGCAAGTCTTAGGCCTCCGGAGGCTTGCCGATCAAATGGCCGTGGACCGAGGCCGACACCAGCGACGCGGTGCTCGAGCCGTCGCGCGCCTGGTGGACCTCGAAATCGGCCTTGTCGCCGACCTTCAGAGCGCCGCGCTTCCAGTCCCGTCGCGCCAAGGTCAGGGGGCTGGGCGCCTCGATCGACCACTCCGTCGCTGCGCCATCGGCGGTCTTGACGACCAGCACGAACTGGATGTGCGGGTTGGTCCAACGCACCTGCTTGACCGTGCCGGACAAGTCCAGGGTGTGCTGGATGTCGTACATCGCCAGGGAGTGATGCGCGAACGCCGTCGCGGGCGCGCTGGCGAGGAGCGCGGCGGCGAGCCCGGCGGCGCACACGCGGGTGCGCGGGATCATGCGCCGCCTCCACCGCCGAGGATCTCGGCGAACTGCGCGGCATCGACGTTGGCGCCGGAAAGCACAACCGCCAGGTCGCCCTCGGCGGCCGGCGCCAGGCCGTGCAGGGCGGCCGCCAGCGCCACCGCTCCACCCGGCTCGACCACCAGCTTCATCGCCTGGAAGGCGAAGCGCATCGCCTCGCACACCTGGTCGTCATCGACCACCAGACCGCCGGAGAGCAACGCGCGATTGATGGGAAAGGTCAGCACGCCGGGACTGGGCGCCATCAGGGCGTCGCAGATCGAGCGCGCGCCGGGATCGACCTGCTCGCGCCGGCCGCTGGCCAGCGAGCGGGCGGTATCGTCGAACGCGCGGGGCTCGACCGCGTAAACCTCGACCGAGGGCGCGGCGGCCTTGATCGCGGTAGCCGTCCCGGCGACCAGTCCCCCGCCGCCGCAGCACACCAGCACCTGGCCCAGCGCCGCGCCCGCCGCCTGGGCCTGCGCCACGATCTCCAGCCCGACCGTGCCCTGGCCGGCGATGATCAGCGGATCGTCGAACGGCGGCACGATGGTGGCGCCGCGCTCGCGCGCCAGGGCCATGCCGATCGCCTCGCGCGACTGAGCATGGCGGTCGTACAGCACCACCTCGGCCCCCAGCGCGCGGGTGTTGTCCGCCTTGATCGCCGGGGCGTCAGACGGCATCACGATCAGGGCCGGCATGCCCAGCCGCTGCGCCGCCGCCGCCACGCCCTGGGCGTGATTGCCCGACGACCACGCCACCACGCCCGCGGCCATTCGTTCGGGCGCGATGCGCGCCATGCGGTTGTAGGCGCCCCTGAACTTGAACGAGCCTGTGCGCTGCAATCCCTCGGCCTTGACCAGCACCCGGCGGCCGGCCGCCTGGTTCAGCGCCGGAAACTCCAAGAGCGGGGTGCGCACGGCCACGCCGGCGAGCATCCTGGCGGCCTCCCGCACATCCTCGGCGCCGATCGCCAGGTCCAGACTCATGGCGCTTCGCTCACGGCGGCGCGGGCAGGCTGTTGACCAGCGCGCTCAGGCCTTCGGCATAGGCCTGGCGCATCAGGCGGAAATAGGGATCCTGCTCCTCGAACGTGGTCACCGTCGCCTCGAAGCTGTCGGCGCGGTACCGCACCATGTCGATCGGCGGACCCACCGACAGATTGCTGCGGATGGTCGCGTCGAACGACAGCAGGGCCAGCTTGGCCGCCTCGGCCAAATCTGTGTCTGGCCCCAGCGCCCGGTCGAGGATCGGCTTGCCATACTTGGTCTCGCCGATCTGAATGAACGACGAGCGGGCCGACGCCTCGATGAAATTGCCGGCCGAATAGATCTCGAACAGGCGCGGCGCCTCGCCCTTGATCTGGCCGCCCACGATGAAGCTGGCGGACGGATCGGCGAACGCCTTCACGAATTGACCGTCGCGCTCCACCACGCGTCGCAGCGCCGCCCCCACGGTCGTGGCCGCGTCGAACAGGGTGTGCGCTGTGCGCAGGTCGTCCTCGGGCAGGCCCAGCCCCTGACCCGACGAGGCCTCCCTCAGGCTGGTCACGACCGCCTGAGTGGTGGCCAGGTTGCCCGCCGACAGGATGACGATCACCCGCTCGCCCGGCTGGCTGATCACCTCCAGCTTGTTGACCTTGGCCACCTGGTCGATGCCGGCGTTCGAGCGGGAGTCGGAGGCCAGCACCAGGCCCTCGTGCAGCAGGATTCCCAGGCAATAGGTCAAGACGCGCTCCCTCTTTGGAGGATATAGGGCCAGCTGGCTGCGACAACGCCCAGCCCTGTCATACCGCCGGCGGAAGGGAAACGATAATGAAGCCTGTCCGGGACTTGGCCGAAGCGATCCAGGTGGTGTTCGAGGACATGCAGTCGCACCTGGGGGCCGGGCGGGTGGCCGACTATATCCCCGCCCTCGCGCGCGTCGATCCGCGCAACTTCGCCATCGCCGCAGCCGACTGCGATGGCCATGTCCACACGGCGGGCGAGGCCGCCACGCCCTTTTCGATCCAGAGCATCTCCAAGGTGTTCACCCTCACCCTGGCGCTGGAGCAGATGGGCGCGGACCTGTGGCGGCGAGTCGGGCGCGAACCATCGGGCTCGCGCTTCAATTCCATGGTGCGGCTGGAGCAGGAGCACGGCATTCCGCGCAATCCCCTGATCAACGCCGGCGCCCTGGTGGTGTCCGACGCCCTGATGACCGAGGGCGACCCCGCTGCCACCATCGACCGCATCGCCGGCTTCCTGCGCCGGCTCTCACGGGACGAGGGGGTGGACATCGATCCGGAGGTGGCGCGCTCGGAGGGCGAGACCGGCTTCGTCAACGCCAGCCTGGCCAATTTCATCAAGGCCTCGCACAATCTCAACAACGACGTGGCCAAGGTCCTCGAGGTCTATTTCCACCAGTGCGCCCTGCGCATGAGCTGCGCCCAGCTGGCGCGGGCGGGCCTTTATCTCGCCGCGGACGGGGTCGACCCGTGGACCTGCGAACGCATCACCACCAGCGTGCGGGCGCGGCGCATCAACGCCATCATGATGACCTGCGGCCACTATGACGCCTCGGGCGAATTCGCCTTCCGCGTGGGCCTGCCGGGCAAGAGCGGGGTGGGCGGCGGCATCCTGGCCATCGCTCCGCGCCGGGCCTCGATCGCGGTATGGTCGCCGGGCCTCAACCCCGCCGGCACCTCGCACGTCGGCGCCCTGGCCCTGGAGCGCCTGGCCCAGCTGATGGACTGGTCGGTGTTCTGACGGGCCTGGCGCGGCGTTAGGAACGGTTGGCCGTCGGCGCTAACTGACGAGACTTCAGGCTCAGACTCTCAAAATCGCCCAAGGCGCGAGTAATTTTGCTTGAAATGCGGGCGCCTCGCGGTGATTTAAGACAATAGAGTCATATTTTCCCGTCCAATGTTGGCGCTTTTTAAGTTGACTCGCCGCATACTTCGCGACGCGGCTATTTCATATAAATGACATACTATTGTTACACTCACTTCATTTGACGAAAACCCCCCAAAACTGCTGGAAGAGCACCATTCACTAGGTGAATCCTTCCCCGCTTCAACAGTCTGAAGATGGCGGAGGTGGTTGAACGGGCGCGCTTCAAGCGCCCGGTTGAATTTTGGGGACCTCACAGCCATGACCTACTCTCGCCAGCGGGCGCTGCGCGCCTGTTCTATCGCCATGCTCATTGCCGCAGCTGGCTTGGCCGCGCCGCACGCAGCGCGCGCCGCCGAGGCCGCCGTGACCGCCGACGCCGGTCCGGACGCTCCGGAAGTGAATCAGATCGTTGTGACGGCCACGGCGTCCAAGGCCACGCAAGTGGCGCCGGTGCGCAGCTCGCTGAACGCCACCGAGCCGGAAGCGGTCATCACCCGCAAGTACATGGAAGAGACCGCCCCGCGCATCGGCGACTTCTCCACCGTGGCGGCCTTCGCCCCCGGCATGATCGCCACGCCCCAGCCGAACGGCCCGGGCCTGGCCGACGGCGGCAAGATCCAGCTGCGCGGCTTCGGCGACGGCAGCTACACCATCACCTACGACGGCGTTCCCTGGGGCGACACCAACGGCCCCAGCCACCACGGCACGGCGTTCTTCCCCAACTCCACCATCGGCGGCGTGATCATCGAGCGCGGCCCCGGCAAGGCGGAAGACATGGGGCCCGCCAACTTCGGCGGCTCGGTCAACCTGATCTCCTTGCCGCTGGAAGAAGGCAAGAGCCTGACCCAGGTCGTCACCGGTGCGTCGTTCAACACCGAGCAATACATCACCACCGTGCAGAGCGGGGACCTCGGCGGCGCTCGCTTCCTGGCCAATTTCCAGGAACTGTCGTCGGACGGTTACCTGACGTTCAACAAAACCTGGGGCAACTCCCAGATGTTCAAGGGCGCGGTGCCGATCACCGGCACGGGCCTGACGCTTTCCGCGCTCTACACGCACACCACCTACCTGTACAACAAGTCGGACGTTGGCGACGCCGACGTTTATCAACTGAAAGCGTACGGCAACAACTTCTCGCTGAGCAACGACCCGACCAACCAGACGTATTACAAGTACAATTGGGCGCGTAAGCAGACCAATTACGAATACATCAAACTCGCTGGCGACATTGGCCACGGCTTCGGCATCGACAACACGGTCTATAGCTACGGCTACGACAACGACACCTCGTCGACCGACAACAACCTGGCAGGACCCGGGCCCTATAACTGGACCGCGACGCCCGGCTCGAAGACCCCGGTCGTGGGCAGCACCACCGGCCCCGTCACGGTGATGCCCGGCTATACCAAGAAGAACGAGTATGTGGTGACGGGCGACATCGGCAAGGTCTACTACAACTCACCGTTCGGCAAGCTGACCGCCGGCGTGTGGTACGAGCGCGCGGACACCTACCGCTACAATATCAACCTGAACCTGATCAACAACGCGCCGGACTACATCGACAGCTGGTACCCGACGGGCCTGCCCGCCTCTAAGACCGCGACCAATATCAACTTCATCGAGTTCTCCGGCTGGAAGCAGTACCAGCCGTTCGCTCAGTTTGAGTGGAAGCCGATCGACGGCCTGACCGTCACGCCGGGCGTCAAATATGTGAACTGGGACCTCTACATCACCTCGCCGATCGAGAAGATTTCCAAGCCGGGCGACACCCCGCTGTCGATCGAGCGCATCTATACGCGCACCCTGCCGTTCCTGACCGCCAACTACCGCATTACCAACACCTGGTCGGCCTATGCCCAGTACGCCCAGGGCATCCTGGTGCCGAACATCTCCAACCTCTACGTCGCCAACAACGCGGGCACCTCGTTCCTGCCGCAGCTGTCGACCAACTATCAGCTGGGTACGGTGTTCAACCGCGGCAACCTCGCCCTGGACGGCGACGTCTATTACATCCAGTTCGACCACAAGATTCAGTCGTTCACGGACGTGACGTCGGGCCAGACCTACGACACCAACAGCGGCGGCGCGGTCTATCGCGGCGCGGAAGTGCAGGCCAACTACGCCCTGCCCTACGGCCTGAGCGTGTTCGGCAACTACGCCTACATCAGCGCGGTGGGCGCCAACGACCCGACCAACCCGCTGTCCAACGGCCATCAACTGACTGGCGTGCCCCTGTGGACTTCGGCCGCGGGCGTGCGCTTCGAGCGCGAGCATCTGTTCCGCTCGGACGACACCGTGGTGGTCTCGCTGATCAGCAAGTTCGTCGGTTCGCAGTACAACACCGCCGCGTCCTGCTCGAACGTGGTGAGCAACGCCTCGGGTACGGCCTATTGCGCGGCCAACTCGACGCTGACGCCCGTCACCGGCCTGCTCCCGGCTTACAACCAGTTCGATCTGTCGATGACCTATCGCGTTGGGCCGTACAGCATCGAAGGACAGGTTCTGAACCTGCTCAACACCCACTCCCTGGTCACGATGAAGGGCAAAAACCTCCTGGCCAATGGGCAGTTTGACCTGAACGACGCCACGATCAACGGCTCGCCCAACACCAACGCGCCGGAATATCAAGTGCCGACCAACTTCCAGATCACGGTCCGCGCCAAGTTCCAGTAAAACTTCTGAAAGCGTATCCGGCGGCGGGCGAAGAGCCCGCCGCTATTTCTTTGGTCTCCGCCCGCTGAACTGGGCTTTTGCATCGACCATGCGGCTGGCCGCAACGTTGGCCTGATCAATGCTCGGCTTAGAGCGCGCGCATACTGTTTCCCTGGGTCTGATCTTCGGCCTCAGCGCCTCACTCGCTGCTGAACAGGGATTGCGATTGAGCGGGTCCGCAGACCCGCCCGCGACACCGCCATAAAAATCTGCTGGCTTAGCAAGCTCAGTTGCGGCTCTAGATTGGGCCGGCGCGGCTTCGCGCCAGCTCGCCATTGGCGGTCAGCCTAACCGCCGCCAGGGGCCTAAGCTTGGATATAGCGAACGATGAATTTGTTGCTGATCGAGGACGACAGCGAAACGGCCGATTATCTCGCGCGGGGCCTGACCGAGGCCGGCAACACGGTGCAGCACGCCGCCAACGGCCGCGACGGTCTGGTGCTGGCCGCCAACGCGGCCAACGACGTGATCATCCTCGACCGGATGTTGCCTGAGATCGACGGGCTGGCCGTCCTGCGCACCTTGCGCAGCGCGCGCGTGCGCACCCCAGTGCTGCTGCTGACCGCCCTGGACAGCATCGACGACCGGGTCCAGGGGCTGGACGCCGGCGCCGACGACTATCTGGTCAAGCCTTTCGCCTTCGTCGAGCTTCTGGCCCGGGTCAACGCCCTGTCGCGTCGCCCGCCGACCCAGGACGTGGTCACCGTGCTCAAGGTCGGCGACCTGCAGATGGACCTGATCAAGCGCACGGTGGTGCGGGCGAACCTGCGCGTGGACCTGCAGCCGCGCGAGTTCCAGCTGCTCGAATATCTGATGCGGCACGCCGGACGGCTCGTCACCCGCACCATGCTGCTGGAGGCCATCTGGAACTTTCACTTCGACCCTCAGACCAACATCGTCGAGACTCATATGAGCCGGCTGAGGGCCAAGGTCGACCGGGGACACCCGCACGAGCTGATCCACACAGTGCGCGGCGCCGGTTACATTCTGAATGAGCCCTCGACTTGATCCTCGGCTCGACCAGTGCGCGGGTGGCGGCCGTCTACACCGCCGCTTTCGCCCTCGCCGTGGCCCTGCTCGGCGCGACGACCATCCTGGCGACGCGCACCGCCCTGGCCTCACAGTTCGATGACCGCATCCGCACCGAGCTGGCGGCCGTCAGGGTGGACTACGACTCCGAGGGGTTCACCGGCCTGGTCGATGAGATGAACGAGCGCTCGGCCAACCCGGGCGAACTTTGGTTCGGCCTGCGCACCGTGGCCGGAGCGCCGATCAAGGGCGCCCTCGCCCAAGTCGCCGCGCCCGCGGGATGGTCGGTTGCGCACATCCGCGCGGGCGGGCGCGAGCGGACGCTGCGCGTCCTGGCGGAGGACCTGCCCGGCGGCTACCGGCTGATGGCCGCCGACGACGTGGCGCGCATGCAGGGCCTGGACCGCAGCGTTGTGATCGGCTTCGCCCTGGCCTTCCTGGGCGTGGTCGCGATCGGCGCGGCGGGCGGCTTCGCCCTCAGCCGCGACATGCACCGCCGCCTGGCGGCGATCTCCGGCACGGCCGAGGCGATCATCGACGGCGATCTGGCGCGCCGGGTGCCGATCGAGCGCGGCGGCGGCGACCTGGGCCGTCTGGCCGGCACGGTCAATCGCATGCTCGACCGGATCGGCGTCCTCGTCGACAGCCTGCGGCAGGTGTCGAGCGACATCGCCCACGACCTGCGCACCCCGCTTACCCGCCTGCGCCAGCGCCTGGAGCTGAGCCTGCAGCACACGGACGACCCGGGTCGCCGGGTCGAGATCGAAGGCGCCCTGCGCGACGTGGACTCGATCCTGCGCACTTTCGGCGCCCTGCTGCGCATCGCCCAGGTCGACGCCGGCGCGCGCCGCGCGGCCTTCCGACCGTTGGACCTCGCCGCCCTGGCCCAGGCCGTGTTCGACGACTACGCTCCGGCGGCGGAGGATGGCGGCCGCACCATGACCCTCGACGCCGACCGGCCCGTGTGGATCGAGGGCGATCCCGCCCTGGTTAGTCAGTTGCTGGTCAATCTGGTCGAGAACGCCCTGGCCCATACGCCGGCGGGGGTGAAGGTGGAGCTCAGCGCCTACGCCGGCGACCAGGGCCAGGTGCTGAGCGTGCGCGACCATGGCCTGGGCGCGCCGGATGAGGAGCGCGAACGCCTGTTCGACCGGTTCTACCGTATGGAGCGCAGCCGCTCGACGCCGGGCAGCGGCCTGGGCCTGGCGCTGGTGGCCGCCATCGCCCGCCTGCACAGGGCCGAGGTCAGCCTCGACAACGCCGCCCCCGGCCTGGAGGCGCGGGTGGTGTTTCCCGCGCCCGTCAGCGGGCCGTAAGCCCGGCGGCTTTCAGCTCGGCCCGCGCCAACTCGAACTCCTGCTGGAATTTGGGGTTTTCCATCAACATCATGGCCAGCTCGGTTCCGAGCACATGGCTGGCCTCGATGTCTGACGGATAATGGGCGCCGCAGACCACCCGGCTATAGGCGTAGTCCTGCGCTCGCGCCAGGATCGCCTGAGCCTTCTCAGGCATCAGGGCGGCTAGCACATAACCCATCGAATAGCTCAAGGTCGCATGGCCGCTGGGATAGGACGTCAGCGGCGGGGCGTTCGGCGCATAGTCGCACGCCACTAGCGACGGATCGATCGCCCACGGACGTTTGCGCAGGAAGTACCGCTTGGCCGCGGTGGCGACCAGGCCCTGGTCGTTGTCCTCGATGGCCAGGAGGCGCGCCGTGGCCGGCAGTTTGTTCAGGTCGAAGGCTGGGCCGAGGGTGCTGAAGAACAGCTCGACGCTCTCGTGCTTGTCGTCCCATTCCGCCTGGGCCCGCCGTTCGGGGCTGCGGCCGCGATAGACGCGCTCCACCTCGGCCAGATCGGCCTTCTGGCGCTCGGACCCGTCAGGCGCGGGCGGCGGCAGCAACCGGCTCGGATCGATCTGTTCGGGGGTAAGAATTTCGAACGCCTTTTGCGCCGACCAAGCCGGACAAGAGCCGGCGGCCGCAAGCACAAGGACGACAGCGAGAAGAAGACGGCGGTGCATCGGGCATCTCCAGCACAGACGCCGCCTTGCACCACACGCAGGCCCGGCCACTCAAGTGAAGCTCTAATAAAGGAATCAAGTCCGATTCATGAAAGGAGCCAGAACGGCTTACACAATGACGGACCTGTACCCGGGCCGGGCCAGCCGGATCGCCATTGATTATTATTAATGTTGAACACCACGGCGCTCGGCGGCGAACAAGCCGAAGCCGCCTTCGGCATCCGCCCATTAAGCTAGCCCGGTCATGCCCCGTTCATCTCGGCGGGCGTATGCAAGAATCCGATGACGCGCGCTGTTAGGGCTCGGCGCGGATGACAGGCGGTCTTGGGCGCGTGGGCTGGTCCAGGACGAACGACGGACCCACGATGCGAACGCACCGCGCTCTACTGATCCTCCTGGGCGCCAGTGTCCTGGCCAGCGCCGCGCGCGCCGCCACGCCGGCCGACATTGCCTTGGTCAACCGCCTGACCTGGGGCGAAAGCGCCTCCAGCGTGGCCGATCTGGAGCGCCAGGGCGCCGACCGCTGGCTTGAGGACCAGCTTCACCCGCGCAACGCGCCCTTGCCCGAGGCGGCCCAGGCCCAGATCGACGCCCTGCCCATCGCCCGCGCCCCGATGGCGCAGATCGTGGCCGACATCGACGCCCAGAACCGCGCCAAGAATCAGATCGCCGATCCCGACCAGAAGAAGGCCGCCCAGCAGGCCTATCAGCAGGCGATGAACGACCTGGGCCGGCAGGCCGCGACGCGCTCGCTGCTGCGCGACCTCTATTCGCCCGACCAGTTGCAGGAACAGCTGACCTGGTTCTGGTTCAACCACTTCAACGTGCACATGGCCAAGCGCGACATCCGCGCCATGGTGGGCGATTACGAGGACCAGGCCATCCGCCCGCATGTCCTCGGCCGTTTCCGCGACCTGCTGGAGGCGACCCTCAAGCACCCGGCCATGCTGCGCTATCTCGACAACGACCAGAACGCCGTCGGCCGCATCAACGAGAACTACGCCCGCGAGATCATGGAACTGCACACCATGGGCGTCGGCTCGGGCTACACCCAGCAGGATGTGCAGGAGTTGGCGCGCATCCTCACCGGCGTCGGCGTCAACATCACGCCCAACACGCCCCGGCTGCGGCCCGAACTGCAGCCGCTGTACGTCCGCCAAGGCCTGTTCGAGTTCAACCCCGCCCGCCACGACTTCGGCGACAAGACCTTCCTTGGCCATACGATCCGGGGCTCGGGCTTTGGCGAGGTCGAGCAGGCGCTGGATATACTCGCCAAGCAGCCCGCCACCGCCCATCACATCTCCCAACAGTTGGCGGTGTATTTCATGGGCGACGCCCCGCCCGACTCCGTCGTCAATCGCATGGCTGACGCCTTCCAGCACACGGACGGCGACATCGCCCAGGTGCTGCGCGTGCTGTTCAAGTCGCGCGAATTCCAGGCCTCGCTTGGTCCCGGCGGCTCGAACAAGACCTTCAAGGACCCGGCCCACTACGCCGTCTCAGCCGTGCGCCTGGCCTACGACGACAAGGTCATCGTCAACACCCAGCCGATCCAGGGCTGGCTGAACCGCATGTCCGAGGGCCTGTTCAACCACGAGACGCCCGACGGCTATGCCATGGACTCCGCCGCCTGGTCCGGCCCCGGCCAACTGGCTGTTCGCTTCGAGATCGCGCACCAGATCGGCTCGGGCTCGGCCGGCCTGTTCCGGCCCGACGGCCAGGGCCAGACCGACGCGCCGGCCTTCCCCCAGCTTCAGAACGCCCTGTACTACCAAGGGCTGTCCGACACCCTGGCGAGCGCGACCCGCGCCACCCTGGAGCAATCCACCTCGCCGCAGGACTGGAACACCCTGTTCCTGTCCTCGCCCGATTTCATGCATCGCTGAAGGTGATCGCTATGAACCGACGTGAACTTCTCGCCTATGCCGGGGCCATGGTCCCCACCATCGTCGCCGGCCGCGTGTGGGCGGCGCCGGAGGGATCGACCGCGGCCGACCACCGCCTGCTGGTGGTGTTCCTGCGCGGCGCCTATGACGCCGCCAACATTGTGATCCCCACCGGCAGCGACTTCTACTACCAGTCGCGCCCCACCCTGCAGATCGCCCGGCCCAACCCCGCCGATCCCGACGCCGCCCTGCCGCTCGACGCGGACTGGAGCCTGCATCCAGCGCTGAAGGACACGATCTACCCCCTGTGGCAGAAGAAGCAGATCGCCTTCGTGCCCTTCGCCGGCGCCTCGGACGACCTGTCGCGCAGCCACTTCGAGACCCAGGACACCATCGAGCTCGGCCAGCCGGTCGCGGGCACGCGCGATTTCGGTTCAGGCTTCATGAGCCGCCTGCACGCCCAGTTGGCCGACGCGCGCCCGATCGCCTTCACCGACCAATTGCCCCTGAGCTTTCGCGGCGGGACGCCCACGCCCAATATCGGGCTGGCCAATGTGGGCAAGCCCGGCGTCGATGACCGCCAGGCCAAGCTGATCGAGCAGATGTACCATGGCGGCGCGCTGGACGCCTCGGTGACCGAAGGCTTCGCGGTGCGCAACGAGGTCTACCAGTCGATCTCGTCCGAGATGACCGCCGCCAGCCGCGGCGCGGTCTCGACCAAGGGTTTCGAGCTGTCGGCCCGGCGCATCGGGCGGCTGATGAACGCCGACTACACCCTGGGCTTTGTCGATGTCGGCGGCTGGGACACCCACGTCAACCAGGGGAACGCCAACGGCTATCTCGCCCAGCGCATCGGCGAACTGGGTCGCGGCCTTGCCGGCTTCGCCGACGAGATCGGGCCCGACCTGTGGCCGCAAACCACGGTGATCGTGGTGTCGGAGTTCGGCCGCACTTTCCGTGAGAACGGCGACAAGGGCACCGACCACGGCCACGGCAGCGCCTATTGGGTCATGGGCGGTTCGGTCAACGGCGGTCGCATCGCCGGCGAGCAGGTCGCGCTGTCCGCCGCCACGCTCAACCAGAACCGCGACTATCCGGTGCTGACCGACTACCGCGCCCTGATCGGCGGCGTCGCCCAGCGCCTCTACGGCCTGAACACCGCGCGCCTGGCCCAGGTGTTTCCGAGCGCGCCGGCCAAGGATCTGCAGTTGGTGTGACGGGCCTCCGCCCAACCCCAGGTCCGTGACGCCTTTTTCGGCGAGCTCCCCGCTGGCGAAGGAGGCGCGTGCGCGCCCCTTAGCCGACCTGCTTTCTGGACTTCACCCGCCCTACGCCGCGCCGCCCAGCGACTGGTACAGCGCCGCCGTGTCCGCGAACCGCGCGGCGCTGGCGGCGACCAGGGTGGCGCGGGCCTGGGCGTAGGTCTGTTCGGCGGTCAGCACCTGCAGCGCGCCGGTCTCGCCCAGGTCGCGCGACTTTTGCGCGAAGGTCAGGCTGCGCCGGCTGGCGGCCTCGGCCACCGACGCGGCCTTGAGCGTCTCGGCGTCGCGGGTCAGGGCGTCGAGGGAGTCGGCCACGTTCTTCAGGGCGTTGAGCACGCTCGAGCGATACTGCGCCTTGGCCTGGTCTAGCGCCGCCTCGGCCGCCTTCTGCTTCTGCAGCAGCTGGCCGCCCTCGAAGATCGGCTGGGCTACGCCGGCGCTCAGGGTCCAGAAGTCGTTGCCCGAGTTGAGGATGTTGCGCAGGTCGTTGGAGGCGCCGCCGCCTGCCGCGCTCAGGGTGAAGTTGGGCAGGCGCGCGGCCACCGCCACGCCCACCCCGGCGCTGGCGGCGTGCAGATTGGCCTCGGCCGCCACGATGTCGGGCCGGCGGCGCACCAGGTCGGCCGGAGCGCTCACGGGCAGGTCCGGCGGCAGGACCAGGGCGTCCAGGTCGAGCGGGGGCGGCGCGCCCTGCCCGGCCTCGCGGCCCAGCAGCACGGCCAGGGCGCTTTGTTGCTGGCCCAGACTCTTGGCCAGGGGCGACAGCGCCTGGTCGGCCTGGGCGACCTGAGCCTGCTGCGCGGCCACGTCCGCTTGACCCACTTCGCCCAGTTGGACCTGCCGCTGCATCAGCGTCAGCTCCTGGCGCGCGGCGGCGGCGGTCTGGCGCGCGGCCTCTACCTGGCGCCCGAGCGCGGCCGACTGAACGGCGGCGGCCACGACATTGGCGATCAGCGTCGCGCGCGCGGCCTCGTACTGCCATCGGGCCTGGTCGGCCTGGGCGGCGGCCTGCTCGGTCGCGCGGCGCAGGCCGCCAAATACGTCGACCGTGTAGCCGACGGTGATCTGGGCGGTGTGCAGGCTGTAGGAATAGGCGTTGTCAGCCGGCACAGGCGACAGGCTGTTGCTGGTCTTGTCGCGCTCGGCCGTGTAGCCGAAATTGGCGGTGGGCAGCTCGGCGCCGGCCTGGGCCTTCATCAGGGCGTCGGCCTGGCGCAGGGCCGCGTCGGCCGATTTCAGGTCGGGGTTGGCCGCCAACGCCTCATCGACCATCGCGTTCAGCTGCGGCGAGCCGAACTGGGTCCACCACTTATCCGGCGCGCCCTGGGCCGCCACGAAGCGCTGGGCCTGGCCGCCGGCCACGCCGGGCGTGGCGGGGATTTCGGTCGGCGCCGGCGTTGGCGCATAGGCGGTGGTCGTCGGCGGTGCGGGCCGCTCGAAATTCGGGCCCACGGCGCAACCCGACAGGGCGGTGGACGCCAACAGACCAATCGCAACAACTCGGATCATACGGTTCATGCTTGCACCTCTAGCTCCGCCAAGTCCGGGCGGGCGCGGCGCGCGTCAAGCTCGATCAGCACCGGCAGAACGAGCAGGATCAGCGCTGGGGCTAAGGTAATGCCGCCAACCACCACCAAAGCAAGCGGTCGTTGCACTTGCGAGCCGATCCCGGTCGAAATCGCGGCCGGCGCCAGGCCTACGCAGGCGGCGAAGCAGGTCATCATCACCGGGCGCAGCTGGCTGTCGCACGCCGCCAGGATCGCCTCGCGCCGCTCCGCGCCCCCGTCGATCTGGCGGTTGAACGACGACAGAACCAGAATGCCGTTCATCACCGATACGCCGAACAGGCCAATGAAACCGATCGCGGCGGACACGCTCAACGCCGTGCCGGTGAGGAACAGCGCCAATACGCCGCCGACCATGGCCATGGGCAGCACGCTCATGGTCAGGAGCGTGTCGCTGAGCTTGGAGAAGTTCATGAACAGCAGGACGCCGATCAGCGCCAGACTGACCGGCGCGGCTATGGCCAGGCGGCCGAGCGCTTCCTGCATTTCGCCCAACTCGCCCACCCATTCCACGCGATAGCCGCCCGGCAGCAACACCTGGCGACGCACCTTGGCCTGAGCCTCCTTCACGGCGCCGCCCAGATCGCGGCCGCGCACGCTGAACTTGATCGGAATGTAGCGCTCTTCGCCCTCGCGGTAGATGAACGCCGCGCCCGAGGTATAGCTGACGGTGGCCACGTCGGTCAGCGGGACCTGCACCAGCCCGCCGCCCGGAGCCGGCGCGCCCACGGTGATGTGCTTGATCGCCTCCAGGCTGGAGCGATCCTTGGGATCCAGCCGCACCATGATCGGGAAATTGCGGTCGCTTCCGGTCTCATACAGGTTACCCGCCGCCTGGCCGCCCACTGCGGCCTGCAGCGTGCTGGTGATATCGCCGGGCTGCAGGCCGTAGCGGGCCGCCTTGTCGCGGTCCACGTCCACCCGCACCGTAGGCTGGCCCAGGGACTTGAACACCGCCAGGTCGGTCACGCCCGGCACGGTGGCCATCACCGCCTCGATCTTGGCCGCTGTTGCTTCCAGGGTCGCCAGGTCTGGTCCGAACAGCTTGAGCGAGTTCTCGCCCTTCACGCCTGAGGCGGCCTCCTCGACGTTGTCCTCGATGTTCTGCGAGAAGTTGAAGTCCACGCCGGGGAAGGTGCGCACCAGGTCGTCGTTGAGGCTCTTGGTCAGCTTGGCCTTGTCCACACCGCGCGGCCATTGATCGAACGGCTTGAGCGGCACGAAGAACTCGGCGTTGAAGAAGCCGGTGGAGTCGGTGCCGTCGTCCGGCCGCCCATGCTGGGACACCACCGTGACCACCTCGGGATAGCGCCGTATCACCGCGCGCATGCGGTCGACATAGTCCTGGCTGGCCTCGAGCGACACCGACAGGGGCATGGTGGCGCGGATCCAGAAGTTGCCCTCTTCCAGATGCGGCAGGAACTCGGCGCCGAGGCTGGCGCCCGCGCCGATGGCCAGCGCCATCAGCAGGCCGGCGCCGCCCAGGGTCAGCACACGGTTGGCCAGAGCCCATTGCAGGGCTGGCTTGTAGAGCGCGTGAAGGCGCCGCACGAGCCAGGTGTCCTCGTCGTGCAGACGGCGCGGCAGCAGCACCGCGCTCAGCGCCGGGGTGATGGTGAAGGTGGCCAGCAGCCCCCCGCCTATGGCGTAGGCGTAGGTCTTGGCCATGGGCCCGAAGATGTGCCCCTCGACCCCGGTCAGGGTGAACAGCGGCAGAAAGCTGATGATAATGATCGAGGCGGCGAAGAAGATCGACTTCGACACCTCCTGCGCGGCCTCGCGGATCGCCCCGGTGCGCGCGGGCAGTTCGGGGGCGCCGCGCGGGCGGCGCGCCGTGGCCTCGACCATGCGGCGGTAGATGTTCTCGACCATGATCACGGTGGCGTCGACCACCAGGCCGAAGTCCACCGCCCCAACCGACAGCAGATTGGCGGATTCCCCCCGGCCGACCATGATCAGTATGGCGAAGAACAGGGCGAAGGGGATCGTCGCGGCCACCACAAGGGCGCTGCGCAGATTGCCGATGAACAGCCACTGCACGATGAAGATCAGCACCATGCCCTCGACCATGTTGTGCAGCACGGTGTGGGTGGTGACCGAGATCAGATCGCTGCGGTCGTAGATCTTCTGGATGCGCACGCCGGGCGGCAGCACGCCCTCGCTGTTGATCTTGGCCACCTCGGCCTCGACCGCCTTGATCGTCGGCATGCTTTTTTCGCCCCGGTGCATCAGCACGATGCCCTGGACGATGTCGTTGTCGTCGTCCTGGCCCGCGATGCCCAGGCGCGGCAGGTGGCCGACCGTGACCCGCGCCACGTCGCGAAGTTGCACCGGCGCTCCGTTATTGGCCGCCAGCATCACCGCGCCCAGCTGATCTATTGACTGGATTTGTCCCACCCCGCGCACGATCGCCGCCTGCGGCCCGAAGTTGACGGTCTGGCCGCCGACGTTGCCATTGGCGTTGTTGATAGCGTTCAGCACCTGGGGCAGGCCCAGGCCGTAGGCGATCAGCTTGTTCTGATCGACGGCGACCTCGTAGGTCTTGGTCATGCCGCCCCAGCCGGTGACGTCGATTACCCCCGGCACGGCCTTGAAGCGCCGCTGCAGCACCCAGTCCTGCAGGGTCTTCAAGTCGGTGACCGAATAGCCCGGAGGCCCGACCAGACGGTAGCGGTAGATCTCGCCGATCGGACTTTCGGGCGACACCTGGGGCTGGGCGTTGCCCGGCAGGCCGCTGAGCTGGCTCAGACGGTTGATCACCCGCTGCTCGGCCTCGTCGTAGGTGAAGTCGTAGGTGAACTGGATCTTCACGTCCGACAGGCCGAACAGTGAAATGGTCCGCACGCTGGTCACGTGCGGTATCCCCGCCATCTGGATCTCGATCGGAATGGTGATGTAGCGCTCGATCTCCTCGGCCGAGGCGCCCGAGTCCTGGGTGATCACCTCGACATTGGGCGGCACCGGGTCGGGGTAGGCCTCGATGTTGAGCGCGCGGAAGCCGACGATCCCGGCGATGAACACCGCCGCCAGGAACGTCAGCATCAGCGACCTGTGGCGCAGGGAAAAAGCGATGATGCGATTCATCGGCTCAGTCGGGCTTGGACGCGCGATCGATGAACAGCGAACCCGCCGTCACCACCCATTCACCCACTTTCAGGCCCGACAGCGCCTGGACCTGGCCGTCGACCGGATCGGCCGCCTTGATCGGCCGGAGTTCGAGCGTCTTGGTCTGGGGGTGGGCCACCCACACCCTGGCGCTGTCGCCTTCATAGATCACCGCCTGCTCGGGCACGATGACCGCGGCCTCGGCCGGCCCGGTCGAGAGGGTGAAGCTGGCGAACATCTCGGGCTTGAGCGCGCCGTCGGCGTTGGCCAGCACCGCGCGCACGGCCAGGCGCCGGGTGACCGGGTCGATGACGGACGCGACATAGTCGATCTTGGCGTGAAACACCCGGTCCGGCAGGGCCAGCACGCGCACCTGCAGCGGCTGACCCAGCCGCATCTGGCCGCTGTCGGCCTCGCGCACATTGGCCATCAGCCACACCTGGCTCAGGTCGCTGATCACCAGGGCGCCGCCCGCGCCGCCCGACACCGCGCCGATGTTCTGGCCCACGCCGATCAGACGCTGGGTCACGGTTCCGTCGATCGGCGCGCTCACCGTGACCACGCCAGCGTCGCCGCCCGCCGCCTTGCCCATGGCCTTGAGCTTGCCCTGCGCCGCCGACAACGCCGCCCGGGCGCTCGCCAGGTCCGCCTGGCTTTGCCGCCAGTCCTTCAGCGCGCCGCCGGCGCTGTCATAAAGCGCGTGCAGGCGCGCCTCGTTGGCTTCAGCCGCCTGGGCCTGGGCCTGGGCCGCCGAAAGGTCGCTCTGGGCCTGAGCGAAGTCGGGCGACTGCACGGTGAACAGGGCCTGGCCCCTGCGCACCCGATCGCCCGCCTTGACGAAGATCTGCGTCACCTGGCCGGTCACAGGCGAGAACACCTGGGTCGTGCGGTCGTCGTCGCTCGCGATCTTGCCGTCTGTCCGCACGCCCGGACTTACGGTCGCAGCGAGCGCCTGCTGCAGGCCCAGCGTGGCCCACTGCTCGTCGGTGGCCTGGAAGGTCCCCGGCGCGGGCGCAGCGGGCGGCGGCGGCGGCGGCGCGGGCGTGAGCAGGCGCGCCGCCAGGGGCAGGCCGACGAACAGCGCAACGGCCAGCCCCGCTGCAGTCGCCAGTATGGCCCACTGGCGTCGACGCGGCAGGCCGCCGATGGGAGACAACGAACCGATCGGATGGGTCAAGCGCAGGGTATCCTTGTCAGGCGACGCTGGCGGTCGCCGGGTGGACGGGCGCGCGGCGCCAGGCGCTGGGGCTGGCCCTGGCCACAGATGCGGGCGCTGCGACCGCGCCGCCGCGCATCTGGCGCCTGGCCGCCACGCCGGCCACGACCCCGACGATCAGCCCGGCCAGGATCGCCAGGGCGAACAGGCGCAGCGGGCCGACGGGGCAGGCCGGCGGAGGCGGGATGGGCGGCATGGCTTGACCTCGCTGGGGCGCAGGCGTCGGGGCGAAACGACGGGTCCCAGGCGATAAAGCGGGGCGCTTACGCCAAAGTTACGCGTGGCCGCGCCCTAGGTGCGGCCCGCGGGCGGCGGCGAGGCGGACGGCAGAACGACCTTGAACACCGCGCCTCCGCCCCGCCGCGCCAGGGCGACGATCTCTCCGCCGTGCGCCTTGACGATGCGCCCCACGATCGACAGGCCCAGCCCCCCGCCGATCTTGCGCTCGCGCCGCCAAAAGCGCTGGAACAGCAGGTCGCGCTCGGCCAAAGGAACGCCCGGTCCCCGGTCCAGCACCCGCAGCACCCCGCCGCCCGACACCTCGATCGTCACCGTTGTGCCCGGAGCGGTATGGGCCACGCCGTTCTCGGCCAGATTGCGCACCGCCTGGAACAGGAAGTCGTGCTGGCCGCGCACCCACACCGGCCTGCCAACGCCCGCCACCTCCACGCTTTTGCCTTGGGCCAAGGCCAGGGGCGCCAGGTGCTCGGCCACCTCCAGCCCGACGGCGCGTAGGTCCGCCCGGTTGTCGGGGCTCACGGCCATCACGTCCGCTTCGGCCAGCACCAGCAACTGGCTGACAATGCGGCTCATGCGGTCCAGGTCGGCCTGGAGGGCGCGGCGCATCGCGGGGTCGACGATCTGCTCGGTGCGCATGCGGATCACCGCCAGCGGCGTGCGCAGTTCATGCGCCACGTCGGCGGTCAGGTTGCGCTGGGCGTGGAAACCCTCCTCCAGCCGCCCCAGCGCCTGGTTGACCGCCTGCACCATCGGCGCGACCTCCTGCGGCATGCCATCCAGCGGCAGGCGCACGTCGATGCGGGCCGGGCCTATGGCTTCGGCCATGCGCGAGGCGCGCAGCACCGGCTCGAACGCCCGCCGCACGATCGCCACGTCCGCCGCCAGCAGCGCGAGCAGGATGGCCAGGGTGAACCACGCGATCTGGGGGACGAAGCGCGCGGTGATGTCGTCGATCACCACGTCCGGGTCTTCCAGGTTTTGGCCCAGCTGAATCCACACCGGCCGTCCCGCAATCTCGGCCGCGAACACCCCGCCATAGTAAAGGCCTGCGCGCCCCGAGCCCTTGTCGAACCATGCCGGCCCCGACGCCCTGGGCCCAAGCGGGGTGAGGGCCCGGCCATCGGCTGTGGAGGCCAGAAGCACCCGTCCATCGGGATTCACGACCGCGAAGGCGAAACCGCCGCCGCCCTGGGCGTAAGGCGCGCGCGCTGGCTCCGCCAACTGCAGGCGCCCGTCCGGACCGCGGTGCAGCGCCGCGAGCAGGGCCTGCTCGTGACTGGTCAGCATGCGTCGCTGGAACGCCGTCACATTGTGGTTGAGCAACACAAGGATGGTGGCCGGCATGACCAGCGAGGTCGCCGCTATGGCCAGCACCTGCAGCCAGATAATCCGGGAAAAGGCTGAGCGGAACCGCAGACGCATCTATTTGGGCATTGGCGCGATCAGGTAGCCGACCCCCCTGACCGTATGCACCGTGACCCCCGCGCCCAGATCCTGCAAGCGCCGACGCAGGCGATGGATCGACACCTCCACCGCGTTGGACCCTATCGGCTGCTCCAGCCCGAACAATTGGTCCTCGACATAGGTCTTGGGGATCACCCGTCCCGGCCGCCGCATCAGCAGCTCCAACAGCTCGATCTCTCGCGCCGAGAACGGCTTGGGCGCGCCGTCCAGCATCACCTGGCGACCGACCACGTCCAGCGCCAGGTCGCCCACCTCCAGCCGGTTGCCGAGCATCTCGCCCGGTCTGCGCAGCAGCGCCTGCAGCCGCGCCACCAGTTCCTCGGTGGCGAAGGGCTTGGCCAGATAGTCGTCGGCGCCGGCGTTGAGCCCGTCCACCCGGTCGTGCACGCTCCCGCGTGCGGTCAAAACCAGCACCGGCGTCCGGTCGCCCCGTGCGCGCAGGGCCCGCAGGCAATCCAGGCCATCGCCGTCGGGCAGGCCCAGGTCGAGCACAACGGCGGCGTATTGGCTCGACCGGAGGCGCTCGTCGACCTCTCCGGCCAGGCGGATCGCGTCCACCGCGAAACCCGACTTGGACAGGCCCAGGGAGACCAGTTCCGCCAGGGCGGCGTTGTCTTCAACCAATAGCAGTCGCAAGGGCCCACCCCGGATGTTGGCGGCGCGACCATGATCTGGCGCGACGCGGGTCCAGCGCTATGACGTTCGCCTTACACTCAGCTTACGACGCCCTGCTCCGAGCGGGCGATCGCGCGCGCTGTTGTGGTCAAGCTTGGAGGCAGGGCGAAATGTCGCTATCGCGTGCGAATGCGCCTGCGCAACGTCCGCTTTCCCGCTGTGTCCGAGCGCGGCTTCAACCAGGCCGTGGTCGGCTTCGTCGCGCTTGGTTTCCTGACCTTGCTGGTCGGCGTCGCCGCCGTGGGCTGGATCGCGGCGCAGAACGAGGATCGCACCGCGTGGGTCACCCATAGCTATGGCGTCGAACGCCTGATCACCGCGTTCCGCCTGCAGGTCGTGACCTTGCAGGCATCGCGTCGCGGCTATCTCTTGACCGGCGATTCCGGCTTCCAGTCCGACTTCTCCAGCGCCCAGAGCAGCCTGTTCGACGATCTGGCCCGACTGCGCCGGCTCACAGCCGAAAATCCCCGCCAGCAGGCGCGCATCACGCAGCTGGCCACCCTGTCCTCGCGCATGGCGGCCCTGCTCAAGGGGTCAATGACCGACTTCGACGCGGGCCAGCCGGAACTGGCGCTAAAGGCTGTGGCCACCGACGGGAGCGTGGCCCTGGCGCAGCAGGCCGATCAGATCGCCCAGGCCATGCTGGCCGAGGAGAACGGCCTTCTGACCCTGCGCCAGTCGCGGCGCACCTCGGCCTCGGAGCTGTTCGGCGGGGTGCTGACCGTGCTTGGCGTGCTGGTTCTGGCGCTGGCGGCCGGATCGGTGCTGATCATCCAGCGCTATACCCACGACCTCGCCGCCTCGCGCGACAGCCTCAAGCGCCTTAACGAGCATTTGGAGGAGATGGTGGAGGCGCGCACCATGGACCTGCAGCGGGCCAACGACGAGATCCAGCGCTTCGCCTACATCGTGTCGCACGACCTTCGCTCGCCCTTGGTCAATGTTCTGGGCTTCACCGGCGAGCTTGAGTCCGCGGCCAAGGCCCTGGGCGCCCTGGTCGACCGCGCCGAGACCGAAGCGCCGCAGCTTGTCACCGCCGAAGCCAAACGCGCGGTGCGCGAGGACATGCCGGAGGCGATCGGCTTTATCCTGGCCTCGACCCACAAGATGGACCGACTGATCAACGCCATCCTGAAGCTGTCGCGCCAGGGCCGCCGCACCATCACCCCCGAGCCCCTGGACATGAACGCGGTGCTGCAGGACGCGGCCGACACCCTGCGCCAGCGCGCGCTCGACGCCGGGGCCGAGATCCTGATCGAAGGGCCTCTGCCGCCCATCGTTTCCGACCGCCTGGCTCTGGAGCAAATCTTTTCCAACCTGTTGGAAAACGCCATCAAATATCCCCAGCCTGGCCGACCGGGCCGTATCGTGCTCAGCGGTCGTCGCGCGGGCGAGCGGGTGGTTTACGAGGTGGCCGATAATGGACGCGGCATAGACCCCAAGGACCACGACCGGATATTCGACCTGTTCCGGCGCTCGGGGGTTCAAGATCAGCCAGGCGAAGGAATTGGTTTGGCGCATGTGCGCGCTTTGGCCTATCGCTTGGGCGGCTTGGTGAGCTGCCGTTCGGTCCTGGGCCAGGGCGCCGTATTCTCCGTTTCGCTGCCGGCCAACTTTGCGGGATATACTAGCCCATGACCGACCATCATCCCGTCACCATCCTGATGATCGAGGACGATCTGGGCCACGCGCGACTGATCGAGAAGAACATCCGCCGCGCCGGCATCTCCAACACCATCCACCATTTCACCGATGGCGGCTCGGCGCTGGAGTTCCTCTACAACCACCCCGACAGCCCCGCGCTGAACGGCCCAGCCCTGGTGCTGCTCGACCTGAACCTGCCCGACATGAGCGGGGCCGACATCCTGGCCAAGATCAAGGGCGACCCGGCGCTGAAGCGCACGCCGGTGGTGGTCCTGACCACCACGGACGACAAGTTGGAAATCCAGCGCTGCTATGACCTGGGTTGTAACGTCTACCTCACCAAACCGGTCAACTATGAGAACTTCGCCGACGCGATCCGGCAGCTCGGCCTGTTCCTCTCGGTGATCCAGGTTCCGGGCGTAGAGGCCTAGGCATGGTCCGCGGCGAGCCGTCCCGCGTCCTCTACATCGACGACGACCCGGCCCTGCGGCGCCTCGCCCAGTTGGCCCTGCGCCGGCGCGGATACGCGGTCGAGTTGGCGGAGGGGGCCCACGAGGGCGTAGACAAGGCCCGAGCCAACGCTTTCGACCTGATCGTGGTCGATCATTACATGCCCAGCCACGACGGACTGGCCACGCTCGCCATGCTGGCCGAGGCCGGGGTCCAGGCGCCGGTGATCTATGTCACCGGTTCGGAGGAAAGCCGCATCGCCGTGGCCGCGCTCAAGGCTGGGGCGCTCGACTATGTGGTCAAGACCCCGGGCGACGGCTTCTTCGACCTGCTCGACAGCACCTTCAGGCAGGCGCTCGAGGCCCTCTCCCTCCGCCGACAGAAGGAAGAGGCGGAGGCCCAGTTACGCGCCAGCAACGAGCGGCTCGAGGCCATGCTGAGCGAGGTCAACCATCGCGTGGCGAACAGTCTGCAGCTGGTCACTTCGCTCGTTCGGCTCCAGGCCTCCGGCATCACCGACGCAGCGGCCAGGGCCGCGCTGGAGAACACCCAGCAGCGCATCGGCGCCATCGCCCAGGTGCACCGGCGCCTCTATACCAGCGACCGGGTCGATGTGGTCGACATGGCCGAATATCTGACCCACCTGGTGCGCGAACTGGAGCAGGCGTGGTCCACGCCGGGGTCCCCGCGCGCCGTGCGCCTCCAGGCCGAGCCGGTGCGGCTGAAGACCGACCGGGCCGTCTCGGTCGGCATCATCGTCAACGAGCTGGTGTCCAACGCCTGCAAGTACGCCTACCCGCCCGGCGCGCCGGGCGAGGTGCGCGTGACGCTACAGGCCGAAGGCGAGGATCGCTTCCGATTGATCGTCGAGGACGATGGCTGCGGCATGCCCGACGAGCCCACCCCCAAGGGCACAGGCTTGGGCGGCAAGCTGGTCGCCGCCATGACCAGGACCCTCCAGGGTGAGCTGGTGATGGACCCGCTGGCGCGGGGCGTGTGCGCCAGCCTCAGCGCGGCGTGTTGAGGGCGGGCTAAACCGCCGATCCTGTCCCCGCCGTGGCGCTTGAAGCGCCACGCTCCAAAGGCGGTAGAGGCATGCGCCCCCTACCCCAGCGGATTGACCACGCCGTTCAGCCGGCACGCGGCCTCCACCGTGTTGCGCAGCAGGCAGGCGATGGTCATCGGCCCAACCCCGCCCGGCACCGGGGTGATCCAGCCGGCTGTGGCCTTGACCTCCTCGAACGCCACATCGCCCACCACGCGGGTCTTGCCGGTCGCCGCCGCCTCGGGGTCGCGCGCGGGCACACGGTTGATGCCGACATCGATCACCGCCGCGCCAGGCTTGATCCAGTCGGCCTTGATCATCTCGGCCCGTCCGACCGCCGCCACCACGATGTCGGCCTCACGGCAAACCGCCGGCAGGTCTTGGGTGCGCGAGTGAGCGATGGTGACGGTGCAATCGGCCTGCAGCAGCAGCTGGGCCATCGGTTTGCCCATGAGGTTGGAGCGGCCCACGATCACCGCGCGCTTGCCGGCCAGCTCGCCCACCGCGCGCCGCAGCAGGATCATGCAGCCGTTGGGCGTGCACGGAAACAGTCCTGGCAGGCCCGAGGCCAGGCGGCCGGCGTTGATCACCGTGAGACCGTCCACGTCCTTGTCGGGACTGATAGTGGCCAGGATCGCCGCCTGGCTGATGTGCGCCGGGACGGGGAACTGAACCAGGATGCCGTGGATGGCCGGGTCTTCGTTGAGCTGTTCGACCGCAGCCAGCACTTCGGCCTGCGACGCGCTGGCCGGCAGCTTGTGCGTGACCGAATGCATGCCCGCCGCCAGGGTCTGCTCGCCCTTGCTGCGCACATAGATGGCGCTGGCCGGGTCCTCGCCCACCAGCACCACAGCCAAGCCGGGCGTCAGCCCATGGTCGGCCTTCAATTCCGCCACCGCCGTGGCCACCTCGCTGCGCAGGCGTTCTGCCTCGGCCTTGCCGTCGATGATGATGGCGCTCATCCGCTGCTTCCTACTCCCGGAACACGACCGTCTTGGACCCGTTGAGCAGCACCCGCCCTTCGAGATGGAACTGCAGGGCGCGCGTCAGCACGCGCCGCTCGATGTCGCGCCCCTTGCGCGCCAGATCGTCCGGAGCGTTATGATGGCTGATGCGCTCGACGTCCTGCTCGATGATCGGCCCCTCGTCGAGATTGGCCGTCACATAGTGGGCCGTGGCCCCGATCAGCTTGACCCCGCGCGCGTGCGCCTGGTGATAGGGCTTGGCGCCCTTGAACCCCGGCAGGAACGAGTGGTGGATGTTGATGCAGCGCCCCGCCAGCTTTTCCGCCAGATCCTCGGACAGGATTTGCATGTAGCGCGCCAGCACCACCACGTCGGTTTGGGTGTCCCGCGCGATCCGCCAGATCCGCGCCTCCTGCTCGGCCTTGGTCGCGGGCGTGACCGGCAGGTAGTGGAAATCCAGGCCCGTGAAGTCCAGCCCCGCGTAGGTCGATTGCGGATGGTTTGAGATCACACCGGTGACGATCATCGGCAGTTCGCCGTTGCGCCAGTTGTACAGCAGGTCGGCCAGGCAGTGGTCGAACTTGGACACCAGGATCAAGACCCGGTGCAGGTCGGCCGAATCCCGAATGCGCCAGTCCATGGCGAAGCGTTCCGCGATCGGGCCGAATCCCTCGGTCAGGGCCGCCAAGCGATCCTCGCCCACGAAGTTGAACTCCACCCGCATGAAGAAGCGCAGGGTCTCGGTGTCGTCGTACTGGTGCGCCTCGAGGATGTTGCACCCACCCTCGAACATGTGCGTCGACACCGCCGCCACGATCCCGGGACGGTTGGGGCAGATCAGCGTCAGCACATATGGCTTGTGGGCGGGCATGTCGTGCATCAGGAACCTAACCGGCGGGACGGCTGGTTCCTTGATCGAACCGGGCTGTGAATCAAGCGCCGATTTGGTCCGTCGTCACAATCGAACGCTCAGCGGTCGTCTTCCTGGCGATCCCAACCCTTTCGGCGCGCGCCCTGGAAATCAGGCATCAGGGCGATCAGGGCGAACAGGCCGCCGACAAGGCAGACCAGGGTCACGAACTGCGGCAGGTCGGGCATGGCGTAGCTCCTCCCTCGGCATAACGCTTAGCAGGGGCTTCGGGCTCCCTACGCTCAGCCGCCTTCGCCGCGAGGCGCGGCCGCACCGGTTTTCGCCAGCGGGGTGGGGAACGCCTTGCGCACCAAAACATAGCCCAGAGGCACGAAGAAGATAGCCAGGATGGTGGCCGAGATCATGCCCCCCACCACGCCGGTGCCGATGTCGTTCTCGCTGCCCGCCCCCGCGCCGTTGGCCAGGGCCAAGGGCAGCACGCCGGCGATGAAGGCCAGCGAGGTCATCAGGATCGGCCGCAGCCGCTGGCGCGCCGCGCCGATGGCGGCCTGCACCGCGTCCTGGCCCTGTCGCTGGGCCTCGACCGCGAACTCCACGATCAGGATGGCGTTCTTGGCCGCCAGCCCCATGGTCGTCAGCAGGCCCACCTGGAAGTAAATGTCGTTGTAGAGTCCGCGCAGGCTGGCCGCCAGCAGGGCGCCAACGATGCCCAGCGGCAGCACCAACATGACCGACAGCGGGATCGACCAACTCTCGTAGAGCGCGGCCAGGCACAGGAACACCACCAGGACCGTCAAGCCGTAAAGCACGGGCGCCTGGGCCCCGGCGGCCTGCTCCTGATAGGACACGCCGGTCCAGTCCACGCCTACGCCTGGGGGCAACTGGGCGGCCAGTTTCTGCATCTCGGCCATGGCCGCGCCGGTGCTCGAACCCGGCTTCGGCTGGCCCTGGATTTCGTAAGACTGAAAGCCATTGTAGCGGGCCAACTGGGCCGCGCCGAAGGTCCAGTGCGACTTGGCGAAGGCGGAGAATGGCGTCATCGTCCCGCTGGCGTTGCGCACCCGCCAGTCGTTGAGGTTTTCCGGACGCGCGCGGTAGGGCGCGTCGCCCTCGACATAGACGTGCTTGATGCGGTCGCGGTCGATAAAGTCGTTAACGTAGGTGCCGCCGA
The DNA here is from genome assembly GCA_035524315.1 of Caulobacteraceae bacterium. Lineage (GTDB taxonomy): Bacteria > Pseudomonadota > Alphaproteobacteria > Caulobacterales > Caulobacteraceae > BOG-938. Next base: position 49,228 of record DATKPD010000029.1, read on the forward strand.
GCGCGGCGCTGAGGGTGCTGTTGATGTCGCCCTGCGCCACGCCTAAGGCTCCGGCCTGAGCGGTGTCGGTGTCGACCTGCAGCTGCGGCTGGTCCTCCAGGCCGTTGAAGCGCACCTGGCTTAGCTGCGGGTCGGCGGCGGCCGCCGCCAGCAGCTGGTTGCGCGCGGCCAGGAATTGTTGCGCATTGAGACCGCCCCGGTTCTCCAGCTGCATGTCGAAGCCGGTCGCCAGGCCCAACTCGGGCACGGCGGGGGGCACCAGCGTGTACACCTGGGCGTCGCGGATGTGGGTGGCGAAGAAGATCGAGGCGCGGCGGGCGATGGCCCCGGCGCCGTTATTGGCGCCCTTGCGCTGATCCCATGGCTTCAGGCGCAGGAAGGCCAGGCCGGTATTCTCGCCGCTGCCGGAAAAGTTGCGGCCTTGCACTGTGAAGATCGCGGCGGTGTTGGCCTTCTCGTTGACCAGGAATTCCTGCTCGACCGACTTGAGGATCTGATCCGTGCGCGACTTCACCGCGCCCACCGGCAAAGTCATGGTGGTCAGCATCAACCCCTGATCCTCTTCGGGCAGGAACCCGCTGGGCAGATAGGCGAACAGGCCGATCATCACGGCCACGATGACCCCGTAGCCCCACATCATGCTCTTGGACGACCGGCCCACGGTCCGGTGCAAGCCACGCTCATAGCGGTGCAGCGACTTGTCGAAGGTGCGATTGAACCAGCCGAAGAAGCCCTTCTGCGCGGTCTTGTGACCCTGGGGCTTTAGCACCGTGGCGCACAGGGCGGGCGACAGGGTCAGCGCCACGAACACCGACAGCAGCACCGCCGAGACCATGGTCACCGAGAACTGGCGATAGATCACGCCGGTCGAACCGCCGAAGAAGGCCATGGGCAGGAGCACCGCGGTCAGCACCAGGGCGATGCCCAGCACGATCGAGATCAGCGCCGCCGAATTGGAGAGCGGCTTGAAGTAATGGATCGCGACGAGCGTGAGGATCGTCCCCGGCACGCTCCCCGCCGCCA